>NZ_JBVJMF010000010.1:281072-326239 GCF_055584345.1 Streptomyces sp. NPDC104106
CCGCGCCGCCGCGCGGGACCCCACCCTACACAACGACCACCACCCCCCCGCGGCGGGCGTCGGCCGAGACGCCGCGGGGGGGGGGCCCCCCCCGCCCCCCCCGGGGGGCCCGGCCGCCCCCCGCCCCTCGGGCGGCGGCCGGTGCGGTCAGCTCACCCGGCCGCCCGGCTCTTGGTGTCCTTGGCGACCGGGGCCAGCTGGTCGACCAGGCCCGGGTGCGCGCGCAGCCAGGCGCGGACGGCGTCCTGCTCCTTGCCCTTGCCTGCCCCCTGGATCTGCGACTCCAGGCTCGTGAGCTGCTTCTCGGTCATGGAGAAGTTCTTCAGCCACCTGCCCACCTGGGGGTTGTCCTGGGCGAATCCCTTGCGGGTCAGGGTGTGCACGCCGTCGCCCTTGCCCCAGGCGCCCTGCGGGTCCTTCAGCTTCTTCAGGTCGTAGTCGCTGTAGGCCCAGTGCGGGGACCACAGGGTGACGACGACCGGCTGCTTCTTGGCGTAGGCGCGCTTCAGCTCGGCCAGCATGGCCGGGGTGGAGCCGTCGATCACCTGATAGGTGCCGTCGAGGCCGTACGCCCTGAGGACCTTGCTCTTGAGCAGGCCCATCTCGCCCGCGCTGGGCTCGATGCCGACGATCTTCCCGCCGAACTCGGAGGCGTGCGCCTTGAGGTCGGCCAGCGAGTTCACGTCCTTCACGTACGAGGGCACGGTCAGCTCAAGGGAGGTGGGGCCGAACCAGGAGCCGAGGTCGTCGAGCTGCTTGCCGTACTTCTTCCAGTACTCGGCGTGCGTGGTGGGCAGCCAGGAGTCGGTCTCGACGTCGAGCTGGCCGGTGGCGAGGCCGGTGTAGAGGGGGCCGGCGGCGTACTGGGTGGCGGTGACCTTGAAGCCGCGTTCCTCCAGCATCTCCTTCCAGAGGAAGGTGGAGGCGACGCCCTCGTCCCAGGGGATGTAGCCGATCTTGATCTGCTTGCCCTTGCCGACGTCGGTGCCCGAGGCCTCCGCGGAGCCGGCGGAGGAGCCGAAGATCCCGAGGCCGCCCGCGACGAGGGCGAGCACGACCACCCCGGCGACCGCGACGACCGGCCGCGGGCGGTACGACCACGCGCGCGTGGGGGCCTTGGCGAGTACCCGGCGGCCCTGGGGGGAGAGCTGGGTGCCGAGGGCGCCGGTGATCCGGTCCAGGTAGATGGCGAGGACGACGATGCCGACGCCCGCCTCGAAGCCGTAGCCGATGTCGAGCTGGCCGATGGCCTCGTTCACGGCGCCGCCGAGGCCCCCGGTGCCGACCATGCCGGCGATGACGACCATGGACAGGCCCAGCATGATCACCTGGTTGACGCCGGCCATGATGGTCGGCAGGGCGAGCGGCAGCTGGACGCGGAAGAGGATGTCGCGCGGGGTGGTGCCGAACGCCTCGGCGGCCTCGACCAGGTCGGCGTCGACCTGGCGGATGCCCAGCTCGGTCATGCGGACGCCGGGCGCGAGCGCGAAGATCAGCGTGGCGACGACACCGGCGGCGGTGCCGAGGCCGAAGAAGAGCATGGCCGGGATCAGCAGGACCATCGAGGGCATGGTCTGCAGCAGGTCCAGGACGGGCCGTACGGCGGCGCCCACCGCCTTGGAGCGGGCGGCCCAGATGCCCAGCGGGACGGAGATCACCAGCGCGAGCACGGTCGCCACGAGGACCAGGGCGAGCGTGGACATGGCCTGGTCCCACAGCTGGAGCGAGTCGACCAGCGCGAAACCGGCGAGGGCGAGGACGCCGGCGGCGAGGCCTCGCAGCCACCAGGCGAGGACGGCGAGGATGCCGGCCGTCAGCAGCGGCTGGGGGGCGCCGAGGACGGCGTCGATGCCGTTGTACATGCCCTCCATGACGGCCTTGACGGCGTCGAAGAGCCAGGAGAGGTGGTCGACCAGCCAGTTGACGCCGGAGTCGACCCAGTCGCCGAGGTGGATCCTAGGCACGGCCGGCCACCTTCCCGTCCGGGTTGTCGCAGGGCACGGGATGGTCCGTCTCCTCACCGAGGAAGCCGATCAGCCGCTGCCTGGGCACGACACCGATCACCCGGTTCGACTCGTCCACGACGCTGACGCGGTGGGACAGCCGGGCGCTGATCGCGCACAGCCGTGTGAAGGACGTCCCGCGGGTGGCGGTCTCGCAGCCGCACAGCGGGGCGTCGGCGGTGACGGAGGTGTCCATGAGGGCGCCCGCCGTCAGCACGCGGGAGCGGTCGACGTCCTGGATGAAGGAGGCGACGTAGTCGTTCGCGGGCCGCAGCAGGATGTCCTCGGCGGTGCCGGTCTGCACGATCCGGCCGTCGCGCATCACCGCGATGCGGTCGCCCAGACGCATGGCCTCGTTGAGGTCGTGGGTGATGAAGACGATCGTCTTCTTCAGGGTCTTCTGGAGTTCGAGCAGCTGGTCCTGCATGTCGCGGCGGATCAGCGGGTCCAGGGCGCTGAAGGACTCGTCCATCAGCAGCAGGTCCGCGTCGGTGGCGAGGGCGCGGGCGAGGCCGACGCGCTGCTGCATGCCGCCGGACAGCTCGTCGGGCCAGGACTTCTCCCAGCCGGCCAGGCCGCACAGGGCGAGCGCCTCGTCGGCGCGGCGCTCGCGCTCGGCGCGGGGCACGCCCTGCACGTCCAGGCCGTAGGCGGCGTTGTCACGCACGCTGCGGTGCGGGAAGAGCGCGAAGTGCTGGAAGACCATGCTGATCTTGCGGGAGCGGACCTCGCGCAGTGCGCGGTCGGTGAGTGCGGTCAGGTCCTGGCCGTCGAACCGCACGCTGCCCGCGGTCGGCTCCAGCAGCCCGTTGAGCATGCGCAGCAGGGTGGACTTCCCGGAGCCCGACAGGCCCATGACGACGAAGATCTCGCCCTCGCCGACGCTGAAGGAGGCGTCGATCACAGCGGCGGTGGTGCCGTCGGCCCGTAGTTCCTCCCGGTCGGCGCCCTGTCGCAGGCGCTCCACCGCCTCGTCCGGTCGTCTGCCGAACACCTTGAACAGGTGCTCCGCCTCAAGCCTGGCTGACACGCGTGCCTCTCGGATCGGGGGACAGGGCAGAAGCCGCGCCTCCCCGGTATGAAGATGGTCAAACTTTTAAGTGTTCCACCTCACATGTCCCGTGGGTCACCGGCGTCGCGGCTCGGCCGCGCTGTCAGTGGGGTGCGGCATGATGCGAGCGTGACCGGACGACTCATGCTGCTCGACACCGCATCGCTGTACTTCCGCGCCTACTTCGGCGTCCCGGACTCCGTGAAGGCCCCCGACGGCACGCCGGTGAACGCCGTGCGCGGGCTGCTGGACTTCATCGACCGGCTGGTCAAGGACCACCGGCCGGAGCACCTGGTGGCGTGCATGGACGCCGACTGGCGCCCGCAGTGGCGGGTGGACCTCATCCCCACCTACAAGGCGCACCGGGTCGCCGAGGAGCGCGCGGCCGGGCCGGACGAGGAGGAGGTGCCGGACACCCTGGCCCCGCAGGTGCCGGTCATCGAGGAGGTGCTGGACGCGATCGGGATCGCGCGGGTCGGCGTCGCGGAGTACGAGGCGGACGACGTGATCGGCACGTTCACCGCGCACGCCGAGGGCCCGGTGGACATCGTCACCGGTGACCGCGATCTGTACCAGCTGGTGGACGACGCGCGCGGGATCCGAGTGCTGTACCCGCTGAAGGGCGTCGGCACGCTCCAGCTGACCGACGAGGCGGTGCTGCGCGAGAAGTACGGTGTCGACGGGCGGGGGTACGCGGACCTGGCGCTGCTGCGCGGCGACCCGAGCGACGGCCTGCCGGGCGTGGCCGGGATCGGCGAGAAGACGGCCGCCAAGCTGCTCGCCGAGTTCGGCGACCTGGACGGGATCATGGCCGCGCTGGACGACCCGGCGGCGAGGCTCACGCCGTCGCAGCGCAAGCGGCTCGACGAGGCCCGGCCGTACGTCGCGGTCGCCCCGACGGTGGTGCGGGTGGCCGCCGACGTGCCGCTGCCGGCCGTCGACACGGCGCTGCCGCACGCCCCGCGCGACCCGGCGGCGCTGGAGCGGCTGGCCGTCCGCTGGGGGCTCGGCGGCTCCCTGCAGCGGCTGCTGACGACGCTGGCCGCATGACCTTGACCGGAAATTCCCGGCAAAGGGCGGCCCGTGCGGTCAATCATGAATCACGTGACCCGTGGGTGAGGTGCTAACTTAGGTAAACCTAACCCCTTTGCAGGAGGTCCGTGATGGCAGAGCGCCCGGGACGCAAGCCGCGCAAGACCCGTACCGCCCAGGTGGTCCGCACCGAGCGGCTCACCCCGCACATGCAGCGCGTGGTGCTCGGCGGTGAAGGCCTCGCCGACTTCGCCGCGGACACCTGCACCGACCACTACGTGAAGCTGCTTTTCGGCCCCGCGGGCGTGAGCTATCCGGAGCCGTTCGACCTGGAGCGCATCCGCGAGGAGTTCCCCCGCGAGCAGTGGCCGGTGACCCGGACGTACACCGTGCGCGCCTGGGACCCCGGACTGCGCGAGATGACACTGGACTTCGTCATCCACGGCGACGAGGGCCTGGCCGGTCCCTGGGCCACCCGGGTGCGGCCCGGCGAGACCGTGCGCTTCATGGGTCCCGGCGGTGCCTACGCCCCCGATCCGACGGCCGACTGGCATCTGCTCGCCGGTGACGAGAGCGCGCTGCCGGCGATCGCCCGGGCGCTGGAGTCGCTGCCCGACGGCGCCCGCGCGCACGCCTTCGTGGAGGTGGCCGGCCCGCGGGAGGAGCAGAAGATCGACTCCGCTGCCGCCGTCGTCTGGCTGCACCGCGGGGACCGCCCGGTCGGCGAGGCCCTGCTGGAGGCCGTACGGGGGCTGGACTTCCCCACGGGCCGGCTGCAGGCGTTCGTGCACGGCGAGGCGGGTTTCGTGAAGGAGCTGCGCCGGCTGCTGCGGGTGGAGAAGCAGGTCCCGCGCGAGGACCTGTCGATCTCCGGATACTGGCGCCTGGGCCACGACGAGGACGGCTGGCAGGCCTCCAAGCGGGAGTGGAACGCCCGTGTCGAGGCCGAGCAGGAGAACGGCGCGGCGGCGGCCTGAGTCAGTCCCCGGGCCGAGCCTCGTTGAGCTTGCCGAAGGGGATGTGCACGCTGGGTGTGGTCCGGGACGTGCTGTCCAGGTGGGTCACCTGGTCGTCGAAGAAGACGTGCGGCCGGAGCACCTTCAGCACCGCGCCCTTCTCGATGCCGCCGGGGAAGAAGGCGTCGTTGACCCGCACACCCCACTGCTTCAGGCTCCGTACGGCCCGCTCGTGCGCCGGTGCGTTGCGCGCGGTCACGAGCGAGACGTGCACCCGGCTCGGGTAGTCCGGGTCGCTCCGGCGCCGCTCCTCCTCCCGGCGCTGTATCCGGTTCACCCCGGCGAGGAAGTCGCGCAGCGGGCCGGGGTCGTGCGGGGTCGCCGCGTTGCGGGCCTCGTGCGCGCGGAACTCCTCCAGGCCGCCGGACTGGTACACCTGCTCGGCGGCGTCGCCCGCGAGCACCCCGTCGAAGTCGAAGGCGATGCGCAGTTCCGGGTCGGCGGGGTCGTCCGCGTACGACGAGCCGAGCACATGCCCGGCCGGCAGCCCGGCGGCGACCGCCTCGCGCACGTCGGCGCCGTTCGCGGACAGGAACAGGGACATGTTCAAGGCGGTGACGAACGCGTACGGCGCCCTGCCCTGCATGAACACCGCCCGGCTGATGGGCAGTTGGTGGGCCTGGATCGAGCGCATGACCCTGAGCCCGGTGTCGGGGTCGTTGCGGGAGAGGATGATGACCTCGACGAGCGGGTCGCCCGGCTCGCCGAGGTCGTTCAGCGACAGCAGCCTGCGCAGGAAGGCGAACGCGACCCCCGGCCGGAGCGTGTCGTCGACGTGCGCCTCCTGGTAGGCCCGGTAGGCCTCCTCGCCCTGCTCGCGGAAGACGGCGTCCGACTCCCGCAGGTCGAACAGGGCGCTGGAGGCGACACCGACGACGAGTCGGCCGGCGAGATCGTAGGGCGGCATGCCCCCCATCTTCACACCGGCCGGCGCGCTACGGCCGTCACACCGACCGCTGGTAGGAGCGGAAGGTGCGGATCGACAGCCACACCGCCGCGACCGCGAGCGCGAGCAGCGCCCCGCCCCGGCCGAGCACGGCACCCCAGTCGGGGTGTTCGGACATCGATGAACGGCCCGCGACCATCGCCCAGTTGACGGGGTTGAAGTCGGCGATGTGCCGCATCCAGCCCGGCATCTGCGACGGCGCCATGAAGGCGCTGGAGAGGAAGGTCAGCGGCAGCAGCAGGAAGGTGTTGATGCCGATGATGGACTCCCGTTCACGCACGATCATGCCCAGCGCGTTGGACAGCGCCCCGAAGACCGTGCCGAGCAGGACGGAGGCCAGCACGAGGATCGCGACACCGCCCGCGCCACCGGGGTAGTCCGCACCGCCGGCGAGCCCCAGCAGCACGATGACCACCGACTGGAACGCGGTGACCAGACCGTTGTTGACGACGTTTCCGTTCATCAGCGCGGCCCGGCTGACCGGGGTGGTCAGGAAGCGGTCGAGGGTGCCGCGCTGGATCTCCTCCAGCGTGGTCATCCCGGCCCACATGTTGGAGCTGAGCGCGCTCATCACCACCACGCCCGGCACCAGGTAGCCCAGGTACGAGGTGGTCCCGAAGCCGCCCAGCTGGACGATCTTCTTGAAGAGGCTGCCGAACAGGAACAGCCAGATCACCGGCTGGATCAGGGTGATCACCGCGAAGGCGGGCTGCCGGGTGAAGACCCGCAGCTGACGCTGGGTCATGTACCAGGTCTGGGTGACGGCGGCGCTCATCGCACACCTCCCGCGAGTCCCGCGAGCGCCGTGTCGGCCTCGGCTTCGGCGTAGCGGCGGCCGGCGTGCCGGAGGTAGACGTCGTCCAGCGAGGGCCGGGCGACGGTGGCTGCCGCGACGGTGACCCCGGCCCGGTCCAGCGCGGCGAGCAGGGCGGGTACCGAAGCCGCTCCGTCGTCGGCGCGCACACTGATCCGGCGCTCCTCGTACAGCGCCTCGTGGATGCCGGGCAGTGCGGCGAGGGCGGAGGTGAGCAGCGTGCGGCCGGCCTCTGCGACCGGCTCGCGCAGCTCCATGTGGACGGCGTCGCCGCGCAGTTCGCCCTTGAGGGCGTCGGGGGTGCCCTCGACCACGATCCGGCCGCGGTCCACGATCGCGACGCGCTCGGCGAGCCGGTCGGCCTCCTCCAGATAGTGGGTGGTGAGCAGGATCGTCAGCCCCTCCTCGCCGGCCAGGCGGCCGATCTCCTCCCACATGGCGGTGCGTGCCTCGGGGTCCAGCCCGGTGGTCGGCTCGTCGAGGAAGAGCACCTCGGGCCGGTGCACCAGCCCGAGGGCCACGTCCAGCCGGCGGCGCATGCCGCCCGAGTAGCCCTTGACCGGGCGGCGGGCGGCGTCGGCGAGGGCGAACCGCTCCAGCAGTTCCTCCACCCGGCGGTCGAGCGCGCCGCCGCGCAGGCCGTGGAGCCTGCCCTGGAGTTGGAGGTTCTCCCGGCCCGTGGCGACCGGGTCGGCGCCGGAGTGCTGGGCGACCACGCCGATCGCGCGGCGCACCCGGTCGGGATGACGCAGCACGTCGTGCCCGGCGACCGTGGCGGTGCCGGAGTCGGGCCGGGCCAGGGTGGTGAGGATCTTGACGGTGGTGGACTTGCCGGCGCCGTTGGGGCCGAGGAGTCCGAATACGGTGCCCGGTGCCACGGTGATGTCCATGCCGCGCAGGGCGGTGACGTCACCGGGATAGGTCTTGATCAGTTGGCGCGCCGCGACCGCGGGCGCACGGGTGTCCATGGCGACTGCTCTCCTCTGTGAGCGCGAATGCGAAAGATCCGCGTGCAGAGCGCCGGGCTATCCTGGGTGTGCCGCACCTCGATGGCCCGGAAGCCGCCGCACGGCGGGTCCGTCTCGGGGTTCGAGACCCCGGCGGAGCTGCTGCAACAGCCCTGCCGGGGTCGTTCTTCGAAGCTGGATTCAGGTGAACTCGGCGGGTGCCTCCCCCGTTTCATGGAAGTGGCGCCACGCTTCGACGCCGGGCAGTGAGCCCTTCCTGATCTCGTCCAGGAAGCCGCGGACCCACTCCGCCTGCGCCAGGATCATGTGCAACTGGTACTCGGTCTCGACGAGGAAGAGCCTCGGCAGCGTCTCGTACAGCTTCTCCAGCCCGCCCCGCACGCTCGCGGCCTGGACCTCCAGGGCCCGGAGCCGCTCCTGGAGCAGCCGCACGGCCTCGTCGGGGTGCAGCGCGCCCAGGAGGGACAGGGCGGTCTCGAAGATCGGGTACTCCTTCGCCGGGACGGCGACGAGGTCCGACAACCACTCGGTCATCTCCTGACGGCCGGCCGCGGTGAGCCCGTACACGGTGCGCTCGGGGCGATTGCCCTGCCGCTCCACGTCGGTCACCTCGACGAAGCCGTGCTTCTCCAGGTTCTGCACCACGGTGTAGAGCGAGCCGTAGTTGATCTTCGTGCTGGTGTCCTTCCCCTGGCGGCGCAGGGTCTGGGCGATCTCGTACGGATGCATCGGCTGCTGCCAGAGGGTCACCAGGACGGCGAGCGCCAGCGGATTGCCGAGCCTGCGACGCTTCCCGGCCATGACGACCCCCCTCCTTCCCGAATATCCGCAACCGAACATATCGCGAATGCCTCGCGTCGGTCAACACACACGATGTATCGCGTTCTTCCTCAACCGCCCCGCACGACCGGGTGCGTACTCAGTCGCCCCGCACGCGCGCGTGCAGGTGCATGTCGTGCCAGCCGTCGCGGTGCAGGAGCGCACTGCGCCGGGTGCCCTCCGCGGCGAAGCCGGCCTTCGTCGCCACGCGGCAGGAGGCCTCGTTGGCCGTGGCGTGCGTGAGCTCCAGGCGGTGCAGGCCGATCTCCTCGAAGGCCCACCGGGTCAGGGCGGTGGTGGCCCGGGCCGCGACGCCCCGGCCGCGCGCCGCCGCCACCGTCCAGTAGGCGACCTCCGCCACACCGTCGCCGAGGAGGATCTCCCGCAGCGCGACCCGGCCGAGCAGTACGTCGCTGTCCGCGTCGACGACGGCCCACTGCGCCTCCCGCTCCTCCTCCCATCCCGCGTGCCACTGGGCGATCCAGCCGGCCGCCTCCTCCTCGGAGTCGCACGACTTGATGTGCCACTGGTGCATCACCGGGTCCTGGAAGGCGGCGTGCACGGCGGGGGCGTCCCGCGGCTGCCAGGGACGCAGGCGCAGGCCGTCACCTGCGGGGAGGGCGGGCTGGGGGATGCGGGCGAGGGTTCCGGCGGCTACGACCGGTTGCGTGAGGTACGGCATGATCGGCATCCTGCCGACCCGGCGCCCGTCGGCCCACCCCTTTTCCCCGCGGCCCGCGCGGTGCGCCACCTCGTACCCTTGACCCCGATGAGACGCCGTACCCCGCTCCCGCCCGCCCCGCTCCCCCAGCGCGACGGAATCGATCCCGTACGGGTCCGGCTGCCGTACGGCGGGGCATGGGCCACCGTGCGCGAGCACCTGGTCCAGCGGCTGACCGGCGCCGGGCCCGGGACCGTCGAGGGCATGTTCGCGGCGGGACTGATCGTCGGCGCCGACGGCCGGGCGGTGGCACCGGACGCGCCGTACGAGCCCGGCATGTTCGTGTGGTTCCACCGGGAGCCGCCCGCCGAGGTGCCGGTGCCGTTCCCGGTGGAGGTGGTGTACCGGGACGCGCACATCGTCGTCGCCGACAAGCCGCACTTCCTCGCCACGACCCCGCGCGGCACGCATGTCACCGAGACCGCGCTGGCGCGGCTGCGCCGCGAGCTGGGCCTCCCCGCCCTGACCGCCGCGCACCGCCTGGACCGGCTGACGGCGGGACTGGTGCTGTTCACCGTGCGGCCCGAGGAGCGCGGCGCCTATCAGAACCTGTTCCGGGACCGCCGGGTGCGCAAGGAGTACGAGGCGGTCGCACCGTACGACCCGGCACTGGAGCTGCCCCGGACCGTGCGCAGCCGGATCGTGAAGGAGCGCGGGGTGCAGGCCGCCCGCGAGGCCGAGGGCGAGCCGAACGCCGAGACGTACGTGGAACTGGCAGAGCGCCGGGGCGCCCTGGGCCGCTACCGGCTGGTCCCGGCCACCGGCCAGACCCATCAGCTGCGCGTCCACCTGAACGCCCTCGGCGTCCCCATCCTCCACGACCCGCTGTATCCCGAGGTCACCGCCCCGGTGCCGCCGGACGAGTTCCGGCGGCCCCTGCAACTGCTCGCCCGCCGACTGGAGTTCACGGACCCGGTGACGGGCGTGGAGCACAGGTTCGTGAGCGGGCGGTCACTTCACACCTGGAGCGCCGGAAACACCCCGTGAGGGGCGGGGCCCTGTCCGACCCGCGGCCGCCGCCGCACGGGCGCGAACAGCCACGGCGCGCCCGCAGACGCTGGACAGACGATTCCCGGCACCCTCTGAAGGGTCACTCCCCGCGCCACCACCGAAGCACCCGCCGCCACACACCCCGCGGCCGAACCGACTCAGGCGCCGCAGGCACACGCACAGGCGCGGATACAGACACGGGCTCGCCCTTCGAAGCCGGCGCCGGCTCCCTACGCGGCCTGACCGGCGGAGCCAGGTGCAGTCCGACGTCCTGCTGCGGCTTGGGCTCGAAGCGCACGGGCAGGGACACCAGGTGCCGGGACGCGATGGACGAGCGCCAGCTCAGGTCCTCCTCCGGGCAGTCGAGCTGGACGTCGGGCAGCCGCATCAGCAGCGCGTCCACGCCGACGTCGGCGACGGCGCGGCCGATGTCCTGGCCGGGGCACTCGTGCGGGCCGCCGCCGAAGGCGAGGTGGGAGCGGTTGCCCAGCATGCTCGCGGACAGGTCGGGGCGGATGCGCGGGTCGAGGTTGCCCGGCGCGGGCGCGAAGAGCAGCCCGTCGCCCTTGCGGATGCGCTGCCCGCCCAGCTCGGTGTCCTGCTTGGCGAAGTAGGCGAAGACGGTGCTGAACGGCGGCTCGTCCCACAGGGACTGCTCGATCGCCTCCGGCACGGTCATCTGACCGCCGCTGAGCTGGGCGCGGAAGCCCGGCTCGGTCAGGACCATGCGCAGCGCGTTGGCGAGGAGGTTCGCGGTGGTCTCGTAGGCCGCGAAGAGGACGAGCCGCAGGTGTTCGCGGACCTCGTCGTCGGTGAGGCGGGCCGGGTGGGTGACGAGGTGACTGGTGAAGTCGTCCTCGGGCCGGGCCCGGCGCCGGATGGTGAGCCGGCTCAGCGCCTCCATGACGTAGGTGTGGCTCTGGATCGCGGTCTCGGTGCCCTTCAGGGCGTCCCGCGCGGCCTGCACCATCCGGTCGTTGTACTCCTCGGACATGCCGAGGATCTCGCACATGACGGCCATCGGCAGATGCTCGGCGAACTGGGAGACCAGGTCGGCCCGGCCCCGTTCGCAGAACCTGTTGACCAGCTGCTGGGTGTAGCGGCCGATGTGCCGGCGCAGGCTGCGGTGCTCGATGGTGTCGATGGCCTCGGTGACGGCCGTGCGCAGCCGCTGGTGCTCGTCGCCCTCGGCGTGGGAGCAGATCGGCTGCCAGGCGATGTGCGGCATGAGCGGGTGGTCGGGCTTGACGGTGCCCTCCACGAGCGGGGTCCAGATCCGGCTGTCGCGGGTGAACACCGAGGAGCTGCGGACCATGTGGAGGTTCTCGGCGTGTCCGAGGACCACCCACATCGGCACGTCGTCGTGGAGCAGCGCGGGCGCCACGGGGCCGTGCTCCTCCCGCAGGCGCTCGTAGAGGTCGCCCAGGTCCTCCGCGTCGGGGCCGTAGAGCCGCTGCAGCGCGCCGGGGCCGCGGCCGTGCGCGGGACAGCCGGGCGGGGGGCCGAGGGTGGGATCGGTGCCGGTCAGGGACGGGGATTCAGACGTCACGGTGTCGCTCCGGAACGAAAGGGTGTGGGGGTCGGGGGTGGGATTGAGTCGGAGGTCAGGCAGGGGCGCCGGTCAGGGCCATGGAGTGCAGGAAGCGCATCAGGGTCATGAGCACGTCCTTGCTGGAGGCCCGGCGCCGTACGTCGCACTCGAGGATCGGGATCTCCGGGGCCAGGTCGAGCGCGGTGCGCAGCTCCTCGGTCGCGTAACGCGGCGCGTCCGGGAAGGAGTTGACAGCGACGACGAACGGCACCCCGCGCTCCTCCAGCCGGTCCATGACGTCGAAGCTGACCTCCAGACGCCGCGTGTCGACCAGGACGACCGCGCCCAGCGCGCCTTCGAACAGGCCGTTCCACAGGAACCAGAAGCGCTCCTGGCCGGGGGTGCCGAACAGGTAGAGCACCAGTTCCTCGGTGATGCCGATGCGGCCGAAGTCCATGGCCACGGTGGTGGCCGTCTTCGACTCGGAGCCGTAGTTGTCGTCCACGCCGATACCGGCCTGGGTCATGGTCTCCTCGGTGGTCAGCGGCCTGATCTCGCTGACGGAGCCGACCATGGTGGTCTTGCCGACACCGAAACCGCCCACGATGACGATCTTCACCGCCGCCTGGGTCGTGTGCGGCAGGTGATCCTCGGTGCGTGGGCCGGGGATCGTGTCAGAGCCGTTGAAGTCCATGCATCACCGCTTCGAGGAGTGAACGGTCGGGGAGCGCCTGACGGACGATCGGGGCGCGCACCTGCACCAGTTCGGCCGTGATCAGCTCGGTGATCAGTACGGTCATCGCGCTGAACGGCAGACTCAGATAGGCCGACAGCTCGGCCACGGACAAGGGGGCGGCACACAGCCGCAACACCGCCGCGTGCTCCGGTGAGGCGCCTGGCTGGGGTGCGGAGCGCGCCACGATTAACGTCACGAGGTCGAGTTCGGCACGCGCGCCGTCCTCGGCTTCGGCGAAGGCGTACAGCCGTTCCGGGTTCCTGGGCTCGGCCTGGCCGTCCGCCGCCTGGGGCGTGGGCGGCTTCGGCAGCGGGGGTGGCGGTTGCGGCTGTCGCCGCTTGCGTCGTGGAGGAGTCATACGGTCTGCCCGTTGCGCCGGGGCGGACTGGTGAGATGGGCACCGATCCGGACGACGAGGTCGCGCATCATGCCGCTCATCCGGCCGGGCTCGCAGGTCACGTCGGCGAGTACGGCGAGGTAGGCGTTGTCGCCGGCGTTCATGAGGTAGAAGTAGCCGCCCTCGATCTCGATGACGAGGACCTGCATCTCACCGGCGCCGGGCAGCTCCTGGATGATGGCACCGGCCAGGCTCTGCATGCCCGCGCAGGCGGCGGCCACGCGGTCGGCGGCGTCGGGGTCGCCGCCGTAGCGGGCGATGCGCAGTCCGTCGGCGGAGAGGACCACGATCATCTCGATGCCCGGCACGCCGTCGTTGAGCTGCTTGAGCATCCAGTCGATGTTGCCTCGCTGCTGGATCACTGGAGGTCTCCCTCGTCGTCGGCCGCGGCGCCCTCGGCCGAGCCGTCCGAATAGTCGTTGAGCAGGTGCAGGTACTTTTCCGGGTGGCGCGTGAAGTCGGTCAGCTCGGGCCCGGTGGCGCCCTCGGGCATGCCCTTGCGCAGGCCGTTCCAGAAGTCCTCGATCCCCTGGCCGATCGGCCGCTCCCTGAGCTTCCTGATCTCCGGATCCAGCTCGGGCTCGGGTTCCGCCCTGACCTGCGACCAGATGGTGGGCCTGCCCTCGCGCTCGGCGCGCTCGATCTCGGCCTGTTCGGCGTAGCGCTGGCTGAGCGGGGTCTTCACCTTGCTGCGGCGCTGCGGCAGTCCGCCCGCCGTCCACTCGGTGACGATGGGGACGTCGTCCTCCATGGAGATCCCGGCGGGGATCTTGGGGCTGGTGGGGCGGCGCTTCTTGGGCCTGCGCTTCGGGCCCTCCACCGCGCCGAGTTCGGGCTTGGGGATGCCGGTGGCACCGATGCCGTGGGCGGCGCCCACACCGGGCTCGGTGGTCGTCATGACCCGCGGCACGATGAGGATCGCGCGGACGCCGCCGTAGGCGGAGGCGCGCAGCGACACCTCCATGTCGAACATCTTGCACAGGCGGCCGACGACGGCGAGGCCGAGGCGCGGGTTCTCGCCGAGGTTGTGCGCGTCGTCGCCGTTCTTGGCGTCCTCGATCATCTGCTCGATGCGGATCCGGCCCTCCTCACTGAGGCTGACCCCCGCGTCCTCGATCTCGATGACCACGCCGGTCTGCACCTCGGTGGCGGTGACGTGCACCTTGGTGGCGGGCGGCGAGTAGCGGGTGGCGTTGTCGAGGAGTTCGGCGGCGGCGTGGATGACCGGCTCGACGGCGGTGCCCTTGATGTTGATGTTGACGATGGAGTTCAGCTGGATACGGCGGTACTCCAGGATGCGCGACATGGCGCCGCGCAGGGTGCTGTAGAGGGAGACCGGCAGCGGCCACTGGCGGCCCGGCCGGCCGCCGCCGAGGACGGAGATGGTGTCGGCGAGCCGGCCGATCAGCGAGGTGCCGTGGTCGATGCGCAGCAGGTCGTCGAAGACCTCGGGGCTGCGCCCGTGGTCCTCCTCCATCTCCCGGAGTTCCTTGGCCTGCTGGTGGACGATGGCCTGGACGCGGCGGGCGATGGTCACGAAGGAGCGCTCGGTCGCGTCACGCATCGAGATCTCGTGGTCGGCGCCGCGCAGCGCGACCCGGAACATCTCGCGGTACATGTCGGGCAGCGCCCGCAGCTCGGGGTCGGCGTCGTAGACCTTGGTCATGACGCCGCGCAGCGGTTCACCAGCGCGCAGGTGCAGCAGACCGGTGGGGATGACGTCCGTGGCGAACTTCTCGATCAGCTCGTCCTGCGCGGCGATCCGGTGTTCCAGATACGCGGAGTGACGGGCGTGCTCGGCCTGTTCCTCGCGGAGCCTGCGGCCGCGCCGGGCCGCCTCCGCACCGGTGGCGAGGACCAGGAGCAGGGCCAGGGCCCCCACCGCACCGGTGACGAGCCGGGCGGACTCCGGCGCCAGGGCGACGGCCGCCCCGGTCGCGGCGGCCATCAATATGGCCGGCGGCAACAGCACGCGCGCGTACGGACGTTCACGGCGACCGGGCGGCTTCTGAACACTCACCATGGATGCCTTCTGAGACGAATCGGCTGGGTGTCGGGGGTGCTTGTGGGGGGAAGGTACAGGGAACTGTCGGGATCTATCGCATGTTTGGGAACAAGCGCACGAATTGCCTCAACTCGGTGCGCCGCGGGCGAGCTTAGTCCGACCGGATCATCGCCGTGTCATATTCGGCAAGCACCTGAAATCGCCCCAGCGACAGGAGTACGCTCATCCTCATTTACACATACCGCGTCGATTCGAACACGTGCGGTAACGGAATCTGGGCGCGCGAAAGCAACTCACCGTAACGAGTGAAGGGGCCGCGGAACGCGACCCCTTCACACACCGAGCAAGCCCGGCTAGCCCACCGACGAGTAGGCCACCACTCCACGCAGCAACTGGTCCACCGCCTTGCGCGCGGCCTTCGCCACGGTCGAACCCTCCACGGGCGCCGCCGCAGAGATCTGCCCCAGGACGTCGATCACCTGCTTGCACCACCGCACGAAGTCACCGGCGGGCATCTCCGCCTCGCGCAGCACCTCGTCGAGGCCCTTGCCGGAGGCCCACATGTACGCCGCCCAGGCGAAGCCGAGATCCGGCTCGCGCTGGCCGACGCCCTCCGTCTGGTTGATCCGGAACTCCTCCTCCAGACCGTCCAGCCGGCCCCAGATCCGGACCATCTCGCCCAGCGCGGCCTTCGCCTTGCCCGACGGCAGCTTCGGCGCCAGCGCGTCGTCGCCGACCCGGGCCTCGTAGACCAACGCCGAGACACACGCGGCGAGTTCGGCCGGGGCGAGGCCCTCCCACACGCCCGCGCGCAGGCACTCGCTCGCCAGCAGGTCGAGTTCGCCGTACAGCCGGGCGAGCCGCTTGCCGTGCTCGGTGACCTCGTCGCCGCGCAGGTAGTCCAACTCGGTCAGCAGGGCCACGATCCGGTCGAAGGTCCGCGCGATGGTGTTGGTGCGTCCCTCGATCCGGCGTTCGAGCTGCGAGGTGTCACGGAGCAGCCGGTGGTACCGCTCGGCCCAACGGGCGTGGTCCTCACGGTCGTTGCAGCCGTGGCAGGGATGCGCGCGGATCGCCGTGCGCAGCCGGGCGATCTCGCGGTCGTCGGCGGCCTGCGAGCGCTTCTTGCGGGCCCGCTCCGGCGGGATGTGCCCGGCCTTCGTACGCAGCGCGGAGGCGAGGTCCCGACGGGACTGCGGGGAGCGCGGGTTGAAGCTCTTGGGGATCCGCATGCGGTCCAGCGGCTCGACCGGTACCGGGAAGTCCATCGACGCCAGCCGCTTGACCTGCCGTTCGGCGGTGAGCACCAGCGGGCGCGGACCGTCGTGGTGGTCGTAGTCGCGGTGGCCGTTGGCCCGGCCGGCCGGCAGCCCCGGATCCAGCACGAGAGCGAGACCGGCGTACTTGCCCGTGGGGACGTGGATGACGTCGCCCGGCTTCAGCCTCTCCAGCGCGCTCGCGGCCTCCGCGCGCCGCTGGTTCGCCCCCTGCCGGGCCAGCTCGGTCTCCCGGTCCTTCAGCTCGCGGCGCAGCCGCGCGTACTCCTCGAAGTCGCCGAGGTGGCAGGTCATCGACTCCTTGTAGCCCGCGAGTCCCTCCTCGTTGCGCTGCACCTGGCGGGAGATGCCGACGACCGACTTGTCGGCCTGGAACTGCGCGAAGGAGGTCTCCAGCAGCTCGCGCGAGCGATGCCGGCCGAACTGCTCGACCAGGTTGACCGCCATGTTGTACGACGGCTTGAAGCTGGAGCGCAGCGGGTACGTGCGGGTGCCCGCCAGACCGGCCAGGTGCTCGGGGCTCATGCCGCGCTGCCACAGCACGACGGCGTGGCCCTCGACGTCGATGCCCCGGCGGCCCGCGCGGCCGGTCAGCTGGGTGTACTCGCCCGGGGTGATGTCGGCGTGCTGCTCGCCGTTCCACTTGACGAGCTTCTCCAGCACCACCGAGCGGGCGGGCATGTTGATACCGAGGGCGAGGGTCTCGGTCGCGAAGACGGCCTTGACCAGGCCGCGTACGAACAGCTCCTCCACGACCTCCTTGAAGGTCGGCAGCATGCCCGCGTGGTGCGCGGCGATGCCCCGCTCCAGGCCCTCCAGCCACTCGTAGTAGCCCAGGACGTGCAGGTCCTCGGTCGGGATGGAGGCCGTGCGCTCCTCGACCAGGGCGCGCACCTGCTCCCGCGCCTCCTCGTCGTTGAGCCTCAGGCCCGCGTACAGGCACTGCTGGACGGCGGCCTCGCAGGCGGCGCGGCTGAAGATGAAGGTGATGGCCGGGAGCAGGCCCTCGGAGTCGAGGCGCTCGATGACCTCGGGGCGGCCCGGCGTCCACACCCGCGAGCGCTGCCGGCGCTCGCGCTCCCGGTCGGCCTCGCGCATCGCCCGGCCCCGGCGGCGGTCCTGGTACGACGGTCTCGTGGCCTCCATCCGGGCCAGGCGGACGAGGTCGGGGTTGACGGCCTTCTTGTGGCCCTCGCCCTCCTCGAACAGGTCGTACATCCGGCGCCCGGCGAGCACGTGCTGGAACAGCGGCACCGGCCGGTGCTCGGAGACGATCACCTCGGTGTCGCCGCGGACGGTGTCCAGCCAGTCGCCGAACTCCTCGGCGTTGGAGACGGTCGCCGACAGTGACACCAGCGTCACCGACTCGGGCAGGTGGATGATCACCTCCTCCCAGACGGCGCCGCGGAAGCGGTCGGAGAGGTAGTGCACCTCGTCCATGACCACGTAGCCGAGGCCGAGCAGGGTCTGGGAGCCGGCGTAGAGCATGTTCCGCAGGACCTCGGTGGTCATCACGACCACCGGGGCGTCGGAGTTCACGCTGTTGTCGCCGGTGAGGAGGCCGACCTTGCCAGTGCCGTAGCGACGGCACAGGTCGGCGTACTTCTGGTTCGACAGCGCCTTGATGGGCGTCGTGTAGAAGCACTTCTTGCCCTGCCCCAGGGCGAGGTGGACGGCGAACTCGCCCACGATCGTCTTGCCCGAGCCGGTGGGGGCGGCCACCAGCACGCCCTTCCCCGCTTCGAGCGCCTCGCAGGCCTCGATCTGGAAGGGGTCGAGGCCGAAGTCGTACATCTCGCGGAAGGACGCGAGCGCGGTGGCCTGCTCGGCTGCCCGCCTGCGGGCTGCCGCGTACCGCTCGGCCGGTGAGAGGTCCTCTGTCATCGTGCTTTCGAGCGTACCGGGCCCCGCTGACAACCGGACGATCATTATCCCGATCGTGTGCTCCACGACACGACGCTGCCCCCGTCCACCAGGACGGGGGCAGCGTACGCGGCTCGGTGCGGGTGCGGGATCAGGTCACGTCGTCGTAGCCGTTGACCCGGTCCGGGCCCGGCGGCTCGGGGGCGCGGCTGGCGGTCACGGCCTCGACGTCGCCGATGTCCTCGGGCGTGAGGTCCAGCTCGGAGGCCTCGTCGTCGGAGAGTCCGTCGTCCGCGCGGCGGGCCCGGCGCCGGTCGTTGAACAGCGAGAAGGCCACGGCGATGAAGAACAGCAGCCAGATCGGCGCTGCCAGCGCCAGCATCGAGATCGGGTCGGCGCCGGGCGTCGCCACGGCCGCGAAGGCGGCGATGCCGACGACCATGCCGCGCCACCAGCCGGCCATGCGCTTGCCGGACAGGATGCCGGTGAGGTTGAGCATGACGAGCAGCAGCGGCATCTCGAAGGCGAGGCCGAAGACCACCACCATGCGCGTGACCAGGTCGAGCATGCTGTCCAGCGGCAGCAGGTTCTCCGCGCCCTTGGGCGTGAGATCGATCATCACCTTCGCCGTGGTGGGCAGCACGTGGTACGCCAGGTAGCCGCCGCCGATGAAGAGCGGGAAGCCGAAGCCGACGAACGCGTAGGCGTACTTCTTCTCGTGCCGGTGCAGGCCCGGCGCGACGAACGCCCACAGCTGGTAGAGCCACACCGGTGAGGCCACCACGACACCGGCGGTCAGCGAGGCCTTCAGCGCCAGCGTGAAGGGGGTCAGCAGGCCGCTGACCGTCAGGTGCGCACAGTGGACGTTCTTCGACTTCGCCAACTGCCCGAAGGACTGCGTGCAGCCGACCGAGCGCAGGAGCGGCTCGGTGATGAAGTTGATGATGTCCTGGTAGAAGAAGGCGGACACGATCGTGACGACGACGATCGCCAGGACACCCTTCGCGAGCCGGTTGCGCAGCTCACGCAAGTGATCCGCGAGCGGCATGCGCCCCTCGGGATCCCTCTCCTGCTTGCGGGCAGACTTCAGCAACCCACATCCTCATCTCGTGCAGCGGACCGGGCGCTCCGGTCCTCGCGTCAGCGCTGGGTGGTCGTGTCCGTCGGCTCGTTGACCGGGCGGGAGCTGGTCACGTCACCGGGCGCGGCCTGGATGGTGCGCTGCGCCGCGGACGGCTCCTCGGCGGGCTGGGCGGAGGTGGTGGACGGCTTGCCCTCGTCCTTCATCGCCTTGGCCTCGCTCTTCAGGATGCGCGCGGACTTACCGAGCGAGCGCGCCATGTCCGGAAGCTTCTTGGAGCCGAACACGAGGACGATCACCAGAACCAGGAGCACCAGGTGCCACGGCTCAAGTGCGTTGCGGAACATAAGTCTTCACCTTCTCACTGAGGCGGGGCGGCTGGGCATGTCCGACTGGTCGGACAAGTGTCTGACCATCGTGCTGGCAGCGATCGTAACGCGCAGGGGTGAACGCAGGACAATCCCCGTGCATACTCCCGCTCTCTGCGGACCGCGCCTCGTTGTCCGGGCCGCGACCAGCAGCGTACCTGGCCGGACCGGCATGGTGACAGGGCGAAGTGACCCAAAGCGCACGAGTTGGGCGGTCAGAGCGCGTCCACGGCCCGTGCCGCGTCGGCGGTCGCCCGCTCCAGGTCCTCGGCCGCCCTGCTGATCCGGCGCGCGGAATCGGTGACCTGCTGCCCGAGGCGCCGCGCCGCCAGGAAGACCCGGACGGCGAGCACCCCCAGGACGGCGAGACCCAGGAAACCCAGCGCTACCGCGAACATCGGCCAGAACATGACGTCGAGACTAGACGGTGGAGTGCAGCCGCAGCGTCCTGACCCCACCGCCGGTGAGCAGTTCGACGATGCGCTCCCCCGCGGGCTTGCGCACGGCGGCGCCGCAGTCGGGGCAGGTGAAGGAGTAGAACGTGGTCCGGCTGGACGCCCCGATGGCGAGGCGCAGCGCGCCCGCGGCCAGCTCGAAGCGGCCCCGGCAGTCCGGGCAGCCCGCCTTGAACACCACGGGGGCGACTCTTCTCATCCCGGCGAAGGCGGTTGCCACCGTCATCTCACCAGCACCGGACGTCGGAGACTCGCTCATCGGCCTGCTCCTCTTCGTGGTCGCTCGGGGCGCGGGGGGCGCCGCTGGGGGTGTCCCGGTCTGCCTCTGCCGCGCCGTCGCGGCCGGCCGCCCACGCGGGCGGGGCCGTGTACCGGACCCGGCCCCGCGCCCCTGCGGGGCGCGTCTCACCGCCCCGTGTCGTACGCCGCCAGTGCCTCCGCCGCCGCCCGCCGGGCGCTGTCCGCCAGCTCCGGCGGGGAGACGATCCGGCCGTCGGCGCCGAGCCGCAGGGCGAGGCGGCGCAGGGAGGCCGGGTCGGGGGTGCGCAGAGTGATACGCAGCCCGCCGTCGGGAAGCTCATCGGCGCTGTCGTGCGGGTAGTACTCGGCGACCCAGCGGCCGCCGGGACCGACCTCGATCACGACCTCCGGGTCCTCGGCGGCCGGCTGCACCAGGGCCTCGGAGAGGTCCCGCAGCTCTATCTCGGGCGGCGCGGACGGCTCGTCGAGGATCCGGATCTCGGCGACCCGGTCGAGCCGGAAGGTGCGCCGGGCCTCGGAGCGGCGGCACCAGGCCTCCACGTAGGTGTGTCCGACGCTCACCAGGCGGATCGGGTCGATCTCGCGCTCGGTGACCTCGTCGCGGGCCGGGGAGTAGTAGCGGATCCACAGCCGGCGGCGTTCGGAGATGGCCCGGTCGACGTCGGCGAAGACGCCGCCTTCGGACTCGAAGGTCACCGACAGCCGGGAGCTGGCGCCGGCGGCCTCACCGGCGGCGGCCTCCACCTTGGCGGTGGCCCGCAGCAGGGCCTGGCGGTCGCTCTCGCGCAGGCCGGGCAGCGTGGCGACCGCGCGGGCGGCCACCAGCAGGGCGGTCGCCTCGTCGGCGGCGAGCCGGAGCGGCTCGGCGGCCTCCTCGCCGAGCGCGGCCGGATTGTGCCACCAGATGCGCTCGCCGTCGGTGTCGATGTCCAGCAGATCGCCGCCTCGGAAGCTGGTGCCGCACATGGGCAGAAGATCGAGGTCGGCGACCAGTTCGTCCTCGGTGATGCCGAAGGCGCGGGCGACGTCCGCGATGCGGGCGCCCGGGCGCTCCCGGAGATAGGTGACCAGGGAGAGCATCCGCCGGGTCTGGTCGATGGCGTTCACGGGCCTGACCGGTTTGCCTGCCACAGTCCTGCTCCCCCCTCAGCCCTTGGCCACGGCACGCAGCCGGTCCACGACGTCCGCGCGCAGCTCGGCCGGCTCCAGGACCACCACGTCCGGCCCGAACTCCACCAGCCAGGCGTCCAGCCCGTGCCCGTACGGAATCTCCAACTCGTCCCAGCCGTCGCCGAGTTCCCGGACCGCGGTGGCCTTCGCCCGAAGGGGGTAACCGGCGCCGGAGCGCAGCCGGATCAGGGCCGTGCGGTCGGCGATCTCGCCCGCCCAGCCGGCGACGGTCTCGCGCACGGTGACGACGTCGGGCACGGGAGCGGTGAAGCCCGTGCCGCGCGAGCGGACCCTGCCGGTGATCCGGGAGAGCCGGAAGACGCGCTCGGCCCCCCGGTCGCGGTCGAAGCCGGCCAGGTACCAGTGTCCGCGCCAGCACTCCAGCGCCCACGGCTCCACGGTGCGGACCTCGGGGCGGGCGGCGGAGGCCTTGCGGTACTCGAAGACGACGGGACGGCGGTCGCGGCAGGCCAGCATCAGCGGTTCGAAGGCGGCCTCGTGCACCGGGATGCGGGGTTCGAGCGCGCCGTGCGCCTCGTAGGGGTCGACATCCTCGGGGAGGCCCGCGGCGCGCAGCTTCTGCAGGGCGCCGCTCGCCGCACCGGCGAGGCGCGCCTGCTGCCACACCTTGGCGGCCAGGCCCAGGGCGGCGGCCTCCTCGGCGTCCAGGGTGATGGGCGGCAGGCGGTTGCTGTCGCGGCGGGCGAGGTAGCCGACCTCCCCGTCGAGGTTCTCGACGGTGTCGATGACGAGGCCCAGCTCGCGCAGGTCGTCCTTGTCCCGCTCGAACATGCGGTTGAAGGAGTCGTCGGTGCCCGCGGCGCCCTTGTCCGGCCGGGAGGCCGCGCCCCTCTCCGGCCTGGCGGCCTCGACGTACGCCTCGATGGAGTCGCGCAGCTCACGCTTGCTGAGCGGACGGCGCGCCCCCAGCAGGCACAGCGCGAGGTTCATCAGCCGCTCGGCCTTGGCAATGGCCATCGACGCCCTTCGCCTCCCCTTTTCATGCTTCCGACCGATGACCGTACCGCTCCTCGGTGCGGTGGCAAAAGCGAGGGCCCATGCCCGGGCAGGCATGGGCCCCGAGTGATCGGATCCGATCAGACGGCTCAGACGCCGAGGAGGTCCACCACGAAGATCAGGGTGGAGCCCGCCGGGATGGCGGGGGTCGGGCTCTGGTCGCCGTAGGCGAGGTGGGCCGGGATGGTCAGCTGGCGGCGGCCGCCGACCTTCATGCCCTGCACGCCCCGGTCCCAGCCCTGGATGACGCGGCCGGCGCCGAGCGGGAAGCGGAACGGGCTGTTGCGGTTCCAGCTCGCGTCGAACTCCTCACCCGTCTCGAAGGTCACGCCCACGTAGTGCACGGTGACGGTCTGGCCGGCCTGCGCGACCTCGCCGTCGCCCTCCCAGATGTCCTTGATCTCAAGGTCCTTCGGGGGCTCGCCGCCCGGGAAGTCGATCTCGGGCTTCTCGATGTTCACGTCAAACGCTCCTGCTGTGTACGACACGAATCGCCCCAGTCTTTCATCCCCGCGGCCCGCCCGCCGCGGGCGCCCCGGCGCTACATCGCCGCGAGGATGTCCACCGTGAACACGAGGGTGGAGCCCTTCTTGATGACACCGCCCCGCGGCGGGTTGTCGCCGTAGCCCAGCTCCGGCGGGACGACGACCAGCACCCGGCTGCCGACCTTCTTGCCGGTCAGCCCCTGGGACAGGCCCTTGACCACCTGCTGCATCCGCTGGAGGGAGAACTGGGCGAGCCGGCCCGAGTCGTACGTGCGCTCGAAGGTCTTGCCGCCGTCCCAGACCAGGCCCTGGAACTGGCACAGGACCGTCTGGTCGGCCTTCAGCTCGGCGCCGTCGCCCTCCAGGACGTAGGCGGACACCAGCTTCTTCGGCGGGGCGGTCTTCGGGACGGTGACCTTCGGGACGGCGCCGTCGGTGTTGGTGGCCACCTTCGGCAGGGCCGGGTCGGTCTGGGCGACCTCCTTGCCCTTGACGGAACTCTTGGAGTTGAAGGACTCGATCAGGTCGATGACGAAGACCAGGGTGTCGGTGCCCTTGATGCCCGCCTGCGCGTTGCCCTGCGGGCCGTAGCCCCAGGTGGGCGGGACGGCGATCTCGACGCGGCTGCCGGTCTTCTTGCCCGTGAGCGCGTACCGCCAGCCGTCGATGATGCTGCCCTGGGCCAGCTGCATCACCAGGGGGCTCCCCCGGTCGTAGGAGTTGTCGAAGACCTTGCCGGTGTCCCAGATCTGGCCCAGGTAGTTCGCCCGGATGAACTCGTTCTCGGCGACCGGGCGACCGGTGCCCGGGATCGCCGTCCTGACCGCGAGGTTCTTCGACGGCTCGCCCGTGCCCTTGGCCACGGTCGGCTTCTCGCCGAACTTCGTGCCCGCCGTGATCCCCGGCAGCGGTCCCTCCACGATCTTCGGCGGGGGTGCCGTGGTCGCCGTGGGCGTCGGCGAGGCACTCGCCTTGCTGGAGTCGGACTTGCCGTCACCGCACGCGGAGAGGGTGACCAGTCCCGCGGGTACGGCGGCGAGGAGGAGGGAGCGTCGGCGCACGGAAGGGCCTCGTAATCGGTCGATCTTGTGGATTGGCGTGCGCGCAACTCTACGACGCGAGAAGGGCGCCGTACGGAAAACGTACGGCGCCCGTGTGGCGTTCCTGCATTGCGGTGCGGTGCGGAAACGCTCGACTCTCCGCGCTTCGTCACATTCCGGCGATGAGCTTCTCCACCCGGTCGTCCACGGAACGGAACGGGTCCTTGCACAACACGGTGCGCTGTGCCTGGTCGTTGAGCTTCAGATGGACCCAGTCGACCGTGAAGTCCCTGCGCTGTTCCTGTGCCCGGCGGATGAAGTCGCCGCGCAGACGCGCCCGAGTGGTCTGCGGCGGAACCGACTTGCCCTCGAAGATCTTCAAGTCGTTGCAGACCCGAGCGGCTTGCCCCTTCCTCTCCAGCAGGTAGTACAGGCCGCGGCGGCGGTGGATGTCGTGGTAGGCGAGGTCTATCTGGGCGACCCGCGGGTGCGACATGGTCATGTTGTGCTTGGTGCGGTACCGCTCGATGAGCTTGTACTTCATGACCCAGTCGATCTCGGTGGCGATCCGGTCCAGCTCCTCGGTCTCGATCGCGTCGAGGGTGCGGCCCCACAGCTCCAGGACCTGGGCGACCGTGCCGGTGCGGATGCCGCGGCGGTCGCAGAAGTCCACGGCCTTGTCGAAGTACTCGCGCTGCACCTCCAGCGCGGAGGCCTCCCGGCCGCTGGCCAGGCGCACCTTGCGGCGGCCGGTGATGTCGTGGCTGACCTCGCGGATCGCCCGGATCGGGTTCTCCAGGGTGAGGTCGCGCATCACCGTGCCCGCCTCGATCATGCGCAGCACCAGGTCGGTCGCGCCGACCTTGAGCAGCATGGTCGTCTCGGACATGTTGGAGTCGCCGACGATGACATGCAGCCGGCGGTAGCGCTCGGCGTCCGCGTGCGGCTCGTCGCGCGTGTTGATGATGGGGCGCGAGCGGGTCGTGGCCGAGGAGACCCCTTCCCAGATGTGCTCGGCGCGCTGGCTGACGCAGTACACGGCGCCGCGCGGCGTCTGGAGCACCTTGCCGGCGCCGCACAGCAGCTGCCGGGTGACCAGGAAGGGGATGAGGATGTCCGCGAGCCGGGAGAACTCCCCGTGCCGCGCCACGAGATAGTTCTCGTGGCAGCCGTAGGAGTTGCCCGCCGAGTCGGTGTTGTTCTTGAAGAGGTAGACGTCGCCCGCGATTCCCTCCTCGTGCAGGCGTCGTTCCGCGTCCACCAGGAGTCCTTCGAGAATGCGCTCGCCGGCCTTGTCGTGGGTGACCAGTTCGATCACGTTGTCACATTCGGGTGTCGCGTATTCCGGATGTGAGCCCACGTCGAGATAGAGCCGGGCGCCGTTTCGCAGAAAGACATTGCTGCTGCGGCCCCATGACACGACACGGCGGAAGAGGTACCGCGCCACCTCGTCAGGCGACAGGCGGCGCTGTCCCCTGAACGTGCACGTGACGCCGTACTCGTTCTCCAGCCCGAAAATGCGGCGGTCCATGACTGAACATTACGCCCGATCCCCTGAGCTGAAACGGGGTTCGACAGCACGATTTGGATCATTTTCCGGTGAAGCCGCAACGACCGCACCCCGCGCGGGAGCTGCGAGGACCCGCCCGGTGGCGAGCAGGACCAGCAACGACACGGCGCCGGCGATGCCGGGGACGGCGAAGCCCC
This sequence comes from Streptomyces sp. NPDC104106, assembly GCF_055584345.1. Lineage (NCBI taxonomy): Bacteria > Bacillati > Actinomycetota > Actinomycetes > Kitasatosporales > Streptomycetaceae > Streptomyces > Streptomyces sp. NPDC104106. Next base: position 306,826 of record NZ_JBVJMF010000010.1, read on the forward strand.
AGACCGTGCCCCCGGCCTGGACGACGGGCCCGGTGAGGCCCGTGCCGACCGAGGCGCCCACGGTGAACGTCGTCACGAGCCAGGAGAACGCCTCGGTGACGGTCCCGGCCGGCGCGTGCCGGTCCACGATGATGAACGCGCAGGCGATACAGGGCGCGAGGAACACCCCGGAGACCACCGTGAGCAGCACCATGGGCACCGCGCCCGGCGTCAGCGTCAACGGCAGGTAACAGACCGCCAGAAGCGCCACCAGCACGCGCAGTCGCCGCTCCGGCACACCGGTCCACCGCCGGGCGCCGTAGACGGTGCCGCCGGCGAGCGCGCCGAGGCCGAGCCCGGCCATCATCCAGCCGTAGACCGCGTCACCGCCGTGTCCGTCGGCGTACGACACCGACGCGACCGTGATGGAGCCGAGCGCGATGCCGACGAACAGGAAGGCGCCGAGCAGGGCGAGCAGGCCGGACGAGCGCAGGGCACCGAGCCAGTGTGCCTCGCGCGGGGCCGAGCGCCACGCGCGCGAGGGCGGCGAGACAACGACCCAGAGTGCTCCGAGGACACCCAGGAGGTTCAGCACCAGCAGTGCGGCCCGCTCGTCCCAGAGGGACACGCACAGGGTCACCAGCAGCGGTCCGACGGTGAACATGACCTCCTGCGCGATCGCGTCCATGGCGTACGCGGTGTGCACCTGCTCCTCGCCGCGCACCACGGACGGCCACAGGGCGCGCAGGCCGCCCTCCAGCGGCGGGGCGAACAGTCCGGCCGCCGCCACGGACGCGTAGGCGAGCGACAGCGGATCGGTGCCGCTGAACGCGAAGACGGCCATGGCGGCCGCGGCGAGCAGGGCGGCGGGCAGCTGGACGCGCGGCTGGCCGTACAGGTCCACGAGCCGGCCGAGCAGCGGCTGCCCGACGGCGTTGGCGACGCCGTAGACGGCCGCGAGCACGCCGGCGAGGCTGTAGGTGCCGCCCTCGGCGCGCACGAACAGCACCAGCGCGATCGCGGCCGTCGCGTTGGGCAGTCGGCCCACCAGCGTCCCCGTGAGCAGCCGCAGCGCGTGCCGCGCCCGGAGGATCTCCAGGTATCCCGTGGCCATGTCCGCCTTTCCCGTGGCTCGACCGGGACGCCTCGACGGCCCGAAGTTTTACGTATAACGTGCGCTCTCATACGTACCATGTGCGCTGTTCGGACGTCCAGGCGAGGGAGCAGTCACACGGTGGCACACAGCAGCACGCGCCCGACCAGCCGTGACGTCGCCCAGGCGGCCGGGGTCTCGCAGGCCGCCGTCTCGCTCGTGCTGGGCGACAAGTGGCGCGGCCGGGTCTCCGAGGCCACCGCCGAGCGGGTCCGCGGGGCCGCGCGCGCCCTGGGGTACCGGCCCAACCTCGCCGCCCGCAACCTCCGCCTCGGCCGCACCCGCACGGTCCTGCTCGTCGTCCCCGCCCTGACCACGGAGTTCTTCGCCGGCGTCTACACGGGTGCCGCGCGCGTGGCCGCCGAGCACGGCTTCGGCGTCGTCCTGTACCCCTCCCCCGAGGGCATCGGCCCGGCCCGGGACCCCTTCGCCTCGGCGCAGGCCGCCCTGGACGGCGTCATCGCCTCCTCGATGGCCGCCGACGCGCTCACCGCGATCCGGGGCGACCAGCTGCCCCTGGTCATGCTCGACAGCGACCCGGAGGGCAGCACCGGCGCCGCGACGGTCAACCTGGACATCGCCGACGGTGTCCGGCAGGTCACCGAGCATCTGCTGGGCCTCGGCCACCGCCGGGTGCTGCATCTCGCCGCCGACGTGCCGTCCTGGACCTTCGAACTGCGCGCGCGGGAGCTGGCCGCGCGCATGGCGGCCGTGCCCGGCACCGAGGTGCGCACCGCCCGCGCCCCCATCTCCATCGAGGGCGCCCTGGCCGCCACCGAGGCCGCGCTCACCGCCCCCGGCCCGCGTCCCACCGCCGTGGTGTGCGACGACGACAAGCTCGCCGCCGGGGCCTACAAGGCCGTGCGCCGGTTGGGCCTGCGCATCCCGGACGACATCTCGGTCACCGGCCTCGACGACCTCGCCCTGGCCACCGCGATCGACCCAGAGCTGACGACGGTACGACTCGACGCCGAGCTGTTCGGCGAGCGTGGCATGCGGGCCCTGCTGGCCGTCCTGGAAGGCGCTGTGCCCGAGGGCGGGGACATCCCGGTCCACTTGGTCGTCCGGGGCTCCACGGCGCCGCCACGCGGCGACTGAGCGCCCCGAAGGGGCGCGAGGCTGCGTCCGTCATGCGGCCACGGCGAACCCACGGCCCTCTGCGCGCAGCGTTCAGCGGCTCTCCGGCACCTCGGCCGACGGCGCGAAGCCGGAGCGGCACTGGAGCCGGACGCTGCGTTCCGACGGCCAGACGATCAGGCTCTGCATGCCGTGCTCACGGGCGTGCTCGCGCAGGGCGGCCGGCAGCAGCGGGCGCCGAGGCTACGGCGGGCTACGGGAGAGAGTGCCCCGGCCAGGACAGGCAGTACGGCCGGAGCACCTCGCTGAGCGGGAGAGGGGGCGGGCTACTCCTCCCCGGACTCCTCGCCCTCCCCTGGCTCCTCGGCGCTCTCCGCCTCGGTGGCCGCGCCGTCCGCCTCCAGCAGGCGGGCGAGCTGGCGGCCGACGATGCGCTTGAACTTGCGCTTCTGCGGACGCGTGCGGTCCAGCACCGCGACCTCCAGGCGCTCGGCGGGGATCTCCCGCTGGGTGCCGTTGGGCTCGCGGGACAGGGCCTTGACGGCGAGCTTCAGCCCCTCGGCCAGGGTCATGCCCTCCCGGTGCTCGCGGTCCAGGTAGGTGCTGATCTGCTCCGCGTTGCCGCCGACCGCGACCGAGCCGTGCTCGTCCACGATCGAGCCGTCGTGCGGCAGCCGGTAGATCTGGTCGCCCTCGGGGGTCTCCCCCACCTCGGCGACGACGAGCTCCACCTCGTACGGCTTCTCGGCGGCCGAGGAGAAGATCGTGCCCAGCGTCTGGGCATAGACGTTGGCGAGGCCGCGGGCGGTGACGTCGTCGCGGTCGTAGGTGTAGCCGCGCAGGTCGGCGTAGCGGACGCCGCCGATGCGCAGGTTCTCGTACTCGTTGTACTTGCCGGCGGCCGCGAAGCCGATCCGGTCGTAGATCTCGCTGAACTTGTGCAGCGCGCGGGACGGGTTCTCACCGACGAACACGATGCCGTCGGCGTACTGCAGCACGACCAGGCTGCGGCCGCGGGCGATGCCCTTGCGGGCGTACTCGGCCCGGTCGGCCATGGCCTGCTGGGGTGAGACATAGAACGGCGTCGACACCGGTTATCCGTCCCTTTCTGTCATGGTCACTGGATCACCTTGATAAGAACCGGGGTCCGCTGCTTCAGAGCAGGGCGGCCTTGGGGCCGTCGGGCTCCTCCAGGCGGCGCTGGAGCACCGCGCGGGAGAGCTCGGAGGCCTCGTCCTCGCTGAGCCGGCGGAAGCCGTCCTCGGTGATCACGGTGATGATCGGGTAGATCCGGCGGGCGACATCGGGACCGCCGGTCGCCGAGTCGTCGTCTGCCGCGTCGTAGAGGGCCTGGACCACCAAAGTGGTGGCCTGCTCCTCGGTGAGGTCGTCACGGAACAGCTTCTTCATCGCACCGCGCGCGAAGATCGAGCCGGAGCCCGTCGCCGCGAAGTTGTGCTCCTCGCTGCGCCCGCCCGTGACGTCGTAGGAGAAGATCCGTCCCTTCTCGCGGTCCACGTCGTAGCCGGCGAAGAGGGGGACCACGGCGAGGCCCTGCATGGCCATGCCGAGGTTGGAGCGGATCATCGTCGACAGCCGGTTGGCCTTGCCCTCCAGGGAGAGCTGGGCGCCCTCGACCTTCTCGAAGTGCTCCAGCTCCAGCTGGAAGAGCTTGACCATCTCGACGGCCAGACCGGCGGTGCCGGCGATGCCCACCGCGGAGTACTCGTCCGCCGGGAAGACCTTCTCGATGTCCCGCTGGGCGATGACGTTGCCCATCGTGGCCCGGCGGTCACCGGCGAGCACCACGCCGCCGGGGAACGTCACGGCCACGATGGTCGTACCGTGCGGCGCCTCCAGCACGCCCTGTGTGGGCGGCAGCCGGCGGTTGCCCGGCAGCAGCTCGGGCTGGTGCTCGGAGAGGAAGTCCATGAACGAAGAAGAGCCTGGCGTCAGGAAGGCTGCTGGTAGACGCCCGGTGCCACGAGTATTGGCTTCCACAAGTTTCCTTCCAACTAAGCGATATAGCACGGACCCTACCCGGGTCCCGGCGGTGATCCACATGCCCGGCCGAAGCCGGTACGGGAAACGAAGACTGCCCGCGGCCCGGACTTGTCCGGCCGCGAGCAGCGCTTCGTCGTCCGCTCATCGGCCACTCACGACTCCCCCACCCTCGAACCTTTGATTCGAAGGCAAGGACGGGCTACTGTCCGCCCTTTTGCACGAAGGAGCGCACGAAGTCCTCGGCGTTCTCCTCCAGGACGTCGTCGATCTCGTCCAGGACGGAGTCCACGTCGTCGGACAGCTTCTCGTGGCGCTCCTTGAGGTCCTCGGAGGCCTGCGCGTCCTGCGCCTGCTCCTCGACTTCCTCGGTGGAGCGTGTGGCCTTCTGCTGGCCGCCGCCGGTGTCCTTCGTTGCCATAACCCTCACCCCGCTCAGTTCGCCTGCCGATCGGTGATGATCAGACCCTACAAGCCGGGTCCGACATCGGCCCCGCAGTTTCCACAACGTGCGGGGGCCACCTCGATGATTCCCGGGCGGGCGCATTTCCACCCTGCCCACCCGGTGCGGTCCGGGTACCCCGCCGGCCGTGCTCAGCCGCCCGACAGGACCCTGACCAGGTCTTCCGCCGTGCGGCAGCGGTCCAGCAGCTCCTTGACGTGATTTCGCGTTCCGCGTAGTGGTTCCAGGGTTGGGACGCGCTGCAGCGAGTCCCGGCCCGGCAGGTCGAAGATGACCGAGTCCCAGCTCGCGGCGGCCACGTCGTCCGCGTACTGCTCCAGGCAGCGGCCGCGGAAGTACGCGCGCGTGTCCTCCGGCGGCTTCGTACGGGCCCGCTCCACCTCGGCCTCGTCCAGCAGCCGCTTCACGCGTCCCCGGGCCGCCAGCCGGTTGTACAGGCCCTTCTCGGCGCGCACGTCGGCGTACTGGAGGTCGACCAGATGCAGCCGGGCCGCGTCCCAGTCGAGGCCGTCCCGGCGGCGGTAGCCCTCCATCAGCTCCCGCTTGGCGACCCAGTCCAGCTCGCCGGCCAGGCTCATGGGATCGTTCTCCAGCCGGTTGAGCGTGTCCTCCCAGCGGGTCAGGACGTCCTTCGTCTGCTCGTCCGCGTCGGCGCCGTAGCGCTCCTCCACGTACTTGCGGGACAGCTCGTAGTACTCCATCTGCAGCTGGACCGCGGTGAGTGTGCGGCCGCTGCGCAGCGTGACCAGGCGCTTGAGGCCGGGGTCGTGCGAGACCTGGTGGAGGGTGCGCACGGGCTGGTCGACCGCGAGGTCCACCGCGATGAAGCCGTCCTCGATCATCGACAGCACCAGGGCGGTCGTCCCCAGCTTCAGATAGGTCGAGATCTCCGAGAGGTTCGCGTCGCCGATGATCACATGCAGTCGCCGGTACTTCTCGGCGTCCGCGTGCGGCTCGTCGCGGGTGTTGATGATCGGGCGCTTGAGGGTCGTCTCCAGGCCGACCTCGACCTCGAAGTAGTCCGCGCGCTGGCTCAGCTGGAAGCCGTGCTCGTGCCCGTCCTGGCCGATGCCGACGCGGCCCGCCCCGGCGAAGACCTGACGGGAGACGAAGAAGGGCGTCAGGTGCCGCACGATGTCCGAGAAGGGGGTTTCCCGCTTCATCAGGTAGTTCTCGTGCGTGCCGTAGGAGGCGCCCTTGTTGTCGGTGTTGTTCTTGTAGAGGTGGATCGGCTGGGCGCCGGGCAGCTGCGCGGCCCGCTCGGCGGCTTCGGCCATGATCCGCTCGCCGGCCTTGTCCCACAGGACGGCGTCGCGCGGGTTGGTCACCTCGGGGGCGCTGTACTCGGGGTGGGCGTGGTCGACGTACAGCCGTGCGCCGTTGGTGAGGATCACGTTGGCGAGGCCGATGTCCTCGTCGGTGAGCTGGCTGGCGTCGGCGGCCTCCCTGGCGAGGTCGAAGCCCCGCGCGTCCCGCAGCGGATTCTCCTCCTCGAAGTCCCAGCGGGCCCGGCGGGCCCGGTGCATCGCCGCCGCGTAGGCGTTGACGATCTGGGACGAGGTGAGCATGGCATTGGCGTTGGGGTGGCCGGGGACGGAGATCCCGTACTCCGTCTCGATGCCCATTACTCGCCGTACGGTCATGCGGCCCTCCTTGCCCGGCGGCACCCTCGGTCGTGGGCGCCGCTCACGTGCCACCGGAGCCCCGGTGCGTGCGCGGTGCCCGTCCCCGCACGGCGCGACTCGGCGGCAGGAACGAGCCTAGAACGCCTTTGCGCTGGTGGGGAGATCATTTGCGTCATTGCCTGCTCCGGTCGTGGCCGGTCGTGGCCGGAAAAACAGAGGGCTGCGGGTACCCGCCGAGGGCACCCGCAGCCGCCCTGTCTTTACAGGTACTGACCGGTGTTCGCCACCGTGTCGATGGAGCGTCCGGTGTCCGCGCCCTGCTTTCCGGTGATGAGCGTACGGATGTACACGATCCGCTCGCCCTTCTTTCCGGAGATCCGGGCCCAGTCGTCCGGGTTGGTGGTGTTGGGCAGGTCCTCGTTCTCCTTGAACTCGTCCACACAGGCCTGGAGCAGGTGGGAGACGCGAAGGCCCTTCTGGCTCTTCTCCAGGAAGTCCTTGATCGCCATCTTCTTGGCGCGGCCCACGATGTTCTCGATCATGGCGCCGGAGTTGAAGTCCTTGAAGTAGAGGACTTCCTTGTCGCCGTTGGCGTAGGTGACCTCCAGGAAGCGGTTCTCCTCGGACTCGGCGTACATCTGCTCGACCGCCGTCTGGATCATGCTCTGGACGGTGGTGGCCTTGTCGCCGCCGTGCTCGCCGAGGTCGTCGGCGTGCAGCGGCAGGCGCTCGGTGAGGTACTTGCCGAAGATGTCCTTGGCCGCCTCGGCGTCCGGACGCTCGATCTTGATCTTCACATCGAGCCGGCCGGGGCGCAGGATGGCGGGGTCGATCATGTCCTCGCGGTTGGAGGCGCCGATCACGACCACGTTCTGCAGGCCCTCCACGCCGTCGATCTCGGCGAGCAGCTGCGGGACGATGGTGTTCTCCACGTCCGAGCTGACGCCGGAGCCACGGGTGCGGAAGAGGGACTCCATCTCGTCGAAGAAGACGATGACCGGGGTGCCCTCGCTGGCCTTCTCGCGTGCGCGCTGGAAGACGAGGCGGATCTGCCGCTCGGTCTCGCCGACGTACTTGTTGAGCAGCTCGGGACCCTTGATGTTCAGGAAGAAGCTCTTGCCGGCGGCCTGGCCGGTGACCTCGGCGACCTTCTTGGCCAGCGAGTTCGCGACGGCCTTGGCGATGAGCGTCTTGCCGCAGCCGGGCGGGCCGTAGAGCAGCACGCCCTTGGGCGGGCGCAGCTCGTGCTCCTTGAACAGGTCCGGGTAGAGGTACGGCAGCTCGACCGCGTCGCGGATGGCCTCGATCTGGTTGCCGAGGCCGCCGATCTGGTCGTAGCCGATGTCCGGGACCTCTTCGAGGACGAGTTCTTCGACCTCGCTCTTGGGCACGACCTCGTAGACGTAGCCGGAGCGGGGTTCGAGCAGCAGGGCGTCGCCGGCGCGGATGGTGACGTCCAGGAGCGGCTCGGCGAGCCGCACCACCCGCTCCTCGTCGGTGTGTCCCAGGACGAGGGCGCGCTCGCCGTCCTCCAGGATCTCCTTGAGGGTCACGATGTCGCCGACGCGCTCGAACTCCATGGCCTCGACCACGTTGAGCGCTTCGTTGAGCATGACTTCCTGGCCGCGCCGCAGGTCGTCGAGGTCGACGCCCGGGCTCACGTTCACCCGGAGCTTGCGGCCGCCGGTGAAGATGTCGGCGGTGCCGTCCTCGTTCGCCTGCAGGAAGACTCCGAAGCCGGCCGGCGGCTGGGCGAGCCGGTCGACCTCTTCCTTGAGGGCCACGATCTGGTCGCGGGCCTCGCGGAGGGTGTTGGCCAGCCGTTCGTTCTGGGCGGACACGCCGGCCAGGTTGGTCTGCAGCTCGACGATCCGCTCTTCGAGAATCCTCGTGTGTCGCGGAGAGTCGGCGAGCTTGCGTCGCAGGACGGCGATCTCCTGCTCAAGGTAGGCGATCTGCCCGGCCGGGTCGTCGGACCCTCGTCCCGGGCGGATGCCGCGGTTCATGTCGTCGTCGTGGGCTGCCACGGTCCTCACCTCCTCCAAGGGGAGCTGGACGCTTCCAGACCCTACCTGGGTGGGTGTCGATTGAAACCCCTAGATCACCAAGACTGTCAAGGTGTGTCGTCGGTCACCCGGTGCGCTCTCCCTCGCACGGAGGGGATACCCACTCAACGTGATGGGGAAGCAGCTTGTTCCAGGCATCGCGTGGTCGAATTCCTTCAAAGCTGGCCGGAGTTGTCCGCTCCGGGCCGGTCGGGCCGTATGCGGGCAGCCCGCAGTACGCTCGCGCGGCCATCACGCAGAGCGACGGTACGGGCGGACGGTGTCACCGCCGGTGCGGCCTGAAGTGGCCGTTCCCCTGGCCGGGACTCCCCTGTCCTGGTCGGGCGCTCGTACCCGGGCACGATCGGGCGGAAACCATGTCACCGGCGGAAGGAGGCCCGAAAGCGCCGGAGGTAGGGTCGAGGGGTCTTCAACAGCCGCTGGAGCGGACCCGGCTGGCGCCCGCGCCGCCCGGACCGCCCGGCGAACCGGAACGGCAGGAGAGGTGACCGTGCAGCAGGAGGCCCCGGGCGGCGAGGCGCTGGAGGTCTGGATCGACCAGGACCTGTGTACCGGCGACGGGATCTGCGCCCAGTACGCCCCCGAGGTGTTCGAGCTGGACATCGACGGGCTCGCCTATGTCAAGGGCGCGGACGACGAGCTGCTGCAGAGCGCGGGCGCGACGACGCCGGTGCCGCTGCCGCTGCTCGCGGACGTGGTGGACTCGGCGAAGGAGTGTCCGGGCGAGTGCATCCATGTGCGACGTGTTTCGGACAGGGTCGAGGTGTACGGGCCCGACGCGGACTGAGTCCCCGCCGGGCCCGTGTACCGCCACGGCGCGGGTCAGACGCTGTGGGCGTCGGCGGGCGTGGAGCGGACGAACGCGTTGCCGCTCCACCTCCAGCTGACCTGGGTCTTCACGTCCGGGCAGCAGTTGGGCACGGAGGCCGAGGAGTAGCCGAGCAGGGTGGCGCCGACCGTACCCGCGCGCAGGGAGAAGCCGGTGACGGTGAGCCGGTCCCGGGGGCTCACGAGGGTGGCGACGACCCGCGGCCTGCCGCCGTCGGACGGGCGGGTGACGACGTAGACCCCGTCCGGCGGGGTACCCATGGCGGTGTCGCAGTGCACCACCGCGACCGTCTCCGGTCTGCCGTCGCCGTCCAGGTCTCCACTGGCCTGCTTCGCGACCACCGCCTTCACCGGACCGCAGTCCAGCGGGAAGGCCACGCCGGTGGTGCCGGGCGGTGCGACGGCCGCGTGGGCGGTCTTGGGCTGGGTGCCGGTGGCGGCCGTGGCGGAGCCGGGCTGCACGACGGAGGAGAGCGCCATGACCCCGGCGACGGCCGTGGCGGTGGCGACCCAGTGGATGGGCCTGGTCTGGGTGTGGGCGAGCTCCGGAACGGCGGATTGCTGCACGAGGAGTGTCTCCTGTGAGGGCTGTGCCGGTGGGGGTGGCCTGCATGGTGCCACACGTCACAGTGCGGGGGAACGGCGGGGTCCGGGATTGCCGTGGGCGCGGCACCCGCGCGCGCGTGGGCGGTGCGCACCGCGGGGCCGGCACTCCTGGCACCGCGTCAACGCACAGGCGCCGTGCCCGAGTTCCCGCCGGAGCGGGGAACTCGGGCACGGCGCCCTCGCGTTGAGCTGATGCGCGGTGCTGCGCGCGGTCGGTCAGCGGCCGGCGCCGCCGTCGGCGTTCGGCCCGGCGTAGTCCTCGCCGTACGCGCCCTTGGCGGGGCGGCGGCGGCGCATGGGCGGCTCGACGCCGTCCGCGAGGCGGCGGGCGGTGAGCAGGAAGCCGGTGTGGCCGATCATCCGGTGGTCCGGGCGGACCGCCAGGCCCTCGATGTGCCAGTTGCGGATCATGGTCTCCCAGGCGGTCGGCTCGTTGAAGCAGCCGATCTCCCGGATGGACTCCACGGTCCGGGCGAGCTGGGTGGTGGTGGCCACGTAAGCGCACAGGATGCCGCCGGGGACGAGCGCCTTGGAGACGGCCTCCAGGCACTCCCAGGGGGCGAGCATGTCGAGGATGACGCGGTCGACGTCGGTGTCGGAGAGGTTGTCCTGCAGGTCGCCGACGGTGAGCTGCCAGGCGGGGTGCGGGCCGCCGAAGTAGCGCTCCACGTTCGCCCGCGCGATCTCGGCGAAGTCCTCGCGGCGCTCGTAGGAGTGCAGCATGCCCTGGTCGCCGATGGCGCGCAGCAGGAAGCTGCTGAGCGAGCCGGAGCCGACACCGGCCTCCACGACGCGCGCGCCGGGGAAGATGTCGGCGAAGGCGAGGATCTGCCCCGCGTCCTTCGGGTAGACGACGGCTGCCCCGCGGGGCATGGACAGGACGTAGTCGGGGAGCAGGGGGCGCAGCGCGAGGTAGGCCACGTTGCCGGTGGTGCGGACAACGCTGCCCTCGGGAGCGCCGATCAGTTCGTCGTGCGGGAAGGAGCCCTTGTGGGTGTGGAAGTTCTTCCCTGCTTCGAGCGTGAACGTGTAGTGGCGGCCCTTGGGGTCGGTCAGCTGTACCTGGTCCCCGACCTTGAAGGGCCCGCGCCTGCGGGCGGCACCGGTCGGTTCGGACATGTGACCAGACTACCGGCCCCGGCGGGGCCCGCCGACCACTAGGCGGACGGGCGGGCCATCGCCTTCACGAAGGCGCGCTCGACGTCCGCCGCCGACAGGACGCCGTAGATCTCGCCGGTCTCCTCGACGACCAGGTACTCGGTGGCCGGGGTGGCCCGCAGGACGTCGAGGAGGTCCTCGCCGGCCAGCTCGGCGGAGACGCGCATGCCCTCGGTGAGGTCCTGGGCGAGGCCGCTGACCGCGACCCAGGGGCGGCGGTGTTCGGGTACGCCGACGATGGCGGCCTCGCGGACCAGGGAGACCGGGTTGCCGTGGGCGTCCACCACGACCAGGGCCCGGGCGCCGGCCGCGTTGGCGCGGCGCAGGGCCTCCGAGAGCGGGGTGTCGGTCTCGACCGGCACGGCACGCCGGGTGAGGGTACGGGCGCGCAGCTCGGGGAGGTGCTCGCGCAGCCGGGCCATGCGCAGGCTGTTGCCGGCGCCGGTCCAGATGATGGCGGCGAGGATGGCGGCGAGCAGGGCGTCGGTGACGGTGTCCATGCCGCCCGCCTGGGTGCCGTCGCCGCCGAGCGCGCCGGACTGGTTGAGCAGCGGCAGCCCGATCAGGACGGCGACGGCGAGCGCGCGGCCGACCCAGGCGGCGGCGACGGTGCCGCTCATCGGCCGGTCGGTGATCTTCCAGACGACGGCGCGGAGCATGCGGCCGCCGTCGAGGGGCAGGCCGGGCAGGAGGTTGAAGACCGCCACGATCAGGTTGGAGATCATCAGCCCGGCGAGCAGGACACCGGGGACGGAGCGGGGCTCGAAGGGCCGCATCGCGAGGTAGAACACCCCGGAGAGGACGAGGGAGAGCAGGGGCCCGACGAAGGCCAGCACGAACTCGCGGCCCGGGGTCTCGGCCTCCTTCTCGATCTCGGAGACACCGCCGAAGAACTGCAGCTGGATGCGGCGGACCGGGAGCTTGAAGCGGATCGCGGCGACCGTGTGGGCCAGTTCGTGGACCAGGACGGAGGCGTAGAACGCGACCGCGAAGAACAGGGAGACCAGGTAGCGGGCGGCGCCCAGCTCGGGCAGCACGCGGTCGAGCTGGCCGCCGAAGACCCAGGTGATCAGCGCGGCGACGAGGAACCAGCTGGGCGCCACGTACACCGGCACCCCGAAGGGCCGCCCCATGAGGATGCCCCCGCCCGGCTCCTTGGGCCGCGGCTGCGGCGGCTCCCCCTTGGCGATACCGGAGTGGGCGAGGGAGCGGTGTTCGGAGCGGTCCGCGTGGGGGGACCGGTCGGTGGGGGCAGCGGGGTGGTCGGTGGGGGTGCTCGGCGGGTCGGCGACACCGGCGGGGTCGGCCGGGGCGCTGCCGGGGGCGGGGCGGCTGCCGTCGGGACCGGTGCCGGTGCCCCCGGACCGGGCTTCGGCCCCACCAGTGCCCGCGTCCGCGGCGTCTTCGCCCCGGGGGGCGCTGTCCCCGGCGGGTTCCGGTGCGCCCTCGGTGGGGGCGGTCGCAGGAGGGTGGGGGTCCGGGAGCCGGTCGGCGGGGTCGGTCGTCGGGGCCGTAGGACCCGCGGGGTGCTCGGCCGGCTCGTCGTTGCCGGGCCGCGGCTGCCCGCTCCCGCCGCTCACGTCCACGGTGTCCCCTCGTTCGAAGCGTCTTCCGCACCTGCCGGCCGAAAGGTTCTGAGGTCGATGGTATGCGGCCGTGGTGGCGTGTTCCGCCCCGGCACCCCTTGACTTCGCCCCGTGGTCGCGTTGACTTCGCCCCGTGGTCGCGGGGCGGCGCGGACGGCGACCGGGTCACTGTCAGTGGCGGGCCGTAAGGTCTGTGGGCATGGACAGCAGCTTCGAGGACACGGCGGCCGCACCCGTCGCCATGGCGCCCACCTCCCTGTCGCCCTCCCGGGCCGGCGATTTCATGCAGTGTCCGCTGCTGTACCGGTTCCGGGTGATCGACCGGCTGCCGGAGAAGCCGAGCGAGGCGGCGACGAGAGGCACGCTGGTGCACGCCGTGCTGGAGCGGCTGTTCGACGCGCCGGCGGTGGAGCGCACCGCGCCGCGGGCCAAGTCGCTCATCCCGGGCCAGTGGGACCGGCTGCGGGAGAGCCGGCCGGAGGTGACGGAGCTGTTCGCCGACGACCCGGAGGGCGAGCGGCTGGCGCGCTGGCTCGGGGAGGCCGAGCGGCTGGTGGAGCGCTGGTTCACGCTGGAGGATCCGACGCGCCTGGAGCCCGCCGAGCGGGAGCTGTTCGTCGAGGCCGAGCTGGAGTCGGGGCTGCGGCTGCGCGGGATCATCGACCGCGTGGACGTCGCGCCGACCGGTGAGGTGCGGATCGTCGACTACAAGACGGGCAAGGCGCCCAGGCCCGAGTACGCCGAGGGCGCGCTGTTCCAGATGAAGTTCTACGCCCTGGTGGTGTGGCGGCTGAAGCAGGTCGTGCCGCGCCGGCTGCAGCTCGTCTACCTCGGCAGCGGGGACGTGCTGACGTACGACCCGGTTCCCGCGGACCTGGAGCGTGTGGAGCGCAAGCTGCACGCGTTGTGGGAGGCCATCCGGCAGGCCACGGAGACCGGCCAGTGGCGGCCCCGCCCGACCAAGCTGTGCGGCTGGTGCGATCACCAGGCGCACTGCCCGGAGTTCGGGGGCACTCCCCCGCCCTATCCGCTGCCGGTGAGGGCGGCGGGCCCGGAGGCCGGGGCGCAGGGCAGAATGGGCCCGGACTAGCGAAGGAGTGTCACGTGGCCATCCGTGTCCTACTGGTCGACGACCAGCCCCTGCTGCGTACGGGTTTCCGGATGATCCTGGAGGCCGAGCAGGACCTCGCGGTCGTGGGCGAGGCCGGTGACGGCCTGCAGGCCCTCGATCAGGTGCGGGCCCTGCAGCCGGACGTCGTGCTGATGGACATCCGTATGCCGCGGATGGACGGTGTGGAGGCGACCCGGCAGATCACCGGTCCCGACCGGTCCGGACCGGCGAAGGTGCTCGTGCTGACCACGTTCGACCTCGACGAGTACGTGGTCGAGGCGCTGCGCGCCGGAGCCAGCGGCTTCCTGCTGAAGGACGCCCCGGCCAACGAGCTGGTGCAGGCGATCCGCGTGGTCGCGGCCGGCGAGGCGATGCTGGCGCCGAGCATCACGCGCCGGCTGCTGGACAAGTACGCCACGCATCTGCCCTCCGGCGAGGAGCCCGTGCCGGACACCCTGCACACCCTCACCGACCGTGAGGTGGAGGTGCTGAAGCTGGTGGCGCGCGGGCTGTCCAACGCGGAGATCGCCGCCGATCTGTTCGTCAGCGAGACGACGGTCAAGACGCACGTCGGGCATGTGCTCACCAAGCTGGGCCTGAGGGACCGGGTGCAGGCCGCGGTGTACGCGTACGAGAGCGGGCTCGTGCGTCCTGGCGCGCAGTAGGCGGCCCGGACACGGCGAAGGGCGCCGCCGCCTCCGCGGGAGAGGGCGGCGCCCTTCGCGTCCGTACCGCTCAGCCCTTGCTGAGTTCCCAGAACCGGAACACCGTCGAGGCGTCCAGGCAGTACTCCAGCCCGTAGGCCCCGTCACGGGCCACCGCGTACTGCTTGGCCTGCCAGACGGGCAGGACGGGCAGTTCGGCGGCGACGATGTCCTGGAGCGTGCCGAAGTCCTTGTCGGTGGCGGCGCGGTCTCTCTGCGCGGCGGTCTTCGGGATGAGCGTGCCGGTGATGGCGCCGTTGCTGTAGTTGTTGTCCAGCACGTTGCCCTTGCCGAAGAAGGGGGCCGTGAAGTTGTCCGCGTCCGGGTAGTCCGGTACCCAGCCCTTCACATACACGCCGTACTTGCCGGCGGCGATGTCCTTCTCGTACTGGTCGAAGGCGACCGACCTGACGTCGGCGTCGAACAGGCCGCTGGCGTTGAGCTGTCCGGCGATGGCCTTCAACTCGTCGTCGGTGGCGGGGCCGTAGCGCGACGGCGTGGACCACAGGGTGATCTTGACCTTGCCGGTGATGCCGGCGGCGCGCAGGGCCTCGGCGGCCCTGGCCCGGGAGGGGCGGGCGCCGTAGGTGTCGAAGAAGGCCGTGTTGTGGCCGACGATGCCCGCCGGGATGATCGAGTACAGCGGGGTCGCGGTGCCCTGGTAGACATTCTTGATGAGGGCATCGCGGTCGACGAGGTAGGCCATGGCCTTGCGGACGCCGAGCTTGCCGGCGACCGGGTCCTTCATGTTGAAGACCAGGTGCTGGACCTCGGCGCTGCTGCCCTCGATGACGTTGACGCCCTTGCTGCCGCCCTGCTTGTCGAGGCCGGCGATGTCGGAGGCGGAGAGGCCTCGGTAGGCGAGGTCGACGCCGCCGTCGAGGAGGGCCTTCTTCAGGGCGGCGCGGTCGCCGTGGAAGAACTTCAGGGTGACACCGGAGTTCTTGACCTTCGCGGTGCCCTTGTAGCGGGTGTTGACCGAGAAGACCGCCTTGTCCTGGCCGAAGGAGTCCAGCTTGTAGGGGCCCGAGCCGACGGCCTTGTGGTCGGTGCGCAAGGAGTTCGCGGCGTACTGGCGGTGGTCCACGATGGAGCCGGCGCCGGAGGCGAGCTTGCTGGGGAAGGTGGCGTCGGGGACCTTCAGACGGAAGACGACCGTCTTCGCGTCCGGGGTGTCGACCGAGCCGAGCATCGGGAACATGATCGCGGGCCCGGACGAGTCGTTGATCTTCAGCATGCGGTCGAAGGAGAACTTCACGTCCTGCGAGGTGAGGGCGTCACCGTTGCTGAACGTCAGGCCGTCCTTCAGTTCGCACCGGTAGACCATGGCCCGTCCGTCGGTGAAGCCGCACTGCTTCGCCAGTTCGGGCTGGGGCTCGGTGCCTCCCTTCGGGAAACTGAGCAGCGACTGGAAGACGTTGTCGAACAACAGCCAGGAACCGGGGTCGTAGCCGGATGCGGGGTCCGTGGCGAGGACGTCGTCGGACATCCCCATCACCACGGAAGAGCCGGTACCCCCGGAATCACCGCTCTCCGATCCGCAGCCGGTCAAAAGGCCGGAGGCCAGTCCCGCCACGATGGGCAGAACTGGCCACTGGTTGCGCATGTTCACTGCATGTGCCTTGTCGTCGGTTCCGTCACCCCGGGGCCGCCGTCCTGGCCCCGGGGCCCGGGGCAGCCGTCCCTGGCCCCCGGATGAGGAGAGCCGTCAGCCGCTCACACCGCGGCCCAGCTCCCACAGCTGAAGTGTCGAGGACGAGTTGAGGGCATAGGAGACACCCGTGATGTCGTCCCGTGCGGCGACGTACTGCTTGCCCTGCCACAGCGGCAGGATCGGGACGTCGTCGGCGACGATGTCCTGGATCTGGGTCAGGCTCTTGGAGGCGCTGAGCCGGTCGGCCTCGCGGCGGGAGGCGGGGATCAGCGTGTGCTCGATGGTGGTGTTGGAGTACGGCGAGCCGAGGGTGTTGTTCTCGTCGAGGAACGGCGCGAGGAAGTTGTCGGCGTCGGGGAAGTCGGGGAACCAGCCCATGCCGTAGACGTCGTACTGGCCCTTCTTCTCGGCGGGCCGGAACTCGGTCCAGGGGTGGCCCTGGACCGAGGCGTCGAACAGGCCGCTGTCGTTGAGCTGCTTCTGCAGGATGTCGAACTCCTGCTTCGTCGCCGAGCCGTAGTGGTCGGTGGTGTAGTGCAGCGTCAGCTTCACCGGGGTGGTGATGCCCGCCCGCGTCAGCAGGTCCTTCGCCTTGGCCACGCTGGGGTTGCCGTACTTGTTGAAGAACGAGTTGGAGTGGCCGGTGATGGTCGCCGGGACGAGCGAGTACAGCGGCTCGGCCTGGGTGCCGTAGACCTTGGAGACCAGTTCGCCGCGGTTGATCAGCTGGGCCATGGCCTGGCGGACGGCCTTCGACTTCACGCTGGGCGCGTCGGTGTTGAAGGCCAGGTAGCGGATCTCCAGGCCCGGCATGTCGACCAGCTCGACCTTGGCGGAGCCGCCCGAGTCCAGCTTCTGGATCTGCGCGGGGTCCATGGTGCGGGTCATGACGTCGATCTCGCCCTTGCCGATCGCCGTGCCCATGGCGGCGGCGGAGTCGTAGGAGCGCATCACGACCTTGTTGTTGTTCACCGTCACGGCGCCCTTGTACGAGGGGTTCTTCGTGAAGGTGGCGCTGACGACCTCGTTGTCCTTGACGTCGGCCTGGAAGGTGTAGGGGCCGGAGCCGTCCACCGAGAAGCCGTCGCGCAGCTTGTCCTTGTCGTAGTTCTTCGGGTCGACGATGCCCGCGACCGGAGTGGACAGCTTGTACGGGAAGGTGGCGTCGGCCGTCTTGAGGTGGAAGATGACCTGCCGGTCGCCCTGGGTCTCGACCGTCTGGATGGTGTTCAGCAGGGAGGCGACACCGCTGTCGGCCTTGATGCGCAGCGCCCGCTCGATGGAGTACTTGACGTCCTCGGCGGTCACCGCGTCGCCGTTGGCGAACTTCAGGCCGTCGCGCAGCGTGCAGGCGTAGCGCTCGCTGCCGCTGTCGGTGAAGCCGCAGCTCTCGGCGGCGTCCGGGACGGGGTCGCCCTCGCCCTTCGGCTGGGCCATCAGCGTCTGCTGGGTCTGACGCAGGACGTTCCAGGTGCCGACGTCGTAGGCGTAGGCGGGGTCGAGGGGCGCTGGGGCGTCCTTCGTGGCGGTGAACCGGTCCGTGGTGCCGACGACGATGGCGTCGCCGCTCTTGCCCCCGCCGCCGGATCCGCCGCACGCGGCGAGAACCGGGGTGAGCAGGCCGGCCACCGCCGGCAGCACCAAAGTCTTGCGGTTCATGCGGGAGTTTCTCCAGAGCTGTTCGGTTCCGGGTATCCGGCACGCGGGGTGGTGCGGCGGAAACGCGGGGGATGCGGCGATGTTCTCGCGATGAGATTAGTCCGCGCCCGCAGCGGGGTTCACGGCCGCGCGAGTTGACCCGCCATCACGCAGCGGAACCGGCCGTGGACGCACAGAAAACCCGACAGCGACAGGATTCGTGCAGCTTTCCATCAATCGGGACACAAGGAACCACCGATTCCCCCCGGCCGGGACCGTTCAGCACACTCGGGCAACGCTGTCGAGGCCCGCCAGGGTGGGGAACGTCACACTCCAACTGTGTGGCCGATCAGTGGAATTCGGCCGCGGAGGCCTGGGTGAATTCCTCTCGCGGGTACTTCCCCGGATATTCGTCCAGCGGGGCAATGGGGTTTGTACGGTGGGTGAACAGTCAGCCCATTTCCGTCATCAGGCCGCGCAGAAATGCCAGGTCGACCTCTTCCAGGGAGGTCACGACGGTGCGCCCGGCGGCCCGGGCGATGGGGGCGACGGACGGTACGGCGACCACACGGCAGCCCGCGGCCTCGGCCGCGGCGACCCCCGTCGCGGTGTCCTCGACGACCGCGCAGCGGGCCGGCTCGGCGCCGAGCCCGGCCGCGGCGAGCAGATAGGGGTCGGGGTAGGGCTTGGTGCGCGAGACCTCGTCACCGGCGATGGACAGGGTGAAGTGCTGCGGGCCGAGGATGTCCAGCACGCGGTCGATGATGCGCCGGTGGGAGGCCGAGACCAGGGCCGTGGGCACGGCCTGCTCGTGCAGTTCGGCGAGCAGCCTGGCGGCGCCCGGCATCAGCGGCAGGGCGCGGCCGATGCGGTCCTCGAAGCCCTCGTTGAGCAGCACGCTGAGTTCGGCGAGGGTGATGTCGGCGCCGGTGGCCTCGATGAGGAAGCCGGCGCTGCGGGTCATGGGTCCGCCGACCACGACGTGCCGCCAGGCCTCGTCCAGGGTGTGGCCGAGCGCGCTGAAGACCTCGACCTCGACGTCCCACCAGAATCCCTCGGTGTCCACCAGGGTGCCGTCCATGTCGAGGAGCACCGCCTGCAGATCCGAGTCCTGGGCCGTACGGGTTCGCAGGGCGGGGACCGGGCGGGGGACCGTACTGGTCATCCACGCACCTCCTTGAGGGACGAGCAGGCCGGTTCCCGTGCGGGAACCGGCCTGCGATGGGCCGACAAGTGTACGTCCTGCGCGACCGGAACGCCTCGTTTACCACTCGGGTCAGGGGGTACCCCGGCAAACACCCCCGGCGCAGGCCAGAGGGCCTGAGGCGTGCGCCCGGCCGACGCCCCCACGGCACGGGAAACCGCGCCGCACGGCCCCCGGCCGGCAGGGGCCGCCGCTCACCGGGCGTTGAAGTACTTCGCCTCGGGGTGGTGGATCACGATGGCGTCCGTGGACTGCTCGGGGTGCAGCTGGAACTCCTCGGACAGGTGGACCCCGATCCGCTCGGGCTGGAGCAGCTCGGCGATCTTGGCGCGGTCCTCCAGGTTCGGGCAGGCGCCGTAGCCGAGGGAGAAGCGCGCGCCGCGGTACCTCAGGGCGAACATGTCCTCGATGTCGGCCGGGTCCTCACCGGCGAAGCCCAGCTCGGCGCGGACGCGGGCGTGCCAGAACTCGGCGAGTGCCTCGGCCAACTGCACGGACAGGCCGTGGAGTTCGAGGTAGTCGCGGTAGGCGTTGGCCTCGAACAGCCTGGCGGTCTCCTCA
>NZ_JBVJMF010000011.1:0-231435 GCF_055584345.1 Streptomyces sp. NPDC104106
TCGCTTCCTTTGTACTCACCCTCTCGGGCTTTCCTCCGGGCTTCCCTTCGGTGTTTCCGACTCTATCAGATCTTTTCTCGATCCGATTTCCTCGGCGCTTTCCAGGTTCCCGCTCCGCTTTCGCTTCGCGTTTCCCTTTCCGGCGGTTCCGACTCTATCAGATCCTTTCGGTGTCTGACTCCCAGTCAGGGGGCTTGTCCTCCCGGCCGTTGGGCCGTTCCGACGAGTGAGACTTTAGCGGATTCCTTGCTCCCGAGCTAATCGGGGGCCGAGTTCTTTCGAACGCGGATTCCTCATTTCGCAAATGCGCACGCCAAAACAACCGGCGCTACAGCGACGATC
This sequence comes from Streptomyces sp. NPDC104106, assembly GCF_055584345.1. NCBI lineage: Bacteria > Bacillati > Actinomycetota > Actinomycetes > Kitasatosporales > Streptomycetaceae > Streptomyces > Streptomyces sp. NPDC104106. Next base: position 343 of record NZ_JBVJMF010000011.1, read on the forward strand.
AGTGGCGTGGACTTGCGGAATGGCTGTCCGGGGACCGACCGGAGTCGGCGCTCACGTCGGACAACTCGGAGAACAGTACGGATCGAGGTGGGGCGTGTCAACCGGCGGTCGTGGATCACCCCGGAGGCGTACGTCGGCTCCGGGGTGGGGGGTCAGGACCTGCGGGTCCGGCGGTCAGTCCTTCTTGCCGGAGGCGAGTTCGCGGCTGCGGTCGCGGGCGGCTTCGAGGGCGGCGATCAGGGCGGCGCGGACGCCGTGGTTCTCCAGCTCGCGGATGGCGTTGATCGTCGTACCGGCCGGGGAGGTGACGTTCTCGCGCAGCCTGACCGGGTGCTCACCGCTGTCGCGGAGCATCACGGCGGCGCCGATCGCGGACTGGACGATGAGGTCGTGGGCCTTGTCGCGGGGCAGGCCGAGCAGGATGCCGGCGTCGGTCATGGCCTCGACCAGGTAGAAGAAGTAGGCCGGGCCGGAGCCGGACAGGGCGGTGCAGGCGTCCTGCTGGGACTCGGGGACCCGGAGCGTCTTCCCGACGGCGCCGAAGATCTCCTCGGCGTGCGCGACGTGCGCCTCGGTGGCGTGCGTACCGGCGGAGATGACCGACATGGCCTCGTCCACGAGGGCCGGGGTGTTGGTCATGACGCGGACGACCGGGGTGCCCGCGGCCAGGCGTTCCTCGAAGAAGGCGGTGGGGATGCCGGCGGCGCCGCTGATGACCAGGCGGTCGGCGGGGAGGTGCGGGGCCAGCTCGTCCAGGAGGGCGCCCATGTCCTGCGGTTTGACCGTGAGGATCAGGGTGTCGGCGGTCTTGGCGGCCTCGGCGTTGGTGACCGGGGTGACTCCGTGGCGCGTACGGAGTTCTTCGGCGCGTTCCGGGCGGCGGGCCGTGACCAGGAGGTCGGTGGGGGCCCAGCCGGCGCGGATCATTCCGCTGAGCAGGGCTTCGCCGATTTTGCCGGTGCCGAGGACTGCGACTTTCTGGCTCATGGGGGCCAGTCTGGCACCGGGGTGCCGGGCGTGGGGGGTGCTGTCCGGTGGGCGGAACGCGTGGTCAGGGCGTGCGTCGGCGCAGGGTCGCCGCGCCCAGGACGAGGACCAGGAGCGCGCAGCCCGTCACGATCAGGACGTCCCGCACGAAGGTGGCCGTCGTGTCGGTGTGGTGGAGGAGCTGGTTCATGGCGTCGACGGCGTAGGACATGGGGAGGACGTCGGAGACGGCCGTGAGGGCGGGGTGCATGTCGGCGCGCGGGGTGAACAGGCCGCACAGGAGGAGCTGCGGGAAGATCACCGCCGGCATGAACTGGACCGCCTGGAACTCCGAGGCCGCGAAGGCGGAGACGAAGAGGCCGAGGGCCGTGCCGAGCAGGGCGTCGAGCAGGGCCACCAGGAGGAGCAGCCAGGGCGAGCCCAGTACGTCCAGGCCCAGGAACCAGACCGCGAGGCCCGTGGCCAGGGCGGACTGGACGATCGCGAGGGCGCCGAAGGCGAGGGCGTAGCCGGCGATCAGGTCGGCCTTGCCGAGGGGCAGGGAGAGGAGGCGTTCGAGGGTGCCGGAGGTGCGCTCGCGCAGGGTGGCGATGGACGTGACCAGGAACATCGTGATCAGCGGGAAGACCCCGAGCAGGGAGGCGCCGATGGTGTCGAAGGTGCGGGGGCTCGCGTCGAAGACGTAGCGCAGCAGGACCAGCATCAGGCAGGGCACGAGGATCAGCAGCGCGATCGTGCGCGGGTCGTGGCGGAGCTGGCGCAGGACCCGGGTGGCGGTGGCGGTCGTGCGGGAGGCGCTCAGGGCACCGGCGGGCGCGGGCGCGGGGGCCGGTGCGGAGGTCGTGGCGGTCATCGGGAGGACTCCTGGGTGCGGGGTGCGGTGGCGGCCTCGTCGACCAGGCGGAGGAAGGCCGCTTCGACGGTGTCCGTACCGGTGCGGGTGCGCAGGGCGTCCGGGGTGTCGTCGTCGAGGATCTCGCCCTCCCGCATGAGCAGGAGGCGGTCGCAGCGTTCGGCCTCGTCCATGACGTGGGAGGAGACGAGGAGTGTGGTGCCGCGGGTCGTGGTGAGGTCGTGGAAGAGGTCCCACAGGTCGCGGCGCAGGACCGGGTCGAGGCCGACGGTGGGCTCGTCCAGGACGAGGAGTTCGGGGGCGCCGAGCAGGGCCACGGCCAGCGAGACCCGACTGCGCTGGCCGCCGGAGAGGGTGCCCGCGAGGGCGTCGGCGTGACTGGTGAGGTCGACGTCGGTGACGGCTCGGGTGACGTGCTCGTGCCGACGGCCGGCGGCGGCGTGACCGGGGTCGAGGACCGCGGCGAAGTACTCCAGGTTCTGCCGGACGGTCAGGTCGCCGTAGACGGAGGGGGCCTGGGTGACGTAGCCGACGCGGCTGCGCAGGGCGGGGTGTCCGGCCGGGTGGCCGAGGACGTCCAGGGTGCCGGTGACCTTGGCCTGGGTGCCGACGATGGCGCGCATGAGGGTCGACTTGCCGCAGCCGGAGGGGCCGAGCAGGCCGGTGATCCGGCCGCGCGGGACGGTGAAGCCGAGGTGGTGCAGGACCGTGCGCCGGCCGCGGACGACGGTGAGGTCGTCGGCCCGGACCGCTTTATTCATCATGTGATGAATAATTGCCCCGGGCGGGCACCGGCGTCAAGGCCCCTGAAGACGACGTCAAGGGGCCGAGCGGTGCTCGGCCCCTTGACGTGGTCGGGGTGTTCGTCAGGCCTTGGCGGCGACGAGAAGCAGGACGTCGTACGTCTCCTCGACGATCCCGTCGGGGAAGGCCACGAGCAGATGGGCGCGCTCCTCCTCCAGGAAGGCGGTCCTGCGGTCGGCGGGCATCACGAGGAAGTCCGAGTGGCTGCCGATGTTGGCGATGTGGGTGTCGACCGGGACATGCCGGCTCCAGCGGACCTCTCGGCGGACGAAGTCCAGGCGCCCGCTGGGGTCCGCCATGTCGGTGCTTCCCCGGGCGCGGCGTTTCCTGGCCGCGAAGTCCACGCCCAGCAGGCGGCCCCTGCGCTCGGCCGCCTCGGCGATCCAGCCGACGTCGAGGGCGTCGGTGTTCCACCACAGCGCCAGCGCGCCGCCCGGCCGCAGCACGCGCAGGGCCTCCGGCACCGACCGGGCGGTGTCGGTCCAGTGCCAGGCCTGGGCGTAGGTGACGAAGTCGGCGTGGGCGTCGGTGACGGGGAGGGCGTTGCCGCTGCCGCGCACGAGCCGGACGTGCGGCAGTTTGCGGCGGAACTCGGCGGCCATGCCCTCGCCGGGTTCGACGGCGAGCACGTCGGCGCCGCGCTCGTGCAGGAGGGCGGTGGAGATGCCGGTGCCGGCGCCGACGTCCACGACCCTGGCGCCGGTGAGCGGCCGGCCGGCCAGTTCCTCGACGGCGTCGAAGAGGGCGGGCGGGTAGGAGGGACGGTGCGCGGCGTACTGGGCGGCCGCGGCGTTGAAGGAGTGGGCGCGGGCGGCCGGTGAGGTCGGTGAGGGGGGCGTCGGGGTCATACGGCCATGGTGGTCGACCGGGTGGGGCGGACGCGCCGGGTTTTCGGGGGCTCGCCCGTACGTGCTGACGGCCGCCGTACCGTCGCCGCCGGTGGCGGCCGTCCGACGGGACTTCCCTACTTCCGCCGCTTCTTCTTCGACGGGTTGCCGGTGCGGCGGGCGGTGCGGCGCTGGTGGGCCTCGCGGGCCTGGTCGTACTCCTCGCGGTGGAGCTTCTCGCCCGGGGCCTCGGTGAGGGAGCGGAAGAAGTAGGCGAGGAGGGAGCCGACGAAGCCGATGGTGAGCAGGCCGCGCAGGGAGGCCTGGCGCTGGGGATCGGGACGCTTGCCGAAGCCCTCCCAGGTGTTGCGGAAGGCGAGCGCGCTGCAGATCGCGAACATGGCGATGACCAGCACGGTCACGAAGGAGCCGGTGTCGGCGATCCGGACGCCCTCGTAGGCGAAGCGCAGCACCAGACAGGAGGCGGCGGCCGCGGCGAGGGAGCCGACGGCGACGCCGGCGCGGCGGGCCGCGTAGCCGTGGTCGTGGTTCACCCAGGAGGTGCCGAAGAAGCGCAGGGGCTCGGGGCGGGGGCCGCCGCCCTGGCTCGCGCCGTCTGGGGAGCCCGCCGGGGTGTCCGGGGTGCCGGTTTCGTCGCTCTCGTCGCTCACGGCATCGATTATGGCGAACGGCCGCGGTGCCGGACGGGGGCGGGCTCCCGAGCGGGGTCAGCCGCAGCGCGAGGCGATGTAGCCGTCGCTGCCGGTGTGGACGTAGGCGTCGGAGACGTACTGGCCGTTGTCGATGTTGTCCCAGATGTTCGACGTGCCGTACGGGCCCGAGACCGTCGTGCCCGGGGACTGGCAGAAGACCGGGACGCTCACGCCCTCGGGCAGGACGCGCACGATCCCGTAGTCGGTGCCCGGGCCGCTGCGGACGTTCAGGCGGACGCCCGGGGCCACCGGGTACGTGCTGATGGCCGCCTGCGCGGTCACCGACTCGTCGGCGGTGCCGGCCCCGGCCTCTTCGGTGCGGTCAACAGCCATGTGGTTCCTCCCCGTTGCGCCCCATGGTCGCCATGGGTGTCAGTGATCCCCGTGATCGAGCCGCGGTACAGGTGTGCGCGACTCGCGCGCGCAGGCTAGCAAGCCGCCTCTGTCTCGCACGAGTCATCGACTAGGCTCCGTGCGTCGCGCGCGCGGACGAACAGCACGGGGGTGGTCCCATGGCGCCAGGGAGGAACACGGGGACCGGCGCGGAAGCGGACCTTCCCGAGTACGCCGGTCACTACCGCCTGGAGTCCTCTCTGGGGTCGGGCGGCATGGGCGTCGTCCATCTGGCGCGCAGCACCTCCGGGATGAAGCTCGCGGTGAAGGTCGTCCACGCGGAGTTCGCCCGTGACCCCGAGTTCAGGGGCCGGTTCCGGCAGGAGGTGACGGCCGCCCGGCGCGTGAGCGGTGCTTTCACCGCGCCGGTCGTCGACGCCGATCCGGAGGCCGAACGGCCGTGGATGGCGACGCTGTTCATTCCCGGGCCCACCCTGTCCGAGCACGTCAAGCGGAGCGGGCCGATGCCGGCCGCGCAGTTGCGTCGGCTCATGGCGGGGCTCGCCGAGGCCTTGCGCGACATCCACCGGGTGGGGGTCGTGCACCGGGATCTGAAGCCGGGCAACGTGCTGCTGGCCGAGGACGGCCCGAAGGTCATCGACTTCGGCATCTCCCGGCCGAAGGACAGCGAGCTGCGCACCGAGACCGGCAAGCTGATCGGCACGCCGCCCTTCATGGCGCCCGAGCAGTTCCGGCGCCCGCGCGAGGTCGGGCCGGCCGCCGACATCTTCGCGCTCGGCTCGGTGATGGTGCACGCGGCGACCGGGCGCGGGCCGTTCGACTCCGACAGCCCGTACGTCGTCGCCTATCAGGTGGTGCACCACGAGCCCGATCTGTCCGGGGTGCCGGAGAGTCTCGCGCCGCTCGTGCTGCGCTGCCTGGCCAAGGAGCCCGAGGACCGTCCGACGCCGGACGAGTTGATGCGGGAACTGCGGTCGGTGGCGGCCTCGTACGACACGCAGGCCTTCATACCGGCGCAGCGTACGGGCGATGCGGCGCAGGGCCGCGGTGACGCGGGGCACGGTACGGGCGACGGGGCGCCGCGTACGGCCGGCCCCGCGGGTGTCGGCGGGGCGTCGGCCGGGCGGTGGGCGAGGCGATGGGCCGGGCGGTCGGGTGACCGGTCAGGTGACCCGGCAGGTGACCGGTCGGGTGACCCGTCGGGTGATCCGTCGGGTGATCCGATGAGTGACCGGTCGGGTATGTGGTCGGCCGGGCGGGCCGAGGCCCGGGAGCAGCCCGAGTCGACAGCCGGGGGGCGAGCCGGAGCCGGGAGGCGGACCGGGCCGATGGTGGGGAGGCAGACCGGGGCCCGGGGGCGGCCCGGGACGGCGGACAGGAGCCGGACCAGGGCCGGGGGGCGACCCGAGCCGGCGGGCGGGAGGCGGGTCGGCGGGAAGGTGGCCGTGGGGGCCGGGGCGGTGGGGCTCGTCGTGGCCGCGGCCGTCGCGTCGGTCCAGCTGATCGGGGGCGGTGGGCCGGTGCCGGCGGGCACGGGCCCGCGCACCACGGCGGCGGCGTTCGCCTCCTGGCAGGCCAGACCGGTGCCCGAGGCGTCGGGGATGCCGCAGTGCGCGTACGGCGCGGGGACGGTGTTCTGCGCCCGGACCGGTGCCGCCTTCGCCCTCTCCCCCGGCGACGGCAAGCTCCTGTGGCACCGTTCCGTTCCCGCCGTGCCCGCGTGCGGACCGCCGGTTCCGGTGGGCTCCCTCGTGCAGTTCTGCGCGGACGGCGGCGCGCTGCTCACGGCACGCGACCCGCGCTCCGGCGCCGAGGTGTGGCAGCGGCGGCTGCCGCGCGGCACGACGGTCCGCCACGCCGGCGGCACGGCCCTGCTCACGGCCCCCGACGGCACGGTCACCGGCGTGGACGGCGGGTCGGGCCGGTCGAAGTGGCACCGGCGCCTTCCCGGCTACAGCACGCCGGCCCTGACCTCGTTCGCCGGGGACCCGCTGGCGTACGCGACGACCTCGTCGCCGGACGGGGCGCACACGCATGTGGCCGCCGTCGATCCGGACACGGGCGCGGTGCGCTGGGAGGCGTCGCTGGACGGGACGCTGAACCCCGTCGGCAGCCAGGGCGGATCCCTGTTCTTCCTGTCCGTCGACGGGACCTCGGCCACGGACGCCGTGGTCCGCTACACCCCGGCCGCGAAGGCGACGCGCCGGGTGGCCCTTGCGGTGCCGCGTCTGTCGCCGCAGGCCGCCGTGCACGGCGGCACCGTGTACCTGCTGGCCGCGGGAGGCTCGCTGGAAGCGGTCGATGTGGACGCCGGCCGGCGGCTGTGGCACCTGGAGACGTCCGTCAGCCGCGGCTCGGCGCCGGTCTCCGACGGCCGGCACGTCTGCTTCACCGCGGCCGACGGGCGGCTGCTCGCCGTCGACGCGCGGGCCGGCCGCCTCGTCGGGCAGACTCCGGCCCGGCTCGGCGCCGACGCGGGCACGGTCACCGCCGACCTGCCCGCACCCCTGGTCGTCGACGGCCGGATCTACGCCGCCGCCCCCGACGGGACGGTCTTCGGCGTGGCCGCGCGCAATCCCGCCGACTGGTGACACGGCAGGGGGCCGCCCCGACGGGAAGCGGCCCCCGATGTACCTGCGGGCTCAGCCCAGCTTGGTCACGTCGCGCACGGCGCCCCTGTCCGCGCTGGTCGCCATCGCCGCGTAGGCGCGCAGGGCGGCGGAGACCTTGCGGTCGCGGTTCTTCGGGGCGTACACCCCGTCCAGCGCCTGCTCACGGCGGGCCAGCTCGGCCTCGTCGACCAGCAGCTCGATCGTGCGGTTCGGGATGTCGATGCGGATGCGGTCGCCGTCCTGGACGAGGGCGATCGTGCCGCCGGAGGCCGCCTCGGGCGAGGCGTGACCGATGGACAGGCCCGAGGTGCCGCCGGAGAAGCGGCCGTCGGTGATCAGGGCGCAGGTCTTGCCGAGGCCTCGGCCCTTCAGGTACGAGGTCGGGTAGAGCATCTCCTGCATGCCGGGGCCGCCCTTGGGGCCCTCGTAGCGGATGACGACGACGTCGCCGTCCTTGACCTCGTGGGTGAGGATCCGCTGGACGGCCTCCTCCTGCGACTCGCAGACGACGGCCGGGCCCTCGAAGGTCCAGATCGACTCGTCCACGCCGGCCGTCTTCACCACGCAGCCGTCGACCGCGAGGTTGCCCTTGAGGACCGCGAGGCCTCCGTCCCTGGAGTACGCGTGCTCGGCGGAGCGGATGCAGCCGCCCTCGGCGTCGTCGTCCAGGGACTCCCAGCGCTCGGACTGCGAGAAGGCCTCGGCGGAGCGGACGCAGCCGGGGGCCGCGTGCCACAGCTCGACCGCCTCCGGGGACGGGGAGCCGCCGCGGACGTCCCAGGTCTTCAGCCAGTCCGCCAGGGACGGGCTGTGGACCGCGTGCACGTCCTCGTTGAGCAGGCCCGCGCGGTGCAGTTCGCCGAGCAGGGCGGGGATGCCGCCGGCGCGGTGCACGTCCTCCATGTAGTACGTGCGGTTCTTGGCGACGTTGGGCGCGACCTTCGCCAGGCACGGCACGCGGCGCGAGACCGCGTCGATCTGCTCCAGGCCGAACGGGACGCCCGCCTCCTGGGCGGCGGCCAGCAGGTGCAGGATCGTGTTGGTGGAGCCGCCCATCGCGATGTCCAGGGCCATGGCGTTCTCGAAGGCCTGGAAGGTGGCGATGTTCAGGGGCAGGACCGAGTCGTCGTCCTGCTCGTAGTAGCGGCGGGTGAGGTCCATGACCGTGCGGGCCGCGTCCTCGTAGAGGCGGCGGCGGGCGGTGTGGGTGGCGAGGACCGAGCCGTTGCCTGGCAGGGAGAGGCCGATGGCCTCGGTCAGGCAGTTCATCGAGTTGGCGGTGAACATGCCGGAACAGCTGCCGCAGGTCGGGCAGGCGTTCTCCTCGATGCGGAGGATGTCCTCGTCCGAGATCTTCTCGTTCACGGCGTCGGAGATCGCGTCGACCAGGTCGAGGGTGCGGACCGTTCCGTCGACCAGCGTGGCGCGGCCGGACTCCATCGGGCCGCCGGAGACGAAGACCGTCGGGATGTTGAGGCGCAGCGCGGCCATCAGCATGCCCGGGGTGATCTTGTCGCAGTTGGAGATGCAGACCAGGGCGTCGGCGCAGTGGGCCTCCACCATGTACTCGACGCTGTCGGCGATCAGGTCGCGGGAGGGCAGCGAGTAGAGCATCCCGCCGTGCCCCATGGCGATGCCGTCGTCCACGGCGATCGTGTTGAACTCGCGCGGGATGCCGCCCGCCTCCTTGATCGCCTCGCTGACGATCCGGCCGACCGGCTGGAGGTGGGTGTGGCCCGGCACGAACTCGGTGAAGGAGTTCGCGACCGCGATGATCGGCTTCCGGCCGATGTCCGCACCGGGTACACCGGAGGCACGCATCAGGGCGCGGGCGCCCGCCATGTTGCGGCCGTGGGTGACTGTGCGGGACCTCAGCTCGGGCATCGTCGCTCGCTCCTTCGAAGACCTACGAAGACCTACCGCCAGAGAGTTCTGGCACTACGCCCGAGCGTACGCCGCTGCTCCAAGGACTGGACACGGTTGTCCGGAATACGGGACGCGCGTATCACCGGTCCGTGAGGTGGTGCTGTACGACGGGGGCGACGCGGGCGACGATCTGGTCCAGGTCGGCGGACGCCAGCGGCTCCAGCTTGATCACGTAACGCATCATCAGCACGCCGACCAGCTGGGCGGCCGCCAGCTCGGCGCGCAGTTCCGCGTCCGGCAGCTCCACCTGGGCGGCGATCCGGCGCAGCAGCTGGGAGGCGATCAGGCGGCGGAAGACGGCGGCGGCGGTGTCGTTGTTGACGGCCGAGCGGAGGATCGCGAGCAGCGGCGTGCGGGTCGTGGGGTTCTCCCAGACGCCGAGGACGAAGCGGGCCAGCCGCTCCCCCGTCCCGTCCGGCGGGCCGGCGGCCACCTCGGCGGAGGCGTTCAGCGCGGGCGCGAAGACCACCGCGACGGCCGCCTCGAAGACCTGTTCCTTGGTGCCGAAGTAGTGGTGCACGAGCGCGGAGTCGACCCCGGCCGCCTTGGCGATGCCGCGGACGGAGGTCTTGTCGTAGCCGCGCTCGGAGAACTCCTCGCGGGCCGCGGTCAGGATGCGGTCGCGGGTGCCGGCGGATTCCGTGCGCGGCGGCCGGCCCCGTCTGCGGACGCTGCGCTCGCCGGCCGCCGGCGGCGTGGGCTCGGACTCGGAGCCGTTCATCGCCGGGGCACCCGTACCGCCGCGGCCAGGTGCTTGCGGGTGAAGGCCAGGGCCTCGGCGAGGTCGGCCTCGCGCTCGGCGCTCGACATCGCCCGCCGGGTGTTGACCTCGATCACGACATGGCCGTCGAATCCGGACAGGACCAGATGCTCCAGCAGCTCGGCGCAGGGCTGGGTGCCGCGGCCGGGCACCAGGTGCTCGTCCTTGGCGGAGCCGCGGCCGTCGGCGAGGTGCACGTGACCGAGGCGGTCGCCCATGCGGCCGGCCATCTCCAGGGCGTCGGTGCGGGCCGTGGCCGCGTGGCTGAGGTCGATCGTGAAGTGCCGGTAGTCGTGCTGGGTGACGTCCCAGTCGGGGGCGTACGCCAGCATCTCGCGGTCGCGGTAGCGCCACGGGTACATGTTCTCGACCGCGAACCGTACGTCCGTCTCGTTCGCCATCCGCCAGATCCCGTCGACGAAGTCGCGCGCGTACTGCCGCTGCCAGCGGAAGGGCGGGTGGACGACGACGGTGGAGGCACCCAGCTTCTCGGCGGCCGCCTGGGCCCGCTGGAGCTTCATCCAGGGGTCCGTCGACCAGACCCGCTGGGTGATCAGCAGACAGGGGGCGTGGACGGCCAGGATCGGGATGCCGTGGTAGTCCGACAGGCGGCGCAGCGCCTCCAGGTCCTGGCTGACCGGATCGGTCCACACCATGACCTCGACGCCGTCGTATCCGAGGCGCGCGGCGGTCTCGAAGGCCGTCGCCGTCGACTCCGGGTAGACGGAGGCTGTCGACAGCGCGACGGGGACGTCCCTGGGTTCGGCCACGGATGCCACCTTAAGGGGTTGAGTGGCTCGGGCGTGGGGTGCCTGTTCGCCGTTGTGACCTTCGCCATTTGCGGGTGCGGGTCCGTGGTGCGTACGCGCGGCCACGCGGCGCGGCCGCCCGTCGATACGGACCTCCGCCCTCCGGAGCGCTAGGCCGAACCCATGTGATCGAGGCGCCGCAGGATGACGCCCTCCCGCAGCGCCCACGGGCAGACCTCCAGGCTCTCCACCCCGAACAGATCCATCGCGCCCTCGGCCACCAGGGCGCCCGCCAGCAGCTGGCCGGCCCTGCCCTCCGAGACTCCGGGCAGCTCACCGCGCTGCGCCTCGGTCATGCCGGCCAGGCGCGGGACCCAGGCCTCCAGGGACTCGCGCTTGAGTTCGCGCTGGACGTAGAGGCCGTCGGCGCTGCGGGCGGCGCCCGCGATGCGGGCGAGCTGCTTGAAGGTCTTGGACGTGGCGACGACGTGGTCGGGGGTGCCGAGGCGGCTGAACTCGCCGACCGTGCGCGCGATCTCCGTACGGACGTGGCGGCGCAGGGCGCGGACGTCCTCGGGGTCGGGCGGGTCGCCGGGCAGCCAGCCCGCCGTGAGCCGGCCGGCGCCGAGCGGCAGCGAGACGGCGGCGTCCGGCTCCTCGTCCATGCCGTAGGCGATCTCCAGGGAGCCGCCGCCGATGTCCAGGACCAGCAGCTTGCCGGCGGACCAGCCGAACCAGCGGCGCACGGCGAGGAAGGTGAGGCGGGCCTCCTCCTCGCCGCTGAGGACCTGGAGCCGTACGCCGGTCTCGTCGGCCACGCGCGCGAGGACGTCGTCGGCGTTGCTCGCCTCCCGGACGGCGGAGGTGGCGAACGGCAGCAGGTCCTCGACGCCCTTGTCCTCGGCGGCCTGGAGCGCGTCCTGGACGACGTCGACCAGCTTGTGTATGCCGTCGTCGCCGACGGCGCCGCTGTCGTCGAGGAGTTGGGCGAGCCGGAGTTCGGCCTTGTGCGAATGCGCGGGCAGCGGGCGCGCGCCGGGGTGGGCGTCCACCACCAGCAGATGCACCGTGTTCGAACCCACGTCCAGGACACCGAGTCTCATGTACGGAACGCTACTGCCAGATCGCCGGTCCACGGTCCCCGGAGCGGTCCTCGGCCACTTACCCTGGACCTGTGCCAAAGACGAAAAAGGCGAAGGCCGGCAAGGCGGACACATCGCATAGGACCGCCACGTCCTCCAAGGGGTCGAAGATGAGCGACGAGAAGGGGCTCGACTTCGCGCGCGCCTGGGTGGAGTTTCCCGATCCCGCGGACGACGAGCAGGTCTTCCGCTGTGATCTGACATGGCTGACCTCTCGCTGGAACTGTGTCTTCGGCAGCGGCTGCCAGGGCATCCAGGCGGGCCGCGCGGACGACGGGTGCTGCTCGCTGGGCGCGCACTTCTCGGACGAGGACGACGAGAAGCGGGTCGCGGAGCACGTGGCGAGGCTGACCCCGGAGATCTGGCAGCACCACGACGAGGGCGTGCGGGGCGGCTGGGTGTCGAAGGACGAGGAGGGCTCCCGGCAGACGCGGCCCTTCCAGGGCTCCTGCATCTTCCAGAACCGGCCGGGGTTCGCGGGCGGCGCGGGCTGCTCGCTGCACATCCTCGCCCTGAAGGAGGGCCGGGAGCCGCTGGAGACCAAGCCGGACGTGTGCTGGCAGCTGCCGATCCGGCGGACGTACGACTGGATCGACCGCCCCGACGACACACGGGTCCTGCAGGTCTCCATCGGTGAGTACGACCGCCGGGGCTGGGGGCCGGGCGGCCACGACCTGCACTGGTGGTGTACGTCGGCGACGTCGGCGCACGGCGCGGGCGAGCCGGTGTACGTCTCCTACCGGGCCGAGCTGACGGAACTGATGGGCAAGGCGGGGTACGACCGTCTGGTCGAGCTGTGCGAGGCGCGCCTGGCGTCCCAGCTGCCCCTGGTCGCCCCCCACCCCGCCGACCCGGCGCCGTAGCACCGCCTCTCGCCTGTCGCCCCGCTCCCTAGCCGCCCGACGGGCTCGGCGTACCGCTGCCGGACGGGGTCGGGGTCGGTGTCGGGGATGCCGGAGGAGTCGGGCCCGTCGGGGTCGGGCTGCTCGGTGGGCCGGAGGGTGGGGTGGCGGGCGGGGTCGCGGGGGGTGTGGCCGGCGGGGTCGGCGTCGCGGGGGAGGACGGCGGGGGTGCGGGGGAGGTCGGGCGGGTCGGGGCCGTGCCGTAACCGTCGATCGTGACCACCGCGCCGGCCGGGGAGATCGCCACCTGTGCGTGCCAGGGGCCGGAGGGCTCGCGCAGATGGTCGACGTACACCTTGATCGTCAACGTGTCGCCGGGGGCGAGGGTTCCCGAGGACCGGCTGAGGTAGAGCCAGCCGGCGGCGGTGGACGCGGACCAGCGCACCGGGGCCGACGCCGTCGCGGCGAGGGTGATCAGCGTGGTGTCGCCGTCGTTGGCGGCGCTGACCTCCAGTTGCCCGGCGCCCTTCCGGCCCGCTCCGGCGACGCCGACGACCTGCACCGCGACGTCCGCCTTGCCGTTCCCGCCGACGCGGACAGCGGGCTTCGCGCTGGCGTTCCCCGCGTTCTCGTAGCCGCTGTCCCGGTCGTCGGCGAGGGCGTCGGGGCCCTGCGCCTCGCGCGCGGAGGCCGAGCGGCCGTCGCCGTCCGCCGTGGGAGCGCCCCGGTACGCGGCCCACAGGGCCAGGACGGGGGCGGCGACGACGGTGGCGACGACCGTCGTCGTCACCGCACGCGCGCGGAGCCGGTCGCGGCGGGCCGCGCGGTCCTTGGGGTCCATCGGGAAGCCGCGCCGGTCGAAGCGGGGCACGGCGGCGCCACGCGCGCGTGGAGGATGGGCGAGAGCCAGGTGCAGGGCCGCGCGGGGTGCCTCCAGGACGGGCAGTTCGGCGGGCGTGACGGTGGTGCCGGGCCAGCGGCCGGAGGCGGCCCGCTCGGCGGTGCGGCGGCAGCGCGGGCAGTCGTCGACGTGCCGGACCAGTTCGCGGCGCAGCGCGGTGCTCAGGACCAGCCCGCCGTCCCCGGTGAGGTGGGCCACGCTCGGGCAGCCGCCGGTCTCGACCACGGCCAGGGCCGCGCGGGTGCGCTCGACCTCGCAGGCGGCGGAGGCGAGCAGTTCGCGCGCGGTGGCGGTCTCCATGCCGAGGACGGCGGCGACCTCGTGGGCGGCGAGGTGGTGGCGGACGGCGAGTTCCAGCGCCTCGCGCTGCTCCGGGGTGGTCCCGGCCGCCTCCGGCCAGGCCAGCAGGGCGAGTTCACGGCGCCGCCGCTCCTGGACGTCCGGGGCGCAGGCCGCGTCGGGTGCCTGCCGCCGTGCCGGGCCGTGGTCCTCGCCCGCCGCCGTCCCCTCCGCTCTCGGCGCCGCCGGGCGGCCCGCCGCGTGCGTGGCCTGACGTTTCTGCTTGGCCTCGGCCAGCCCGCGCAGGCACGCCCAGCGGGCCAGCGCGTACAGCCAGACCCTGCGCTCGGCGGCGGCCTCCGGGACGCGGTGAGCGCGCCGCTCGGCGAGGGCGAGGACGTCACGGAGGGCGGTGGTGGCCGCGTCGTGGTCGCACAGCACCGACAGGCAGTAGGTGAACAGCCCGTCCAGATAGGGCTCGTAGCGCGCCGGCATCCGGTGGGCGAGGGTGCGCGCGGCGGCGCGGTCACGCGCCTCCCGCTCCTTGCGCGCCTCGCGTGCTTCGCCCGCCGCGCGGTGGGCCCGGTGCGAGCCGGTGGTGCGGGTCGTGGTCTCCGGGCTGCTCCTCATCACCCGTGCGACCGTAGGCGGCCGCGGAGCGCGCCTTCTCGCGCCTTGAGCAGTTTTAATCCGTACGGGTGAAACGATCCCTCATAAGGGGACAGGAACCCTTTGTTCCGCGACCCGGACCCGATGGGCGGTGGCCGATGCCGGTTCACCTGCACAGCCCGCGGGGACCGGTTGTCAGTGGCGGGGGCTACGGTTTCCGCATGGCTGCCCGTACCAAGACCATCAAGGACCGCCCGTCCTACCGCTGCACCGAGTGCGGCTGGCAGACGGCCAAGTGGCTCGGCCGCTGCCCCGAGTGCCAGGCGTGGGGCACGGTCGAGGAGTACGGCGCGCCCGCGGTCCGTACGACGGCACCGGGCCGGGTCACCACCTCCGCGCTGCCCATCGGCCAGGTCGACGGCCGCCAGGCCACCGCCCGCACGACCGGCGTGCCCGAACTGGACCGGGTGCTCGGCGGCGGTCTCGTGCCCGGCGCGGTCGTGCTGCTCGCGGGCGAGCCCGGGGTCGGCAAGTCCACCCTGCTGCTGGACGTGGCTGCCAAGTCCGCGAGCGCCGAGCACCGCACCCTGTATGTCACCGGCGAGGAGTCGGCGAGCCAGGTGCGGCTGCGCGCGGACCGCATCGGCGCGCTCCACGACGACCTGTATCTGGCCGCCGAGACCGATCTGTCCGCCGTCCTCGGGCACTTGGACGAGGTCAAGCCGTCCCTGCTGGTCCTGGACTCGGTGCAGACGGTGGCCTCCCCTCAGATCGAGGGCGCGCCCGGCGGCATGGCGCAGGTGCGGGAGGTCGCGGGCGCCCTCATCCGCGCCTCGAAGGAGCGGGGCATGTCCACGCTCCTCGTCGGCCACGTCACGAAGGACGGCGCGATCGCCGGTCCGCGTCTCCTGGAGCACCTGGTGGACGTCGTCCTGCACTTCGAGGGCGACCGGCACGCGCGCCTGCGCCTGGTGCGCGGGGTGAAGAACCGCTACGGCGCCACGGACGAGGTCGGCTGCTTCGAGCTGCACGACGAGGGCATCACCGGCCTCGCCGACCCCAGCGGCCTCTTCCTGACCCGGCGGGACGAGCCGGTGCCGGGCACCTGCCTGACGGTCACGCTGGAGGGCCGCCGCCCGCTGGTGGCCGAGGTGCAGGCGCTGACCGTCGACTCCCAGATCCCCTCCCCGCGCCGGACGACCTCGGGCCTGGAGACGTCCCGCGTGTCGATGATGCTGGCGGTGCTGGAGCAGCGCGGCCGGATCAGCGCGCTCGGCAAGCGGGACATCTACTCCGCGACGGTGGGCGGCGTGAAGCTGTCCGAGCCGGCCGCCGACCTCGCCATCGCCCTCGCCCTCGCCTCCGCCGCCAGCGACACCCCGCTGCCGCAGAACCTGGTGGCCATCGGCGAGGTGGGCCTCGCGGGCGAGGTGAGACGGGTCACGGGCGTGCAGCGCCGGCTCGCCGAGGCGCACCGGCTGGGTTTCACCCACGCGCTCGTGCCGACCGATCCGGGCAAGGTGCCGTCCGGTATGAAGGTCCTGGAAGTCGCGGACATGGGGGACGCGCTGCGGGTCCTGCCCCGCTCCCGTCGCCGAGAGGCCCCACGGGAGGCGGAGGAGCGCCGGTAGACTTTGCGCAGGTCTCGCCCGTCCGTACGAACCGTGTGCGGGTGCGGGGGCGCGTCAGAACCTGCGACCGGAGGAGTGCAGTGGCAGCCAACGACCGGGCAGCAGCTCCCGGAAAGTCCGGTGGGAGTGCCGGTTCCGATGGCCTGATGCGCGCCTCGCTGAGCGCCGTGGCTCCCGGTACGGCTCTGCGTGACGGCCTGGAGCGCGTGCTGCGCGGCAACACCGGCGGCCTGATCGTCCTCGGCTCGGACAAGACGGTCGAGGCGATGTGCACGGGCGGCTTCGTGCTGGACGTGGAGTTCACCGCGACCCGGCTGCGGGAGCTGTGCAAGCTGGACGGCGGCATCGTGCTGTCGTCCGACCTGTCGAAGATCCTTCGCGCGGGTGTGCAGTTCGTGCCGGACGCGACCATCCCCACGGAGGAGACGGGCACGCGGCACCGTACGGCGGACCGGGTCAGCAAGCAGGTCGGCTTCCCCGTCGTGTCCGTCTCGCAGTCGATGCGCCTGATCGCCCTCTACGTCGACGGCCAGCGCCGCGTCCTGGAGGACTCCGCCGCGATCCTGTCCCGCGCGAACCAGGCGCTGGCCACGCTGGAGCGCTACAAGCTCCGCCTGGACGAGGTGGCCGGCACGCTGTCGGCGCTGGAGATCGAGGATTTGGTGACGGTCCGGGACGTCTCCGCCGTCGCGCAGCGGCTGGAGATGGTCCGCCGCATCGCCACCGAGATCGCCGAGTACGTGGTCGAGCTGGGCACCGACGGCCGTCTCCTCGCCCTCCAGCTGGAGGAGTTGATCGCGGGCGTCGAGCCGGACCGTGAGCTGGTCGTCCGGGACTACGTCCCGGAGCCGACGGCGAAGCGCTCCCGCACGGTCGAGGAGGCGCTGTCCGAGCTGGACGCGCTGAGCCACGCGGAGCTGCTCGAAATGGGCACGGTGGCGCGTGCGCTGGGCTACACCGGGTCCCCCGAGACGCTGGACTCGGCCGTGTCCCCGCGCGGCTTCCGGCTGCTGGCCAAGGTCCCGCGCCTGCCGGGCGCGATCATCGACCGCTTGGTGGAGCACTTCGGCGGCCTGCAGAAACTGCTCGCCGCCAGCGTCGACGACCTCCAGACCGTGGACGGCGTCGGTGAGGCCAGGGCCCGCAGCGTGCGGGAGGGCCTGTCGCGGCTGGCGGAGTCCTCGATCCTGGAGCGGTACGTCTGAGCCGCCCGCCGGCGCGGACGGAGCGGGGCCCCGCGCCTCTCTTCGGGGCGCCGCGGGTGCCCTCAGCGGTTCGGCGACGTCCGGCGCAGTTCGGCAGCGTCCCGAAGGGGCGCGGGGCCGTGCCGACAGGCGGCTGTGCCGCGTGGGCGCGACCGGCCACGGCGGACCCGCGGCCGACCGACGGCACAGCGCGGCGCTGCCTGCGGAGCGCTCAGTCCGCCGACAGCACGAACGAAGCCTTCAGCGTCCCGAACCCCGGCGTCCTCGCCTCCAGCAGATACGTATCCGCCTTCGCCGAGCCCGCCGCAGGCGTCCCGCACTGCGGTGCGCTCGGCTTGCGGTCCCACTTCACCGTGTACGTGATGCTCCGGCCCGCCGGCACCCGGAACGCGAGGTTCGCCGCGCCCTGGGGGCAGTCGGCCGAGGACCAGTAGGCGTTGCTGCCGCTGGACGGCGTGATGGTCAACACCGCGTGCTTCGGCCCGAGATCGACCTTGCAGTCGGCCGAGGAGCTGTTCTTCGCGGTGAGTTCGAACGTCGGCGTCTGGTCCGGCGAGTAGCTGTTGCGCAGGCTCTTCAGGCCCAACGCCACTGTGGAGGAGGTGCAGTCGGGCAGTGGGGAGGACGCCGGGAGCGCGTCGCCCGCGACGACCGTACCGCCACCGGCCGTACCCGAGGACGAGCCGCCGCCGGAGCCCGGGGAACCGGAGCCACCGGAGGAGCCCGAGGATCCGTCACCCGAACCGGAGCCGGCGCTCCCCGAGGAATCCCCGCCGCCCGACTCGTCGCGGCCGCCGGGGTGTTGGCTGATGGCGGGCCCGGAGGAGGAGGGGCCCGGCGTGATGGTGGGCGCGGGATTCTTGCCGTTGGACGCGTCGCTGCTCTTCTTGCCGCCTCCGCCGCCGGAGGTGACGATCCAGGTGATCAGCAGCGCCAACACGGCGACCACGGCCAGCAGTACGGCCCTCCTTCGCCAGTAGATGGAGGAGGGAAGCGGCCCGACCGGATTGCGCAGAGATCCCACGGCCCAAACCTTACGAGAGATCGGCGCGCTGTCCTGCGTCACCCGCCGCGCCGACGACAACTTTTCCGGATCATCATTCCGGCAACTGCCCCGACTCCCAGGGTTCTTCGCCCTTCGCCACGCTCGGTGACCGCGCGGTCACCCACCCTGCCCGGTGAGGCGTGGCAGGATCGGAAGGCCATGACTGAGAAGCTCCACGCCCCCGTGATCGCCTGGTTCGACGCTCATGCCCGCGACCTCCCCTGGCGCCGCCCGGAGGCGGGCCCGTGGGGTGTGATGGTCAGCGAGTTCATGCTCCAGCAGACTCCCGTCAACCGGGTGCTGCCCGTCTACGAGGAGTGGCTGGCCCGCTGGCCGCGCCCCGCCGACCTCGCCAAGGAGGCGCCGGGCGAGGCGGTGCGCGCATGGGGCCGGCTCGGCTATCCGCGCCGGGCGCTGCGACTGCACGGCGCCGCCGTCGCCATAACGGAGCGGCACGGCGGGGACGTACCCACGGACCACGCTCAGTTGCTGGCGCTGCCCGGGATCGGCGAGTACACGGCCGCGGCCGTCGCCTCCTTCGCGTACGGCCAGCGGCACGCGGTGCTGGACACGAACGTGCGCCGGGTGCTGGCGCGGGCCGTGACGGGCGTGCAGTACCCGCCGAACGCGACGACGGCCGCCGAGCGCAGGCTCGCCCGGGAGCTGCTGCCGCAGGACGAGCGGACGGCGGCGCGCTGGGCCGCCGCCTCCATGGAGCTGGGCGCGCTGGTGTGCACGGCGAAGAACGAGGGGTGCGGGCGGTGCCCGATCGCCGCGCAGTGCGCGTGGCGGCTCGCGGGCAAGCCGGAGCACGCGGGGCCGCCGCGGCGCGGGCAGACGTACGCGGGCACGGACCGCCAGGTGCGCGGCAAGCTGCTGGCGGTGCTGCGCGAGGCGCACGCGCCGGTCTCGCAGGAGGTGCTGGACCGGGTGTGGCACGAGCCGGTGCAGCGCGCCCGCGCGCTCGACGGGCTCGTCACCGACGGTCTGGTGGAGCCGCTCGCGGACGGTCTGTATCGGCTGCCGCTCAGCTGACGGACAGCCAAGTCACAGGAACCTCCGCGCCGCTACCGAGCCACAACTCCTACAAAGCACCCCATAAAGGGACATAACAACCGCCCCCTTTACCCCGGACCTACTTCCGTTACACAACCGACGGATAGCCGATTGCTGGCCGAAGGCTGGCCCGCACAGCGCCGTGACAACCACTGCCTAACTTCTCTTCTGTGCCCGGCAGACCACCGGACACGTACACGGGGAACGCAGGACGCAGGACTTCAGGCATGAGCCGGAGTGAACGGGGAACGGAGGCGGTTGATCATGGCGCAGGGCGAGGTGCTCGAATTCGAGGAGTACGTCCGCAGTCGGCAGGACGCGCTGCTGCGCAGCGCCCGCCGACTGGTCCCGGACCCGGTCGACGCCCAGGACCTGCTGCAGACCGCGCTGGTGCGCACGTACGGCCGCTGGGAGGGCATCGCCGACAAGCGGCTCGCCGACGCCTACCTGCGCCGCGTCATGATCAACACCCGGACCGAGTGGTGGCGGGCGCGCAAACTGGAGGAGGTCCCCACCGAGCAGTTGCCGGACGCGTCCGTGGACGACTCCACCGAGCAGCACGCCGACCGGGCCCTGCTGATGGACGTCATGAAGGTGCTCGCACCGAAGCAGCGCAGTGTCGTCGTGCTGCGACACTGGGAACAGATGTCCACGGAGGAGACGGCCGCCGCCCTCGGCATGTCGGCCGGTACGGTCAAGAGCACGCTGCACCGGGCGCTCGCCCGGCTCCGCGAGGAGCTGGAGGCCCGCGATCTGGACGCACGCGCGCTGGAGCGTGAGGAGCGGGAGCGTTGCGCGGCCTGACAGGGCCCGGGTCCGACGGGGCCCAAGGCGGTACGCAGGCGGTGATCACGGTGGGGTCCGTGCTCGCCGCCCTCGGCCTTTTGGTCGCCGCGTGCGGCACGGGCGGCACGGGCGCCCGGGACGAGGGCCCGGCACACGCCTCCGCGGTGGCGGGGGCCGTCGCCTCGCCGTCGCCGAGCCCGTCCCGCCCGTACAAGAAGGTGGACGCGGTCACGCTGCTCCGGCAGGACCCCGCGGTCTCGACGACCGTCAAGCAGGAGCTGAAGCCGTGCAGCGGCGACGAGTACCCGGTCGACGTCACCTACGGCCGGCTCACCGGCGGTACGGTGGACGACGTCATCGTCAATGTGCTGACCTGCGCCGACGCGGTCGGGATCGGGTCGTACGTGTACCGCGACGAGGGCGGGTCGTACAAGAATGTCTTCAAGGCCGAGGAATCGCCGGTTTACGCGGAGATCGACCAGGGCCTGCTGACCGTCACCAAGCAGGTCTACAAGAAGAGCGATCCGATCTCCAGTCCGTCCGGCGAGGATGTGATCACCTACGACTGGACCGCGGGCCGCTTCGTCGGACGGCCGCCGGTCCACACGGACTACGGCAAGACCGGCTCGGGCGAGGACGCGACGCCCGCGCCGGACAACTGACGACCACGACCACCGAGCGACCACGAGGACTGAGAGCACCGGGATGGCAGACCAGACCCACGTCCTGTTCGTCGAGGACGACGACGTCATCCGCGAGGCCACCCAGCTCGCCCTGGAGCGGGACGGCTTCGCCGTCACCGCCATGCCCGACGGCCTGTCCGGCCTGGAGGCGTTCCGGGCGGACCGTCCCGACATCGCGCTGCTCGACGTCATGGTGCCGGGCCTGGACGGCGTCAGCCTGTGCCGGCGCATCCGCGACGAGTCGACCGTGCCGGTGATCATGCTGTCCGCGCGCGCCGACTCCATCGACGTCGTCCTCGGTCTGGAGGCGGGCGCCGACGACTACGTGACCAAGCCGTTCGACGGTGCCGTGCTCGTCGCCCGGATCCGGGCGGTGCTGCGCCGCTTCGGGCACGCGGGCGGCGGCGCGCACGCCGACGGGCCCGCGGAGGAGGTCTCCGGCGGCGTGCTCACCTTCGGCGACCTGGAGATCGACACCGAGGGCATGGAGGTGCGCCGGGCCGGGCAGCCGGTGGCGCTCACGCCGACCGAGATGCGGCTGCTGCTGGAGTTCTCCTCGGCGCCGGGCACCGTACTCTCCCGTGACAAGCTGCTGGAGCGCGTGTGGGACTACGGCTGGGGCGGTGACACCCGGGTCGTCGACGTGCACGTACAGCGGCTGCGTCAGAAGATCGGCCAGGACCGCATCGAGACGGTCCGCGGCTTCGGCTACAAGCTGAAGGCCTGAGCGAGGCGCGCATGAGGGGGTTCCTCCGCCGGCCGATGCTGCTCATGGAGCAGGCGAACCTGCGCACCGGGCTGAGATGGAAGCTCAGCGCGGCCATCGCCCTGGTGGCCGGGCTCGTGGCGATCATGCTGAGTCTGGTCGTGCACAACGCGGCCCGGGTGTCGATGCTGGACAACGCGCGTCAGCTGGCCAACGACCGCGTCCAGATCGCCCAGCGCAACTACGAGCTGAACCGCCGCCCCAACTTCCCCAACATCAAGCTCGACGACCCCCGACTGCCCGACGCCCTGCGCGAGAAGCTCGAACAGGGCCGGATGGTCAGCGACGTCTCCGACCACGGCGGCATCGCGGACATCTGGGCGGCCGTGCCGGTCAAGGACGGGCACGTGCTGTCGTACCACAGCCACCTGCCGGGCCCCTCGGCCGAGATGCTGAACGAACTCGACCAGGCGCTGGTCATCGGCTCCGTCTCGGTCGTGCTGGGCGGCAGCGCGCTCGGCGTGCTGATCGGCGGCCAGCTCTCCCGCCGACTGCGCAAGGCGGCGGTCGCCGCGAACCGGGTCGCCAAGGGCGAGACCGAGGTGCGGGTGCGCGAGGAGATTGGCGGGGTCGTACGGGACGAGACCGACGATCTCGCACGCGCGGTGGACGCCATGGCGGAGGCGCTGCAGCAGCGCCTGGAGGCGGAGCGCAGGGTCACCGCCGACATCGCCCACGAACTGCGCACCCCGGTGACCGGCCTGCTCACGGCCGCCGAACTCCTGCCCCCCGGCCGCCCCACGGAACTGGTCCTGGACCGGGCGAAGGCGATGCGCACGCTGGTCGAGGACGTCCTGGAGGTCGCCCGGCTCGACGGCGCCTCGGAGCGGGCCGAGCTGCAGGACATCATGCTCGGCGAGTTCGTCTCCCGGCGCGTGGCGGCCAAGGACCCGGACATCGCCGTACGGGTGGTGCACGAGTCGGAGGTCACCACCGACCCGCGCCGCCTGGAGCGCGTGCTGTTCAACCTCCTCGCCAACGCCGCCCGGCACGGCCGCCCGCCGGTCGAGGTGACCGTCGAGGGCCGCGTCATCCGGATAAGGGACCACGGCCCCGGCTTTCCCGAGGAACTCCTCGCGGAGGGCCCGAGCCGCTTCCGCACGGGCAGCAAGGACCGCGCCGGCCAGGGCCACGGCCTCGGTCTGACGATCGCGGCCGGCCAGGCCCGCGTCCTCGGCGCCCGTCTCACCTTCCGCAACATCCGCCCCGCCGGCTCCCCGCCCCACCTCCCGGCCGAGGGCGCTGTAGCGGTCCTGTGGCTCCCGGAGCACGCGCCGACGGCGACGGGCAGCTATCCTCTGCTGCCGTTGTCGGGGGGCACGTCCTGAGGGGCGGGGCTGTTCCGACGGCGCTCAGCGCAGCAGATCGTCGGCGAACCTCACCGCCGTGTCCCCGTCCAACGGCCCGTGCCCCAGCAGAAACCGGTACCAGAAGAACCCGTAGAACTGGTCCACCAGCAGATCCACATCCCTGCCGGCGTCCAACTCCCCCCGCGCACGCCCCCGTTCGAGCACGTGCCGCACCGCGTCCCGCCGCGCCTGCGTGAACGTCCGCATCAGCTCGGCCAGATGCGCGTCGCGCGCCGCCTCCCGGACGAGGCTCCGCAGGGCCGGCCCGGTCGGCGTCCGCTGGGACGCCTCGAACGTGGCGACGGCCAGCGCCCGTAGGTCCCCGCGCAGGCTCCCGGTGTCCGGCGCGGGCACGTCCTGGGCGGCGCGGTCGGTCAGCGCGTCCAGCAGGACGGCACCCTTCGACGGCCACCACCGGTAGAGGGTCTGCTTTCCCACGCCCGCCGCCCGCGCGATCGTCTCCACGCTCACCGGCGCGCCGTCGGCGTGGGCGAGCAGGTCCAGCGCGGCATCGAGGATCGCCCGCCGCGCGGCCTCGTTGCGGCGCCGTCCGGTGTGCGGGCGGGGTTCGTTGCTGTCGTGCACGGACCCATCCTCTCCGACTCGGCGCATCCAGCCTTGACGAGACTAGCGGTCTCGGCAATTCTCTAACGAGACCGACGTTCTCGGCAAAGGGCCCGGAACCCGGTGGACCTCGGGAGAGAGCCAGTCATGACCACTGCGAACACCCCTGTGCAGCCGCTCGCCGGACAGCGTGTCGTCGTGATGGGCGGCAGCTCCGGCATCGGCGAGGCGACGGCCGCGGCCTTCGCGGCGGACGGCGCGGAGGTGGTCGTCACCGGCCGCGGGCAGGCCCGCCTCGACGCCGCGGCGGAGCGGATCGGCGGCAAGGTCTCCACGTACCGGCTGGACGGCGCCGACCGCGCCGCACTGGACGCCTTCTTCGCCGCCTGCGGCACCGTCGACCACCTGGTCGTCGCCCTCAGCGGCAGCAAGGGCGGCGGCCCCTTCGCCGAGCTGGACCTCGCCGAGCTGGCCGCCGGATTCGACGGCAAGTTCTGGCCGCACGTCCAGACGCTCCAGGCCGCGCTGCCCGCGCTGCGCCGCGACGGCTCGGTGACCCTGGTGACGGCCGCCTCCGCCCGCGCCGCCCTGCCCGGCACGGCCGGCCTCGCCGCGATCAACGGCGCCCTGGAGGCCGTCGTCCCGCCGCTCGCCGTGGAGCTGGCCCCGCTGCGGATCAACGCGGTCTCGCCGGGCGTCGTCGACACGCCCTGGTGGGACGGCGTACCCGCCGAGCGGCGCGCGGCCCTCTTCGACGGCCTCGCCGCGACCACCCCGGTGGGCCGGGTCGGCCGCCCCGAGGACATCGCCCTCGCCATCCACCTGCTCGCCACCAACGGCTTCATGACGGGCGTCGTCCTGGAGGCGACGGGCGGAGCGACCCTGGCCACGGGCCGCTGAGCACGGGGCGCGGGCGCGCGCAAAGCAGAAGACCCCGGGGCGGACACCAACCGGGGTCTTCGGCTCGGGACGAGGTCAGACGGCCTCGACCATCGGCATCGGCGCCGCATCCTCGCTCTTCTGCGCAGGCCCGCCGCCGGCGCCCCGCAGCGGGACCTCCTTCACGAACACCGCCGCGACCAGCACGAGCACCGCGATCCCCGCGCCCAGCAGGAACGCCGAGTGCGTACCGGCGGAGACGGCGTGCTGGTAGGCGTCCCGGATCACCGGCGGCAGCTTGCTCAGGCTCTTGGCGTCCAGCGCCGCGCTCTTCTCGGTCATGTGCTTGCCGGCCGCACCGGCCCGCTCGGCCATGACGTGCTTGACCCGGTCGTTGAACAGCGCGCCCATGATGGCGACACCGAAGGACGAGCCGAGCGTACGGAACAGGGTGGTGGACGACGACGCCACGCCCATGTCCTTCATCTCCACGCTGTTCTGCGCGACCAGCATGGTGATCTGCATCAGGCAGCCCATGCCGAGACCCAGGACGGCCATGTAGACGCCGGAGGTCAGCCGGGTCGTGCCGGCGCCCATGGTGGACAGCAGGTACAGTCCCGCGGTCATCAGCACACCGCCGACGATCGGGAAGGCCTTGTAGCGGCCGCTGTTGGTGGTCACCCGGCCCGCGACCATCGAGGTCACCAGCATCGCGCCGAGCATCGGCAGGAGCAGCAGGCCGGAGTTGGTCGCGGAGGCGCCCTGCACCGACTGCTGGTACAGCGGCAGGTAGAGCGTCGCGCCGAACATCACGAAACCGGTGATGAAGCCGATGAAGGACATCAGCGTGAAGTTGCGGCTCCTGAAGATGTGCAGCGGCAGCACCGGCTCGGCGGCCCTGGTCTGCCAGAACACGAACCCGACCAGCGTGGCCACGCCGATGCCGATCAGCTCCATGATCCGCGCGGAGGTCCAGGCGTACTGGCTGCCGCCCCAGGTGGTGACGAGCACGATCGAGGTGATGCCGACGGTCAGCAGCACGACACCGAGGTAGTCGATGCCCGCCTTGGCCCGCTTCTTCGGCAGGTGCAGCACGGCGCTGACCAGCGCGAGCGCGACGGCGCCGAGCGGCAGGTTGATGTAGAAGGCCCAGCGCCAGCCCCAGTTGTCGGTGATGGTGCCGCCGACCAGCGGGCCGCCGATCATCGCCAGCGCCATGACGCCGGCCATCATGCCCTGGTACTTGCCGCGCTCCCGCGGCGGGATCAGGTCGCCGATGATCGCCATCACGCCGACCATCAGACCGCCGGCGCCGAGGCCCTGCACGGCCCGGAAGCCGATGAGCTGGCCCATGTTCTGGGCCATACCGCTGAGCGCGGAGCCGACCAGGAAGATCACGATCGAGCTGAGGAAGGACCCCTTGCGCCCGTACATGTCGCCGAGCTTGCCCCAGATCGGGGTCGAGGCCGCGGTGGCCAGGGTGTAACCGGTGACCACCCAGCTCAGGTGCTCCAGGCCGCCCAGTTCACCCACGATCGTCGGCATCGCCGTACCCACGATCATGTTGTCGAGCATCGCGAGCATCATCGCGATCATCAGCGCGAGCAGGACGACCCGGACGCTCCTGGGCTTTTTGCCCTTATCTGTGGGCTTTTGACCCATGGTGGCGTTTTCTATGGTGTCCGCCATCTTTCTTTCCATTCCCCCTGCGGCTTCTACTTACTTGCCGCCCGGCTAGTTAGCTACACTCGGGAAGGTAGTCCTGTTACTAGCCGGGCGTCAAGTAAGTTTCGTGGGAGTGCGAGGAGTACGAGGATGGGCGGCACCATGGACGGCACGAAGCAGCAGCGCCGCGGCAACACCCGCCAGCGCATCCAGGACGTGGCGCTCGAACTCTTCGCGGAGCAGGGCTACGAGAAGACCTCTCTGCGTGAGATCGCCGAGCGTCTCGACGTCACGAAGGCAGCCCTGTACTACCACTTCAAGACGAAGGAAGAGATCATCGTCAGTCTCTTCGCGGACCTGACGAAGCCGATGCAGGAGCTGATCGACTGGGGCCGGGAGCAGCCGTCCACCCTGGAGACCAAGCGGGAGATCATCCGGCGCTACAGCGAGGCACTCGCCGGCGCGGAGCCGCTGTTCCGCTTCATGCAGGAGAACCAGGCGACGGTGCGGGAACTGCAGATCGGCGACACCTTCAAGGACCGCATGCGCGGCCTGCGGGACATCCTCGTCGACCGGGACGCCGACCTGGTCGACCAGGTGCGCTCCGTCAGCGCGATGTTCACCCTGCACGCCGGGATGTTCGCGATGAACGACGTGGAGGGCGACCGCGAGAAAAGGCGTGAGGCCACTCTCGCGGTCGCCATGGACCTGATCACACAGGCGCACGAGCACGCCTGCCGGCGGCACTGAGGCGCTCCACGGGCAGTGGCCGCGACCTGCCGTCGGGCGACCGCGGGTCCGTCGCGGCCTGTCGCGCCCACGCGGCGGAGCCGCAGATCGGCGCGGCCCCGCGCCTCTTCGGGGCGCCGCGGAACCGCGCCGGCTTCGCCGAAGCCGCTCGGCTCAGCGGCCCGCGCCCTTGCCGCGCAGGAAGGCGACCGGGTCGACGGCGGAGCCGTAGCCCGGATTCGTACGGATCTCGAAGTGCAGGTGGGGGCCGCTGGAGTTGCCGGTGGAGCCGGACAGCGCGATGCGCCGGCCGGTGGCGACCACCTGGCCGGCCCTGACGTCGATCCGGGACAGGTGCGCGTACTGCGAGTAGGTGCCGGTGCCGTGCTTGATCACGACGGCGTTGCCGTACGCGGGACCGTCGCCGGCGCCGTTCGGACCGGCCTTGACGACGGTACCGCCGTGCACGGCGACGACCTCGGTGCCGGTCGGCACGGCGAAGTCCTGCCCGCTGTGCTTGGCCTGCCACATGGCACCGGACTGCATGAACCGGGCCGACAGGGTGTACTTCTTCACCGGGTCGACCCAGGAGGCGGCGGACGGCGCGGCCGCGCTCGCGGCCCCGGTCCCCACGACGGCCGCGGCCCCGACCGTGGCGGCCAGGACGGCCGTCCGGGCGCGAAGCGAGGACGTACGGAAAGAGCGGGACGTGGCGCGCTGGAACATCGGAACCTCGTGCATTCGAAAGACAGGACCGCCACCCGGCGAACAGACGTCCCGCCCGGCGGCCATCCCTTGGCAGTCCAGCACCCCACACACCCCAAAACGCCCAAATACGGCACTCAGTAGTAGAAGACTGTAAATCCCCCTTCTTTACCATCGCTTTTACTGGAATTTGCCTGGCAAACGGGGCCCTATCCAGCTTCGTAGGGGCCCTCGCGCCTGTGCGGCTTATCACCGGCACCCCACGCCGACGATGGCGGAAACGTGACGGGCACCTCTCGGCACCTACCCCCTGGTAACCCTACGGTTCCCCGCGCGCCACCCGCGTCACAGATCATGTCCCTGACATTCAGGCCGCCCACCGCGCGAGAGGACACCACCGATGAGCAGAGCCCCCTGGGCCAGCCGCGTCACCGCCACCGCCGTTTCCGCGACCGCCCTGACCGCCCTGATCGCACTGGCCGCCCCGGCCCAGGCCGCGAGCGCCACCGTCCCAGCCTCCGCCTCCGCCACCAAGGTGGACTACGCGACCTGGCAGAAGGACTGCCAGGCGGTGATGGACCAGGCCCTGCCGTACCTGCAGGAGCGCATCGCCGCCGCCAGGCCCGGCGAGAAGCAGGCGATCGTCTTCGACGTCGACAACACGACGCTGGAGACCGACTTCGGCTTCAGCTACCCCCAGCCGGCCAACAAGCCCGTCCTGAACGTCGCACGGTACGCCCAGGAGCACGGCGTCTCCCTCTTCTTCGTCACCGCCCGCCCGGGCATCATCGAAGAGCCCACCGAATGGAACCTGGAGTACGACGGCTACGACGTCTCCGGTCTCTACGTCCGCGGCCTGAGCGACCTCTTCAAGGACGTCGCCGCCTACAAGACGGCCCAGCGCGTCGACATCGAGAACAAGGGCTACACGATCATCGCGAACATCGGCAACAGCGCCACCGACCTCTCCGGCGGCCACGCCGAGAAGACCTTCAAACTGCCGGACTACAACGGGCAGTTGTCGTAAGCCGCGGGGTTCCAGCCATGGAGAAGGGGCCGGCGCTGTCCGCACCGGCCCCTTCTCTGTTCGGCTGATCCGCCGGAGGCTTACGCCTCCTTGCTCAGGTTCGGTCCGGCACCGCCGGCCGCCTGCTCGATCGGCGGGACGTCGGGCAGCGCCGACTTCTCCTCACCGCGGAAGGTGAAGGTCTGGGCGTCGCCCTCGCCCTCGGTGTCCACGACCACGATGTGACCGGGGCGCAGCTCGCCGAAGAGAATCTTCTCCGAGAGCGTGTCCTCGATCTCGCGCTGGATCGTGCGACGCAGCGGACGCGCGCCCAGCACCGGGTCGTAACCCTTCTTGGACAGCAGCTCCTTGGCGGACTGGGACAGCTCGATGCCCATGTCCCGGTCCTTCAGGCGCTCGTCCACCTTGCTGATCATCAGGTCGACGATCCGCAGGATGTCGTCCTGCGTCAGCTGCGGGAAGACGACCACGTCGTCGACGCGGTTGAGGAACTCGGGGCGGAAGTGCTGCTTCAGCTCGTCCGACACCTTGTTCTTCATGCGCTCGTAGTTGGTCTTCGTGTCACCCGAGGCCGCGAAGCCGAGGTTGAATCCCTTGGAGATGTCCCGGGTGCCGAGGTTGGTCGTCATGATGATGACCGTGTTCTTGAAGTCCACGACCCGGCCCTGGGAGTCGGTCAGGCGACCGTCCTCCAGGATCTGCAGCAGCGAGTTGAAGATGTCCGGGTGGGCCTTCTCGACCTCGTCGAACAGGACGACGGAGAACGGCTTGCGGCGGACCTTCTCGGTCAGCTGGCCGCCCTCTTCGTAACCCACGTATCCGGGCGGGGAACCGAAGAGACGCGAGACCGTGTGCTTCTCGCTGAACTCCGACATGTCGAGGGAGATCAGCGCGTCCTCGTCACCGAAGAGGAACTCGGCGAGCGCCTTGGACAGTTCGGTCTTACCGACACCGGACGGGCCGGCGAAGATGAACGAACCACCCGGACGCTTGGGGTCCTTCAGGCCCGCGCGCGTACGACGGATCGCCTTCGACAGCGCCTTGACGGCGTCGTTCTGGCCGATGACCCGCTTGTGCAGCTCCTCCTCCATGCGGAGCAGGCGGCTGGACTCCTCCTCGGTCAGCTTGAAGACCGGGATGCCGGTGGCCGTGGCGAGGACCTCGGCGATCAGCTCGCCGTCGACCTCGGCGACGACGTCCATGTCGCCGGCCTTCCACTCCTTCTCCCGCTTCGCCTTGGCGGCCAGCAGTTGCTTCTCCTTGTCACGGAGAGAGGCGGCCTTCTCGAAGTCCTGCGAGTCGATCGCGGACTCCTTGTCCCGGCGGACGGCGGCGATCTTCTCGTCGAACTCGCGCAGGTCCGGCGGAGCGGTCATCCGGCGGATGCGCATCCGGGAACCGGCCTCGTCGATCAGGTCGATCGCCTTGTCCGGCAGGAAGCGGTCGGAGATGTACCGGTCGGCCAGGGTGGCGGCCTGGACCAGGGCCTCGTCCGTGATGGAGACGCGGTGGTGCGCCTCGTAGCGGTCGCGCAGGCCCTTGAGGATCTCGATCGTGTGCGGCAGGGACGGCTCGGCGACCTGGATGGGCTGGAAGCGGCGCTCCAGGGCCGCGTCCTTCTCCAGGTGCTTGCGGTACTCGTCCAGCGTGGTCGCACCGATGGTCTGCAGCTCACCGCGGGCCAGCATCGGCTTCAGGATGGAAGCCGCGTCGATGGCGCCCTCGGCGGCACCCGCACCGACCAGCGTGTGCAGCTCGTCGATGAACAGGATGATGTCGCCGCGGGTGCGGATCTCCTTGAGCACCTTCTTCAGGCGCTCCTCGAAGTCACCGCGGTAGCGGGAGCCGGCGACCAGGGCGCCGAGGTCCAGCGTGTAGAGGTGCTTGTCCTTCAGCGTCTCGGGCACCTCGCCCTTGACGATGGCCTGGGCGAGGCCCTCGACGACGGCGGTCTTGCCGACGCCGGGCTCACCGATCAGCACCGGGTTGTTCTTGGTACGGCGGGACAGCACCTGCATGACCCGCTCGATCTCCTTCTCGCGCCCGATGACCGGGTCGAGCTTGGACTCACGAGCGGCCTGGGTGAGGTTCCGGCCGAACTGGTCCAGGACGAGGGAGGTCGAGGGCGTGCCCTCGGCCGGCCCGCCGGCGGCGGCGGTCTCCTTGCCCTGGTAACCGGAGAGCAGCTGGATGACCTGCTGCCGCACCCGGTTGAGGTCTGCGCCCAGCTTGACCAGGACCTGGGCGGCGACGCCCTCGCCCTCGCGGATCAGGCCGAGCAGGATGTGCTCCGTGCCGATGTAGTTGTGGCCCAGCTGAAGGGCCTCGCGGAGCGACAGCTCCAGGACCTTCTTGGCACGGGGGGTGAAGGGGATGTGACCGGACGGGGCCTGCTGGCCCTGGCCGATGATCTCCTCCACCTGCTGGCGGACCGCCTCAAGCGAAATGCCGAGGCTCTCCAGGGCCTTAGCGGCGACACCTTCGCCCTCGTGGATGAGACCCAGGAGGATGTGCTCGGTGCCGATGTAGTTGTGGTTGAGCATCCGGGCTTCTTCCTGAGCCAGGACGACAACCCGCCGCGCGCGGTCGGTGAACCTCTCGAACATCGTTAATCGCTCCTCAGAGCGGTCAGGCAGTGGGGGGGAACTTCCCCTCCCTGTCCTTCCGCAGCTTAGTCCCGCAAGCGGGGACCGCTCATTCCAACTGCCGACACCGTCCTTGGCCTCCTGACCCCGAACGCCGACATCTGCTCCAACCTGATGGTGCGAGACGATGTTCCCGCAGGCCAGGTAGTTACCCCCATCGCCAGTACGCCGATGGCGAACGTGAGACAGCCGGCCCTGCGTGTCGCCCCCTCCCACTAGGCATGTCTTACCCGCGGACGCTGACACTCCATGCCGTGCGCCCCCGTTCGCTCCGCTATGGGCGAACAACCCCGCGCCTCCCCCGACCCCCACTCGCCCCCTTTTCAGGCACGCAGCGCATCCGCTTGAACACGCAACGTAACTCCACGCCCGTTTCACCGGTTGCACCTGGCA
Source organism: Streptomyces sp. NPDC104106 (assembly GCF_055584345.1). Lineage (NCBI taxonomy): Bacteria > Bacillati > Actinomycetota > Actinomycetes > Kitasatosporales > Streptomycetaceae > Streptomyces > Streptomyces sp. NPDC104106. The sequence continues at coordinate 31,829 of NZ_JBVJMF010000011.1, forward strand.
CGACCCCCACGACGCAGGCGGACCCCCATGACGCGCATGACGTCCACGACCCCCGCGCACCTCGACGTCCACACCGTTCCCCTTCCCCGCAGGCCCCTCGCCCGGCGACCCGAAGCCTGCGCCGACCCGGCCGCTCGGGCTCGTCACTGGTACGAGAACGATCTGGGGTGGGCGACCGTGCCCGGACAGCCGCTGCGGCTGGTCACGGGCGTGCGGTTCGACGTCCTGGACGTACCGGCCGAGGCGGGCGCGCGAGCGCTCCGGCGTCTCGCACCGGGCTCTCCGGTGGCCCTGCGGGGCGACCGGATGGAACTGCTGGTGGCCGCGGGCAGCGCGGAGGAGCTGCCGGGGCTGCTGGACTGGCTGGAGTGGAGCGCCGTCACCCTCGATCTGCGGGCGCTGGGCGCGGGCGACGTACTGGAGGCACCAGTGCCGCCGGCCGGGGCGGAGGCGGCCGGGAGCGCGCCACAGGCGCCGATGTCGTCCCTACCGGTGACCGGTCGCGTGCGGGGGGCCGCCGTGTGGCTGCGGCCCCCCGGGCCGGGATGCGAGGTCGAGGCCTCGCTGCCGGCGCTGTCTGCCGTGGGACGCGAGGGGAGCGTCCCCGATCTCGTGCGGCTGGTGGACACGGTGGCAGTGGCATGTCACCGCGCCCAGCTGCGGCGCGCGTGCGCCGGGCCGTCGCCCGCCGTGCGGCGGGATCAGCCGTTGGCCTTCTCGTAGGCCTCGCGGATGTTCCCCGGAACACGGCCGCGGTCGTTGACCTCGTACCCGTTCTCCTTCGCCCACGCGCGGATCGCCGCGGTGTCCTGGCTGCCACCGGAAGCGGCACGCGCCTTTCCGCGTCCGCCAGAGGCACGGCCCCCGGTACGACGGCCGCCCTTCACATAGGGCTCCAGAAGCCCACGCAGCTTGTCCGCATTGGCGGTCGTGAGATCGATCTCGTACGTCTTGCCGTCCAGCGCGAACGTGACGGTCTCGTCCGCCTCGCCGCCGTCGAGGTCGTCGACAAGAAGGACCTGAACCTTCTGTGCCACCGGATTTCCTTTCATCGATAACGTTGAGGGCCAGGGGTGTGTGGCGTCCGCCGTTTCGCCGCCCCTGTTATATGCAGTACTGCACTACGCCGGAAAGCAAACCGCTTTTGCCGGAAAAACACAAACCCCTGGGAGAGCACCAGCGGCCCGCCACCGCCCGGAAACATGCGCGTTTCGGACATAGGGCACCCGGGCAATGACGATCACAGATGCAGAAGCATCCGGCTGTTGCCCAAGGTGTTCGGTTTCACTCGTTCGAGACCGAGGAACTCGGCGACGCCCTCGTCATAGGAACGCAACAGCTCCGCGTACACATCGGTGTCGACGGGCGTCTCCCCGATCTCCACGAAGCCGTGCTTCCCGAAGAAGTCCACTTCGAAGGTCAGGCAGAAAACCCGCCGAACCCCGAGCCAGCGCGCCGTCTCCAGCAACTTCTCCAGCAACTGATGCCCGACGCCGGCGCCCTTGAGACCCGGCTTCACCGCGAGGGTGCGGACTTCCGCGAGGTCCTCCCACATGACGTGCAGCGCACCGCAGCCGACCACCTCGGCGTTGTCGTCGCGTTCCGCGACCCAGAACTCCTGGATGTCCTCGTAAAGCGTGACGGTGGCTTTGTCGAGCAGGATGCGGTCACGCGCGTAGGCGTCGAGGAGGCGACGTACGGCCGGGACATCGCTGGTCCGCGCCCGGCGGACGGTGATGGCTTTTGCCGAGACTTCGGGGTGCTCTGCTGACATGTGCGGACGTTATCGCCCGGCGCCACCCTCTGCCGAGCCGGGGTTCTGCTCTTGCGCGGGTCCGGCGGGCTGCTGTCGCCCGGCTTCCTCTTGCCGGGGTTCGGCGGCTTCGGGGGCTTCCCGGGTTTCCGGTCCCTGGACGATGCGCACGGCGTCCCGCAGGGCCTGGCGCTGTTCCGCGCTCATCATCCCGAAGAAGGCGACGAGAGCGGCGGCCGGGTTGTCGCTCTGCGACCAGGCGTCGTTCATCAGGGCGGCGGCGTACGCGGCGCGCGTCGAGACGGCCTCATATCGATAGGCCCGTCCTTCCGCCTCCCGGCGCACCCAGCCCTTCTGATGGAGATTGTCCAAAACCGTCATCACGGTGGTGTAGGCGATCGAGCGTTCCTGCTGGAGGTCTTCCAGGACTTCTCGAACGGTCACCGGGCGGTTCCACTTCCACACCCGCGTCATGACCGCGTCTTCGAGTTCTCCCAATGGGCGAGGCACAGCTCAGAACAATAGTGGGAGATCCCGGCAATGGCGTGCCGGACGTGCACTAGGCCCGCGAATGCGAACAAAAAGGGCGTACGACTCGGCGCCGCACCGGGATGCGGGAGTCGTACGCCGGGTGAGGTCGCTCAGGCGTCGCCGGCGGCGGAGGCCTGGCCCGCACTCTCCGCGCGGGCGAGGGCGGCGTCCACGGCCGCGTCCTCCTTGGCCTTGGCGGCCCCGCCCTGGGTCTTCACGATCACCCTGACCACACCGATGAAGAACACGGCCATCACGACCGGGGGCACGAGCGCGGAGACGTAGTCCATGCCTCCAGAGTAGCCACGCGGGAACGGGCGAAAGGGGCGGGGTGCGCGAACCGCACCGCCCGCCCCCGGGACCTGGGCGGATGCGGCGGCGCGGCGGGTCGGCGGGTCGGGGGCTTCCCCGAGGGTGGACGGCTGTCCCGCCGCGGCGGACAGCGGCGCGGTCAGCCCGCGGCCAGTTGTTCCGGTGGGGGTGCGGGCTTGCGGCGCGGGGGGAACACCTCGCCCGGCGTCGGGATGGGCCGGTCGGGTCGCGGCGGGGGCTGCTTGGCGGGGACCGGCTCGGGGCGCGGATCGGGCTTCTCGGCGGGTTTCCCGGGACTCCCGGGCTCCTGGGCCGGAGTCTGCGCCGAGCCCCCGGGGAGCGCCATCAGGCGCGTCCTCGCGGGCGGTACGGCGGGGGCGGGCACCCTCCGGGGGCCCTGCGCGAACCGGGCCCGCACGTCCTGCTCGGTCAGCGCCCGGCAGCGGTCCAGCAGTGCGGCGGCCGCGGGGTTGCCGCCCAGCGCCCGCAGCGCGGCCAGGTCCTGCGGCGTCGGCCGGTACCCGGCCCCCAGCACCTCCTCCAGGAGGGCGAGATAACCGGCGGCGCCGCCCGGCAAGGCGGCCCGGTACCGGCCGAGGTCCGCCACCAGGAACGCGCGCAGTCTCGCCCCCTCGCGCATCGCCTCGTCGAGCGACTCGGCGAGCCGGAAACAGTCCTGGACGTCCCCGGCAGAAGCCTGACCGGGGTGGAGGGCGAGGGCGAGGGCGCGGCGGAGCACACGCAGCTCCTCCGCGCCGAACGCCATGCCGCCGCGGGATCCGTATGGCGTGGGCATGCGGCGACGCTACCGCTAATCGGACAAAAGTGATGGAACGGAATGCTGTGTCGGCCGCGTGTCGCTCCCGGTTTCCCTCGACCGGGGCCACGGACACACCCACGCGCGCGTGGGTGTGAGAAGACCGGCGCCGTGCGAAGAGGGCACCGGCCGGTTCACAGCCGCGACATGTTGCGCTCGTACACCAGGCGCAGCCCGATCAGCGTCAGCCACGGCTGGTGCTCGTCGATCGCCGAGGACTCCCCCAGCACCATCGGCGCGAGCCCGCCCGTGGCGATCACCGTCACGTCGTCCGGGTCGTCGGCCAGCTCCCGGGCCATCCGCTCGACCACCCCGTCGACCTGCCCGGCGAAGCCGTACACGATGCCCGCCTGCATGGCCTCGACGGTGTTCTTGCCGATCACGCTGCGCGGCCGGGCCACCTCGATCTTGCGCAGCTGCGCGCCCTTGACGCCGAGCGCCTCCACGGAGATCTCGATACCGGGCGCGATGACGCCGCCGACGTACTCCCCGCGCGCGGAGACCGCGTCGAACGTGGTCGCCGTGCCGAAGTCGACGACGATCGCCGGGCCGCCGTACAGCTCCACGGCCGCGACGGCGTTGATGATCCGGTCGGCGCCGACCTCCTTGGGGTTGTCCGTGAGGATCGGCACGCCGGTCTTCACGCCCGGTTCGACGAGCACCGCGGGCACGTCGCCGTAGTACCTGCGGGTGACCTCGCGCAGCTCGTGCAGCACCGAGGGGACGGTCGCGCAGATCGCGATGCCGTCGATGCCGTCGCCCAGCTCCTCGCCGAGCAGCGGGTGCATACCCATCAGGCCCTGGAGCAGCACCGCCAGCTCGTCCGCCGTGCGGCGCGCGTCCGTGGAGATGCGCCAGTGCTCGACGATGTCCTCGCCGTCGAACAGGCCGAGGACCGTGTGCGTGTTGCCGACGTCGATCGTGAGCAGCATCGCCGTTACTCCGCCTCGCGCAGGTCCAGGCCGATGTCCAGGATCGGCGAGGAGTGGGTGAGGGCGCCGACCGCCAGGAAGTCCACACCGGTGTCGGCGTACGCGCGCGCGTTGCCGAGCGTCAGCCGGCCGGAGGCCTCCAGCAGGGCCCTGCCGCCGACGATGCCGACGGCCTCCGCGCACTCGCCGGGCGTGAAGTTGTCCAGCAGGATCAGGTCGGCGCCCGCCTCGACCACCTCGCGCAGCTGGTGCAGCGTGTCGACCTCGACCTCGATCGGCACGTCCGGAAAGGTCTCCCGCACGGCCTTGAAGGCCTGTGCGACGCCGCCGGCGGCGACCACGTGGTTGTCCTTGACCAGGGCCGCGTCCGACAGCGACATGCGGTGGTTGACGCCCCCGCCGCAGCGGACGGCGAACTTCTCCAGCGAGCGCAGGCCGGGGGTCGTCTTGCGGGTGTCGCGGACCTTCGTCTTCGTGCCCTCCAGCGCGTCCGCCCACGCGCGCGTGGCGGTCGCGATGCCGGACAGACGGCACAGGATGTTCAGCGCGCTGCGCTCGGCGGTGAGCAGATCGCGCGTGCGCGTGGTGACCGACAGCAGCTTCTGGCCGGCCTCGACCCGGTCGCCGTCCTCGGCGTGCCGCTCGACCTCGAACTCGTCCGTGCACACCACGGACAGGACGGCCTCGGCGACCCTGAGGCCGGCCACGACGCCCGCCTCGCGCGCGGTGAAGTCGCCGGTGGCGGTGGCCTCCTCGGGGATGGTCGCGACGGTCGTCACGTCCACGCCGCCGTCCAGGTCCTCCTGGATGGCGACGTTGGCGACGTCCTCGACCTCGATCGGATCGAGCCCGGCGGCGGCCAGCAGCTCGGCGAGCGCGGGGTCGAGTCCGCACTCCAGGTACTCGTGGTCGCCCTCGGCGCCGCAGGCGCAGTCGTCGCCGCAGCCGCCGGCGGGAACGAGGGGAAGGTCGTCGGTGCTCACGTCTGTCACTGCTCCTGGGGCGCTGGGTTCGCTGGTGTTACCGGGTCGGGGGGAAGTCTGCGCTGTCCGTGCCGCGTACGGCCAGGGACCGGTCGGGGTTCAGCCGTACGACGATGTGGCGCCGCCAGTTCGCGTCGTCGCGCTCGGCGCGGTCCTCGCGCCAGTGGCAGCCGCGGGTCTCCTCGCGCAACTGGGCGGCGGCGACCAGGACCCGGGCGACGCACAGGAGGTTGGTGGCCTCCCAGGTGTCGACGCCGGGCTCGGCCGTCTTGCCCTGCTCCGCCAGGGCGTCACGGGCCTGCACGTGCAGCTGCTGGAGCTGTTCGGCGGCCCGCGCGAGGGACTCCCCGGAGCGCAGCACACCCGCGCCCTCGGTCATGATCCGCTGGATGGCGAAGCGGGTCTCGGGGGCGAGCAGCGGGTGGGCGGGGGTCTCCGGGTACGGGACCGGTGCGGGCACGCGCGCGTGGAGGCCGTTCCCGGCCTGCTCGGCCGCGATGTCGGCGGCGATCCGCTCGGCGTAGACCAGGCCTTCGAGCAGGGAGTTGGAGGCCAGCCGGTTCGCTCCGTGCACGCCGGTGCAGGCGACCTCGCCGCACGCGTACAGGCCGGGCACCGTCGTACGGCCCCGCGCGTCGGTGCGCACGCCGCCGGAGGCGTAGTGGGCGGCCGGGGCGATCGGGATGGGCTCGGTGAGCGGGTCGATGCCGTTGGCGCGGCAGGCGGCCAGGATGGTCGGGAAGCGGTGCTCCCACATGTCGGCGCCGAAGTGCCGGGCGTCGAGGTACATGTGCTCGGCGCCCTGCTCCAGCATCCGCCGCAGGATGCCCTTGGCGACGATGTCCCGGGGCGCCAGCTCGGCCAGCTCGTGCCGGCCCACCATGAAGCGCACGCCGTCGGCGTCGACCAGATGGGCGCCCTCGCCGCGCACCGCCTCGGAGACGAGCGGCTGCTGCCCCTCCGCCTCCGGGCCGAGGAACAGCACGGTCGGGTGGAACTGCACGAACTCCAGGTCGCTGACCTCGGCGCCCGCGCGCAGCGCCAGCGCCACACCATCGCCGGTCGACACGGACGGGTTGGTGGTCGCGGAGAACACCTGCCCCATGCCGCCGGTCGCCAGGACCACCGCGGGGGCGTGCACGGCGCCCACGCCGTCGTGCTGCCCCTCGCCCATCACGTGCAGCGTGACACCGGCCGTACGGCCCTCGGTGTCGGTCAGCAGGTCCAGCACCAGCGCGTTCTCGATCGTGCGCAGCCCACGCGCGTGTACGGCCTCGACGAGCGCCCGGGAGACCTCCGCGCCGGTGGCGTCGCCGCCCGCGTGCGCGATCCGGCGCCGGTGGTGGCCGCCCTCGCGGGTGAGGTGGATGTCGCCCTCGCCGTCGGTGTCGAAGTGCGCGCCGGTGGAGATCAGCCGCCGTACCGCGTCGGGGCCCTCGGTGACGAGGAGCCGTACGGCCGCCTCGTCGCACAGGCCCGCGCCGGCGACCAGCGTGTCGTCGAGGTGCTGCTCGGGGGTGTCGCCGTCGCCGAGGGCCGCGGCGATGCCGCCCTGCGCCCAGCGCGTGGAGCCGTCGTCCAGCCGGGCCTTGGTGACGACGACCGTCGTGAGCCCGGCGGCCTCGCAGCGCAGAGCCGCGGTGAGGCCGGCCACGCCGGAGCCGACGACGACCACGTCCGCCGAGATGCTCCACCCGGGGGCGGGCGCGTGCAGTCGTATGCCTGTGCTGGTCACGAGGCGGCTCCGAGGGTTCCGAAGGTCAGGGGGAGGTTGTCGATCAGCCGGGTCGTACCGACGCGGGCTGCGACGGCGAGGACGGCCTCGCCGGTGAAGTCGTCACCGATCTCGGTGAAGTCGGCGGGGTCGACCAGGGCGAGGTAGTCCAGCCGCAGCGGCGGGAGGAACCGGGCGGCCTCGTCCAGCACCTGGCGGGCCGCCGCGCGGACCGCGGCCGGACCGCCGGGGGACGCGGTGGCCACCGCGTGCGCGTCGGCGGCCGCGCGGGACTCCCCCAGGGCGCTGAGCGCCTCGGCACGCGCGTGCGTGGAGGGCACTTCGCGGGCACGCGCGCGCAGCGCCTCCTGCGCCGCGTGCCGGTCGCGGCCCGCGAACAGCGCGCGGGACAGCGCGAGTGCCGTGTCGCGCTCCTCGGGCGAGAGGTAGCGGTTGCGGCTGGACAGGGCGAGCCCGTCCGGCTCGCGCACGGTCGGTACGGCGATGATCTCGACACCGAAGTTCAGGTCCCGCACCATGCGCCGGATCAGCGCCAGCTGCTGGGCGTCCTTCTGCCCGAACAGGGCCGCGTCGGGGCGGGTGAGGTGCAGCAGCTTGGCGACGACGGTGAGCATGCCGTCGAAGTGGCCCGGCCGCGAGGCGCCCTCCAGGCGCTCGCCCATGGGGCCGGCGGTGATGCGCACCTGGGGCTCACCGCCCGGGTAGACCTCGTCCACGGAGGGCGCGAAGACGGCGTCCGCGCCCGCCTGCTCGGCGAGCTTCAGGTCGGCTTCGAGGGTGCGCGGATAGCGGTCGAGGTCCTCGCCCGCGCCGAACTGCAGCGGATTGACGAAGACGGTGACCACGACCTCGCCGTCCGGTCCGGCCAGCTCGCGCGCGGAGCGGATCAGGGTCGCGTGGCCCTCGTGCAGGGCGCCCATGGTCATCACGACGGCACGGCGGCCACGGCGCACGCGCGCGTGCAGCTCGTCGGTGGTGCTCAGCAGTGCGGCGGTCATCAGGCGTTCCCCTCGGTGCCGTTGGTGCCGGCGGATCCGTCGGCCAGCACGCCGAGCAGGTCCTCGGCGAGTTCCGGTTTCAGCAGGCCGTGGGCGAGGGCCCGGTCGGCGGTGGCGCGGGCCATCGCGAGGTAGCCCGCGACGGTCTGCGGGGCGTGCTTGCGCAGCTCGGTGACGTGCGCCGCGACCGTGCCGGCGTCCCCGCGCGCGACGGGCCCGGTGAGCGCCAGGTCGCCGGAGCGCAGCGCGTTGTCCAGGGCGGCGCCGAGCAGCGGGCCGAGCATCCGGTCGGGTGCCGTCACACCGGCCGTGCGCAGCAGCTCCATCGACTGCGCGACCAGGGTGACCAGGTGGTTGGCGCCGAGCGCGAGGGCCGCGTGGTAGAGCGGGCGGTTGGCCTCGCTGATCCACTCGGGCTCGCCGCCCATCTCGATGACCAGGGCCTCGGCGGCCAGCCGCAGCTCCTCGGGCGCGGTGACGCCGAAGGAGCAGCCGGCCAGGCGCTGGACGTCCACCGGGGTGCCGGTGAACGTCATCGCCGGGTGCAGCGCCAGCGGCAGCGCGCCCGCGCGCAGGGCGGGGTCGAGCACCCCGACGCCGTACCGGCCGGAGGTGTGCACGAGCAGCTGGCCCGGCCGTACGGCACCGGTCTCGGCGAGGCCGGCGACCAGGCCGGGCAGGGCGTCGTCGGGGACGGTGAGCAGCACCAGGTCGGCCCGCTGGAGAACCTCGGCGGGCGGCACCAGGGGCACGTCCGGGAGCATGGTCTCGGCGCGCCTGCGGGAGGCGTCGGAGACGCCGGAGACGGCCACCGGGCGGTGCCCGGCGAGCTGGAGGGACGCGGCCAGCGCGGGGCCCACGCGGCCGGCGCCGACGACACCGACGGTGAGCCGCGCGGGGCGGTCCTTGAGGTCTGGCTGGTGGACTGTACTCACGCGACGGCGGCCTTCCCGTTCCAGTCCGCTCGGGGTACCGGACGATGTACCGAACGATTTCTCGTCATGTTAACGCTATCCGGTTCGGCGGCGGCCGGTTGTCCACAGGCTGTGGGTTTCGACACGCCCGCGGACGGGGGCGCCGCGCGGAAACCCCCGTGCGTCGCGCGCGTGCGGCACGGCATGATCCGCGGCATGACGGACACGGCTGAAGAGGACCAGAGGCAGGCACGGTACGAGCGGCGGGTGGCCGCCGCGAAACAGGCGCGGCGCGTGCTGTCGCGCCCTCGCTTCGAGGGCACGATCCGGGACCGCCTGGACTGGCTGGCGCGGACGGCGCCCGAGGTCTACGACCTCGACGAGCGGGCGGACGTCTACGGCGACCGGATCGTGGGCGCCCTGGAGGAGCGGGTCGCCGGCCTGCTCGGCACCGAGGCCGCCGCGTTCTTCCCGACGGGCACGATGGCCCAGCAGGTGGCCCTGCGCTGCTGGGCGGCGCGCACCGGCGACCGCACGGTCGCCCTGCACGCCCTGTCCCACCCCGAAGTGCACGAGCGGAACGCCTTCAGCCAGGTCAGCGGCCTGCGCCCGGTGCGGGTGACCAGCGAGCCCCGGCTGCCCACGGCCGCCGAGATACGCGACTTCGACGAGCCCTTCGGCGCGCTGATGCTGGAACTGCCCCTCAGGGACGCCGGTTATGTGCTGCCCACCTGGCAGGAGCTGACGGCGACCGTCGAGGCCGCGCGGGAGCGCGACGCGGTGGTGCACTTCGACGGCGCGCGCCTGTGGGAGTGCACGGAGCGCTTCGGCCGCCCTCTGGAGGAGATCGCGGGCCTCGCCGACAGCGTCTACGTGTCGTTCTACAAGTCCCTCGGCGGTTTCGGCGGCGCCGCGCTGGCCGGGCCCAAGACCCTGGTCGAGGAGGCGAAGACCTGGCGGCACCGGTACGGCGGCATGGTCTTCCAGCAGTTCCCGACCGCCCTCGCCGCGCTCGTCGGACTGGAGACGGAACTGCCGCGGCTGCCGGAATACGTGCGGCACGCGCGCGTGGTGGCCGGCGCGCTGCGCGAGGGTTTCGCCGAGGCCGGGCTGCCCTGGGCGCGCGTCCACCCGCACGAGCCGCACACCCACGAGTTCCAGGTCTGGCTTCCGTACGACCCCGGCGTGGTGGCCGAGGCCGCGGTGCGGCAGGCGGAGGAGACCTCGGTCCTGCTGTTCGCGCGGGCCTGGGACCGCGGCGGACCGGACCTGGCGTTCACGGAGGTCACGGTCGCCGCCGCGGGCCTGGAGTGGACTGCGGACGACGTGCGGGCGGCCGTCGCCGACTTCGTGACACGCCTGCCCGCACGCTGATCACAGCGCGCGGGGACGCAGCCACCGGCGCAGGGTGTGGCGCACGCGTCCGCGTGCCCGGCATTCGGCGATGACCGCGCTGAAGCGCCGGTACTCGCGCAGTTCGCGCGCCACCATCAGGTCGTGGCGGCCGGGCGCGGGCGGCTCGGGCTCGCCGAGCACTCGCGCGCGGTAGCTGTCGAGGAGGTACTGCTGGGTGATGCTCATGGCTGGTCGCCTTCACGGGACGTGGCTGATCTGTGGCTGATCGGGCTCCGCGGCTGCCCCGGTCCCTCAAGCCTGGCCGAGGCCCGTGCGGAAGTCCCGTGGATTGACGGCTGCCGTCAATCCACGGGGGCACTGTCAGTGGGCCGGTGCACGATGGACACATGAGCGTGACGATCGACGTCTCCGGACTCGCCGACGAGGGCGCCCCCGGGTCGGGCGGGGCCGGGAAGTGGGGGCGCGTGTGCGTCGTGCCCTCCCCGCTGGCGGAGCTGGGGATGGCCCTGCACGCGCTCAGCGAGCCCGGCCACCACCCCGACCTCCAGGGCTGGGCGACCGCCGTCTCGTCCCGGCTGGACCCCCGGCTGGCCGATCGCCTGTGCGAGGCCGACTTCCTGTGGCGTACGACGTTCTCGGACGTCTTCGCCCCGTTCGCGGGCATCCCCGGTCGGCGCACCCTGCCCGGCGCCACCCTCGCCGAGGAGCTGGACCTGCTGGACAAGCTGACGGACGATCAGTTCGTCAACGCCGCGCTGGAGTTCACCTGCCAGCTGAGCTACGACGTCCAGGAGCCGCCCCTGCTCGACGACCCGGAGCTGCGCCGCCGCTCCCTGGAACTGGCCGCCGCGCGCGGGACCGTGCAGGAGCGGTTCGCGCGCCGTCTGCTGGATGACCCGCCGGTCGTCCGCGCGTGGTTCCGGCAGCTGATGCTCGACTGCGACGAGGCCTTCTTCGCCGACACCTGGGCCCGCGTCCAGCCCCAACTCGCCGCCGACGCACGGCACAAGACCGAGCTCCTGCGCCGCAGGGGCCTCGGCGAGGCCCTCGCGTCCCTGTCCGAGGCCATCTCGCTGGACGAGGAGGCCGGACTCATCACGGTCGACAAGCTCTCGGTGGGCCGCACCGCCACGGGCGACGGCGGCCTGGTCCTGGTGCCGACCAGCCTCGGCTGGCCGCACGTCCTGGTCCTGCACCGGTTCGGCTGGCAGCCCTCGATCTCCTACCCCGCGAGCGGCACCCGCCCGCAGGCCCCGTCCGTCGAGCAGCTCACGCGCCGCCTGGAGGCCCTGGCCCACCCCGTGCGCATACGCCTGTGCCGGCATCTCGCGCGCGCCCCGCACACCACCGGCGAACTGGCCGACGCGCACGGCATGTCGGCCCCCGAGATATCCCGGCATCTGGCGGTGCTGAAGAAGGCGGGCCTGATCACCGACTGCCGCCGCGGCCGGTACGTCCAGCACCAGCTGAACCTGTCCGCGGTGGCCCGCCTGGGCAGCGACTTCATCGAGGGCGTCCTGCGCTGAGGAGCCGGAGAAGCGGCCCCCGCGGGGCTGCTTCGGGCAGGGCCCGGCTCAGCCGTGACCGCCCGCGCGCACCAGCCCGGTCTCATACGCCAGCACGACCACCTGCACCCGGTCGCGCAGGCCCAGCTTGGTCAGGATGCGGCCCACATGGGTCTTCACCGTGGCCTCGCTCAGCACCAGCCGCGCCGCGATCTCGCCGTTGGACAGGCCCTGCGCGACCAGCACCATCACCTCCCGTTCCCGGTCGGTGAGCCGCTCCAGCTCCTTGTGCCGCGGCTCCTTGCCGCTGGAGGGCAGCATCGGCGCGAAGCGGTCCAGCAGCCGCCGGGTGGTGGAGGGCGCCACGACGGCGTCGCCGCTGTGCACGGACCGGATGGCGGCCAGCAGCTCACCGGGCGGCACGTCCTTGAGCATGAACCCGGAGGCGCCCGCCTTCAGCCCGGAGAAGGCGTACTCGTCCAGGTCGAACGTGGTCAGGATCAGCACCTTCGGCGCGTCCGGCTCCGCGCAGATCCGCCGGGTCGCCTCCACGCCGTCCAGCTTCGGCATGCGGACGTCCATCAGGACCACGTCGACCGGGGTGGTGCGCAGCACCTGGAGGGCCTCGACACCGTCGCCCGCCTCGGCCACGACCTCCATGTCCGGCTGGGCGGCGAGGACCATCCGGAAACCGGTGCGCAGCAGCACCTGGTCGTCGACGAGCATCACGCGGATCGTCATCGGGTCTCTTTTCGAAAGTGGCTGACAGGTGTCATCAGGGGCGCGTGAAGGCGTCAGTGCGCCGGTTTGAGCGGGAGCAGGGCGCTGATGCGGAATCCTCCGCCCGGGCGCGGCCCCGCGTCCAGCGTGCCGCCGACCATACCGACCCGCTCGCGCATGCCGATCAGCCCGTGCCCCTGCCCGTCGGCGCCGCCCTCCTCGTACAGCTCGTGCGGAGCGCCCTTGCCGTCGTCCTCGACGAGCAGGCCGAGGCCGTCGTCGAAGTAGACCAGCCGCACGCTCGCGCCCGCGCCCGGCCCGCCGTGCTTGCGGGTGTTGGTCAGCGCCTCCTGCACGATCCGGTACGCGGTCAGCTCCACGCCGCTCGGCAGCGGGCGCGGGGTGCCCTCGACCTTGAAGTCGACCGGGAGCCCCGAGCTGCGGCACTGCTCGATGAGGTCGTCGATCTGCTCCACGTCGGGCTGCGGGACGTACTCCCCGCTCTCATGCTCGCCGGTGCGCAGCACGCCCAGCAGGCGGCGCATCTCGGCGAGGGCCTGCCGGCCGGTGGAGGAGATCGTCTCCAGGGCCTTCCTGGCCTGGTCGGGGGCGGCGTCGAGGACGTAGGCGGCGCCGTCGGCCTGCACCACCATGACCGACACGTTGTGCGCGACGACGTCGTGCAGCTCGCGCGCGATCCGGGCCCGCTCTGCGGCGACCGCGACCTTGGCCTGCGCCTCTCTCTCCTTCTCCAGCCGGGACGCGCGCTCCTCCAGCTGGGCGAAGTACGCCCGCCGGGTGCGCATGGAGTCGCCGAGCACCCAGGCCAGCGCGAACGGCACCGTCTGGAAGATCGCGATGGCGACCTGCCCGATGAAACTGGCGTGCCCGGCCGGCCAGCGGATCTGCGCGAGGGTCGCCGCGACGAGGCTCGTGCAGAGCGCGAGCCGGGAGGCCCAGCGGGCGCCGATCGCCGCGACCGTGTAGGCGATCACCAGCATCGCGAAGTCCGAGACGGTCGTCTCGATGTCCAGGGTCAGCTGCGCCAGCCCGGTCGCGCACGCGACCAGCAGCATCGCCTCCGGGTAGCGGCGGCGCAGCGCGACGACGGCGCACAGAACCACCGACACGGCCATGCCTGCGGCGGCCGACCCGTGGTGACCCCGTGTGCCGTTCGTATTGACCACGCTCACGCCGGACAGCCCGAGCAGGACGACGGCCCAGAAGGCGTCGACCCAGGTCGGGTGGCGGCGGAGGAAGTCATAGAGACGCTGCACGTAACCCAGAGTAGGGAAACGGGATGCGTGCAGGGGTCAACCGGAGGGCCGATCCACTCCCGGTGCGCGTACTCCGCAAGGTGGAGGAAGTGATCATCTGTGCGCCTAGTCTGTTCCGGTGACGGATGAAACGGCGTGGGACCGGCAGGACCGGCAGGGCTGGCGCGCGGCGGCCGGGGCGGCGCTGTACGGCCCCGGCGGCTTCTACCGGCGTCCGGAGGGCCCGGCCGGTCACTTCCGTACGTCCGTGCACGCCTCCGCGCTGTTCGCGCGGGCCGTGGCCCGGCTGCTGTGCCGGGTGGACGAGGCCCTGGGGCGGCCCGGCGTGCTGGACTTCGTCGACATGGGAGCGGGTCGGGGCGAGCTGGTCACCGGGGTGCTCGCCGCCCTGCCCGCCGACGTCGCCGCACGCGCGCGCGGGTACGCCGTCGAACTCGCCGACCGCCCGGCCGGCCTGGACGCCCGCATCGCCTGGCTGCACGAGCCCCCGGCCGCCGTCACCGGACTGCTGTTCGCCAACGAGTGGCTGGACAACGTGCCCGTCGACATCGCCGAGGTCGACCCCGCGGGCGTGCCCCGGCTGGTCCTCGTCGCGCGGGACGGCAGCGAACGGCTCGGGGCACCGGTGACCGGCGCGGAGGCGGACTGGCTCGCCCGCTGGTGGCCGCTGCCCGCCGAGGAGGGACTGCGCGCCGAGATCGGACTGCCTCGGGACCTGGCATGGGCGTCGACGGTGGACCGGGTGGTGCGGGGGCTCGCGGTGGCCGTGGACTACGCGCACACCCTCGACAGCCGTCCCCCGTTCGGAACGCTCACCGGCTTCCGGGCGGGCCGCGAGACGGCACCCGTGCCGGACGGGTCGTGCGACATCACGGCGCACGTCGCCCTGGACGCGTGCGCGGCGGCTGGCGCGGCGCACACCCCAACCGACACGTCCTGCGTCTCACCTGGCCCCTCGGGCACGGTTCGAGAAACGGCGCACGCGCCCGAGGACACGGCGCAGGAGCCCCCCGGTACGGCGCGTACAGTGGCGCCCGCGCGCCTCCTCACGCAACGCGCCGCCCTGCACGCCCTGGGCATCACCGGCGCACGCCCGCCGCTCGCGCTGGCCTCCACGGACCCCTCCGCGTACGTGCGCGCCCTCGCGAGCGCCGGAGAGGCCGGCGAGCTCACCGCGCCGGGCGGCCTCGGCGGCTTCGGCTGGCTGGTCCAGCCGGTCGGCATCCCGGACCCGCTGGAAACCCGGGCCTAGCCCGCTACTTGTCGATGTCGCCGACCACGAAGAACATCGATCCCAGGATCGCCACCATGTCCGCGACCAGCGTCCCGGGCAGCAGCTCGGTCAGCGCCTGGATGTTGTTGTAGGACGCCGAGCGCAGCTTGAGCCGGTACGGCGTCTTCTCGCCCTTGCTGACCAGGTAGTAGCCGTTGATGCCCAGCGGGTTCTCGGTCCACGCGTACGTGTGCCCCTCCGGGGCCTTCAGGACCTTCGGCAGCCGCTGGTTGATCGGCCCCGGGGACAGCTCGGCCAGCCGGTCCAGACAGGCGTCGGCGAGGTCGAGCGCGTTGTGGGTCTGCTCCAGGAGCACCTCGAAGCGGGCGAGACAGTCGCCCTCGCTCCGGGTGGCGACCTTCAGGGTGCCCTGGAGATCGCCGTACGCCAGGTAGGGCTCGTCGCGGCGCAGGTCGAAGTCGACGCCCGAGGCGCGCGCGATGGGCCCGCTGACGCCGTACGCGTGCACGACCCCCGGCGTCAGCGCGCCGACCCCGCGCGTGCGCCCCCGGAAGATCTCGTTGCCGAGCACCAGGTCGTCGAAGACGTCCATGCGCGAGCGCACGGCGGAGACGGCCGCACGCGCGCGTGCGGCCCAGCCGGCCGGCAGGTCCTCCTTGAGGCCGCCGACGCGGTTGAACATGTAGTGCATGCGCCCGCCGGAGACCTCCTCCATCACGTTCTGCAGCACCTCGCGCTCGCGGAACGCGTAGAACACCGGGGTGATGCCGCCCAGCTCCAGCGGATAGGAACCGAGGAACATCAGGTGGTTCAGCACCCGGTTCAGCTCGGCGAGCAGCGTGCGCGTCCACACCGCCCGCTCGGGCACCTCCATGCCGAGCATGCGCTCCACGGCCAGGACCACGCCCAGCTCGTTCGAGAACGCCGACAGCCAGTCGTGGCGGTTGGCGAGCACGATGATCTGCCGGTAGTCGCGCGCCTCGAAGAGCTTCTCGGCGCCCCGGTGCATATAGCCGATCACCGGCTCCGCGCGCACGATGCGCTCCCCGTCCAGCACCAGCTTCAGCCGCAGCACGCCGTGCGTGGACGGGTGCTGGGGACCGATGTTGAGCACCATGTCGGTGCTCTCCGCGGCGCCGCCGATCCCGACCGTGGTCTGGGTCGTAGGAGTCATGGCCCCAGTCTCCCCTACGTACGCTGGAGCCATGGAAACGGGGAGCCCGCGTGAGACGGGCACGGCGGGGACGACGGGCACAGACGGGCCGGCAGACACGGCGGGGACGGCGGGGCCACCGGGGGGCGAGGCGGTGTGGCGGGGGCTGCCACCGGGCCTGCTGCGGATGCGCCGGCTGCTGCTCGGGGTCTGGACGGCGGTGCTCGCGCTCGCCGCGGGTCTGCTGCCGGGCCTGTTCGCGGGCCCCGCGTGGGCGGCGTTCGCGCTGCTGCCCGTGGTGTGCGCCGCGTGGTGCTGGCGGCTGCTGGGGCGCAACTGGCGCTCCTGGCGCTACGCCGAGCGCGCGGACGACCTGCTCATAAGCCGCGGTGTCCTGTGGCGCGAGGAGACCGTGGTGCCGTACGGGCGGATGCAGCTGGTGGAGGTCACCTCGGGACCGGTGGAGCGGCGCTTCAAACTGGCCACCGTGCAGCTGCACACGGCGGCCGCCGCGACCGACGCGACCATCCCCGGCCTGGACCCGGCCGAGGCGGAACGGCTCCGGGACCGGCTCACCGAGCTGGGCGAGGCCCGATCGGCGGGCCTGTGACCAGCCCGGGACACGGCGACGGCATAGCCGCCGCGCATGCCGATGCCGCGCGCGCCGAGGGCACCGAAGAGGGCGCGCAAGGGGGCGGGGGGCGCGTGCGCGCAGCCGAGCGCAGACTGCATCCGGTCACGCCGTTCCGGCGGGCGTGGGCGCCGGTCGCCGTACTCGCCGGCTGGGCGGCGCACGACCCGAACAGCGCGCAGGAGCAGCTGGCGCGGCTGACCGGTGCCATGCTCCTGCTGGGGCTCGCGGTGCTGGTGCCCGTGGCCGGTCTGTACGGCTTCCTGTCCTGGTGGTTCACGCACTTCGCGGTCACAGAGTCCGAACTGCGCATCCGCACCGGCCTGTTGTTCCGGCGCACCGCGCACATCCGGCTGGAGCGCATCCAGGCCGTGGACGTCTCGCGTCCCCTCCTCGCGCGCGTGGCGGGCGTCGCGAAACTGCGGATCGACGTCGTCGGCACCGACAAGAAGGACGAACTGGCCTTTCTCGGCGAGCAGGAGGCGCGCGCCCTGCGCGCGGAACTACTCGCGCGCGCCGCGGGCTTCACACCCGAGACGGCACGTGAGGTCGGTGAGGCACCGGCCCGCGAACTGCTGCGGGTGCCCCCTCGCGCGCTCGCGCTCTCCCTGGTGCTGACGGCAGCCACCTGGGGGTCCCTGTGCGCCGCGCTCGTCCTGCCGACCGTGCTGTGGCTGACCACCCACAACCTGTGGACGGTCCTCGCGACCGGCCTGCCCCTGCTCGGCGGCGCAGGCGCCGGCAGCGCGCGGCGGTTCGTCGCCGAGTTCGACTGGACCGTGGGCGAGTCACCGGACGGGCTGCGCCTGGACCACGGCCTGCTCGACTGCACCCACGAGACGGTGCCGCCCGGTCGGGTGCAGACCGTGCGGATCGTCGAGCCCCTGCTGTGGCGGCGGCTCGGCTGGGTGCGGGTCGAACTGCACGTGGCCGGGTCGGCCAACTCGGTGCTGATACCGGTCGCCCCGCGCGCGGTCGCCGAATCGGTCATCGCGCGCGTACTGCCGGGCGTGACCGTTCCCCGGGAACTGTCCCGCGCACCGGGGCGGGCCCGGTGGTGCGTTGCGCTGTGGTGGCGCGGCTACGGCCTCGCGGTCACCGACACGGTGTTCGCCGCCCGGCACGGTCTGCTGCGCCACAGGCTCTCGCTGGTCCCCCACGCCAAGGTGCAGAGCGTACGGCTCACCCAGGGGCCCTGGCAGCGCCTGTGGCGGCTCGCCGACGTCCACGTGGACACCGGGGCCGGAAAGACCGTCACCGCCCGGCAGCGGGACGCCGAAGAGGCCGTACGGCTCCTGCACGAGCAGGCCGAACGGTCGCGCACAGGACGCCGCGACGCGCGCCCGGACCGCTGGATGACCGTCGGCTGAACGGACTTCGCTCTCCGGGACGAGACAAGGCCCGGCTCCTCTCGGGAAGCCGGGCCCTGTGCCTCACGGGACTACGCAGCGGCGCCTCAGGAAGCCGCGCTGCGCAGCCGCTGGACGTCGATCTGCTCGGTCTCGTCGTGCGCGGTCAGGTCGATGACCTGGCCGGCCGCGGGCGCCTGCGCGTCCTTGAACTCGGCCTCGGCCTCCGCCTTGTGCACGGCGAGGGCCTCCTGGCCGACGACATCGGCGAGGTCTTCGTTCTGTACGGAGTCCAGCGCGGTCCCGGGCGCGGCCTTCTGCGTGCCGAAGAAGTCGAAACCACCCTCGACCACCGGGCGCCGCGCGGGCGCGGCGGGGACGACCGCCACCGCGGTCGGCACAGTGAAGTGCCCGGCGGGCGGCTGGGCCACGGCCGGGGCCGCCTCGCCGGCGGCACGCCGGGCACCGGCCTGGCCCGGGACGACGGCCGC
This sequence comes from Streptomyces sp. NPDC104106, assembly GCF_055584345.1. NCBI lineage: Bacteria > Bacillati > Actinomycetota > Actinomycetes > Kitasatosporales > Streptomycetaceae > Streptomyces > Streptomyces sp. NPDC104106. The sequence continues at coordinate 50,520 of NZ_JBVJMF010000011.1, forward strand.
GCTCGGGGCAGCGTTCTGGCTCTGGACGACGGCCGCGCTCGGGGCAGCGTTCTGGCTCTGGACGACGGCCGTGCTCGGGGCAGCGGCCTCGCTGCGGGCGACGGCCGCGCCGGGTGCGACGCCCTCGCCGCCGGCGGCACGGATGCCGTCGGACGCACCGCCCGTCCGCCCCTCCGGCGCAGCGCCGGTCACGCCTGCCGCGGCGCCCTCGGCGGCTGCGGTACCGGCGGATGCCCCGGCCTCTTCTCCTTTGGCGACGGACTCGGCCTCGGCATCGGCGCCCTCGGACAGCCCGGCCTCGGAAGAGGCGCCCTCGGCGCTCTCGGGCGCGGCCGCCTCCCCACCGAACACCACGGGCTCGGACGCGGACGTGGACGTGGCCCCGTCCTCAGCCCCGGCACCGTCCTCAGCCCCGGCCTCGGGCTCCGCCCCGGCCTCGGCGTCGGTATCGACGCCGGCCGAAGCCTCACCCTCGAACGCGGCCAGGGCCGTCAGGGCGCGCCGGTACAGCCGCGCCCCCTCCGGGGAGAACACCGCGTACGCGGGCTGCCCGTCCCCGTCCGCCGCCGCGACCGCCTTCACGGAGTCGGCCGGCTCCGGCCGCGGCTCCGGCTCGGCGCTCCGCGCCGGCGGCAGGGCGGGTGCGGAGGAGGGCACGGCGGCCTCGATCTCCAGCAGCCGGCGGCCCTCCAGGGCGCTCGCGCGCTCGGTCTCCGCCGTGGCGTACCGGCGCAGCAGCGCCGCGTGCTCGTTGCGCAGGCCGGCCAGCTCGGCGCGCTTGGCCCGCAGGCGCTGCTCCAGCTTGGCGCGCAGCTCGCGGGATTCCTCCAGGTCGGTCTCCAGTTCGGCGATCCGCTCCTCGTTGCGCCATTCGTCGCTGGCACGCGCGCGTGTGAGTTCGGCGACCTGCTTGCCCGCCTGCGCGTCCCAGTGGCGCATCACGACCGCTCCGACGACGGCAGTCGCCGCGGCGGCCGCTGCCAGCACGCGCAGCACCGTGGTCTCGGAGAACACCCAGGGACCCAGCGCGCAGACGACGGAGACGCCGGCGATCGCCGAGGGAGGCAACAGCCGGTGCAGAGGTGGGGAATGGCGGTGGCGTCCACGTGGCATGGCCAGAAACTTACCGCGCGTAGGCGAATCGCGGGCCCCCGCCCCGTAAAAACACGGCGACACCGCGTGCTTCACGGGGCGTCAGGGCAACGGCGTCAGTTCGCGGTCAGCCGGGTGCTGAGCCACTGGAGCGCGGCCGGGATCTCCCGCATCCACGTGTTGAAGTTGTGGCCACCGCTCGGAAGGATGATCGAGGAAATCCTGGTCACGTTCGTGCCCTGGACCGCCTTGATGAATTTCATCGTGTCCTTGTAGTTGTGCTCACCGACCTTGCTGCTGGTGACGAGCAGCGAGGTCTCGGGCGGGGTCAGGTGCTTGATGGCCCAGAACAGGTCGGCGCGGTTCTGCAGGTCCTTGTTGCCGTGGAAGAGGTCGCCGGTGGTGGGATCGATCGGCGCCTTGTAGTACGGCGACAGGCCGACGGCGGCCGCGTACGAGCCCGGGTGGTGCATGGCGATCTTCAGCGCGCAGTAGCCACCGGTCGAGTCGCCGATGATGCCCCAGCTGGAGGGCGTCTTGTCCACCCGGTACTGGGACATCACCGAGTCGCGCAGATCCTTGGCGAAGAAGGACTCGGTCTGCGGACCGCCCGGGATGTCCACGCACTCGGTGTCCCGCGGCGGCGCCACGGTCGGCCGCAGCATCACCAGGATCATCGGCTGCATCTTGCCGCTCTTGGCCAGCCCGTGGGCGGTGCTCGGGTAGTTCAGCTTGTTCACCAGCGCCTCGGCCGTGCCGGGGTACCCCGTGAGGACGACGGAGACGGGGAACTTGTGCGTGCGGTTCTGCGGCTGGAAGTACTCCGGGGGCAGGTAGACGTAGGCCGGCGTCGAGAGGTGGGTCGTACGGCCGACGATGTCGACCTTCTGGACCTGCCCGGTCATCTGCGGCATTCCGCCGCCCACGCCCGCGACGTGGGTCGTGGAGACCACCTGGAGGGAACTGTTCGGGCCGCCCGCTATGTGGTCGACGACCACACCCTGGGCGTTCTCCTGGCCGAAGAGGTCCGCCCAGCTGGCGTAGAACCCGAAGGCCTGGTTGGCGGCGAGCCCGACTGAGGCGAAGAGCGCCAGCTGGGTGGTCAGCAGAAGACCGATCCGCCCGCCGATGGACTGCCAGCTCTGCCGCGCCAGCCGCGGCCACAGCCACACCGTGCCGGCGAACAGCACGATGGCGAACACGATCGCCAGCATCAGCACTTTATTGCTCGTGAGACCCATGGGCTGCTACCTGCCTGCGCTTTCCGCCCGGTTACCGCCCGCGCTTCGTTGCGAGAGCTTGCCCGGGGCTTTCCTCGGCCTTTGACCCGACTTTCCGGTGAAGAGTGAACCTCTTGCTCCGGGACACCGTCCTAGAGGGCGCAATGTCGCCGGATGCCCTGATCGGGCCCGGGTTCAAGGTCTCTCGCAGAACTACGGGATGCGATGTCTGTCAGGATAGATGGGGAATTGTCGGGCGGGGTTCCGGGCCGATTCAGCCGGGCGCGGCGCATACTGCGCGGCCCGCGCCCCGAGGCCGTCCCGACGCTGGTCAGCAGGGCGGCCGCGCTCGTGGGCGTCCTGGACATCGCCGCGGGGGTGTTCCCGCGCTTCCGTCACAGCCGCATGCACGCGATCGCCGAGGTGCTGCCAGGCTCCTTCGGACCCTTCGCGGCGGCGCTGTCGCTGAGTTCCGGCGTGCTGTTGCTGCTGCTGGCGCACGGGCTCGGGCGGCGCAAGCGCCGGGCCTGGCGCGCGGCGGTCGCGCTGCTGCCGGCGGGTGCCGTCGCGCAGTTCGCGTACCGCCACTCGCTCGCCGGGGTGCTGATCGCGGTGGCGCTGCTGATCCCGCTGCTGCGGCACAGGAACGAGTTCGCCGCGCTGCCGGACCCGCGCAGCAGGTGGCGCGCCCTCGCCAATTTCGTCCTCATGAGCGCCGGATCCCTCGTCCTCGGCCTGGTGATCGTCAGCGTTCATCCGCACCGGACCATCGGCGACCCGAGCCTGGCCGACCGCCTGACGCACGTCGTCTACGGCCTGTTCGGCTTCGAGGGCCCCGTCGACTACTCGGGCAACGCCTCCTGGACCGTCGCCTTCTCGCTCGGCGCGCTGGGCTGGATCACCGCGGTCACCACGATCTACCTGGCCTTCCGCCCCGAGCACCCGGCCGCGCGGCTCACCGAGGAGGACGAGGCGAAGCTGCGCGAGCTGCTGGCCAAGCACGGCCACCGCGACTCCCTGGGCCACTTCGCGCTGCGCCGCGACAAGGCGGTCGTCTTCTCGCCCAGCGGCAAGGCGGCGGTCACCTACCGCGTCGTCTCGGGCGTGATGCTCGCCAGCGGCGACCCCATCGGCGACGTCGAGGCCTGGCCCGGCGCCATCGAGCGCTTCATGGACGAGGCCAAGGCCCACTCGTGGACCCCGGCCGTCATGGGCTGCTCGGAGACGGGCGGCGAGGTGTGGACCCGCGAGACCGGCCTGGACGCCCTGGAGCTGGGCGACGAGGCGGTGGTGGACGTCGCGGATTTCTCGCTCGCCGGACGCGCGATGCGCAACGTCCGACAAATGGTCAAGCGCATCGAGCGGGCCGGCTACGAAACCCGGGTGCGGCGCATCCGTGACCTCAGCGACGGCGAGCTGGACCGCATCCGGCGCGCCGCCGACGACTGGCGCGGCACGGACACCGAGCGCGGCTTCTCCATGGCGCTGGGCCGCGTCGGCGACCCGGCCGACGGCAACTGCCTGATCGCCACCGCCCACAAGCAGGACGACGAGCCCGGCGAGTACGGCGACCTGAAGGCGATCCTGCACTTCGTGCCCTGGGGCACCGACGGCGTCTCGCTGGACCTGATGCGCCGCGACCGCAGCGCCGACCCGGGCATGAACGAACTGCTGATCGTCGCCGCCCTGCAGGCCGCGCCGAAGTTCGGCATCAACCGGATCTCCCTGAACTTCGCGATGTTCCGCTCCGCCCTCGCGCGCGGGGAGAAGATCGGCGCCGGCCCGGTGCTGCGCGCCTGGCGCGGACTGCTGGTGTTCCTCTCGCGCTGGTTCCAGATCGAGTCGCTGTACAAGTTCAACGCGAAGTTCCAGCCCCGCTGGGAGCCCCGCTTCGTGGTGTACCGCCACTCCGCCGACCTGCCCCGCATAGGCATCGCCGCCATGCAGGCCGAAGGCTTCGTCAACCTCGCGCTGCCGCTCCCGCGCTTCCTGCGCCGGCGCAAGGCGGCCGCCGAGCGCCCCTGCGCGCACTCGGTGGCGGAGCGGGACGTGCGCGCGGCCTGAAAGGACCGAAGCGTCGCGGCCCGGACAGGCCGGAGGATCGCGGCCCGAGCGGGCCGTGTCCTCCCGCCCGAAGGGCCGGCCGGACACGGACGGCACAGGACCGCGCGGCATGACCGAAGACCGGTCCGGACGGCAAGCCCCGCCCCCTCCAGCACAGGGGCTGCCGCCCGGGCCGCCGCGCGTTCCCGGCCCGCTCCCGCGTCATGGCGGACGCCCCCGGGGCCTACGCTGAACGTATGAACAACCTGAGCGGGCGCGGCCGGGTGACGGGTCTTCCGGCATGGGACCGGTGCGCGGTCATGGGCGTGGTCAATGTGACCCCCGACTCCTTCTCCGACGGCGGCCGCTGGTTCGACACGGCGCTCGCCGTCAAACACGGCCTGGACCTCGTCGCCGAGGGCGCCGACCTGGTGGACGTCGGCGGCGAGTCCACCCGGCCGGGCGCCACGCGCGTGGACGAGGACGAGGAACTGCGGCGCGTCATCCCGGTCGTGCGCGGCCTCGCCTCCGAGGGCGTCGTCGTCTCCGTCGACACCATGCGTGCCTCCGTCGCCGAACAGTCCCTCGCGGCCGGTGCCGCCCTGGTCAACGACGTCAGCGGCGGCCTGGCCGACCCCGCGATGATCCCGGTGGTCGCCGCCGCGGGCGCTCCGTTCGTCGTCATGCACTGGCGTGGCTTCCTGGCGGGCGGCAATGTCAGGGGCGTCTACGAGGACGTCGTCGCGGAAGTCGTCGACGAGCTGCACGCGCGCGTGGAGGCCGTTCTGGCGGGCGGCATCGCCCCGGACCGCATCGTCGTCGATCCCGGCCTCGGCTTCTCCAAGGAGGCCGAGCACGACCTCGCCCTCCTCGCCCACCTCGACCGCCTGGGCGCCCTGGGGCACCCACTGCTCGTGGCCGCCTCCCGCAAACGGTTCCTCGGCCGTGTCCTGGCCGGTCCGAAGGGGGCGCCCCCGCCGGCCCGGGAGCGCGACGCCGCCACCGCCGCCGTCTCGGCCCTCGCGGCACAGTCCGGTGCGTGGGCGGTCCGTGTGCACGAGGTACGCGCCACCGCGGACGCCGTACGGGTCGCTCGCGCCGTGGAAGAGGCGCGTACGGCGGGCACGGCGCCCGGCGCGGCAACCGGGAGCGAGGCGCGTGAGACGGCTCACGCACCGGGCACACCCGGCGAGCGCGGCGCTCAGGACGGCGGACGCGCACCCGGCGCCGACGGCGAGCGCGCTGCGGAAGGAGAGCGGTGAGCGCCGCCCACACCGACGTCGAGCAGGTGGAGGCCGCCAACACCGCCTTCTACGAGGCCATGGAACGCGGCGACTTCGAGGAGCTGTCCTCGCTCTGGCTCAGCCCCGCCGACCTGGGCGTGGACGAGGAGTACCACGACCCGGCGGACAGCGGGGTGGTCTCCTGCGTGCACCCCGGCTGGCCCGTGCTGACCGGCCGCGGCGAGGTGCTCAGGTCGTACGCCCTGATCATGGCCAACACCGACTACATCCAGTTCTTCCTCACCGACGTGCACGTGTCCGTCACCGGTGACACCGCGCTCGTGACCTGCACCGAGAACATCCTCAGCGGCGGCCCCGCACCCGCGGACGGCGCGGAGCTGGGACCGCTGGTCGGCCAGCTCGTGGTCGCCACGAACGTGTTCCGGCGCACACCCTCCGGCTGGAAGATCTGGTCGCACCACGCCTCCCCCGTCATGACGGAGAGCGAGGACGCCGAGGACGCCGAGGACGTCCTGGACAACGAACCCGGACCGAACGGAGCGAACCCGGACGAAGGGCCCCTCGGCTGAGCGGGCCGGCGTCCCGCGCTGACATACGGGGACTGGAAGAAGTGGTTGGAATCACCTACCCCTGGGTATGAGCCGCATTCAACCCCTGGCGCGACCGGGTTTCCCAGGGGAAACAGGAAGTGAACGCTCATGGTCCCGTCGCGGCCCCACGGCCCTGCGACCCGGCTGTGTCAGTGCCCGCAGGTAGATTCGTCCTCAGGACGGCGTGCCGCCCGCACGCGGTACGGGCCGGTCCTTCCCGACGATTGCAGGAGTGATTCGCGTGGATCGTGTCGCGCTGCGCGGCCTCAAGGCCCGCGGGCACCACGGTGTGTTCCCCAAGGAGCGCGAGGAGGGCCAGACCTTCATCGTGGACCTCGTCCTCGGCCTGGACACCCGGCCGGCCGCGGCGGACGACGACCTGACGAAGACCGTGCACTACGGCGTCGTGGCCGAGGAGGTCGTGGCCGAGGTCGAGGGCGAGCCGGTGAACCTCATCGAGACCCTCGCCGAGCGGATCGCGCGGACCTGTCTGAAGCACGAAGGGGTCCTGGAGGTCGAGGTGTGCGTCCACAAGCCGGACGCGCCGATCACCGTGCCCTTCGACGACGTGACCGTCACCATCACCCGGAGCCGAGTATGACCCGACCTTTCCTCCAGGGTCACAGCGACCCGACCGTCCAGCCGGTGCCCGCCTCGGTCGTCGAGCAGGTGGACGCCGCCGACACGACCCTGCAGAACCCGAAATGGGCCGTCATCTCCATCGGTGCCAACCTCGGCAACCGTCTGGAGACCCTCCAGGGCGCCGTCGACGCGCTGGAGGACACGCCGGGGGTGCGCGTGAAAGCGGTCTCCCCCGTGTACGAGACGGAGCCGTGGGGCGTCGAGCCCGGCAGCCAGCCGTCGTACTTCAACGCGGTCGTGGTCCTGAAGACCACCCTGCCCCCCGACTCGCTGCTGGAGCGGGCGCACGCCGTCGAGGAGGCCTTCAAACGGGTCCGCGACGAGCGCTGGGGCCCGCGCACCCTGGACGTCGACATCGTCGCCTACGCCGACGTCACCTCCGAGGACCCGCGGCTCACCCTCCCCCATCCGCGCGCCCATGAGCGCGCCTTCGTGCTCGCGCCCTGGCACGACGTGGACCCGCAGGCCCAGCTGCCCGGCCGGGGCCCGGTGGCCGATCTCCTGGCGGCCGTCACCCGCGAGGGCGTGGCGCCGCGCGCCGACCTGGAACTCCGACTGCCCGAGTAGTCGTTAAGGTCAAGACGGCAAGGTCGACACGACCGCGGTCCGGGCCGGTCCGGGGGAGCTGAAGGGACACCGTGAGAGAGCTGCGCATCAGGGTGCTGGTCGGCGTGTTCGTCGTGGCCGGGATCCTGTCCTGGGCGGGCGCCCGCCTCTGGAACTCGATCGGGACCCTGCCCAGCGTCCCGCTGGCCGCGCCCATCGTGCTCGCCCTGATCGCCGCGGTCCTGCTGTCGACGGCGCTCTCGCTGCGTGCCCGGCTCAAGGCCCAGCGCGAGCGCCGGCCGGGCGCCAAGGGCGTCGATCCGCTGATGGCCGCGCGCGCGGTCGTCTTCGGCCAGGCCAGTGCCCTGGTCGCGGCCCTCGTCGCCGGCATGTACGGCGGCACGGGCGCGTTCCTGCTGGAGCTGCTGGACCTCCCCACACGCCGTGACCAGGCCATCTACGCAGGCTTCTCGGTCCTCGCGGGTATCGCGGTGATAGCGGCGGCCCTCTTCCTGGAGCGTGTGTGCAAGCTCCCGGACGACGAGGACCAGAATCACCCGGGGGCGGAGCCGGCGGCATGACTGCGGCGCCGCCCCGCCGGTCCCGGCGCGCGGTGTTCAGCGCGCCATGATCAGGCTCATGGCCTCGTTCCGGGTGGCGACGTCCCGCAGCTGACCGCGGACGGCCGACGTTATGGTCTTCGCCCCCGGCTTGCGGATACCCCGCATCGACATGCACATGTGCTCGCACTCCACGACCACGATCACGCCCCGGGGCTCCAGGATCTCCATCAGGGAATCCGCGATCTGCGTCGTGAGCCGCTCCTGGACCTGCGGGCGGCGGGCGTAGACGTCCACGAGCCGGGCCAGCTTGGACAGTCCCGTGATCTTCCCGGACGTCGAGGGGATGTACCCGACGTGCGCCACGCCCCGGAACGGCACCAGGTGATGCTCACAGGTCGAGTACACCTCGATGTCCTTCACCAGGACCATCTCGTCGTGGCCGATATCGAACGTCGTCGTCAGGACGTCCTCCGGCTGCTGCCACAGGCCCGCGAAGATCTCCTTGTACGCCCGGGCCACCCGCGCCGGCGTCTCGCGCAGGCCCTCACGGTCCGGGTCTTCTCCGACCGCCATCAGCAGCTCCCGCACGGCGTTCTCGGCGCGCTTCTCGTCGAACTCGCCGATGCGTCCCTCGCCGTCCAGCGTCACGGGGTCGGTCATCTGGTGCCTCGTTCCTGTCGTCCGCATGCGTGCATAAGGAAAATGCCGCGCCCCCCAGGCTAAAACCCTGGGGGGCGCGGCATTCATTCCGGCCCTGTTGGCCGAAACACGCTCAGCTCTCGGAGCGGTCCTCCGGCGTCTGGTCCGTCACCGGGGCGGACTCCGCGGCGGTGGACTTGGCCGTGCTGATCGCGGCCGTCGCGCCGTTCGCACCGTTGGTCAGTGCCAGCTCCCTCGGGGAGAGCACCGGCGGCCGGGTGGACGGGGTGCGGCGCGAGGAGCCGGTCCATGCGGGCCGCGGCGGGCGCTTCACGATCGGGGCGAAGATCTCGGCGATCTCCTCCTTGCCCAGGGTCTCCTTCTCCAGCAGCTGGAGCACGAGCTGGTCGAGCACGTCGCGGTTCTCGACCAGGATCTCCCAGGCCTCGTTGTGCGCGGTCTCGATGAGCTTCTTGACCTCCTCGTCGACCAGCGCGGCGACCTCTTCCGAGTAGTCGCGCTGGTGAGCCATCTCACGGCCGAGGAAGGGCTCGCTGTTGTCGCCGCCGAACTTGATCGCGCCGAGCCGCTCGGTCATGCCGTACTGCGTGACCATCGCGCGGGCCAGGTTGGTGGCCTTCTCGATGTCGTTCGCGGCGCCGGTGGTCGGGTCGTGGAAGACCAGTTCCTCGGCCGCGCGGCCGCCCAGCATGTAGGCGAGCTGGTCGAGCATCTCGTTGCGCGTGGTCGAGTACTTGTCCTCGTCCGGCAGGACCATCGTGTAGCCCAGGGCGCGGCCGCGGGACAGGATGGTGATCTTGTGGACCGGGTCGGAGTTCGGCGAGGCCGCCGCGACCAGGGCGTGACCGCCCTCGTGGTACGCGGTGATCTTCTTCTCCTTGTCCGACATGATCCGGGTCCGCTTCTGCGGGCCCGCGACCACGCGGTCGATCGCCTCGTCCAGCGCCTTGTTGTCGATCAGCTTCTGGTCACCGCGGGCGGTGAGCAGCGCGGCCTCGTTCAGCACGTTCGCGAGGTCGGCGCCGGTCATGCCCGGAGTACGGCGGGCGACGGCGGACAGGTCGACGTCCTGCGCGACCGGCTTGCCCTTCTGGTGGACCTTGAGGATCTCCAGACGGCCCTGCAGGTCCGGCGGGTCCACCGCGATCTGCCGGTCGAAGCGGCCGGGGCGCAGCAGCGCCGGGTCCAGGATGTCGGGCCGGTTGGTGGCGGCGATCAGGATGACGCCGCCCTTGACGTCGAAGCCGTCCATCTCGACGAGCAGCTGGTTCAGCGTCTGCTCACGCTCGTCGTGACCACCGCCGAGGCCGGCGCCGCGGTGGCGGCCGACCGCGTCGATCTCGTCGACGAAGACGATCGCCGGGGCGTTCGCCTTGGCCTGCTCGAACAGGTCACGGACCCGGGAGGCGCCGACACCGACGAACATCTCGACGAAGTCGGAACCGGAGATCGAGTAGAACGGCACGCCCGCCTCGCCGGCGACGGCACGCGCGAGCAGCGTCTTGCCCGTACCCGGGCGGCCGTAGAGCAGCACACCCTTGGGGATCTTGGCGCCCACGGCCTGGAACTTGGCCGGCTCCTGCAGGAACTCCTTGATCTCGTGGAGCTCCTCGACGGCCTCGTCACAGCCCGCGACATCGGCGAACGTCGTCTTCGGGGTGTCCTTGGTGATGAGCTTGGCCTTGGACTTGCCGAAGTTCATGACCCGGGAGCCGCCGCCCTGCATCTGGTTCATCAGGAACAGGAAGACGACCACGATCAGAACGAACGGCAGCAGGGAGAGCAGGACGCCGAGGAACGGGTTCTGCTTGGACGGCGAGACCGTGTAGCCGTCCGGGAGCTGCTTGCTCTGGTACTTGTTCTGCAGAATCGTGGCGATGCTCTCGCCCTGACGGTCGATGTAGCTCGCCTGGATCTTCGAGCTGCCGTCGACCTTCTGGCCGTCCTTGAGGGTGACCTTGATGGTCTGCTCGTCGCCTGTGGTCAGCTTGGCCGACTGGGCCCTGTTGTCATTGATCGCCGCAACGACCTGGCCGGTGTCCACCGTCTTGTAGCCGCCGGACGAGCCGACGACCTGCATCAACACGACCACGGCAAGGACGGCCAGCACGATCCACATGACCGGCCCACGGAAGTATCGCTTCACGTCCATCCATACGGAGCGGTGCCGCCCCGTCCCTCCTGCCATAGTGAGTTTGATAAGACAGTTCTTCTGACGGTACCCCAGCATGGTTGTCCGAAGCCGCACGAAGTCGCATCGACGGCTGGGAAACCCGTCTCTGCATGCTTCAACGGCCTGGAACCCGCCGGGGTTCCCGATCGTCCTACAAGGACTGCGCCGACCGGCTCAGCCGCCGTAGACGTGGGGCGCGAGCGTACCGACGAACGGGAGGTTGCGGTACTTCTCGGCGTAGTCGAGGCCGTAGCCGACGACGAACTCGTTCGGGATGTCGAAGCCGACCCACTCGACGTCGATCGCGACCTTCGCGGCGTCGGGCTTGCGCAGCAGCGTGCACACCTTCAGCGAGGCGGGCTCGCGCGAGCCGAGGTTGTTGATCAGCCAGGACAGGGTCAGGCCGGAGTCGATGATGTCCTCGACGATCAGGACGTGCCGGCCCTTGATGTCGGTGTCGAGGTCCTTGAGGATCCGCACGACACCGGAGGACTGGGTGCCCGCGCCGTAGGAGGACACGGCCATCCAGTCCATGGTGACGGGGGTGGACAGCGCCCGGGCGAGGTCCGCCATGACCATCACCGCGCCCTTGAGGACGCCGACGATGAGCAGGTCCTTGCCCGCGTACTCCGCGTCGATCTTCGCGGCCAGCTCGGCCAGCTTCGCGTCGATCTCTTCCTTGGTGATGAGCACCTTCTCGAGGTCGGCACCCATGTCTTTCGCGTCCACCCGCATCACTTTCGGTCGTCCCGCACTTCCGGCGGCCGGCCGCCCGGACCGCCGGAGGATCGCTCCGCTGGGTCGGGATTCAGCCTTGCCGAATCACCAGTCTGCCACCCTGCCGCTGGGCGACGACCCTGCCGGGGAGATTGATGGCCCCCTGGCCGCGCCAGCCGGTGATCAGTCGGTCCACTTCCTCGATGTGGCGGGCGAACAGCGCGCCCGCAGGGGCGCCGGCCTCGATGGCGGCACGGCGCAGGATGCGGCGGCGCACGGCGGGCGGCAGGGCGTACAGCTTGGCGCACTCCAGCAGGCCCGCGGCGTCCCGTACGGAGGCCTCGGCCTGGCGGGCCCAGGTGTCGAGGGCGTCGGCGTCGTCGCGGGAGAGCTGGGCGGTGCGGGCAAGCGCCTCCACGACGCCCTTGCCGAGGGCCTTCTCCAGGGCGGGCAGACCCTCGTGCCGCAGCCGGGAGCGGGTGTAGGCCGGGTCGGCATTGTGAGGATCGTCCCAAACGGGGAGCGACTGGACCATGCAGGCCTTGCGGGCGGTCTGCCGGTCGAGCTGGAGGAAGGGGCGCCGGTAACGGCCGCCGGCCCCCGAGACCGCGGCCATGCCGGACAGGGAGCGGATGCCGGAGCCGCGGGCGAGGCCGAGCAGGACGGTCTCTGCCTGGTCGTCGCGGGTGTGGCCGAGCAGGATCGCGGCGGCTCCGTGGCGTTCGCTCACGGCGTCCAGGGCGGCGTAGCGGGCGTCGCGGGCGGCGGCTTCCGGGCCGCCCTCGCGGCCGACGGCCACGGTGACCGACTCGACCGGATCGAGACCGAGTCCGCGCAGGCGCAGGACGACCTCGTCGGCGCGCAGGTCGGAGCCGACCTGCAGGCCGTGGTCGACGGTGACGCCTCCGGCACGCACGCCGAGGCGGGGCGCTTCGAAGGCGAGCGCGGAGGCGAGGGCCATCGAGTCGGCGCCGCCGGAGCACGCGACGAGAACGAGCGGGGAGGGGGGCCGCTCGGCCGTCCGGCCCGGGTGCCCGACGCGGGCCGTGCGGCCCGGCTGACCCGAGGTGTGGTCATTGAGGATGTCGTGGAGGACGCGGCGGACCGCCAGGCGTATCGCCGCGACCGCAGGATGGGGACCCATGGTCGGTTCCCTTCATGAAGTTGTCGGGGATGGGCCCGATGCCAGTCACTCAGAGTGTGTAGATGGTGACAGAACCGGGAGGTTCCCCGAGCATTGCACGCCTACGCACGGCTCACGGTCCCTCGGACGGGTGATTGGAGGGGCGTTCGCCTGCCGTAGGCCGGATTCGATTCACGACGTGCCGCCGGCGTTCACGACTCGGGCTTGCGGTGCACCCGCGTGACCCAGTCCGCCGGTTTGGCGATCTCGGCCTTGGTGGGAAGCGTGTTGGGCGAGGTCCACACGCGGTTGAAGCCGTCGACGCCGACCTGCTCGACCACGGCCCGTACGAACCGCTCGCCGTCCCGGTACTGCCTGAGTTTGGCATCCAGACCCAGCAGCTTGCGCAGCGCGAGATCCAGCCGGGAGGCGCCCTTGGCGCGCCGCTGCTGGAACTTCTCGCGGATCTCGGCGACCGACGGCACGACGCTCGGTCCGACGCCGTCCATGACGTAGTCGGCGTGTCCCTCCAGCAGGGACATCACGGCGGTGAGACGGCCGAGGATCTCGCGCTGGGCCGGGGTCTGCACCAGTTCCACGAAGGAGCGTCCGCCGTCCTCCTCCTCGCCCTCGGGACGGCCCCCGGCGAGGGACTGCGCGGCTTCCCGGATGCGCTCCAGGAAGGTCATCGGGTCGACGTCGGTCTCCGCCAAGAACGACTGGATCTCGCCCTCGAGGTGGTCGCGCAGCCAGGGCACGGCGGTGAACTGCGTGCGGTGCGTCTCCTCGTGCAGGCACACCCACAGGCGGAAGTCGTGCGGGTCGACGTCGAGTTCGCGCTCGACGTGGACGATGTTGGGCGCGACGAGCAGGAGCCGGCCGCCGCCGTTCTCGCCGGCCGGCAGTTCGCGGGTGGCCGGGGCGAAGGTCTCGTACTGGCCGAGGACGCGCGAGGACAGGAACGACAGCAGCATGCCCAGTTCGACGCCGGTGACCTTGCCGCCGACGGCGCCGAGGACCGCGCTGCCGGGGTTGCCCGCACGCCGTTCCTGCATCTTCTCCAGCAGGGGCTTGAGGATCTCGCGGAAGCCGGCGACGTTGGCGCGGACCCACCCGGGGCGGTCGACGACGAGGACCGGGGTGTCGTGGATCTCGCCGGTGCCCATACGAGTGAAGCCCCGGACGTGCTCCTCCGAGGCCTTCGCGTGCCGCCGCAGTTCCGCGACGACGGCGCGTGCCTCGTCGCGGCTGACGTCGGGGCCCGGTCGCACGAGCCGTGTCGCGGTCGCCACCGCGAGGTTCCAGTCGACCATCCCGGGAGATGTGGTGCCACCGAAGCCAGTCATGCGTCAACCGTACGTGAGCCGTCCCACTTGGGGCAGTGGCCACGGCGCCGGGTGCGCGCCACGCGCGCGTGCGCAGCGGGTGGTGGCGACAACGCCACAGATGTGCGTGCCAGGCCCCGCGAGGCCGGGATGATCCGGACGACACCCCTAGCCGCAACCGCATCCCGCCAGTGCCGTCGCCGTCCTGTCCAGGGCCGACTGGGCCTCCTGGGGGTTCGTCGTGCCGGAGGCCATGAAGGCGAAGCCCAGCAGGCGTCCGTCGGCGTCGACGACCGTGCCGGCCAGCGTGTTGACCCCGGTCAGGGTGCCCGTCTTGGCGTGGACGAGGCCTGCCGCGCCGTCGGTGTAGCGGTCGGCCAGGGTGCCGGTGAAGGCGGCGATGGGCAGGCCGGTGAGGACGGACCGCAGGCCGGGGCGGGCCGGGTCGCCGGCCGCGACCAGGAGTCCGGTGAGCAGGTCGGGCGTGAGCCGGTCGTCCCGGTTGAGGCCGCTGCCGTCGTGGAAGGAGGCGCCGGCCATCGGCAGGCCCAGTTTCGTCAGCCGCGCGGAGATCGCCTTGGCGCCGCCGTCGAAGCTGCCCGGCTCGCCGCTCGCGAGTGCCGTCTGGCGGGCCAGGGTCTCGGCGATGTCGTTGTCGCTGTTGGTCAGCATCCGCTCGACGATGTCGGACAGCGGGGGCGAGGAGACCGTGGCGAGGTTCTGCGCGCGCGTGGAGGCCTTCGAGGGTCCGGGCGGTGTCGTGGTGATGCCTGCGTCCTTGAGGAAGCCGGCGAACTTCGCGGCCGCGTCCGCCGCCGGGTCGCTCACGCGGGGCGCCGGGCCGCTGGTGGAGTCGTCGGTGCGGCCCTCGTCGGCGGTCAGGGCGCTGACCGGGGCGAGGTTGTCGTTCACGCCGATGGGGTGCAGGGCGGGGCCCGTGAACAGGGTCGTGTCGTAGGAGAGCGTGACCTTCCGGATGCCGCGCTTGTTCAAGGCCCTGGCGGTGTCGGCCGCGAGCCGGCGCAGGCCGGCCGGGTCGTCGGCCTGCGTGCGGGCCGTCAGGGTGGGGTCGCCACCGCCGACCAGGACGAGTTCGCCGGTGTCGGGTTCGAGGGACGCGCGCGTGGTGAAGCGGTGGTCGGGACCGAGGGCGGACAGTGCGGCGACGGCGGTGGCGATCTTGGTTGTGGAGGCGGGCATGAGGGCGTTGCCGTCGTCGCTGCCGTACAGCCGCTTGCCGGTGGTCATGTCGACCACGGCCGCCGCGTGGCCGCCGCCGAGCGCGGGGGCATCCAGAAGGGGCCCCAGGAGGTCCGAGAGGGGCTTTGCGCCGGGGGCGGCCTTCTTGGTGCCGACGGCGCCCGTCGCGCCGTCCAGCCCCACCAGGACGGGTCCGGCGCTCGGCGCGGGCTGCGGTGCCCCGGCGGCCGCGGAGTCACCGTGATCTGCGCCACCTGACCGCTCCAGGGCGATCGCCCGGTCGCGCTCGGCCGTACGCTGGCCGTTGGCGTCCCAGGGGCCGGCCACGGTCACCACGCCGGCGGCGAGTGCGAGGCCGGCGGTGGCGGCGCCCGCGGTGTACTGCCAGGTCCTGACGGCTCGCGGACGGGGGAGGTGCGGGGACCGCGAGGCAAGGGCCCGCGTCAACCGCGCGACCCGCGGCCTCATGGCCGTCACGGCCCGCGCCAGACGTGGTCGTACGGCGTTCGCGATCCGCTCCACCTGCGGTCTTGCGCCCCGCCACGGCCTCGGCTCTGGCACGACCACCAGCCCCTTTCGCGATCACACACCTGCGTGAGGGACACTTAACCACCAGAACTATGTGCTGATCATGGAGGAGCCACCGGTGGAGTTCGACGTCACGATCGAGATCCCGAAGGGTTCGCGCAACAAGTACGAGGTGGACCACGAGACCGGTCGGATCCGCCTGGACCGTCGTCTCTTCACCTCGACCGCCTACCCGACCGACTACGGCTTCGTCGAGAACACCCTCGGCGAGGACGGCGACCCGCTGGACGCGCTGGTCATCCTGGACGAGCCGACCTTCCCGGGCTGCCTGATCCGCTGCCGCGCGATCGGCATGTTCCGTATGACGGACGAGGCGGGCGGCGACGACAAGCTGCTGTGCGTGCCGGCCACCGACCCGCGCGTGGAGCACCTGCGCGACATCCACCACGTCTCGGAGTTCGACCGCCTGGAGATCCAGCACTTCTTCGAGGTGTACAAGGACCTGGAGCCCGGCAAGTCCGTCGAGGGCGCCAACTGGGTGGGCCGCTCCGACGCCGAGGCGGAGATCGAGCGGTCGTACAAGCGCTTCAAGGAGCAGGGCGGCCACTGAGCGGTCCCTGTCTCGCTGAACGGGCCGCACGCGTGCGTGTGCGGCCCGTTTGTGTGTCCACCGCGCGGTCACGCGCATACTGTGGCCAGCGGAAGGTGTCATTCAGGGAGCGGTGCGAGGTGACGGAGGCGGAGGACCGCAAGCCCCGGTCGGACGAGGCGCGGTACGACCCGGAGATCACGTCCGAGTTCGCCATTCCCCAGGGCATCGAGGTCCCCGAGGGCGGTGGCGAGTCGGAGACCACGTCCGAGTTCGCCGTGCCGGACGGACTGGAGGTGCCGCAGCCGGACGCGGAGCCGGAGGCGTCGGCCTTCACCCTGCCGAGCACCTACAGCGCGAAGAGCGCCCCCACCGCCTTCACGCCGGCGACCGGGACACCGGCGGTCAGCCTGATCAAGGACGCGCCCTGGCAGGACCGGATGCGCACGATGCTGCGCATGCCGGTGGCCGAGCGGCCGGCGCCGGAGCCCGTGCAGCGCCACGAGGAGGAGGGCCCCGCGGTTCCGCGCGTGCTCGACCTGACGCTGCGTATCGGCGAGCTGCTGCTCGCGGGCGGTGAGGGCGCGGAGGACGTGGAGACGGCGATGTTCGCGGTGTGCCGCTCCTACGGCCTGGACCGCTGCGAGCCGAACGTCACCTTCACCCTGCTGTCGATCTCGCACCAGCCGTCGCTGGTGGAGGACCCGGTCACGGCGTCGCGGACGGTACGGCGGCGGGGCACCGACTACACGCGCCTGCAGGCCGTGTTCCGGCTCGTGGACGACCTGACCGACCCGGAGACGCACGTCTCGCTGGAGGAGGCCTACCGGCGGCTGGCGGAGATCCGCCGCAACCGCCACCCCTACCCCGGCTGGGCGCTGACGCTGGCCGGCGGGCTGCTGGCCGGTGCGGCCTCCGTGCTGGTCGGTGGCGACCTGATCGTGTTCGTCGCGGCGGCCGTCGGCGCGATGCTCGGCGACCGGCTGGCCTGGCTGTGTGCCGGGCGCGGGCTGCCGGAGTTCTACCAGTTCACCGTCGCCGCGATGCCGCCCGCCGCGATCGGGGTCGCGTTCGCGCTGGCCGACGTCGATGTGAAGGCGTCCGCCGTGGTCACCGGTGGGCTGTTCGCTCTGCTGCCCGGACGGGCGCTGGTGGCGGGTGTGCAGGACGGCCTGACCGGCTTCTACATCACCGCCTCCGCGCGCCTGCTGGAGGTCATGTACTTCTTCGTCGGCATCGTCACCGGCGTGCTGGTCGTCCTGTACTTCGGCGTGAAGGTCGGCGGCAAGCTGAACCCGGACGCGTCGCTCGTGACCAACGAACGGCCGCTGATCCAGATCGCGGCGTCGATGCTGCTGTCGCTGACCTTCGCGATCCTGCTCCAGCAGGAACGTTCGACCGTGCTCTGGGTGACCCTCAACGGCGGCGTCGCGTGGTCGGTGTACGGCGCGATGCACTACGTCGGCAACATCTCGCCGGTGGCCTCCACGGCCGTGGCGGCAGGTCTGGTGGGTCTGTTCGGACAGCTGCTGTCGCGCTACCAGTTCGCATCGGCGCTGCCGTACACGACGGCGGCGATCGGGCCGCTGCTGCCCGGCTCCGCCACGTACTTCGGGCTGCTCAGCATGGCCCAGAACCAGGTGGACAAGGGGCTGGTGTCACTGGCCAAGGCGGCGTCGCTCGCCATGGCCATCGCGATCGGGGTCAACCTGGGGTCGGAGATCTTCCGGCTGTTCCTGCGGGTCGGCTCCGCCGGCAAGCGCCGGGCGGCGAAGCGGACGCGGGGGTTCTAGCCTCCGGGCGCCGTCCACGGGCTCCTTCAGTGGTTGCGGTAGTCGTACGGGTACTGGTTCTGGTCGTAGTGCTGCTGCGGCTGCTGGCTGTAGTGCTGCGGCTGCTGCGGCTGCTCCTGGGCGTACTGCTGGGGGTACTGCCCCTGGTCGTAGTACTGCTGGTCCCAACCCTGCTGCTGGGGCTGCTGGTACGGCTGCTCGTACTGGTGGTCGTAGCCGTGGTCGTACGGCTGCTGCTCCGGCTCGATGCGGCGCAGCTGCGTCGTCGCGTCGTCCCTCACCGGCTGCTGCGCCTGGTGCTGGTACGCGGCCTGCTGCCGGGGGACGGCGGCGGGCTGCGGGGCGGGGCTCGGGGCCGGCACCTTCTTGGCCTTGCCCCGCGCGCGCAGGAACTCGATCGCGATCGGGACCACCGAGACCAGGACGATGAGGATCAGGATCAGCTCGATGTTGTTCTTGACGAAGTCGATCTTGCCGAGCCAGGAGCCGAGCAGGGTGACGCCCGCGCCCCACAGGACACCGCCGATGACGTTGAACGTCACGAACGAGCGGTACTTCATGCCGCTGACGCCCGCGATGATCGGCGTGAACGTGCGCACCACGGGCACGAAGCGGGCGAGGACCAGGGACTTCGGGCCGTACTTCTCGAAGAACTCGTGGGCCTTGGTGACGTTCTCCTGCTTGAACAGGCGGGAGTCCGGGCGGTTGAAGAGGGACGGACCGACCTTCTTGCCGAACATGTAGCCCGTCTGGTCGCCGAGTATCGCGGCGAGGCAGATCAGGCCGATCGCGCCCCACAGGGGGAAGTTCATCTGGTGCGAGGTGATCAGCAGGCCGCAGGTGAACAGCAGCGAGTCACCGGGCAGGAAGAATCCGATGAGCAGGCCGGACTCTGCGAAGACGACGAGCAGCAGGCCCCAGATGCCGAAGCTGTCCAGGAGGTTGTTCGGATCGAGCCAGCTCGGGCCGAGGGCGAGTGTCATCACGGGTCCGGGCTCCTGAAGGGTGAAGGGCGGCTGCGGCGGCTGAACGGCGTACTTCCCTGTGAGTGCCGCCCAAAGCTATCAACGTGAAGTGACCGCCCCGGGTTCCACCGGTGCCTCCAGGATGCACTGTGGACCGACCGAGAGAAAGCTGTGACTCATGGGACTCGAAGACTACGGCGGTGGCCAGGGGCCCCAGCCGGACGTGCTGGTCGTGACGACGAACGACGTGCCGGGGTACCGGGTGGAGCAGGTGATCGGCGAGGTCTTCGGGCTCACCGTCCGCTCGCGCCACCTCGGCAGCCAGATCGGCGCCGGGCTGAAGTCGATGATCGGCGGCGAGCTGAAGGGGCTCACCAAGACGCTCGTACAGACCCGCAACCAGGCCATGGAGCGCCTGGTGGAGCAGGCACGCGCGCGTGGTGCCAACGCCGTGCTGGCGTTCCGCTTCGACGTGACGGAGGCCGCCGACGTGGGCACCGAGGTGTGCGCGTACGGCACCGCCGTGGTCGTCGCCCGGCAGTGACCCGGGTCCCGGCCTGGGTGTGACCTCGCGCACACCCAGGCCGGGACCCGCCGGAGCGGGTCAGGAGCCGTGCCGGTCGGCGTTGGCGAGGATCGCGTCGTGCAGGTGCTGGGCGAGCCCCTCGCGCACGGCGTCGTAGAACGCCTTGAAGCGCTCGTCGGACACGTACATCCCGGCGAAGCACCGGTGCATCTCGTAGGAGACGCCGAAGTACCAGCGGCTGACGTGCTGCCGGTGCTCCTCGGCCAGGTCCATCGCCGCCTCGCCGGCCGGCTCCTCGCCGGCGTCCATCAGGGCGGCGTACCGCTCCTGCCAGTCGTCGACCTCTGCCTGGATGCGCTTCCAGTCCTCCTTGGTGTAGGTGGCGGCGCGGCGCTGCGACTCGGCGTACGCCTCGGTGTCGCCCCAGCGCGCCTCCGCCTCGGCGCGGTACTTCTCGGGGTCCTTGTCCCCGAAGACCTCGAACCGCTCCTCGGGCGTGAGTTGGATGCCCATCGCGCGTGCCTCCATGGCGTGTTCCACGGCCTCGGCCATCTTCTGGAGCTTCTCGATCCGGGCGGTCAGCAGGTCGTGCTGGCGGCGCAGGTGTTCGCGCGGGTCCACCGTGGGATCGTCGAGCAGGGCCGTGACCTCGTCGAGCGGGAAGCCGAGCTCCCGGTAGAACAGGATCTGCTGGAGCCGGTCGAGGTCGGCGTCGGTGTAGCGCCGGTGGCCGGCGTAGGTGCGCTCGCCGGGCACGAGCAGGCCGATCTCGTCGTAGTGGTGCAGGGTGCGCACCGTGATTCCGGTGAACCCCGCGACCTGTCCCACGGAGTAGCTCACTTTTCCGCTCCTTGTCATCGGTACGTCCACCACGCTGAGGCCTCACGTGGCGTGAGGTGCAAGTCCGGCCGGAACCTTCCTCTCGGGGTGTCCCCGATCCTCGACTCAGGGTCATTCCGGATGTCCGGCCGGTCCCGCCCGCCTATGGTGGCCGGTGAGGAGGCGCTCATGGCCCTGCACAAAGGTCCCGAGAGGCATCAGGAACGGACGATGTCGGTGAACCCGTTCTTCGGTGAGGCCAATCCGGTCGGCGACATGACCGCGGCCCCGCCCACCCACCGGCTCCCGGACGGCCCGCTGGCGCCGTCCACGGCCTATCAGCTGGTGCACGACGAGCTGATGCTGGACGGCAACTCCCGGCTGAACCTGGCCACGTTCGTCACCACCTGGATGGAGCCGCAGGCCGGGGTGCTGATGGGCGAGTGCCGCGACAAGAACATGATCGACAAGGACGAGTACCCGCGCACGGCCGAGCTGGAGCGGCGCTGCGTGGCGATGCTCGCGGATCTGTGGAACGCGCCGGATCCGTCGGCTGCGGTGGGCTGTTCGACGACCGGGTCGAGCGAGGCGTGCATGCTCGCCGGGATGGCGCTCAAGCGGCGCTGGGCCCGGCGCAACGCCGACCGCTACCCGGGCGCCCGGCCGAACCTGGTCATGGGGATCAACGTCCAGGTGTGCTGGGAGAAGTTCTGCAACTTCTGGGAGGTGGAGGCCCGGCAGGTCCCGATGGAGGGCGACCGCTTCCATCTGGACCCGCAGGCCGCGGCCGAGCTGTGCGACGAGAACACCATCGGGGTCGTCGGCATCCTCGGCTCGACCTTCGACGGCTCCTACGAGCCAATCAAGGAACTGTGCGCGGCCCTGGACGCCCTGCAGGAGCGCACCGGGCTCGACATACCGGTGCACGTGGACGGCGCGTCCGGCGGGATGGTGGCGCCGTTCCTGGACCCGGACGTGGAGTGGGACTTCCGGCTGCCGCGCGTGGCCTCGATCAACACCTCCGGGCACAAGTACGGGCTGGTGTACCCCGGCGTCGGCTGGGCCCTGTGGCGGGACGCGCAGGCGCTGCCGGAGGAGCTGGTGTTCCGGGTGAACTACCTGGGCGGCGACATGCCCACCTTCGCGCTGAACTTCTCCCGGCCCGGCGCCCAAGTGGTCGCGCAGTACTACACGTTCCTGCGCCTCGGCCGCGACGGCTACCGGGCGGTGCAGCAGTCGACGCGGGACGTGGCCGGCTCGCTCGCCCGGCGGATCGGGGAACTGGACGACTTCCGGCTGCTCACGCACGGGGACCAGCTGCCGGTGTTCGCGTTCACCACGGCCGACGGCGTCACGGCGTACGACGTCTTCGACGTCTCCCGGCGGCTGCGCGAGAGCGGCTGGCTGGTGCCCGCCTACACCTTCCCGGCGAACCGCGAGGACCTCTCCGTGCTGCGGGTCGTGTGCCGCAACGGCTTCTCGCACGACCTGGCCGATCTGTTCCTGGCGGACCTGACCCGTCTCCTGCCCGAGCTGCGCCGCCAGCCGCATCCCCTGACCCGCGACAAGGAGGCGGCCACCGGCTTCCATCACTAGTGCCCCGGCAGGCAACGTTCGCCCCGTCGCGACGCCCGGCACGCTCCCCCGCTGCGCGGGAGGTGCCCCCACTCGCCGCACCGGACGCGGCTCCTTGACCGGCAGACGTTGGCTGCCGGGGCACTGGCCCGGCGGCCGGCGGACCGCGCCCGGCGCGAGAAGAGGGATCGCCGACCCGCGGCCGGCGTAGTGCCGTACCGCTAGCCGCCCTGTTCCAGAGCCACCAGCTCGAACGCCGTCTTTCCGTCCAGGGACTCGCGGATGATGTCGGCGTGGCCGGCGTGCCGCGCCGTCTCGCGGATCAGGTGCAGGCACACCCAGCGCAGCGAGACGCGGCCCTCCGGCGGGAACCAGGGATCCGGCGGCAGCGGGAAGGTGTCGTCCAGCCTCGGCGCGGAACGGATGAACTTCTCCGTCTCGGCGGCCACCTGCTCCCAGTACGCCAGCTGCGAGGCCACCGTCTCCTCGCCGACCAGCTGGAAGGTCTCGTGCCAGTTCGACTGGTCGCGGCGGATCGCAGGCGGCTCCTGCTTGGCGCGGGCGATCCAGCTCTGTTCGACCTCGGCGGCATGCTTGAGCAGGCCACCGAGCGACAGCTCGCTGACGCTCGGCCGGGTGCGGGCCTGTTCCTCCGTCAGCCCGAGCAGTGCCCGGCGGATGCCGCCGCGCTGCTCCTCGATGAACGCGAGCAGCGCCCCGCGCTCGTCGCCCTGTGCCTCTGCCGGTACGTGCGTGACCATGGCCGGCCGCCTTTCGTCGGTGCCGTCGGGGGCCCTTCGCCCCTGACACCGACGAACGTACGGGCCATTGAGGTCAGATCCTGACCTCAATGGCCGAGCGTCCGTGGGAACGCCGGTAAAGGGTCAGAACGGGAACCCGCTGCGCCCGTGCTGCACCGAGATCCACTTGATGGTCGTGAAGGCCTCCAGCGTCGTCTCGCCGTTCAGGCGGCCGATGCCGGAGTGCTTCTCGCCGCCGAACGGCACGAGCGGCTCGTCGTGGACCGTGCCGTCGTTCACGTGGAACATCCCGGTGTCGATCCGCTTGGCGAAGGCGACGCCCCGCTCGATGTCCCCGGTGTGCACGGCGCCGCTGAGGCCGTAAGGGGTGTCGTTGACGATCCGGACCGCCTCCTCCTCACCCTCGAACCGGATGAGGAAGACGACCGGGCCGAAGATCTCCTGCTGGAGCAGCGCGGAGTCGGCCGGAAGGTCGGTGAGCACGCTGGGTTCGACCAGGTTGCCCTCCGCGGCGCCCCGGACCAGGGCCGTGGCGCCCTCGGCGATCGCCTGCTCGACGACGCCGGAAAGGGCGCTGGCCTGCTGGGAGTTGATCACCGGGCCGATGACGGTCTGCGGGTCGCGCGGGTCGCCGGTCTTCAGGGTGCGCACCTTGGCGACGAACTTCTCGGTGAACTCGTCGGCG
Organism: Streptomyces sp. NPDC104106; assembly: GCF_055584345.1. Lineage (NCBI taxonomy): Bacteria > Bacillati > Actinomycetota > Actinomycetes > Kitasatosporales > Streptomycetaceae > Streptomyces > Streptomyces sp. NPDC104106. Next base: position 73,899 of record NZ_JBVJMF010000011.1, read on the forward strand.
ACGGAGGCGTCCACGAGGACCCGGTTGGCGGCCATGCAGACCTGGCCCTGGTGGACGAACCGGCTGAAGACGGCCGCGTCCACGGCGTAGTCGAGGTCGGCGTCGTCGAGGACCACCAGCGCGCTGTTGCCGCCCAGTTCGAGCACCGAGCGCTTGAAGTTCCTGGCGCACACGGTGGCGACGTGCCGGCCGACCGCGTCGGAGCCGGTGAAGGAGATGACCTTCGGGACGGGGTGCTCGATGAAGGCGTCGCCGATCTCGGCGATGTCGGTGACGACGACGTTGAGCAGGCCGCCGGGCAGGCCGGCGTCCTCGAAGATCTTCGCGATCAGGGTGCCGCCGGCGATCGGGGTGTTCTGGTGCGGCTTGAGGACCACGCCGTTGCCGAGCGCGAGGGCTGGCGCGACCGACTTCAGGGACAGCAGGAAGGGGAAGTTGAACGGGCTGATCACGCCCACGACGCCGACCGGCACCCGGTAGACGCGGTTCTCCTTGCCGTCCACCGGGGAGGGCAGGATCCTGCCCTCGGGGCGCAGCGCGAGGTGGATCGACTCGCGCAGGAACTCCTTGGCGAGGTGCAGCTCGAAACCGGCCTTCACGCGCGTGCCGCCCAGCTCCGCGGTGATCAGGTCGGCTATCTCCTGCTCACGGTCCTCTATCAGCCGCAGCGCGCGCTCGAAGACCCCGCGCCGGGTGTAAGGGTTGGTCTCGGCCCACTGCTTCTGGGCACGAGCGGCGGCCCGGTAGGCCTGGTCGACCTCCTCGACCGTGGCCACCGTGATCGAGGCCAGCTTCTCGTCGTCGTACGGGTTGAAGTCGATGACGTCCCAGGATCCGGTGCCCGGACGCCACTCGCCGTCGATGTACTGCTGGGCCAGGTCGCTGAAGTAGGACGACGCCATGTGATCCCTCAATCGTTAGCGGACACCAGATCTACGCCACGTCTGATCACACGTCATCGTACTTGTGCCGGAAGGTGGTTGAAGGTGTCCTCTCAAGAACGGCCGGCCCTCCGGCCGCGCCTCAGGACAGCTGGAGCAGCCCGCGCAGCAGGTCCCTGCTCTCGTCCGGGCCGGGGCTGTCCTGCTGGAGTTCCTTCAGCGCCTGCTCGTACTGGGCGACGTCCTCGCGTTTGTCGAGGTAGAGGGCGCTGGTCAGCTGCTCCACGTAGACGACGTCGGACAGGTCGGCGTCCGGGAAGCTGAGGATGGTGAAGGCACCGCTCTCGCCGGAGTGCCCGCCGAAGCTGAACGGCATGACCTGGAGGCGTACGTTGGGCCGCTGCGAGACGTCGATGAGGTGCTGGAGCTGGCCGCGCATCACCTCGCGGTCGCCGTACGGGCGGCGCAGGGCGGCCTCGTCGAGGACGATGTGGAACTCGGGGGCGCCGTCCGCGAACAGGTGCTTCTGCCGTTCCAGGCGCAGGGCGACCCGGCGCTCGATGTCGTCCGGACTCGCGCCCTTCATGCCGCGCCGGACCACCGCGCGCGCGTACTCCTCGGTCTGGAGCAGGCCGTGGACGAACTGCACCTCGTAGACGCGGATCAGCGAGGCGGCGCCCTCCAGGCCCACGTAGGTGGGGAACCAGCTGGGCAGGACGTCGGTGTAGCTGTGCCACCAGCCCGCGACGTTGGCCTCGCGCGCGAGGGAGAGCAACGACTGGCGCTCGGCCTCGTCCGTGATGCCGTAGAGCGTCAGCAGGTCTTCGACGTCCCTGGTCTTGAAGCTCACCCGGCCCAGCTCCATCCGGCTGATCTTCGATTCGGAGGCGCGGATCGAGTAGCCCGCCGCCTCGCGCGTGATCCCCCGTGCTTCACGCAGCCGCCTGAGTTGCGAGCCGAGCAGCATCCGCCGCACCACCGATCCGGGCTCTCCCGCGCTCACGTTCGCCAGCCTCCCCAACCGTCTTCAGGGCCCGCAGTCTGCCACTAAAACGCTTCGCGCAGTACTCGTCCGGTTACGGAAACGGAAAGAGCCGGGCCGTTTCGGTCCGCGTACGACCGGGGAGAGGTCGGGACCACTGGCGCCGAGGGCCACAAAGATGGCAGAAAAAATGGCCAAGAAGCGGTACGCGCGGTGTCATTTCGGTCGCGTGCACGTGCATCTGCCCTTGCATCTGCTCTACGCATCCGAAACCATGGTGCCGCGCCACCGCTGCATCGCAACGACCGCGAACTCCCCGGGAGTGCCTCGCATGGGAACGAATGGATCGACCATGCTCAAGCCGTTACGGCAGGGCCTTCCGCCGCTGGATCCCGCGGCCGTGTCCGATGCGGCCTCCTGCGCCCTGCCCGCCCGCTACGAAGCGGTGCGCGAGGCCCGGCGGTTCACCCGAGCCACCCTCGACCAGTGGGACGTCGGGGACCATTTCGACGACATATGCCTCGTCGTCTCCGAACTCGTCACCAACGCCCTGCGCCACGCGGTGCCGGCCGACCAGGCACCCGACTGCGACCACCGCGCGCGGTCGGTCCGGCTGCACCTGATGCGCTGGTCCGAGCGGTTGGTGTGTGCGGTGCGCGACCCGAGCCACGAGTCGCCGGCACCGCGCGACTCGGACGACTTCGCGGCCGAGTCCGGGCGCGGGCTGTTCCTGGTCGACTCCTTCGCCGACAGCTGGGGCTGGCACCCGCTCGCGGGCACGCTCCAAGGCAAGGTGGTCTGGGCGATGTTCCGGCTGCACCCGGCCGCCTGACGCGCTACGGCGCCGAGCGACGCCCGGTGTCTACGCGCGTCGCCCGGTCGGTGCCGCCTCGTTCGACATCGTTGCCACCACGAGCCCCGCCGGCGTCGGTGGTCAGCCGGCGATCAGATGGTCGAACTCGCCGTCCTTGACGCCGAGCAGCATGGCCTCGATCTCCGCGCGCGTATAGACGAGCGCGGGACCGTCCGGGAAGCGCGAGTTGCGCACGGCGACCTCGCCGCCCGGCAGCCGGGCGAACTCCACGCACGAGCCCTGCGAGTTGCTGTGCCTGCTCTTCTGCCAGGCCACTCCGTCCAGCTGCGTGGCAGCCATGCCGTTGTACACGTCGTACCCCCCGTACACGCCGTCAACGTCGCGGTCCACAGGTCGCTCCCCGGTGGTGCACTGGCTGGTGTGGCCATGGATGCTGTAGTCAACCGATCCGGATCATAACCTTGTTCACGTGCAGATGCATGAGCATATGCACGTGCACGCGCGGTTGTCCCATGGTTACAGCTTTGACGTTCGCTTTACCCGCCGGAAGACGCCTGTGTCAGTGCGTCCGTTCCAGCGTCTGCCCGAGAGCAGGCAGGACATGCCCCCGCCAGCCCCCGTCCATGATCTTGCGCGCCATCATCTGAGCCGGGTCGTCCGGATCGAATCCCTCGTGCACTAGGAACAGACGCGTGCCGCGCCCTTCCTGTTCCAGGGTCCACGTGATCGTCCAGTCGGCGGGGTTGGCCGGATCGGCGTCCGACCAGCGGACGGACAGCATCCGCTCGATGTCGTAGGCCAGGACCCGCACCTCCACGACCCCGGAGAAGTCGGCGTTGGGACGCGGGACGGAGGCCATCCGGTACCGATGCCCCACCTCCAGCCGGAAGCCCTCCGCGCCGGGCATCTGCCACTGGGCGAGCAGGTCGGGGTCGGTCAGGGCGCGCCAGACCTTGGCGGGCGGGTGCGGGAAGAACTGGTCGACGCGGATGACGGTCAGGCCGTCGGCGTCGTCGGCGCGGGGTCCGGTGCTCATGACCGGTGGTCGTCGGGCATGCGGTGGTCGTCGGGCATGCGGTCATCGTCGGGCATGCGGTCGAGCAGATCGCCGAGGCCCTTCAGCTGCTCGCGCCAGAACCGCTCGTACGGATGGAGCCAGTCCTGCACCTCGGCGAGCGGGGCGGCCTGGAGGCGGTAGATGCGCCGGCGCCCGGAGCGCTGCTCGGAGACGAGACCGGCCTCCCGGAGCACCCTGAGGTGTTCCGACAGGCTCGGGCGGCGCATGTCGAAGTGGTCGGCGAGAGCCTGGACCGGCTGGGGTCCGCGCTCGCGCAGCAGCCGCAGCACCTCGCGGCGGGTGGCGTTGGCGAGCGCGGCGAAGACGCGGTCTTCGGCGGCGGCCTGACTGACCCCGGCTGCGGTCATCGCGGACCTTTCTGGCGATCGGGCTACGGGCGAGCCTCCGTGAGCAGCATCAGACCGTTGCCGTCGGGGTCCGCGAAGGAGGCCATCCGGCCCCACGGATACGGCTCCGGGCCGCGTACCTCGAAGCCCGCCTCGGCGAGCCGCGCGCAGTCGGTGTCGACATCGGTCGTCACCAACATGATCCCCCGGGCCGAACCGGGCTCGAAATCCCCCATCCCCGGCCCGGCGAGCGTGAAGACGGTCTGCGCCCCTTCGGGGGCGACCTGCAGCCAGCGGCCCTGGGGCATGTGCCGGTCGGCCGTGACCGTCAGCCCCAGGACGTCGCGGTAGAAGCGCAGGGCTCGGTCCTGGTCGGCGACGGGGAGGGTGACGAAGGACGCGTGCGTGATGGTCATGACCGCAGAATAGGTAGGCAATTCCCTACGCGTCAATCGTAGCAAATTGCCTACCTGTATCTGCTGACCTCGCTGTTCCCTACCTGCTGGAGTACGGCAGCAGCGCCATTTCGCGGGCGTTCTTGATCGCCCGCGCCAGCAACCGCTGCTGCTGGGCGGTGACCCGGGTGACACGGCGGCTGCGGATCTTGCCGCGGTCGGAGATGAACTTCCGCAGCAGCTCGGTGTCCTTGTAGTCGATGTACGTGACCCCGGCCTGCTCCAGGGGGTTCGGCCGGCCACGGGCCGGTTTGCGGTCGCTCTTGCGCGGCATCAGATCTCCAGCAGGGTGTCGAAGGCGGGCGGGAACTTCTTCCAGGCGTCGCGACCGGCGGCGTACTCGGCGTCGGTGAGCAGGCAGGACTCCAGCAGGTGAAGGAGCCCGTCGCGGTCGAGGCCGGGCGAGGTGAAGACCAGGTGGGTACGGCGGTCGCCGTGCTCCGGGTGCCAGTCCAGGGCGGCCGCGGCCCGGCGCACCGGCGGCACCATCTCCCAGGCGGCGTCCGGCAGCGCCGCGAGCCACGGCCCGGCGCTCTCCACGCACAGCGCGCCGCCTGCCGCGTCCCAGTGGAGCAGCGCATCGGGCTTGTCGGCGAGCCAGAACCGGCCCCGGCTCCGGGCCGCGGCGCAGGTCAGGTCCTCCAGCGCCGCGTACAGCCGCTCGGGGTGGAACGGCCTGCGGCGACGCCAGACCAGGGTCGCCACCCCATGCCCGTCCGCCTCGGCGGGCAGCAGGGCACAGGCCGGGTGCTGAGCGGCCGCGGCGGCCTCCACGTCGAATCCGTCGAGGGCGGCTCGGGCCAGGGGGCTGAGCGGAGGGCGGTGCGGGGGCTGGAGCGGGCGGTGGGCTGCACGTGCAGATGGCGGTTCCGGTGCAGGTGCGGGCCTGGTGGCGGGCGGTGCGGAGGCGGGCGGGTCCGGCGCCTGCCGCGGTTCCGGCGAGGGCCGCGACGCCCCAAGCCCTTGCGTCTCGCGTGGGGTGCCGTGAGCTTCCGGGGCCCGCGGTGTGCCGTGGCCGATCGGGATGCGGCGGGCCGTGGGGTGCAGCTGGGCGAGCAGTTCGCGGTCCTCGTCGTCGGCCTCCGGGGAGTCGGCGACCGCGAGGACGGGGGCGTACTCCAGCTGCCGCGCGAAGGTGTCGGCGACCGTGCGCTGATCAGTGGCCGCCGCCGCGAGCCCGGCCTCGGCGAGGTCGTCGCCGTTGCCGAGGTACGGCAGCACCAGCGCAGGGTCGACGGCGGTGATGACCGACGTGACGGTCAGTCCACCGGACGCGATCACCTCGGCCATCGCCTTCGGCTCGACCGAGTCCCACAGCTCGACGATGGCGAGCCGGGTCGTCCCGTCGGCGGCGAGCCGGCGCAGCTCCGGCACCAGGTCCTCGCGCAACGCACAGCACGCGCAGTCGTTGACCAGCGGCGTCTCGCCCGAGGACAGGACGCCGACGCGGTCGCGGACCGTGCGCACGACCGTGCCGGTGGCGGCAGTCGCCAGGTCGTGGTGGAGTACGACACCGCCGGGCACCTCGGCCAGCAGCCGCTCGACGGCCGCCCTGCGCGCGTCGGCGTGCAGCCCGCCGACGACGGCCACCGCCAGGCTCACGCGCCGCCCCGCTTGCCGTACCGGCGCTCGAAGCGCTCCACGCGCCCGGCGGTGTCCAGCACGCGCGCGGTGCCGGTGTAGAAGGGGTGGCTGACGTTCGAGATCTCGACGTCCACCACCGGGTAGGTGCGGCCGTCCTCCCACTCGATCGTCTTCTCGCTCGTCATGGTCGACCGGGTGAGGAAGGCGTGGTTCGCGGCCCGGTCACGGAACACGACGGGCCCGTAGTCCGGGTGGATTCCCTTGCGCATGGCGGTGGCTCAGCGCTCCTCTCGGAAGTCGACGTGCCGGCCGGCGACGGGGTCGTACTTGCGCAGCGTCATGCGGTCCGGGTCGTTACGGCGGTTCTTGCGGGTGACGTACGTGTAGCCGGTCCCGGCGGTGGACCGGAGCTTGATGACCGGGCGGAGTTCGTTGCGTGCCATGCTGCTATCTTACTGAAAATGAATTCCATTACGAACAACGAATGAGGAGAGCTACGTCACCGTGTCCGCCCACTGCATGCTCACCGGCGCCCGGCCCGGCTTCGGCAACCGGATCTCGCGCTCCCACCGGCGCACCTCCCGCCGCTTCGACCCCAACATCCAGACCAGGCGCTACTGGCTGCCCGGAGAGGGCCGGCACGTCCGGCTGCGGCTGAGCGCCCGCGCCGTGAAGACCGTCGACGTGATCGGCGTGGAGGCGGCCGTGGCCCGGATCCGCGCCCGAGGGGTGCGGATCTGATGGCGAAGAAGAGCAAGATCGCGAAGAACGAGCGGCGGAGGCGGATCGTCGCCCGGTACGCCGCCCGGCGCGCCGAGCTGAAGGAGATCATCCGGCGGCCCTCGGCCACGGACGCCGAGCGGGCCGCGGCACTGCGCGAACTGCGGGCGCAGCCGCGCGACGCGAGCGCCACGCGCGTACGCAACCGCGACCAGGTGGACGGCCGTCCGCGCGGCTACCTGCGCGCCTTCGGACTGTCCCGGGTAAACGTGCGCGACCAGGCTCACAACGGATTCCTGCCCGGTGTCCGGAAGTCCTCCTGGTGACTGCTGGTAGCTTGCTGCGGGCCGTCCGCACGAGGCGGCCCGCCGCTACCACCTGAGCTTGGGAGCTTTCCGGTGACTTCTGCGACTGCAAGGGTTGCGCCTGCGAAGGCGCGGACCGCCGCCGTGGCCGTGGGTCTGGTGGGCGCGCTCGCCGCGCTGACCGCGTGCGGCGGGGGCGGCAACGACAAGACCGCCGCCAAGACCACGCCGCACGCGAGCGCGACCCCGACCGCGTCCTCGACCTCGGGCGCCGCGTCCGTGACCGGCGCGCCCGGCAAGCTCCAGGGCAGCTGGCTCACCACGAACGGCGGCAAGATCGTGGCGCTGGTGATCAGCGGCAGGAAGGCCGGGCTGTTCGTCACCGGCCGGAAGGTGTGGTGCGAGGGCACCGCGGGCGAGGAGTCGGGGATGCAGATGATCCATCTGACCTGCCCCGACGGCAACAAGGAGCGGGTCACCGGCATGGTCGACTCGGTCGACACCAAGTCCCTGAAGGTGACGTGGTCAGGCAGGACCGGCCAGGAGACGTACACCAAGGCGGAGGGCGGCCAGCTGCCGACCGTGCCGCCGCGCCACCTGAAGAAGAAGTGAGGCCCGGCGCCTCGGCGTCAGCAGGCGGGGTGCCGCCGTGGGACGGGTCCACCTGAAGCGGTGATTCCGCGGGGGTGGACGAACGGAGCCGCGCGACAGGCGCCATGATGCAGGGGCACCGTCACGACCTCGATGGGACCTGCTCATGCGCGCCATTCCGCTCACCGTCACCGCCCTCGCCGCCGCCCTGCTGCTGACCGCTTGCAACGGCGGTGGGAGCAAGAGCAGCACCAGCGGCGGCAGCGGCAAGAACAGCTCGGCCTGCGAGATCGGCAAGGTCTCCGTGCAGATCGGGTCGGCGAGTGTGGCTCCGGGCGTCGGCGACACGGGCGAGATCCCCGTCAGCCTCACCAACCAGAGCGCCCCCTGCACCCTGGACGACTTCGCCGGGGTGGTGCTCGGCGCCGGCGGCACCGAGGCCAAGGTCCCCGTGCTCAAGGGCGCCAAGGCCCAGAAGCTGAAGCTCAACAAGGGCGACTCGGCGAGCTTCACCATCACCTACGTGCGCGGCAAGGAGGGCGGCAAGACCAGCCTGGCCGCCAAGACCGTGAAGATCACCCTGCCCGGCACGAGCGCCTCCCGCAGCTTCCCGTGGTCGTACGGCCCCGTCGCCGGCCAGGGCAGCGGCCCGAACGCCTCCGTGAGCGCCTTCCAGCAGGTCGGCGACTGACGCCCGCGATCGCGGCTCACTCCAGCCGGGGGCGGGATCCGACCTGCGCGCGGTCCGCCGCCCGCGCGCCCTCCGTCCAGCCGGCCGCGTCGCTCACCCCGCGCAGCCGGGTCGTGGTGGTCTGCGGGAACATCCGCTCCAGCCGGTCGGTGACGGCTGTCTCCCGGGTGGCCAGGACCGGCAGCAGGTCCTGGCTGACCTGGGTCTCGGCGGCGGCCGCGAGCCGGTCGCCCACGCGGTGGGCGTAGGCCGCGAGGAACGACTGCCGGAAGGTCTTGGTCCGCTTGCGCCCGCCCGCTCGCTGCGCGGCCTCCGCCGTGGCCATCGCGTGCGTGGCCTGCACGAGCAGCGAGGTGTAGAGCAGCTCGACCACCTCCAGGTCCGCCTCGAAGCCGACGACCGTGGAGAAGGCGAGCGGTTCGTTCCACACCGCGCGGCAGTGGTTCGCACCCGCCACCGCGTCCAGCAGCACCGCCTTGGCCTGTTCGTACGGCGGCTCGACCCCGATCCGGCAGGCGCCGGGGGCGTCCGGCGCGGGCGCGGCCGCCGCGAGCAACGCCTCGTCGACGCTGTGCCGGGCCATCAGCTCCTGGGCCTTGGCGCTCAGCGCCTCCGCCTCCTGCGGATACCCGGTCGCCTCGGCCTTCGCGAGCAGCGCGCGGATGCGAGCGAGCATCCGGGAGGACTGCGGGCCGACTGCGCGGCGGTGCTCCTCCATCAGCGGCTCCAGGGCGGGCAGGCGCAGCAGCAGGCGGTACAGCTCCAGTGCCGTCGTGGCCTGCGAGAAGCGGTCGGGACCGCGCGCGGGGTCCTCGGGCAGGTCCGCCAGCTGCGTCCGCCAGCGGCGCCCGCGCCCCCGGTCCCGCCGGGCCTGCGCCCGGATCAGCGCGGCGGCCAGACGTACGTGCGTGTCCGCCAGCTCGCGTCGTACCAGCCGTACGACATCGGCGGGCTGCCAGCCGCGCTGCCAGGCCGCAGCGACGAACTCCTCTCCGCGCCGCGCGAGTTCGGCATCGGCGGAGGCGTCGGCGGCGAGCAGGGACGCGCCCGTGTCGAGCCCGGTGTCGGTGTCGTCGTACAGCGCGGCCCGAAAGGCCCGCTCGACGGTGCTGGCAGTGCTGTTCACGCCCTCGATCGTGCCACGCCCCACCGACAGCGGGCCGGGCTTTGTCCACAACCTGTGGACAAAAGCGAGGGGGGCGACACCTCTTCGACCGGGCCGGCGCGACCAAGGTAGTGGCCGAGGGGTGCCAGGACCGGGAGGACGGCTCCCGGCCAGCCCCGCACGCAGCGGCCGGGGGCGGCTCGCACGGCTCTGGGAGCGCCGATGGTCGGCGACGTCTCGACCCCTGGAATTGCGCCCTGCGCGCGCGGGCCGGTGGCGAGCATGGCGGCATGGTGGACACGTCTCTCTACGCGGCCTTCCTGATCGCCGCTTTCGCACTCTGCGTCACCCCTGGGCCCGACATGATGTTCATCGTGGCGGTGGGCGGCCGGGGCGGGCCCCTGACCGGACTGACCGCGGCCGTCGGGGTCGCCTGCGCGATGTTCGTGCACACGGTGACCGCGACCCTCGGGCTGTCGGCGCTCTTCCTGACGCTGCCGACCCTCTATCACGCGCTGCGCTGGGCAGGTGCGGCCTACCTGCTGTTCCTCGCGTCCAAGGCGTTCCGCGGCGACGGCGGCGCCGAGACGGCGCCGGAGGAGGGCGGTTCGGGGCGCGAGCGGGTGCGCCGGCGGGCGTTCTGGCGTGGGGTCGTGACCAATCTGCTCAACCCGAAGGTGATCCTGTTCAACGTCTCCTTCCTGCCGCAGTTCGCGAACCCCTCTCTGGGGCACGTGCGCGAGCAGTTCCTCGTCCTGGGGTGCACGATCACGCTGATGGGCGTGATCGTCGACGGCTCGGTCGGCCTGCTCTCCGGACGGCTCGCCACGCTGCTGCGGCGCAGCCGCCGGGTGGCCCGGGGTCTGGACTACTTCAGCGGAACGGTGTTCGCGGGGCTCGCGGTACGACTCGCGGCCACCCCGAAGTGAGGGAGACGGCGCACAGTCCGTAGGAGAACTGGACTGTCAACCACCGGTTGACAACACCCGAGGCGCAACCTACGGTTGACACATGGCGACCAACCCGAACATCACGGCATCCGTACGCCTCGACGACCTCATCGAGGCCATCAAGAAGGTTCACCCCGAACCCCTCGACCAGCTCAAGGACGCGGTGATCGCCGCCGATCACCTCGGCGACGTGGCCGACCACCTGATCGGCCACTTCGTCGACCAGGCGCGGCGTTCCGGCGCGTCCTGGACCGAGATCGGCAAGAGCATGGGAGTGACCCGGCAGGCGGCGCAGAAGCGGTTCGTGCCGAAGGAGTCCAACGACCTCGACCCCAGCCAGGGCTTCAGCCGCTACACCCCCCGCGCGCGCCAGGTGGTCGTGTCCGCGCACAACGAGGCGGTGGCCGCCCGCAACCCCGAGGGCCGGCCCGAGCACCTGGTCCTCGGGCTCCTGGCCGAGCCGGAGGGTCTGGCGGCGAAGGCGATCGTCGCGCAGGGCGTCCCGCTGGACTCCGTACGCCAGGCCGCGACGGCCGCGCTCCCGCCCGCCTCGGACGACGTACCCGATCTGATCCCCTACGGCCCCGAGGCCAAGAAGACCCTGGAACTCACCTTCCGCGAGGCCCTGCGGCTCGGCCACAACTACATCGGCACGGAGCACATCCTGCTCGCCCTCCTGGAGCAGGAGAACGGCGAGGGGGTCCTCAGCGGCCTCGGCATCACCAAGGCCGGGACCGAGGCGTACGTCGCGAAGGTGCTGGCGCTTCTGGTGGAGCAGCACAAGACGGCGGCGGGGCAGCCGGCGGACGACTCCCCCTCCCCGGAGGACTGAGCCCCCACCACCGGGGGCCCCGCGGCCCCGGACGGTGAGACCGCCGACACCCCCTCCAGGCACCGAAACCGCAGCTCGGGGCCGATTGTCAGACCCTCCTGCCAGACTCGCACCCATGACCGACCGGTGGGCGCTCGCTCCGGCCGAGGACGGTGGCGTGGACGTCGCCCCCCTCGGCCCGGACGGGCTGCCCGCCGGGCCGGTACGGCGGGAGAGTGATCTCGCCGGGGCGGTGCGGAGCCGCCCGGAGGTGACGCGCTGGGTGTGGCGGTCCACCCCCGAGGTCTACCCGCGTCTGCTCGCCACGGGGGTGCGAGTGGAGCGGTGCTACGACATCGAGGACGCCGAGACACTCCTGCTGGGCCATGAGGGACGGTACGGCGAGCCACGCTCGGCCGCCGCCGCCCTGGCCCGCCTCCGGGGCGGCCCCGTACCGCCCGACCCTCCGCTGCGCGCGGCCGAACCGGGCGCCCAGTCCCCGCTGTTCGAGCCCACGGGCGCCCCGCTGCCCCTGACCGACCTCCTCGCGGTCTACGCCGACCAACTGCGCCGGCACGAGCGCACGGCCCACCCCGACCGCATGCGTCTGCTGACGGCCGCCGAGTCGGCGGGGATGCTGGTGGCCGCCGAGATGAACCACGCGGGCGTGCCCTGGAGCGCCGAGGTCCATCGCGAGCTGCTCCACGAACTGCTGGGCGAGCGGTACGCGGGCGGTGGCGAGCCGCGCCGCCTCGCCGAGCTGGCCGACGAGGTGTCCACCGCCTTCGGCCGCCGGGTGCGCCCTGATCTGCCGGCCGACGTGGTCAAGGCCTTCGCCCAGGCCGGGATCAAGGTGCGCTCGACCCGCCGCTGGGAGATCCAGTCCGTCGGCCACCCGGCCGTCGCGCCCCTGCTGGAGTACAAGAAGCTCTACCGCATCTGGGTGGCCCACGGCTGGTCCTGGCTTCAGGACTGGGTGCGCGACGGGCGCTTCCGCCCCGAGTTCCTCGCCGGCGGGACGGTCACCGGGCGCTGGGTGACCAACGGCGGGGGCGGGCTGCAGATCCCCAAGGTGATCCGCCGGGCCGTGGTCGCCGACCCCGGCTGGCGGCTCGTGGTGGCCGACGCCGACCAGATGGAGCCGCGCGTCCTCGCCGCGATCTCCCGCGACCCCGGCCTGATGGAGGTCGCGGGCCGCGAGAGCGACCTCTACCAGTCCGTCTCCGAGCGCGCCTTCTCCGGCGACCGCGACCAGGCCAAACTCGCGGTCCTCGGCGCGGTCTACGGCCAGACGTCGGGCGACGGCCTGAAGAACCTGGCCGCGCTGCGCCGCCGCTTCCCCAAGGCCGTCGCCTACGTCGACGACGCCGCCCGCGCGGGCGAGGAAGGCCGGCTCGTGCGCACCTGGCTCGGCCGGACCTGCCCGCCGGCCGCCGGGTCCGGCGAGGAGGCGGCGGAGGAAGCGGGCATCCCCCTGGGCGAGGACGACGGCGAGGCAGCGGCAGCGGACGGCCAGGCCTGGGTCCCCGGCTACGCCTCCGCCGACTCCCGCGCCCGGGGCCGCTTCGCACGGAACTTCGTCGTGCAGGGCAGCGCCGCCGACTGGGCCCTGCTGATGCTCGCCGCGCTCCGCCAGGCCTGCGCGGACCTCAAGGCCCAGCTGGTCTTCTTCCAGCACGACGAGGTGATCGTGCACTGCCCCGCCGAAGAGGCCGACACCGTCGTACGGGCCATCCGCGCGTCGGCCGATCTCGCCGGGCGGCTGACCTTCGGCGAGACACCGGTGCGCTTCCCGTTCACGACGGCGGTGGTGAAGTGTTATGCCGACGCGAAGTGAACGGGGATCAGGGGCACTTGGGCCGGTCCGGCTGATCGCGCTGACCGCACCGATCGCGTTGGCCCACCTGATCCGGTTGATCCGGCCGCACCGGCCGGCCCAGTCGGCCCGGGCTGTCCGGTTGCCCCGGCCGGTCCTCGACGAGCAGGGCGCGCAGCTCGCTCAGCACGGTCTGCTCGTCCGTGCCGTCCAGGGCCGCGAGCGCCGCGCGCCAGGCGTCGTGCGCCTCCGGCCACCGCCCCTGCTCGCGCAGCAGCAGCCCGTGCTGGTGCCGGGCGAGACCGCCGATGTACCGGTCGGCGCGGGCGTCCGCGCGCCGCAGCAGCTCGGCGCACTCGCCACCGGCCCGCTCGGCCTCCCCCAGCTGCCGCAGTGCCCGGACCAGACCGAGCCGGGTCTGGGACTCGCCGTGCCAGTCCCCGGCGCCGCCGAGGATGCGCAGGCTCTCCTCGAAGTGCCGCGCCGCGGCGGCCGGTTCGCCGAGCGTGAGGTGGGCGTAGCCGATGTTGCAGTGCGCCGAGTGCTGCACGATGACGGCGCCGATCGCGTCTCCGATCGCCAGCGAGCGCCGGTGCTGCTCGATCGCGGCGCGCGGATCGGTGTGCTCGTAGAGGTTGCCGAGATGACTGCGGGTGACGGCCTCGCCGTAGGGGTCGTTCAGTTGCCGGGAGTAGGCGAGACTGTGCCGCAGCGCCTCCCCGGACTCCGCGAACCGCCCGAGTCCCTCCAGCAGCAGCCCACGGTTGTTCAGACAGCGCCGGATACGGGAGGCGATGCCGAGTCGCCGCCAGATCTCCAGGCACTGGTCGGTCAGCGCGAGGGCGTCCTTCTGCCGGCCGGTCAGGAAGTGCAGGCCGGCGAGGTCACCGAGCGCGTACGCCTCGGCCGCCGCGTCCCCGAGCCGCCGCGCCGCCACGAGCCCGGCCCGTCCGAGCACCTCCATCTCGGCGACGAGTCCGCTGCGCTGCGCATAGGGAAAGATCAGTCGCACCAGCACCGACAGGTATCCGGCGCGACGCGGCTCGGCGGTGTCCGCGTTCCGCGCGACCAGGGCGACGACGTTCTCCAACTCCACCTCGCCCCATCCGAAGGCCTCCTCGGCGGAGCCGAAGTACCCCAGCTCCGCCACATCGGCCGCGTGCGCCGCCGGCTGTGCCGAGGTCGCCCGCCGCCGGTCCTCCAGGTCGAGCCCGGGCTCCACGATCGCCTCCAGCATCCGCTCGGCGACGGCGGCGTACCAGCGCAGAGCAGCCAGGTCGCAGTCGGAGTCGGGCGCGGGCGCGGAGTTGCTCACGGCGTGGGGCGCGGAGTCGGGCTCCGGGTCGGCGGGGACGCCGGCGGTGCCTCGTCGCTGGTCCGCCAGTTCGCGGGCGAAGTCGCGGACCAGGTCGTGGGGGGCGTAGCGGCCGTAGGCCGTCTCCTCCAGGAGGGCGACGTCGACCAGGCGGTCGAGGGCGGCTTCGGCGCGGCGTGCGTCGGTTCCGGTGAGACGGGCGATCAGCGGGGCGCCGTAGGTCGGCAGATCGAGCGCGCCGATGCGGCGCAGCGCGAGGGCCGCGTCCCGGTCGGCCTCCCGCTCGGCCGCGGCGAGCGCGTCGTGCGCGACGGCGAGAGAGCGCCGGACGCTCAGATCGTCGTACTCCAGGTGGCGCAGTCGGCCGCCCGTCTCGGCCAGTTGGCCCGCCAGCACGTCGGGGGTGAGGGCGCTACGGGCGGCGAGCCGGGCGGCGACCACGCGCAGCGCCAACGGGAGCCGCCCGGTCAGCTCGACCAGCGGGTGCCCGGCGTCCAGCCCGCCCCGCCCGCTCACCGCGCGCAGCAGCGCGGCACTGTCCTCGCCGGTCAGCGGTGTGAGAGGAAGGCGCCGCGCGCCGTCCAGCGCGGTCAGCGGCGAGCGGCTGGTGACGATCACGGCACAGCCGGGCCCGGCCGGCAGCAGGGGCCGTACCTGGGCCGCGCTCGCCGCGTCGTCCAGCACCAGCAGAATCCGCGCCGGGGCGAGCAGCGAGCGGAGCAACGCGGCTGCCGCGTCCGGGTGTTCGGGGATGCTGCGCGGCTCAGCGCCCAGGTCCCGGAGCAGTGCGGCGAGGGCCTGCGTGGCGGTGAGCGGGGTCATGCCGGGGGTGGCACCGTGCAGATTGACGTAGAGCTGACCGTCGGTGAAACGTTCCCTCAGCTCGTGGGCGACGTGCAGGGCGAGCGCGCTCTTGCCGACGCCCGCCATGCCGCTGATCACGGCGATGGCGGGAGCCGGCGCGGGCGGCTCGGTGAGCGCGCGCCGCAGCTCGCGAAGCGCGTCGGCGCGCCCGGTGAAGTGGGCGGGAGGAGCGGGGAGCTGGGCCGGGCGCGGGGCCTGCCGAACGGCCGCTTCACCCGCCTCAGGCCCGTCCCCGCGCTCCTCTTCCCTCCCCCCTGGCTCCCCCGGCTGCTTCTTCTCCCCCTTCTCCGGCTCTCCGGCGGCCTCCACGGACACCCCGTCCGCGCAGCCCTGCCGACAGCCGCCCCGCTCGCCGCCCGCCCGCTGCTGCTCCCGCCCTCGTTCCGCCGTCCCCCTCGCCTGCTTCCGCTGCGGTTCCTCGCCGTTCCCCCGCAACACCTCGACATGCGCCTCACGGACCGCCGGGCCGGGCTCGATGCCGAGTTCCTCGATCAGGCGGGTCCGCAGATCACGGTGGACGGCGAGCGCCTCGGCCTGGCGACCGGTGCGGTGCAGGGCGAGCATCAGCTGACGGTGGTACGCCTCGCGCAGCGGATGCTCGGCGACGAGCGCGGCCAGCTCGGGCACGAGCGCGGCCAACCGGGCGCCGCCGAGGGCGATTTCCGCGTCGTAACGCCACTCCAGCAGGAGCAGCCGCGCCTCCTCCAGGCGCTGCACCAGGGCGTACCCGCCCAGGTCCACGGGGAGCCCGCTCAGCGGGGTCCCACGCCACAGCGTGAGCCCGGCCGTGGCCGCCCGTACGACGCCCGGCCAGTCACCCCGGGCGTGCGCGGCCCGCGCCTCGGCGACCCGGGCGTCGAAGACGTGCACGTCCAGCTCACCGTGCTCGACGCGCAGCAGGTAGCCCGGCGACACGGCCCGGAGCCGCTCGGGGTCGTCCAGGAGCCGGCGCAGCCGGGTGACGTGGTTGTGCAGGGAGGCATGCGCGGAGACGGGCGGCGCCCCGCCCCACAGGGCGTCCTTCAGCGACCCGACGGACACGACCCGGCCCGCCTCCAGCAGCAACGCGGCGAGCAGGACGCGCACTTTGGGGCTGCCGACGGCCCGGACGCCGTTGTCGCGAGTGTCATGCGGGGCGGCGGCGACCATGTCGCCGGGGACGATGTCCGGGACGACGTCCGGTGCGGCGTCGTCAGAGAGGACACCGGGGGTCTCGTACGACGCCTCGTACGGGAGTGGGTCGTACAGCACCGGCGGTCCCAGCAGTCCGAACCGCAGCCCGCACCGCCGCTTCACGCCGCTTCACTGCCTTCCCGCGCGGTCGGGGCGACCGCGCTCCGCGGCGGGCGCGTGCCCACCGTTCCTTGGCGGAAACCCGCCCTGTCCGCAACGGTTTCCCGCCACCTGCCGTCGGCCGGATCAGCCTGCCCGACAGCCGGCCTCCGGTACTCTCGGGCGAGTTCCGGCCAACCGGTGCGCGACCTGCCGACGAACCGTTGGCCACATGTTAGCGATCCGTTGGTGACGCTTGATGTGATCACTCCATCGGATCCGGCCCGACGGCGCGCGCGTGTGTCGCGTAACTCGGGGGAGTGTCGCCGCAGGCTGGGTCCGGGGACGCGGGGGCCCCGGTCGGCGGAGGTGAACGACCGGGGCCCCGTCCCGTTTTCGCCCGCGCCGGTGATCCCGGCGGACGCCGCCGCTCCGCTCGACCGGCCGACGGCCCTCACGCGCAGCCCCCGTACGATCGCCGGACCGGCGCCCACCGCGCGCGACGGCCCGATGTGCTCGCCGTTCAGATCACGGGCGGACGCCCCAGCCGGGTGAGCCGCCAGACGGTCCGCCAGCGCATGGGCCGACGCTCGCCGGCCGACTCCCGCAGACCCTCCACGAACCCCGCGAACCATGCCTTCAGCCCTGCCGGGGAACGGGTGCGGGCGAGGGTGAGGAGTGTCCACACCCCGAGGTGGACGGGGACGAGGGGCAACGGCAGCCGGCGGCGGACCAGCCAGACGCGGTTGCGGGCGTTGACGCGGTAGTAGATGGCGTGCCGGGCCGGCGAGGTCTTGGGGTGCTGGAGCAGCAGCTCCGGGGCGTAGCGGATCTTCCAGCCGGCGTCGGCGGCGCGCCAGGCGAGGTCGGTCTCCTCGTGCGCGAAGAAGAACTCGGCGGGCCAGTCCCCGGTCTCGGCCAGCATCGCCATGCTCAGGGCGTGCCCGCCGCCGAGGAAACCGGTGACGTAGCCCCCGCGCATCGGGTCCGACTTCCCCACCCGGGGAACATGGCGCTGCTGGGTCTCACCGTGCTCGTCGGCGATCCGGAACCCGACGATGCCGAGGCGCGGATCGGCGGCGTACAGGTCCCGTACACGGCGCAGCACATCGGCGTCGACGAGCAGCCCGTCGTCGTCCAGCTCGACCACGACGTCCACGTCCCCGAACTCGCGCAGCCGGGCCAGGGCCACATTGCGGCCGCCCGGGCAGCCGAGGTTCTCCTCCACGTCGATGGTGGTGACCTCGCCGGGCAGGGAGAGCCGACGGGCGAACTCGGGCAGCCGGCAGCCGTTGCCGACGATCACGATGCGAGCGGGGGCCAGGTCCTGCTTGGCCACCGACTCCAGCAGGGCGTCGACTTCGGCGGGCCGGTTGCCCATCGTCACCACGGCGACGGCGATCCTCGGCTCCACCACGTCCCTCACCCCATCCGGCCGACGGCCGCGCCACACCCTGACCGCGCGGCGCCCACCGTTCACGAAGATGTTGCCTCAGCTCCGCGGGTTCCCCCGACCCGGATTCACTTTGCCGCCCCTCTGCTCCGGTTTTGTCGGCACCACCCCCGGCACCACCCCCGGCACCACCCCCGGCGCCTTTCGCGGCCCCTTCCCCAGCACCACCCCTCGGCGCCTCACTCCGACACCGGCTCCCGGCATGACAAAACCCCGGAGCGGAGTTATCCGGTCCGGGGTCCAGTGGAGCCGCCTTCGGGATTCGAACCCGAGACCTACGCATTACGAGGGCCTGCGTGATCATGACGGGTGGTGTTCGGTGATCACGCTCGGTCCTGTTCTCCCTGGTCAGAGACTTGCTGGCCGCCGGTGCATGACGTCCCATCCAATGGGTGCTTCCCCGTCCGCTCACGCATCGCTCACGCAAGATGGATCAGCTGGAACGGAGTCCCCACACAGTGGGGCGGAGATGGACGTGCCGGCACCTCGGCGTGACGATCAAGAGCTCCCCTGGATCCTTCTCATTCGGTCGGCGAGCAACTGCGCCACGGTGTCTCCGAGTTCGAGGTCGGGACGAACATCGAGCCATGCGTCCAGTTCTTCCGCAAGGTCCGCGTCGACGACCTTCCCCTGGAACCAGCGCAACAGGGACAGCAGGTTGGTGATCGTCAGAAGCTCGGCGGCGCCGTCAACGTGGACGGCGCGATCGAACCCCTCCTCCAGATCTGCGGTCAGGGATTCCAGGTAACGTTCGCGTCTCGCATCGGCAATTTGCATGGCCTGCTGGCGAGTAACGGAGAAGCAATCCAGTATTCGCCTCACCACCGAATCTACCTGCAGATTCGATGGCACCTCCTGCGCCCCGGCCTCTATTGCTTTGCGCGTGAACCCCACGTATTCGTCGGCGATACGGCTCCAGTCGGGAATCTGCAGCTCACGATCGATGAAATCGAGCAGCCGCGAAGCGAAACCGATACGCTTCGTGAGGTCGACATCGGGCTCCTCGTTGACCGGATAGGAGTCTGTGATGGCGATGTCCAACAGGACGAGAATCCACCGCGCCCGGCGCCCGCGGGACAATGGCGGGGACAACCGCCACAGGGCCTCCGACAGCTGGGAAGGTTCAAGCCGGATGAGCGTCCGGTAGTCGCTTATTGGACTGTTCAACACGATCACCGAGCGTATGGCTGAATGGCTTCGTCGGGAACAGACACGCCCGCATTGCGGAAAGCGTCAACGCCCGACTGAAGATAAGAATCAGGGACATCGAGATCCAGCAGAGGATAATAGTGGCCACTCTGGTCACTTATCATACTGACCCCTCCATTCTCGAAGATCACGTCCCCGGCACCCCGCACCGGTCCCCCCCGGAACAGTACCGAGTGCTTGATCTTGCGGGATACCTCGAGGAGGACCCGCAGCTTTCCATCGGGGCCGACGGCCCACAAGTATTGTCCGCCACCGGATACTGCCTCGTCGAACGCCCTGCTTCCCGCATCGATGGGAGCCACTCCCGCGGCCTCCGCATCGGCCAGTTCCCGGGCAAGGAATTCAGGGTCGTCGTACTGGTTGGGGAACAGCCGCGGCTGGGAGTCTTCCACCGCCGACAGTGACGTGGGGGAGCCACCAGTAGAAAGACCCGAGAAGGCGCCGCCGAGGGCGCCGAGGAGCAGGTCGCCGGGGGTGGTGGGTTCGCACAGGGCGTTGTCGAAGGCCCAGGTGTAGGCGGCGCCGACGCCTGCGTTGACGGCGGCCGAGGTTGCCGTGGCGGCCGTGCTGCCCTCTTCGAGGCCGAGGAGGTCGGCGGCGCCCGCGCCGGCCGCGGGCATCAGCAGTCCGGCGCCGAAGCCGTACAGGGCGCCCTTTGCCGCGGAGGTGCCGAGGCCGCTCCAGCTGAAGTCGTGGGGGTGGCTGAGGCTGTAGCTGATGCCGCCGAAGACTCCGCCGATGATGCCGCCGACGGCGGCGCTGACGCATTCGGGGCAGGCGCCGGAGGGGTCTGTGAGGGTGGCTGGGTCGTCGTCGGTGTAGGCGTAGGGCGACGTTGCGGGTTCGGCGAGGGAGGCGGGGGCGGGGTCGGTGCTGGTGAAGCGGCCGGTGCCGGGATCGTAGGTACGGGCGCGGAGTTGGTAGCCGAGGGCGGTGCCGGCGGGGTCCTTGTACTGGCCGGTGTAGGCGAAGGGGTTGGCGGGCGCACCGGTGACCAGGGCGGTGGCCGTGGTGTTGCCGTACGCGTCGTAGCTGTACTTTTCCTGGTCGACTCCGGTCGAACTGGTGAGGTCGGTGATGGAGCCGGACAAGTCGTGGTGGTCGTAGTAGGTGCCGGCGGTGGTGCGCAGGGTCTGGGGCTCGCCGAGAGGGTCGTAGCGGTAGTCGCCGATCAGGGTGCCGGAGCCGTTGGTCTCGTCGGCGATCTGGGGCAGTGGGTTGTTGATGTCCCAGTAGGTGGTGCGGGAGAGCGTGCCGTTGGTCTTGGTGGTGGTGCGGTTGCCGGCGGCGTCGTAGGTGTAGGCGTATGCGGTGGAGCCGACGGTGGCACCGGAGAGCTCGCCGGCGGCGTCGTACTTGTAGGTGGTGGTGCCCGCGGCGGTCTGGTCGCCGTCGGCGTCGTAGGCGTAGGCGGTGGTGGTCGATCCGGTGACGGACTTGGTCAGTTCGTCGGCCGCGTCGTAGGTGTAGTTCGTGGTGGCCGTGCCGGTCGCCTTGGTGAGGCGGTTGCCGGCCTTGTCGTAGGCGTAGGCGGTCTTCGACGAGCCTGTGGGGCAGCCGGTGGAGCCAGAAGGGGCCGTGCACTCGGACAGCAGGCGGCCGTTGGTGTCGTAGCTGTAGCTGGTCGGCGGCTGTGCGGTGCCGGCGCGGGCGGAGGTGACCGTGGAGGGGGAACCGTTCGCGTCGCGGGTGGCGGACCAACTGGCCAGGGTCGCGGTGGAGTTGGCCGAGGCGATGGTGGTGAGGCGGCGGGCTCCGTCGTAGGTGCGGGTCTCCGTGTAGCCGTTGGCGGTCGGGAGCGTGGTGGTGGTGAGGTCTCCGGCGACGTCGTAGGCGTACTTGGTGCTGGCCGAGTTGGCAGTCTGGCCGGTGACCTCGTCGTCGGAGTTGTAGGTGAAGGTGGCCTGGTAGCCGTCCGGGTAGGTGCGGGCTGTGACGTCGTTGTCGGCGTCGTAGGTGTAGGTGAACGGCGTGCTGCTGCCAGGGACGGACAGGGTGAGCAGCCGGCCGGCGCCGTCGTGGGTGGCGGTGCGGCTGCCGGTGGCGTCCGTGATGCCGGTGACCTCGCCGGCCGCATCGTAGGTGTAGGAGATGGCGGCGGTGCCGTCGCTGTAGGTGCGGCCGGTCGGCCGGCCCCGGCCGTCGTAGGCGGTGGTGATCGTCTGGCCGCGGGCGTTGGTCTTGACGGTCGGGTCGCCGTCGGCGTCGTAGGCGTAGGACACGGCGCGGGCGAGGGGGTCGGTCTTCTTGGTGAGGCGGTGGTCGGCGTCGTAGGCATACGCGGTCGTCCGGTTGTTGGCATCGGTGCGGCCGGTGATGTCGCCGACGGGGTCGTAGGTGTACCCGGTCACACCGGTGTCCGGTGCCGTGACGGTGGTGAGGTGGTCGCCGGCGTCGTAGGCATAGGTGGTGGAGTTGCCGCGGCCGTCGGTGGTGGAGGCGACGTTGCCGTCTTCGTCGTAGGAGCGGTGGGTGGCGGCGCCGGTGGGGTCGGTGACGGTGACCGGGTTGCCGTCGGCGTCGTAGGCGTAGGACCAGGTGTAGGCGGCGGCGTTGGCGCCGGTGACGTTGCCCCGCGGGTCGGTGGCGGTGATCCGGCGGCCGTCGTCGTCGACGGTGTACGTCGTCACCTCGCCCAAGGGAGAGGTGACGGACGTCAGATCGTGGTCGGCGTCGTAGGCGTACGCGGTGGAGTAGGAGCGCCCGTCGGTGATCTTCGTGACCCGGTTGGTCTTGTCATAGGTCCAACTGACGCTCTGGTTCAGCGGATTGGTCACCTTGGTGGTGTTGTTGTCCGCGTCATAGGTGTAGGTGGTCGCTCTGCCGAGCGGGTCGGTGACCTTCACCGGCCGGTGGTCAGCGTCGTAGGCGGTGGCCGTGGTTGCGCCGGTCGGGTCGGTGGCGGTGAGCCGGTTCCCGGCGCTGTCGTAGCCGTAACTCCACGTGTACTTGGCCGGGGTGGCGCCGGAGAGGTTGCCGCGGGGGGTGATCGTGGTCAGCAGATGGCCGGCCTTGTCGTAGCCGTAGCTCGTGACGGCGCCCAGCGGATCAGTGACGGAGGCGACGAGGCCGGTCGCGTTGTAGGCGCGGACGGTATTCCCGCCGACGGCGTTCTTGACGGACGTCAGACGGTTGGACGCGTCGTAGGCATACGTCGTGGCCGCGCCGAGCGGGTCGGTCACCGAGGTCAGGTTGCGCGCCGCGTCGTAGGTGTACGACGTCTTCTTGCCGCGTGGATCGGTGACGGAGGTGACGTCGTCCTTGGTGTCGTAGCCGTAGGTGGTCGTGTTGCCCAGCGGGTCCTTGCTGGTCAGCCGCCTGCCCGCGGCGTCGTAGGTGTAGGTGGTCTTTTCGCTCAGCGGCGAGGTGACCGAGGTGAGGTTCCCGGCGGTGTCATAGCCGTACAACGTCGTCTTGCCGCGCGCCGTCGTGAGCGAGGAGGTGAGGCCGGCCGTCGTGTACGTCAGGTTCGTCACGCCGCCCGCGGGATCGGTGATCGACGTGAGTCGCCCTGCGGAGTCGTAGCCGTACGTCGTCTTGTCCGAGCGTCCGTCGGTGTGGGTGGCGACGTTGCCGGAGCTGTAGGTCCATGTGTCGGTCGCGACCGGCGTGACATGGGTGAGCAGGTGACCCGAGTTGTCGTAGGTGTCGGTGGTGTGGTCGCCCAGTGGGTCGAGGACGGAGGTGCGGTTGCCGTAGCCGTCGTAGCCGTAGTAGGTCCGGTTGCCGAAGGGGTCGTACCGGGCCGTCAGCAGACCGCCGGCATACAGATCGCTCCATACGCCGCCGTCCGGGGCGGTGATGTCCGTCTCCCCGCTGGTGTAGGCGAACGTGGTCTTCCGGCCGGCTGCGTCGGTCTGGGTGACGACGCGTCCGGAGGAGTCGTAGTCGTTGCCGACGACGTCGTGGCCGCGCGTGTCGTTGATGTTCGAGAGCCGGCCTGCGGTGTCGTACGTGTAGGTGGTGGTGCCGCCGTCGAGGCCCGTGACGGTCGTCAACCGGCCTCCGGAGTAGGCGTAGTCGACATGCCGGCCGTCCGCCAGCGTCACGCTGCTGAGCATGCTGCCGCTGTACGAAAGGCTTACCGCGCGGCCGGCTGCGTCGGTCACCGTCACCGGCTGAGTCCCCGAGTAGGAGAACGTCAGCCCCTGACCCGAGCGGTCCTGCCTGCTGGTGAGCAGTCCCGCAGCGCTGAACCTCAGCACGTGGCGGTCCAGCGTGGTCAGCGTGTAGCCCCCGCCGGAGAGCGCCACCAGAGTCGAACGGGCCAGGATGGGTGCGGTGAAGTCGCCGGTGGAGGTCTTGGTGTAGGTGAACGTGGAGCCGTTCTCGTCGCGGAGCGTGACGTCACCGTTCGCGGCCACCGAGAGGGAGGTCTCCCAGGGCAGCGTCCAGCCGGTGCCCAGCGCGCCCGGCGTGGTGTCGTTTGAGGAGTAGTCGCGCGACAGCGTGAACGGCACGCCCGCACCGGCCACCGTCGCGTCGGTGAACGCCTCGGAGAACGCTCCGGTCGCCGTGTTGACCGGATCGCACTCCAGCGCCTGCGGCCGGGCCGCCCCGGAGGCCGTGCCACCGCAGCGGCCACCGTAGGTCTGGGCGGCCTGCAGGCTGGAGAACGTGTGCGCGTTGACGGCAGTCCCGCCGGCCGTGCCGCCGGCGTCTGTGACCGTACCGACCACGTTCAGGCTGAGGTAGGTGGATCCGCCGGTGGGGCAGGTCGAGGGCACCGTGTACGTCGCGGACACCCGCGGCGGGGCCGGTGTGGGGCCGCCGTTGCTGGTGTTGAGCCGCGTGAACGACGAGTGCGCGGTCACGACCTGACCGGTGTCGATGGTGACGTTCGCGCCGCAGCCGGAGAGTTCCCACGTGACGTGGACCGTGGCCGTCACATCGAGGTAGGTCCTGCTGGTCGAGTCGTAGTCGTCGACGGAGTCCCAGATGTCCGCTGCCAGCGTCAGCGTCTCGCCGGGGACGACCACACCCGTGTTGAACGCACCCGGGGAGACCCCCGTGTTGGCCCAGGACCGCGGATCGCCCGCCGATCCCGACATGACCACGTTGTCAGGAACACCCCACACGCTCGTGTCGGCAGCCGCGCCGGCTCCCGCAGCAACAGACGTCGACCTCCCATCGCGCTGCTGGGTCGCCTTCCGCGCCTTGTCGCTCTCCTTACGCAGGGAGGACGTGGTAGGACGAGACCCTCGCTTGGACACGACCGACGCGGCGCGCGAACCGGAGGCGCGGTCCTGCTTGACCTCTGTGCGGCGCTGGGCGAGCGTCATCACGTGCTGCGACTCGACGGGCCTCGGCTTCGCGCCGGCCACGAAACCGCTGCCCAAGGCGGGCGCAGCCATCGCCGCGCCGGGAATAGCTGAGGTGAGACCCGCGAAGAGGGTGAGCACCACCCCGGCTCTGAGCACCCTGAATCGACGTACGTTCATGACACAGCCCCCCTTGGCCCGATACTCCGTGGCACCGCGACACTCAGCCGGTCATGAACATGCCGCAATGAAAGGGTTTACTGCACACCCACTCGCGGTCAATGCCCGGATTTACCGATAAAGATGATCTTGATTCTTATTCGCCAAATGCACGGGCGGTGCGCAAGGTGAGGATTTGCCCTCTTGTTTCCAGTGCACTCCATGCGACGGAAACGGTTTCCTTTGCCTCATGTTCGTGATCTTCACTGCTGGTTGACCCTGCCATCTTGCAACCATGGGCAGTCAGAGGGATGTACGTGACTGGAGATGACAAGCTCCACTTCAGCCCGAACGACTGATTGTCCGAAAGCCGACACGAAAGCGGTCATGGACGCCGTTTTCGGCGGCCTGCGGACTGGGGGCGGACTGGGAAACGTTGCACCCAAAGAAATCGCAGGTCAGATGGCAGGGTTGAAGTTCAAGGCTTCTTGCTCTCCTCCAGTTCGAGGTCGACCTTGGGGAAATGTCCCGTCTTGGCGACTCCCTGATGGTGGATCAGCTTTGTTTGACGACACTTTGACAGCGGTCTACGCGGTTGTCGTCGCACGCGGAGCGGCGCCCGTCCCGGGCATCGCGGACGGGCGCATCTGGTAAGAGCCGGTCAAGGCTTCCGGTGACGTCCTCGGCCGGGGCCGAGACCAGGCGGAGCAGGCTGGATGTCCGGCCCGCTCTCGGGGGCAGGCTCGGGAACGTGGCCGAGGAACTCCCGGGCAGCGGCCGCGTTCGGTGCCACGCCGACTGTCACCCATGTCTGCCCGTCCCACTCCATCAGGGCGCGCGGGGCGTCGGGCGCGACGTGGGAGGCGCGGGCTCCGCCGGCGAGGGGGACGGCGCGGCGGGTGCCGGTCATCTCCCGTTCCGCAGCCCGGCGCCGGTCGCGTCGGGCGGCCCACTCGTGCAGGGGCTCCTCTTCCGGCATCGTCCGCGCCTCCTGGTGCTCGTTGCCGTCAGACCCTAGACCAGGTCACGGTCTGCCCGTCGGGGGTGACGGTGACCTCGAAGTGGTCCAGGCCCGGGGCGCCGTCGGCACGCCACCGGGTGACGGTCTCCTCGATGTCGTCCCACAGGTGAGCGGGGCCGCCTTGGCGGACGGTCCAGGTCTCGCCGTCCTGAACGACGGCGGCCCAGGCGCCGGCGTTCACGTCGATCAGGAGGTGTTCGGTTCGGCCGTCCCGGTTGAGGGTGAGTCGTTGCGCGTGAGGGGCGGCGAGCTGGGCGACGAAGCGCGTGTTCCAGTCGTCCAAGGCGTCCGCGGCGAGCCCGGTGGTGCGTTCCTCGCCGTCGTCGATGTCCGGCAGGAGGCCGAGCGGGGGCGGGAGCTGGGGGCGGGCGATCATGAAGGAGACGTGCCCGCCAAGGAGTCGGCCTCGTGCGGTTCCGTCCTCGCCCACGGTGAGCCGGGCGAGTTCGGAGGAGTAGAGCCAGCCGGACAGGGTGGCCAGGATGATCCCGCCCGGCCGGGTCTGCTCCACCCACGCGTACGGGAGCTCGGTGACGCCGCATGTCGCGATCAGCCGATCGTACGGGCCGCTGTCGGCGTGCCCGGCGAGCCCGTCGCCTGTGATCAGGAACGCCGCGTAGCCGGCATGCCCGAGCGCGGCGCGGGCCCGGGTGGAGACCTCCGGGTCCACTTCGATGGACGTCACGAGGTCTTCGCCGAGTCGCTGGCAGAGCAGGCTGGTGGAGTATCCGGTGCCTGTGCCGATCTCCAATAGGCGGTTGCCGTCCTCGACCTGGAGGTCTTCGAGCATCCGGACGACGAGGCCGGGCAGGGTGCTCGATGAGGTGGGCTCGCGCAGGATCTCGCCGCGGATGTCCCGGGGGGCGATGGTCCCGGCGATCTGGGTGACGAGGGATGCGTCTTGGTAGCAGCCGGCCAGCCATCCGGGGTCTTCGGGGAGGACCGGCCGCCACGCGGTGGTTCCGGGGCTGTCGGCCCGTTCGAAGTAGCCGCCGCGCAGGAACTCGTGCCGGGGCACGGCTTCGACGGCGGCCCGCCATGGGTCGGTGCGCAGGTGGCCGCTGTCGGCCAGGCGCTCGGCGAGCGCGAGGCGGAGGGCCTTGTCGTCGTCGGTCACGTCGTGGTCTTCCTCTCCAAGAGGTCGGCCAGGGCTGCGCACATGGGCAGACCCGTCTCGGGTTCCAGCCAGTACCACTGACCGGAGGGGTTGCACTCCAGGAACCACCATTGCCCGTCCTCGGCCACGCAGAAGTCGAAAGCCCCGAAGACAAGCCCGAAGTGGTCCATGTAGTGGCGCAGCGCAGGAGTGATGCCCGGTGGCGGCTCCACGGGGGTGTAGGTGAGCCGGTCGTAGTCGGTGCGCCAGTCCAACAGGTCGGAGTCGATGCGGACGCAGAACTCCCGGGCACCGATGACGGTCACCCGTACGTCCGCGGTCTTGGCGATGCGCTTCTGGAACAGGTGCGCCGTGCCCGCCACGCCGTCATCGATGTCCGCGGCGGACACCTCGGCGACCTTGACGACGTTCGACACCCCGTCCACCCGGTACACGGGATTGTGGAGCGGCTTGTAGATCACCGAGCCCTCACGCTTGATGAAGGCCCGTGCCGCGTCCGGACTGGAGGTGATCAGCGTGGGCGGCACCCGGAAGCCGGCCTCTACCGCCGCGGCGAGCCCGGACGGTTTGAACTCCGCATCCCCGATGCGGTGCGGGTGGTTCACGTACAGGCAGCCGGGCAGGGCGGCCAGTACCCCGCCGAGCCCGTACCGGGCCTGCGTGATGGCGAACCGAGCGTCCTGGTCGCTGAGGTGCGGGAAGGCGAACCCGGTCGGCCGGCGGTAGTACAGGGCGCGGACGTTGGCCAGGTCCGCGGTGCGGGAGGGGGTCAGGAGGCGGCCCTCGATCCCGTGCGGGGTGATCTCTGCCTCCACCGACAGTGATGCGGGGAAGTCCCCCGAGTCGAGCCGCACGACCGGGATGTCCCGGCCGTGCAGCTCGCGGATCACCACGTCGGCGGTGGGGTCGTGGAGGCTGGTGACGACCAACACCGGACGTGTGTCAGTCACTGGTCGTTGTCGCTCCCGGTGTCGCTGTCCTGGGTGGTGCCGTTGCCGTCAGGGCTGGTCCCGGTGGAGGGGCTGGTGCCGGTGCTGGTTCCGTGGCCGGGCATCTCCATGACCTGACCACTCGCGTCGAAGAACTGGGCGGTCTGGGTGTGCGGGTCCAGTCGGACGGTTGTGTAGCCGGGGGCCATCGTGGGGTACGGCGCCATGCGGCCGACTCCCCAAGGCTGTGGGGTGATGGTTCCCTGCGGGACCGCCGTGCTCGTCGGCAGACGGTCAGAGTGAACGAACATGCCTCTCCTCGGTGTCGCAGTGGTGGATCCCGGCCGGGGCGGGTGGAGCAACGAGGCGTGCCCCGGCCGGGCTGGTGCCGCGCGCCGTTCTGGCAGCGGGCGGCAGGGTTGGTCCCCTCGGGGGTGGGGACCGATTCCCCCGCGGCGTCTTGCCGGAGTCCCGCGGGGGCGTCTGTCAGGCGATGGCCGGCTGCCGCTGCATGAAGTAGGCGAGGGCCTGCGCCTTGAGGCGGTCGAGGTCGTCCTCGCACACGTAGACCGGCGCGTGCTGTCCGTCCCACTGCAACGGTCCGAGCCAGACAACCGGTAGGCCGGTGCGCCCGCACCCGAGCCAGCAGTCACCGATGACCCAATGCGCTTCCACAGGGCAGTCCTCCTTTCGCGTGGTGCAGGTGGCTCCGGGCGGGCGTGACGGAACGCCCGGAGCCACCACCCCCGGGGACAGATCACGGGATATCCCAAGGGGGGTCTGTGGGGGAGGTGAGAGACGGTCCCGCAGTTGAGCGCCCGCAGTGCCGCAGCGAGGCCGGCGCAGTCGCTGAGGTGGGCGTAGCCGCGGATGCCGTCGCTTGCCTCGCTCGCGTACACCGCCCGTTCCAACGGCTCGCCGTGCTCGATCGGGCCGGGGCCCGCGGGGACCTCCGCAATCTGCTCGCAGCTCCACGCCGTAGGGGCCTGAACCAGGCGCCCGGTGGCCGTGAGCCACGGCATCGGGCCAGCGGGGGACGTCCCACTCCCCGCTCGGTATTGGACGCTGGCCGGGAAGCTGAGGCGCGACCGCTTGGTCTCCACGCTCACCGGCGGCCCCCTCCCTCGCCCAAGGCCGCTCGCCCGGTGAGGACGAGCGACTCCACCTCATCCGGGTAACAGAGGTCACCGGGCGACTGCATCGGCAGGCACCAGTACCCGCGCCCCTTGGGTTCGGTGATCCGACTCGCAGGGACGCCGAGGAAGTTGTCACGGCCCAGGTAGCTCACGCCCCGGAAGTCGCCCTCTCTCAACCGCCATTCGGCCGTGCCGGGCACCAGGGCGTAATACAGCTGGGCGTGGAGGTCCATGAACGCGGCACCGCCGTCGAACCACCGGGCGAGGAAGGCGTCGACCTTCCCGAGCTCATCCGACTTGGCAGCGGCCCACACGATGCGAGCGGGGATCCGTACGGCGGAGAGGATGCCGCCGCAGCACAAGAGCGCGATCCCTTGCTCGTCCCACTGACGACGCGCTGTATGCCGATCGTCCGCGGCACCAAGGAGCCAGGAGGTAGCGGCGAACTGCCGCTCTGGCAGGGTCGTCGTGCCCGTTGCCTCAAGCACGGTGGATGACGGATCGCGGGCGGCGGTGGCTGCGGCTCTCTGCTGCGTGGTTCCTGATTGGGTCATCGTCAACGCCTTGGTCGGGGCGGAGGGGGGAGGCCCGCTCGCATGCCTCGGGGAAGAAACCTGCGGGCGGGGCAGCCGACGGGGGAACGTTCACGGGTGCGTCCCTCGTGGCTGGCAGCCAGTCAACGACGACCGGGCCAGGTGGGGGGACTCCACGAGGTGACTCCAACACGGAGTCAGCGCACAGTCGTTGGACATAGCATCGAGTCACCGCTACTCGGGGGAGCCGTAGATGAGCCATCAGTCACCGGATCCGCGGGTGATCATTTCCGGTCTGCTCGGGGACGAACGTCTGCTGCGCGCGCTGGCCAAGCGGGACATGGGCTCTGTGTTCCGCATGCTCAACAGCCGGGGTGTGAGCACGCGGCGGCTCGCCGCGGCGGTGGACATCACACAGGGGCGGCTCTACGACTACATGAACGGCAAGAGCCGGGTAGAGAAGCTGGCCCTGTTCGAGCAGATCGCCGACGCCTTCCATATCCCCGGCCACTTACTGGGCCTGGCCCGCCGGGCATGGGAGCCAGCCGCCGCCGTACCGGAGCACCATCGAACGGACCATCCGCCACCGGACGGTGACGACCTCGCCGCCGTGGACCACTTCCGCAACGCGGACCGGCAGACCGGCGGCGGCCGTCTGTACGGGGCCGTGGTGCGGCATCTGTCGGACCGGGTGGCACCCCGGCTCGTCGACACGGCGAGCGGGCCGCAGGTGTTCGCTGCGGCGGCGGCCTTGACGGAGATGGCCGGCTGGATGGCGCACGACTCCGGACAGGATGACCTTGCCGGGCTGCACTTCGCGCGGGCTCTGCCCCTGGCCCGTACCTCCGGTGACCTCCCCCTGGCCGCCAATATCGCCGCGAGCAGCAGCCACCTCGCGCTTCAGACCGGTGATCCGGCGGCGGCCGTGGGGTGGGCGCGCACCGGGCTCGACCTCGCAGCGCAGGGGCCCCGGATTCCGGCGCTGACCGCACGGCTGCACACGATGAAGGCCCGCGCCCTGGCCGCCGCCGAGCAGCACGCCCCGGCCGCCCGTGCGCTCGAAGCAGCACAGCAGGACCTGGAGGGCGCCACCGATGCTGGGCACCCGTGGCTGAGCCCTTTCGACGCTGCCGCCCTGGCAAGCGAGTCCGCGCTGATTTTCCGTGACCTGGAACGGCTCGACGACGCCCTGCAGCATGCCGAACAGGCCGTCGCCCTGCGGGAGACCGGACGGGCACGGTCGCTGGCGCTGAGCCAGATCAGCCTTGTGAACATCCAAGTGCGGCGCAGGGAGTTGGACGCCGCGGTGCACGCCGCGCATGCGCTGTTGAGTACGAGCCCGACCCTGGGGTCTGTCCGGGTCGTCCAGCAGCTCGACGAGTTGCGCCGCCTGCTGGAGCAGCACAAGGCGCATCGGCCGGTGCGTGAGTACCTGGTGCGCTTCGACGATGCGCGCAGGGCCAGAATGCTTCTCCTGGCCGACCTGATCCCGCCACCACCGGGAGGCACCCCCGCATGAGGCCCACCGCACCCGA
Source organism: Streptomyces sp. NPDC104106 (assembly GCF_055584345.1). NCBI lineage: Bacteria > Bacillati > Actinomycetota > Actinomycetes > Kitasatosporales > Streptomycetaceae > Streptomyces > Streptomyces sp. NPDC104106. The sequence continues at coordinate 104,812 of NZ_JBVJMF010000011.1, forward strand.
CCCCGGCGACACAGAAGCCTGGAACGCCTACCTCGCCGAAGGCAACGCCAAGCAGGCCCGTAAACGCGTGGCGGCTGACGTCCTGTTGCGTGATCCGACCGGGCGCGTACTCCTGGTGAACCCCACCTACAAACCGGACTGGGACCTGCCGGGGGGCATGGCGGAGGCGAACGAGCCGCCCGAGGAGACCGTGGGCCGCGAACTCCTCGAAGAGCTGGGGCTGAAGATCACGGTGACTGGGCTGCTGGTGGTGGACTGGGTGGCACCGCATGGCCCATGGGATGACCAGATCGCCTTCATTTTCGACGGCGGCACGCTGCCCCAGGACCAGGCCAACCAGCTGCGTCCACGGGACGAAGAGCTTGCCGAGGTCGCGTTCGTCGACCCGGAAGAAGCCCACGCCCGGCTGGGCGAACGCATCCAGCGCCGCTTCACAGCCGCAATGGCCGCCCTCGCAGCGGAACGCCCCCTGTACCTACACGACGGTGTACCAACACACTGAACGCACCACAGGCCGGTCGAGAGCAGGTAGTGGGACCCGCCCGTGCGCGAGGCCCGCTACCTGCTCTCGACCTGAAGGGGGTATGCGAGCGCGACCACAACTCAGGTAGCAGCCGAAGCACCCATGCCTACCGGCGCCGACCGGGCCGCTGTTCGGTGGGTGTCACCGCTGCGGGTTGGGGACCGCGGCCCTGCTGAATGGAGATCGAGCCTGCCCTCGTCGAGCTAAGGCGGGCGGCCTCAGCGCGGCGGTTGGGTGCCGGGTTTCGGCTGGTGTGCTGGATGCGAGTGATCAGGACGCGGGCGGGCTGGCGGGCGGTCGTCAGCTCGCGCTGGGCAGCGGCTTCCTTGATGAGCTGGTGGGGCTGGTGTCCGCGGGCTTCGGCGTCGGCAAGGACGGTGGCGAGCGCGGGCCAGGCCGGGTCGGAGAGGATCCGCTCGGCGTGGTCCGGGACGGCCGCTCGCACGTCGCTGGCCAGAACGCGGCGGGATTCTTCCCTGGGCGGTCGGGCTATGAGTTCGGCGAGCGTCGAGGCGAGGGCCATGTCAGCGGCTGTCTGGAGGTGCTGGACGGCCTGGCGGGCGGCGTCGGCCTGGTGGGCGTGGTTCTTCGCTTCGTGCCAGCGCCTGGCGACGATGGTGGCCCAGACGAGGGCTGCGACTAGGGCGGCGAGTGTGCTGCCGTCGGGGCCGGTGGCGGTGTGGACGATGTCGCGTGCCGCGCTGCGCAAGGCGTGGGCGGCTCGGTCTTCGGCGCGAATCTGGGAGCGCTGGGCTCGGGCGAACGCCTTGGCGGCGGCGTTGAGTTCGGCGCGCAGGTTGTCGGGTGCGTTCTGGGCGGTGGCTTCGAGTAGTTCGCCGAGGGCGGTGATGTGGGCCTGGGCGTGGGTGTCGTCGGCGAGGTCGGTGTGGAGGGTGTCGAGTGCGTCGGTGGCTTGGTGCCAAGGAGTGGTGGGGTAGTTGCGGCGGGCGGTGGGGTGTTCTTCGGGCTGGCTGGATTCGAGACGGGCCTTGATTTTGGGCAGGGAGAGGTCGGGGGCGATCTTGCTTCCGGGGTGGTAGATCTGCTCGTCGGCCTCGTTGACGTCGCCAGGGCGGCCGGCGGCGTAGCCGAGCAGGTCACCTGACGGGCCGCGGCGGACCTGGACCTCGACGCCGCTGGCTTCGAGGTAGGCAATGAATTCCTCGGCGTTGGTGACGTGGGGGATGGCGGCGCGGATGCGGTCCTGGAGCCACTCGGGGCTGGGCTCATCCCAGCCGAGACGTTCGGCCTTGTGCATCTCGGCCTGGGTGGGCCGGCGGGCACCGGTGCGGTCGCCCTTTTTCAGCCAGCGCAGCCCGTAGTTCTTCTCTATCTCGCGGCACTCGTCACCGACGCGCACGCCGCTGCCGTGGAGCTTGGGGCGGCGTCCGTCTTCGCGGACGGTGGTGGCGAGGATGTGGATGTGGTCGTCGGCGTGACGTACGGCGATCCAGCGGCAGGCCAGGTCGTCACCGGTCGGCGCGATGCCGGCCGCTTCAACGATGCGCTGGGCGATCTCGCCCCACTCGGCATCTGAGAGGTAGCGGTCCTCGGGGGCGGCGCGGACCGGGCAGTGCCAGACATGGTCGGTGACCGGCTTGCCGAACTCGCCGTTGCGCAGCCGTACGGGTTCGTCGAGGTAGCGGGTGAGTTCGGTGAGGGTGGCCTTCTCGTCGCGGCCGGGGTCGGGCATGCCGAGCATCGCGAACCCGGCCACGATGTGCGGATCAAGGTGCTCGTCGCGGTCGCCGGGGCCGTAGAGGTAGGCGAGCAGACCGCGGATGTTGGACCCGGCCGGTTTGATGGCGGCGATCACGCGGGCGCCTCCGTCTCCGCATCGGCGGGCTGACGCAGGGCTTCGGCGATCAGCTCCAGCACGTCGTGGAGTTCGGTCAGGCGTTGGCGGATGTCGGGTGGGGTGCGGTCGCTGTTGAGGGCGCGGGCGATCTGGTTGACGTTGACGCCGATCCGGTTGAGCTGGCGCAGGACCTGGGCGCGGAAGATGTGCGTGCGGCGGCGGTCCTCGGACAGTGGCAGGTTGGCGGTGAACCGGCCGGTGATGAAGGCGAGGACGATGTCGGCGGCGAACCCGGAGTCGCCCTTGTAGCCGTGCTCGGCGGCAACGTCTTGGAGGCGGGCGCGCTCCTCATCGAGGAACCGCAGGGGGCCGACGCGTGCGTCACGCTTTTCGCCGGTGAAGCGGCGGATCGACGGCTGGACGCTCTTCACGACAGGCTCACCACCGACCGCCTCGGCGCTGTCGGCGGTGCGTACGGGGCGGAGGATCTCGCGCTGGACGGTGTGGAGTGTGTCCTGGTCGGGGCCGCCCTCGGCCCCGACGTCCTGGCCTGGCGCCCCCTGGTGCTGGGCCGTCTCCGCCACCCCCGGGGCGGAGACCCCCGAAGACCGGCCGTGAGTCGGACTCGGGGTACTACTGGCTCCGCCCGGGGCAGCACGTCCGAACGCGCGGCGCAGACGGTTCATCAACGCAGGGGACTTCCTCAGCTGCGGCAGCTCGTCGGGGGCATTCTCGGGGTCGAGTGGGTCGTGCGTCATGGACGGTTCTCCGGAGAGGGGTGGGGAGGGCGGCAGGTCACGGCGGAGATCAGGCGGAGTTCGGGCGGCTGCCGCCTCATCCACAGGTGTGGACGATCGCGTGGTGTCCGGGGTGGTGACCGGCGGGCCGGGTGACCGGAAGGGTTCCGGTCACCCGGTGGCGGTTCCGGTCAGTGGCCGGGCCGATCGGTCTCGGCGGAGGGTTCGAGTTCGGGCCGGAGGATGTCCATCACTTCGGTCAGTCGCTTGCTGCCGACCGTCAGCCCTTTGTCCTCAACCGCCGTTCGGACGACGGCCCGGGTGAGTTTGCCCTGCTCAGCGGCAGCGGCCCGGCCGATCTCTACGAGCGCCTGGAGTGGGGCGCCGGGCGGACGGCCACCGCGCAACCTGCCCGCCGCAGCGTCGACGGGTGTTTCCGGCGGCTGGACGGAAACGGCGGCCGACGGCTCAGCGGCCGGGCTGGGCTGAACCAGTAGGTCGGCAGGCCGGGCGCCCTCAGCCGGAGTCCCGGCGGACTGGCCGACAGCGGTGACCGAATGCTCGGCGAGCCGGACGGATGTGGCAGCCAGTGGTTTGGGCACCTGCGCTGAATCAGGAACCGAATGGTCGCCTACGGGCCGCGCGACGAGTTCGTGGATCTGCCGCATGAGCACGCCGAAGGCCACCATCGCGGCGGTCGGGGGGACCGCGGCGACCACGTAGTCGAGCAGCGGCACGCTGCCGACTGCGCGTGTGCCGGTCACCCCGGCCACGTTGAGCCCGATGGAGCCGAATGATCCGATGGCGGTGACGCCGATGGCCCAGTTGTCGGTGACGCGGCGCAGGCCCGCTCGGAGCATGAGGAGTTCGCCCGCGACGATGAACGCGTCCAGCGTGGCGGGCCAGGCCCATCGGCGGGTCGGCGAGTCGCGGAGTCCGTGCTGGGCGGCGACCTCGGCCAGGTGTGCGTAGGAGAGCCAGAACGCACCGGCGGTCAGGGCGACGATGACGATGCCGGCCGTGCGGAGCACGTACTGCTCCGCGGTGGGCTTCGTCTTCGCTGGTTGTTCCTGACCGGGCTGGTCGCCGCGCGTCGGGCGGTCTCGGCGACGGGACATGAGAGGGAGCCTCAAGCGGGGTACTCCTGGGGTAGTGGTGTGGTGCGTCTTTGGCGTCTTGGCCGTTGCAGGCGCAGGTCACAGTGGGTACGGCAACCGCCTCGGCCCTCCGTCCCGGCAGGCGCCGCTGACGTCGTGTTCCGAGTCGGAACACGACGTCGGCGCATCCTGGCCGGCCTGCTGCCGGTGTGGCCGTGCCCCCTGGTCGGGACGGTGGCGTTGCGTCTTCCGTCCTAGTGGGCAGGGCTGTGACCTGCGGCGATACGGCAGGACGGTGGCGGACGGCGCAAGACGGATATGGGCGGCGTCTTGGCGGCAGGGGTGCGATTGATGATCGCGTTGCCGTCTTGGCCCCGGTTGCCGTCTTGCCTGTAGGCCGTGTGACCTGCGAGATCACGGCAGGGACGGCAAGTACGGCAACCAGGGGCGCCGGGCTCAGCCCTCGCCGCGAGTGGTGTCGGCGTCGACGGGGTGGACGGCGGGGCAGTACCGGCGCCAGGCATCCAGGAACTTGTTGCGCATGTAGCCCTTGCGCTGGGTCCGGTCGGCCATGCGCACGTTGCCAGGCTTGATCTCGAAGTCGCGGAGCATCCTGCTCAGCTCGCGGGCACTCAGCCCGCCGCGTCCCCACTCCGCCCACGGAGCCTCCGCGTCCTGGCGCAGGTGGTGCAGGAGTTCCTCGGTGGACAGGCTGTCCACCTCGCGCTGGGCGTAGAAGACCCGGCGGATGTCGGCAAGGATCCGCGCCCCGCTCGGGTGGTCCTCCTCGGCCGCCGTTTCGGCGGCGACCATCCGCCCACACGCGAGGCGCGCCAGCCTGGGCCAGTGCCCGCCGGCCAGGTCGGCGACGATGACCAGGGGCTCCCAGGTGTCCGCGGCACGGTCCTCGACCGGCATCTCCGGCTCCAGGTTCGCGGCCTCGTCCAGCAGCGGCTTGGCCCACGCGGCGATGCGGTCGCGCAGGTTATGCAGGGCCGGGATGTCACGGCGCGAGCGGAATGGTTTGACCTTCTCGCCCTCGGCCCGGCGCCGCATCCGGATCACCACCGCCCGGTCCATGACCGTGTCGGGCAGATCGCCGATCCCCGCGATGGCCGCCATGGCGAAGGTGGCGAAGCGGTGCGGGGTGTGGTCGTTGCCGACGACCCGGGTGACGTACCGGTTGCGCTGGTGACCGGCGTTGAGCAGGCCGCGCATCTCCTCGTTCTTCTCGGCCATCTTCGGGGTGCCGAAGATGGTGTCCGCCTCGTCCACCAGGAGCGTGGGCGGGTTGTCCTCGGTGATCGACCGGAAGATGGCCGCCGGGGTGGTGTTGATGGTGAGCATCGGCTCGTGGACCGTCTCGGTCAGCACGTCCAGCAGCCGCGACTTGCCACACCGCTTCGCAGGCCCCACCACCGCCAGACGCGGGGCGTGCTGCCAGGCGGGCTGCAGGTGCGTCGCCGCTACCCACAGCGTCACGGCATCCAGCGCCTCCGGCGAGGGCAGGATCACGAACTGGGCGATCTGCGCACGCAGTTCGTCCAGCAGCGCCGAGCCAACCGTCGGCTCCGCATCGGGTACTTCCTCCAACCCGCTCGTCGCGCCCGCCTTGTGGGCGCTATGGGCCCTGTGGGCCGGCGCATCGTCGCTCAGGTCCGGATCGGCGCCGTCAGCCTGCGCGGCACGCCGGTGAACGCCGGGCTGGCCGGGGATGGCGGTGGTGGGCCAGGTTGCCTTGGCCGGGGCGGAATAGGACTCGGGGTTCTCAGGTTGCACTCGGCAGCTCCTCGTCTGGCGGTGGCGGGCTCGCACGCCCTTGCCGCCGGGTCGGTTCACATGGGATCCCTGGGGAGTCATCGGGCCTCCGGCGTCGCACCGCCGGGGGCTCTCCCTCTTCTCGCGGGCGTTCGGGCACCGCGAGGGAACACGGACAGTACGTCCGCGCCCGTCCACAGTCCAGCGTTTCTGTGTCAGCTCAGCGCAGAACCGCTCGCTACGCTCCCGCACCCTCACGCCGCCAGCCCCAGCAAGGCCAACAGGTCCGCGGTCACCACCCGGTAGGCGTTGCCCAGACGCAGCACCTTGCACGGGTACTGGCCGCGCTTCGCCAGCTCGTACCCCTTGCTCCGGCCGAGACCCAGAGCCCGGTTGCCCGTCTCCAGGTCAACAGCGGCGGGAAGCCCCAGCAGCTCTTCTCGGCTCATGCCCTTCATCCGGCTCGCGGGTTCGTTCTCGCGCATACGCGCTCCATCCATGACTGAGCCCTCGGCGAACACGGCGATCGCGCTCGTCTCCAGGCCATGGAATCAACGGTAGGCAAGCTACTGTGTCTTCATGACACAACACCGTTCCGACCATGGATACGAGAAGGACGACGAAGACGACGTCCTTGAGTGGGAGGACCACGTCATGGCCACCGTGGCCGGCGAGGTCCGCAGACGACGGAAGGAACTGCGGTGGAGCGCACAGGACCTGGCCGACAGGTGCGAGGAGATCGGCTACCCGATCCCCCGCAACGTGATCGCCAACATGGAATCGGGCCGCCGCGCCGTCCTCCCGCTGGTCGAGGTCATGGTCCTCGCCAAGGCCCTGCGCATGTCCCCCATCAGCCTGATCTACCCCGTCGGCTACGTCGACGAAGTCCGCCAACTCCCCTACCAAGAGCCGCGACCGGCCTGGGACGCCCTGCAGTGGTTCACCGGCAATTCGCCGGCTGAAGACGCCACCGACCACATGCTCGACCACTTCCTAGCGCACGACCTCGAACTCCGCTCGGCCCTGGCCGCCGTGGAAAGCGAGGACTACGAACGCTGGAAGGTCAGGACAGCCGCCAACCGCGTCCAACGGGAAGCAGCCGAGCGGGCCTTGGCCCGCTACGTCGATCAGGCCGCCAAGGCCAAGGACGAACTGCGCCACCACCGCGACGCCATCCGCGAAGCCGGCGGTACCCCACCCCACCTGCCCTCGCAGCTTGATGACGTCGACCCACCCGAGTCCGATCCCCACACCACCCCGGAGGAACGCCTTTGAAGGGCTCCACCTACCGCCGCTGCTCCTGCCGCGACCCGAAGACCGGCAAGGAACTCGGCACTTCCTGCCCGAAGCGCAACAGCAGGAACCACTGCACGTACTCCATACGCCAGGAGCTGCCGCCCCGCGAGGACGGCACCAGGCGGTCCTTCGCCCGTGGCGGCTACGACAGCCGCAAAGCCGCCCAGGCTGACCTCGACCACGTACGCGCCCTCCTCGGGCTCGCCGAGTCGGACGACCCCGAGGGCATCCAGCTGATCGCCGAGATGCTGTCCGACGTCAGCCGCGACAAGCTGCCCCTCCCCGACGTGGAGGAGACGAGGCGCCGCCTCAACGCCGGTCAGGACTTGGTGGGCAGCCTCACCGTCAGCGAATGGCTGGACCGGTGGCTTGCGGGCAAGCGCATTCGGAAGTCGGGTATCAGCCGCTACGAGACCGATGTCCGTGTGCACCTCAAGCCCCACATCGGTGACCGGCGCCTCGACCGGCTGCGGGTGATCCACCTCAGCGAGATGTTCACCGCCATCACCGACGCGAACGCCGAGATCCTGGAGCAGAACGCCCAGCGGCGAGCGGCGGTCGAGGAGTTGGCGGCCGTGCCATGGAAGGGCGTGGAGAACCGGGCCCGCCGCAAGGCCATGAAGGCAGCGATCGATGCGATGCCGCCCTTCCGCCGCGTTACCGGGCCGTCCACGCGCCAGCACATAAAGGCCACGCTCCGCGCCGCCCTGAACGACGCGATCGGCCAGCAGATCATCACGTTTAACCCGGCGGCCCACGTCGAAATCGACCCTGTCCGCAAGCCGAAGGCGCTGGTGTGGACGGACGAGCGGGTCGCCCGGTGGGAACAAACCGGCGAAAAGCCCTCCCCCGTCATGGTCTGGACGCCGGAACAGACCGGCGCCTTCCTCGACTTCGTGGCCGGTGATCGGCTGTACGCCATGTGGCACCTCATCGCCTTCCGCGGCCTGCGTCGCGGTGAGGCATGCGGCCAGCCCTGGTCGGAGACCAACCTCGACCGGCACTCCCTCACGGTCACCGGCCAGCTGGTCCAGGACGGCTGGGAGGTCGAGGCGTCCGAGCCGAAGACCGACAGCGGCTTCCGTGTCGTCGCCCTCGACGACGACACGGTCGGCGTCCTGGAGCGGCACCGCAAGCAACAAGAGGCGGACCGCGAGGAATGGGAGTCGGCCTGGGTCGAGACCGGTCTGGTCTTCACCCAGGAAGACGGCTCCTGGCTGCACCCCGGCAAGGTCACCGACCTCTTCGAGCGGCTCGTCGCTGCCTCCGGCCTCCCGCCGATCCGTTTGCACGACCTCCGCCACGGGGCGGCCACGCTCATGCTCGCTGCCGACATCGATATCAAGATCGTGTCGGACACTCTCGGGCACAGCGACACCCGGATCACCCGGGACATCTACCAGAGCGTCCTGCCCCACGTCGGCAAAAACGCCGCCGAGGCCACCGCCAAGCTGGTCCCGCTCCAGCGCAAGTCCGAGGCGGAGAAGGCCCGCAAGGTCGCCAAGAAGGCCAAGGAGAAGGCGAAAGCCCAGGCCAAGGCAGAGAAGAAGAGGACGCGGAAGAAGCCTAAGAAGTAGGGCCGGACCCGCTCCGCTCACGCATCGCTCACGCAAGCCACCTCCCGGCACCAGGACCGCTTGAAGCGCCACGCCCGGAGCAACACAAAAGGCCAGGTCACGGGCTATGTGACCTGGCCTTTGCCGGAGCCGCCTTCGGGATTCGAACCCGAGACCTACGCATTACGAGTGCGTTGCTCTGGCCATCTGAGCTAAGGCGGCGCGCCGTCCGCACTATGGTGCGATCGGCAACATCGGTAAGTCTACACAGTTTCCGGGGGTGCTCTGACCACGCCCCGGAAGCGAGGGTTCCGGGGCGAGGGCAGGGGCCGCGCGCAGCCGTGCTCAGGGGCCGCGCGCAGGGATTCCCGGCTATGAGCAGCGCTTTCCCGCGGGCGGTGGGGTGCCGTGCAGGAGGTAGGTGTTGATCGCGTTGTCGATGCAGCTGCTGCCGCGGCCGTAGGCGGTGTGGCCGTCGCCGACGAAGGTCAGCAGGCGTGCCGAGGAGAGCTGGCGGGACAGGGACTGGGCCCAGCGGTAGGGGGTCGCCGGGTCGCGGGTGGTGCCGACGACCACGATGGGCGCCGCGCCCTGCGCCTCGATGCGGTGCGGCGCGCCCGTGGCCTTCACGGGCCAGTACGCACAGCTCAGCGCGGCCCAGGCCAGGCTTTCGCCGAAGACCGGGGACGCCTTCTCGAACATCGGGAGGGCCTGGCGCACCTGGTCGGGGCCGGTGAAGGCGGGGGGGAGGTCAAGGCAGTTCACGGCCGAGTTGGCCATCATCAGGTTGCTGTAGTGGCCGCTCGCGTCCCGTTCGTAGTAGCTGTCGGAGAGCGCGAGCAGACCGGCACCGTCGTTGTCCTTCATCGCCGAGGTCAGCGCCTCGCGCAGTTGTTCCCACTGCGCCTGGTCGTACATCGCCGCGATCACGCCGGTCGTGGCCAGCGCCTCGCCGAGCTTGCGGCCGCTCGCGTCGCCCGCCGGGATCGGGTGTGCGTCCAGCTTGCGGAAGAACGCCTTGAGGCGGTCGCCGACCTGCGCGGGCGTCGTACCTCTGCCGGCGAGCGGGCAGTCGGAGCGGCGGACGCAGTCCTTGGAGAACGCCTGGAACGCCGTCTCGAAGCCCGCCGTCTGGTCCAGGTTCAGCGTGCGGGCGTCGATGGAGGGGTCCATGGCGCCGTCCAGGACCATCCGGCCGACCCGGCTGGGGAAGAGGCCGGCGTACGTCGCGCCGAGGAACGTGCCGTACGACGCCCCGACGTAGTTCAGCTTCCGGTCGCCCAGCACCGCCCGCAGGATGTCCATGTCCCGCGCCGCGTCGACGGTGGAGACGTGCCGCAGCAGCCGCGCCGAGTGCGCCCCGCAGCTCTCGTCGAACTTCTTGTCCGCCGCGACCAGCGCGCTCTGCTCCCGCTGGTTGTCGGGCGTCAGGTCCGTCTGGGCGTACGCGTCCATCTGGCGGCCGTCGAGGCACTGCACCGGCTCGCTGCGGGCGACGCCCCGAGGGTCCATGCCGACCATGTCGTAGCGGGCGCGGACGTCCGCGGGGTAGCCGACGCCCGCGTAGCTCTGGAGGTAGTCGATCGCCGAGCCTCCCGGACCGCCCGGGTTGACCAGCAGCGAACCGATCGGCGTGCCCTTGCCCGTGGCCTTCTTGCGGGCGACGGCGAGCCGGACGTCACCCGCGCCGGGCTTGTCGTAGTCCAGTGGTGCCTTCATCGTGGCGCACTGGAAACCGGGGGCGCCGCAGCTGCGCCAGCTCAACCGCTGGCTGTAGTACGACGACAACGCCGACGGCGTCGCCCGCGGCAGCGCGGCCAGCGCCGCGTCCGCCGTTCCGCCTGCCGAGGTGGTCGAGCTGCCGGGGGAACAGGCGGACACGAGCAGGGCGCCGGCCGCGAGGAGCGCGGCGGTGAGGCGCGCCGTCGCCCGGGTCCGTGGGCCCCGGGTCCGGCAAGGGGATGGCCTGGTGTACATCAGGCGAGCCTAACCCTGTGCGACGGAGCGAGCGCGGTGCGTGGGAGGGATGTGCTCGTACGAGGGACACGGCCGGGGGTACGCGCGGGGCCCCGGCCGCTTTCCCTCCCGCCGCACGGCGTCGCCCCCGGCACCCCTCACCCCGCACGCAGCGCCATCGTCATCGCCTCAACCGCCAGCAGCGGGGCCACGTTGCGGTCGAGGGCGTCCCGGCACGCGGCGATCGCCTCGATGCGGCGGAGGGTGGACTCCGGGCTGCTGCCCCGGGCCAGGCGCTCCAGGGCGTCCTCGGAGTCGGCGTTGGCGATCGCCACGCGTGAGCCGAGCTGGAGGGCGAGGACGTCGCGGTAGAAGGCGGTGAGGTCGCCCAGGGCGATGTCGAGGCTGTCGCGCTGCGTGCGGGTTCTGCGGCGCTTCTGCATGTCCTCCAGGTCCTTCATCACCCCTGCCGTACCCCGCGGCAGCCGGCCGCCCTGCGCCGCGCCCAGCGCCGCCTTCAGCTCCTCCGTCTCCTTGCCGTCCATCTCCTCGGCGAGCTGCTTGGCGTCCTCGGCGGCCGCGTCCACCAGCTCCTGGGCCGCCTTCAGACAGGCACCGACCTCGTCGAGACGCAGGGGCAGTTTCAGCACGGCCGCGCGGCGCTCGCGGGCCGCCGGGTCGGTGGCCAGGCGCCGGGCCCGGTCCACATGACCCTGCGTGGCGCGGGCGGCGGCCGCCGCGACGCCGGGCTCGATGCCGTCGCGGCGTACGAGCATGTCGGCGATCGCGTCGACGGACGGTGTGCTCAGGTTCAGGTGGCGGCAGCGGGAGCGGATCGTCGGCAGGACGTCCTCGATGGAGGGGGCGCACAGCAACCAGACCGTGCGGGGGGCGGGCTCCTCGACGGCCTTGAGGACGGCGTTGGCCGACTTCTCGTTCAGCCGCTCGGCGTCCTCGACCAGGATGATCTGCCAGCGGCCGTTCGCCGGCGACGTGAACGACTTGCGGACCGTGTCCCGCATGTCCCTCACCAGGATCTCCGAGCCGACCGCGGCCACCGCGGTGACGTCCGCGTGCGTGCCGAGCAGGGCGGTGTGGCAGCCGTCGCAGAAGCCGCAGCCGGGGGAGCCGCCGAGGGCGCGGTCGGGGCTCACGCACTGCAGGGCCGCGGCGAAGGCCCTCGCCGCCTGGTTCCGGCCCGCGCCGGGTGGCCCCGTGAACAGCCAGGCGTGGGTCATCTTCGACGCCTCGGGCAGCGGCTCGTCCGCCGCGGCGGCGGTGACCAGGGCGTCGGCGTCCCGCGCGGCCGCGTCGAGCACCGCGCTCACCTTCTCCTGCCCGACGAGGTCGTCCCATACGGTCATGGGTCACGCCGCCCTTCCGTCACACTCCGCGTTGCCTCCATCCATTGTGCGGGCGGGCACTGACAACCCGGCCCGCCCGCTTCCTCGACGGCCACCGGGCAAACCCTTCGGCGCCGTTCCACGACCACCGAGCCCGCACCGGCGACCACCGAGCCCGCCGTCAGGCCGGGCCACCGGCCTGACGGCGAAAGACGACGGCGGCGCCGGTCGGCCGAACCGACCCGCGCCGCCAGGAGCCCCCGGAAAACCGGGTGCGGGACCGTCGCGTCAGCCTCGTCGGCCCCGGCCATCGCCCCTGCGGCCGCCCTGCCCCTCGTCGTGGTCGCCGTACTCCCGCTCGTCGTACGACCCCAGCAGCTCGTCCGCCAGCGACGGCAGGTCGTCCAGCGGCGTCTCCTCGGCCCAGTCGGGACGCGGCCGGCGCCGCGGTCGGCCGTCCGCGTCGAGCTGGGGCATCTCGCGCGTACGGTCCTCGGAGCCGTCGGGGCGGGCGGCGGGCCGCTCGTCCCGGAAGAAGCCGGACGGCACCCGGTCCGCCGGGGCGTCCTCGGGCGCGGACGGCACATCGCCCCGTACGGGCGGCAGCACGGCCGTCTCGTCGGCGGCACCCGGAACCACCGGCGGGAGCACCGCCGTCTCGTCCGCCGCGCCCGGAACCACCGGCGGCTGCGGCAGCTCGGCCGTCACCTCGGCGTCGGAGCCGGACCCGGATCCGACCTCCCGCGCGGGCGCGTCGTCCGCCCGCTTCCCGGCCTCCTCGGTCCCGGCACCGTCCTCACGCACCGGACGCAGTACGGCCGTCTCGTCGGCGCCCCGCGCGTCCTTGCCCGGCGAGACCGCCAGCGTCGGGACCGTCTCCTCGGTGCCCCGCGGCTCCGGCGACACGACCGGCGTGGGAACCGTCGACGCCTCCGGCGGCACGCCCGGTGCCGCCGGCAGCCGGGTGCTGGACCTGCGGGCTGCCCTGTCGGCGGCCGCCGCGGCCTCGGCCGCCTGGCGGCGGGCCTCCTCGGCACGCAGCAGCGCCTCCTCGGCCTTGCGCTGCGCCTCCAGGCGCCGCGCCTCCTCCTCCGCGCGCAGCCGGGCTTCTTCCTCGGCCTGCCTGCGGCGCCGCTCCTCCTCCGCCTGGCGGCGGGCCTCCTCCTCGGCGCGGGCCTTCTCCTCGGCGAGCAGGCGCTGCCGCTCCTCCTCCGCCCGCCGGGCGGCCTCCTCGGCCCGCTGCCGTGCCTCCTCCGCCTGCCGTTCGGCCTCGCGGCGCTGCGCCTCCTCCAGCTCGCGGCGCTTGCGCTCCTCCTCCTCGGCACGGAGCTTGGCGAGCTGCTCCTGGCGCTCACGCTCCAGGCGCTCCTCCTCGGCCTTGCGGGCGGCCTCTTCCTCCACCTTGCGGCGGGCCTCCTCCTCGGCCTTCCTGCGCGCCTCCTCCTGTGCCTTGATCTCGGCCTCGGACAGCGGCAGCACGGTGTCGAGCCGGTGCCGGATCACGGTGGTGACGGCCTCGGGCTCCTGGCCGGCGTCCACCACCAGGTAGCGCCCGGGGTCGGAGGCGGCCAGCGTGAGGAAACCGGCCCGCACGCGCGCGTGGAACTCCGCCGGCTCCGACTCCAGCCGGTCCGGTGCCTCGGTGAACCGCTCGCGGGCGGTCTCCGGGGAGACGTCCAGCAGGACGGTGAGGTGCGGGACGAGCCCGTCGGTGGCCCAGCGGTTGATGCGGGCGATCTCGGTGGGGGAAAGATCACGGCCGGCGCCCTGGTAGGCGACCGACGAGTCGATGTACCGGTCGGAGATGACGACCGCGCCGCGCTCCAGGGCCGGCCGGACGACGGTGTCGACGTGCTCCGCGCGGTCGGCGGCGTACAGCAGCGCCTCCGCGCGGTGCGACAGGCCGGCCGAGGACACGTCGAGCAGGATCGAGCGCAGCCGCTTGCCCACCGGGGTGGCCCCGGGTTCACGGGTCAGCACGACCTCGTGGCCCTTGGCCCGGATCCACTCGGCGAGGGCCTCGGCCTGGGTGGACTTTCCGGCGCCGTCGCCGCCCTCCAGGGCGATGAAGAAGCCGCTCGCGGCCGGTGCCTCGACCGGGTCGTCGCCGCCGAGCAGCGCGTCCCTCAGGTCCTGGCGCAGCGGGATGCCGGAGCGGTCGTCGACCTTGGCGAGCACAGCTGCGGCCACCGGCAGCAGCAGCGCGCCGACCAGCATCAGTGTGAACGAGGCACCGCCGTGCGCGAAGACGAAGCGGCCGTTCTGCAGGCGGTGGCGGCCGATGAGCCCGGCGACCACGGGCGCGATCAGGACGCCGAGCGCTACACAGACGCGGACGACGGCGTGCAGGTGCTCGGTGACGCGCGCCCGGCGGAAGTCCTCGGTCTCCTGGTCGAGCAGGGCGTGCCCCGTGTTGGCGGCCACGCCCGCGGCGACACCGGCGGCCGTGACGATCAACAGGACCGTCGTGACGTCCGGGACCAGGCCGGCGGCGAGCAGGGCGATACCGGTGAAGGCGATCGCGAGGGCGAGGAGCCGACGGCGCGAGAGCGAGGGCAGCAGTGCGGGGGCCGTACGGATGCCGACGGCGACGCCGCCGGTCAGGCCGAGCACCAGCAGGCCGTACAGGACCGGGCCGCCGCCCAGGTCGGTGGCATGCAGCACGCACACCGACACGGCCGCGGCGATGGAGCCCGCGACGGCGGCGCAGGCCGGGACGAGCAGCGGGATCGCACCCGTACGGCCCTTGTCGACGCCCGTGCCGGTGCGCGGGCGGCGCAGCCCCTCCAGCGGGGACCGCGCGCGCGGGGTGCGCACGTCGGGCACTTCGAGGGAGGTGAGCACGGACAGGGAGGCGGCGAACAGACCCGCCGCCACGTACGAGCCGAGGGCGGCGTGGTGCTGGTCGAACCAGGCCACGCCCGTGCCCAGCAGGTTGTTGAGCAGGCCGGCGACGACCAGCGTGGCGGCGGCCAGCGGGACGGACAGGAAGCCGGTGCGCAGCGACAGCCGGCGCAGGGCGTCCATGTGGTCCGGCAGCGGCCGTACGGTGGCGCCCTCCGGAGGCGGGCCGGGCAGCAGGGCAGGGGCCGCGCTCTCCCGGCACACCGTCCACAGCCGCTCGGCGACGCCCGTGACGAAGGCGGTGACGAGCAGGACGGCCAGGGCGTTGTCCGGCGTCCAGTCGATCCACAGGGGCGCGACGATGAGCAGCAGGGCACGCACGGCGTCGGACCCGACCATGGCCCAGCGCCGGTCGAGCGGGCCCTCCTGACCGGTGAGCGAGGTCAGCGGGCCGAGCAGGACGGCGCCGAAGAGGAGGATGGCGAGCACGCGCGCGGCGAAGACGGTCGCCACGGCGAAGGCCACGCCCCGGTAACCGCCGCCGAACGCGCCCTGGGCGATCGTCGCCTGCAGGACGAGCACGACCAGCACGAGCAGGGCGAGGGCGTCGCCGGCGCCGCCGACCAGATGCGCGCTCCACAGGCGTCGCAGCTGCGGTCGGCGCAGCAGGGAGCGGACGGCGCGCTCGCGGGAATCCGCGACCAGGGCGTCGTCCGGTGCTGTGGTGGGGGCCGTTGGCTGCTCGGCTCGCGTCATGCGTTCAGCCTATCCGCAGCCACCGACACCACACGTCCCGTGTCCTGACATGCGCACACCCCGACATCAAAGTGACGCCGGGGCGTACCCATGTGACACGGGGCGTGCGCTTCGCGAAGCCGCACGCGAGTCCGAGGGCGCTCAGTCCTCCGAGCCGGGAGCCGCCGTCTTGGATGCCGCCGCCTTCTTGGCGGTGGTCTTCTTGGCCGCCGTGGTCTTCTTCGCGGCCGCGGTCGTCTTCTTCGCCGCCGTCTTCTTGGCCGCGGTCTTCTTCGCGGGAACCGTCTTCTTGGCCGCCGCCTTCTTCGCGGTCTTCTTGGCGGGCCCCTTCGCGCGCTTCTCGGCGAGCAGCTCGAAACCGCGCTCCGGGGTGATCGTCTCGACGCTGTCGCCGGAGCGGAGGGTCGCGTTGGTCTCGCCGTCGGTGACGTACGGACCGAAGCGACCGTCCTTGACCACGACCGGCTTGCCGGAGACCGGGTCATCGCCCAGCTCCTTCAGCGGCGGCTTGGCGGCGGCCCGGCCACGCTGCTTGGGCTGGGCGTAGATCGCCAGTGCCTCCTCCAGCGTGATCGTGAAGATCTGGTCCTCGGACTGCAGCGAGCGCGAGTCCGTGCCCTTCTTCAGGTACGGGCCGTAGCGGCCGTTCTGCGCGGTGATCTCCTGGCCCTCGGCGTCGGTGCCGACGAGGCGCGGCAGCGACATGAGCTTCAGCGCGTCGTCGAGCGTCACCGTGTCGAGCGACATCGACTTGAAGAGCGAGGCCGTGCGCGGCTTGACCGCGTTCTTGCCGGTCTTCGGGGTGCCCTCGGGGAGGATCTCGGTGACGTACGGGCCGTAGCGGCCGTCCTTGGCGACGATCTGGTGCCCGGTGGCCGGGTCGGTGCCCAGCTCGAAGTCGCCGCTGGGCTTGGCCAGAAGCTCCTCGGCCAGCTCGACGGTCAGCTCGTCCGGCGCCAGGTCCTCCGGGATGTCCGCGCGCTGGTGCTGCTCGGTGTCCTTCTCGCCGCGCTCGATGTAGGGGCCGTAGCGGCCGACGCGGAGCACGATGTCGTTGCCCACCGGGAACGACGACACCTCGCGCGCGTCGATCGCGCCCAGGTCGGTCACCAGCTCCTTGAGGCCACCGAGGTGGTCCCCGTCGCCGTTGCCGGCGTCGGCCGCGGTGCCGTGCCCAGTGCCCTCACCGAAGTAGAAGCGCTTGAGCCACGGCACGGCCTTCGCCTGGCCGGCCGCGATGCGGTCGAGGTCGTCCTCCATCTTGGCGGTGAAGTCGTAGTCGACGAGCCGCCCGAAGTGCTTCTCCAGGAGGTTGACCACGGCGAAGGACAGGAAGGACGGCACCAGGGCGGTGCCCTTCTTGAAGACGTAGCCGCGGTCGAGGATCGTTCCGATGATCGACGCGTACGTCGACGGGCGGCCGATCTCGCGCTCTTCCAGCTCCTTGACCAGGGAGGCCTCGGTGTAGCGGGCCGGAGGCTTGGTGGCGTGGCCGTCGACCGTGATCTGCTCGGCGGACAGCGCGTCGCCCTCGGCGACCTGGGGCAGCCGGCGCTCGCGGTCGTCCAGCTCGGCGTTCGGATCGTCGGCGCCCTCGACGTAGGCCTTCAGGAAGCCGTGGAAGGTGATCGTCTTGCCGGAGGCGCTGAACTCGACGTCCCGGCCGTCGGCCGCCGTGCCGCCGATCTTCACCGTCACGCTGTTGCCGGTCGCGTCCTTCATCTGGGAGGCGACGGTCCGCTTCCAGATCAGCTCGTAGAGCTTGAACTGGTCGCCGGTCAGGCCGGTCTCGGCGGGAGTGCGGAAACGATCACCCGAGGGCCGGATCGCCTCGTGCGCCTCCTGCGCGTTCTTGACCTTGGCGGCGTACGTACGCGGCTGCGGCGGGAGGTAGTCAGCGCCGTAGAGCTGCGTGACCTGCGCGCGGGCCGCCGTGATCGCCGTGTCGCTCAGCGTCGTGGAGTCCGTTCGCATGTACGTGATGTAGCCGTTCTCGTACAGCTTCTGGGCGATCTGCATCGTCGCCTTCGCGCCGAAGCCGAGCTTGCGGCTGGCCTCCTGCTGCAGCGTCGTCGTACGGAACGGGGCGTACGGCGAGCGGCGGTACGGCTTGGACTCGACGGACCGCACGGAGAAGCGGGTGCTCTCCAGGGCGGCGGCGAGGGCGCGGGCGGTCGCCTCGTCGAGGTGGAGGGTGTTCTCGCTCTTCAGCTGTCCCAGGGAGTCGAAGTCGCGGCCCTGCGCGACCCGCCTGCCGTCGACGGTCTGCAGGCGGGCGACCAGCGACGACGGGTCCGACGGGTCTCCCGCGCGGCCGGTCGCGAAGGTGCCCGTCAGGTCCCAGTACTCGGCAGAACGAAAAGCGATGCGCTCGCGTTCCCGCTCGACGACGAGACGCGTGGCGACGGACTGCACGCGGCCGGCCGACAGCCGGGGCATGACCTTCTTCCACAGCACCGGCGAGACCTCGTAGCCGTAGAGGCGGTCGAGGATGCGGCGGGTCTCCTGGGCGTCGACCAGCTTCTGGTTGAGGTCGCGCGGGTTGCGGACGGCCTCGCGGATCGCGTCCCTGGTGATCTCGTGGAAGACCATCCGCTTGACGGGGATCTTGGGCTTCAGGACCTCCTGGAGGTGCCAGGCGATCGCCTCGCCCTCGCGGTCCTCATCGGTGGCGAGGAACAGCTCGTCGGACTCCTTCAGCAGGTCCTTGAGCTTCTTGACCTGCGCCTTCTTGTCCGCGTTGATGACATAGATCGGCTGGAAGTCGTGTTCTACGTCCACACCGAGGCGGCGGACCTCGCCGGTGTACTTCTCGGGCACCTCCGCGGCGCCGTTGGGAAGGTCACGGATGTGCCCGACGCTCGCCTCGACGGTGTAGCCGGGGCCGAGGTAGCCCTTGATCGTCTTCGCCTTGGCAGGCGACTCGACGATGACGAGTCGGCGGCCGCCCTGTGCGGTCTCGCTGGTCGGGGACAACTTCGCTCTTCTCTCCGGTCGACGCTGGGGTCTCCCCAGGGCCTTCGTCCCGGGGTCGCGGCGTACTGCTGGCACGTGTGACGCTGCGGAGTGTGACGGTACATCCCGCCCCCGTGTCAAACGGGAAAAGCCCACAACGGCCACTCGAACGGTAACCCGACTACCGGCATTCCTGCCGCCCGGACCGTCCGGCAGCCCTCCGGCCCCTGTCCGGAGCGTGACGCTCCCCTTACTCCGGCGACCCGCTCGCCACAGGACACCCGCCGACGTCAGAGGCGGGTCAGGCAGTACACGCCGAGGGCCGACGCGGCCGTCCCGGCGACGCTCGCGAGGGTGGCCGATGCGACCCGGTTCACACCCTCGGCCACCGGCTCCCCGCGCCGGAGCCGGGTGCCGGCCCAGATGAGCAGAGCGCCTCCGAACAGGGCGAACACCACTCCCGCGTAGATCGCCGGCCCGCCCTCCATCGCCGCGCTCCCCTTCCGTGACCTCCCGCTCCCCCAGCGCGGGGAGGGTGGCACGCGCCGGAGACGGGCGTGCCACATCGAGATGGACAGCGGGCCACCACGCAACCGAACATACGATCGAGCATCGTCGGCGCACGCATGCCATCCGCATTTTCCGGCCTTTTTACAACCGACCGCGCCGGCAGGCGCCGGGACCCGGCCCAGCCTCGTCGCGTGCCCGGCGATCAGTCCGTACGCGACCTGTTCCGCGCGCTGGACTGCGTTCGCGCGCCCCTGCCACCCCCGACGGACGGCAGGACGCGAGCAGCCCCGTCGCCGCCGGCGTTCCCGCCGCCCGCACCGAGGCCGATGCCCACGTCCACGTCCGCGTCCTGCTCAGCAACTACGGGAACCTGGCCGTGACACCACGCCCGAAGCCTGCGGCCCGGGCCTGGACACGGCCGTCGGCGGCGGGGGGCCTGGCGCCCGTGACCGCCGCGGGATCGAGGCCGCGGTGGCCGGGCCGGAGTACACGCCCGTCCCGCCGCGCCCGCTCGACCTGCCCTACGACGGAGTCACCGGCCTGGCCGGTTTCCGGCCCGGCACGGCCGTCATCTGGTGGGACCGGTTCTTCGACTGGCTCTGAGCCCCGGCTGCCTCTGGCCCGCGCGCTCCCGTCGGGAAGTGCTCAGCCCACCGGCTCCAGGAAGCCCTGTTCCACGAGCAGCCGGATCTGGGCGGGCGTGCGGTCGCGGAGCAGGACCGGGTCCTCACCGACGAGCTGGGCGATGGCGTCCAGAATGCGGCCCGCGCTCAGCGTGCCGTCGCACACGCCCGCGAAACCCGCGCCGACCGTGTCCACCTTCGTGGCCCTGCGCATGCCGCGGTGCTGGCGCAGCACCACGTGCTCGGGGTCCTCGGCGCCGGGCAGGCCGACCTGCTCCTGGACCACCTCGGCGGTCAGCTTGAAGTGGCCGGCGAGCAGCGCGGCGTCGTCGTGCTCGCGCAAGTAGTCGAGACGTTCGAAGTGCGCCCGGATCGTGTCCCCGAGGGGCTGCTCGACCGGATGCGGCCACTCCTCCACGGTGACGACGGGCTCGGCGGAACCCGTCCTGCGCAGGGTGATCCAGCCGAAGCCGATCGCCTTGACCTTGCGCGCCTCGAACTCGTCGAGCCAGGCGTCGTAACGCGCCTGGTACTCCGCCGGGTCCCCGCGATGGTCCCCGGCGTCCCTCAGCCACAGCTCGGCGTACTGCGTGATGTCCTGTACCTCGCGCTGCACGATCCAGGCATCGCACCCGCGCGGCACCCACGACCTGAGTCTGTCCTGCCAGTCCTCCCCCGCGACGTGCTGCCAGTTGGCGAGGAACTGCGCGAACCCGCCCTCGTTCAGCCGTTCTCCCGCCTGCTGAACGAGCGAGCGGCACAGATCGTCCCCGCCCATCCCGCCGTCCCGGTAGGTCAGCCGGGCACCGGGCGAGATGACGAAGGGCGGGTTGGAGACGATCAGGTCGTACCTCTCGTCGTCCCGGACCGGCTCGAACAGCGAGCCCTCGCGCAGGTCGACGGCGGGAGCGCCGGACAGCGCCAGCGTGAGCGCGGTGATGTGCAGCGCGCGCGGGTTGAGATCGGTCGCCGTCACGCGCGTGGCGTGCTGGGCGGCGTGCAGAGTCTGGATGCCGGAGCCGGCGCCGAGGTCCAGAGCGGCGGCGACGGGCGTACGGACGGTGATGCCGGCGAGGGTGGTGGAGGCGCCGCCGACGCCCAGGACGACGCCCTCGTCACGCTGTCCGGCACCGCCCGCGCCGCCCACCGCGCAGCCCAGGTCGGACACGATGAACCAGTCCTCGCCGCCGGGGCCGCCGTAGGGCCGTACGTCCACCGTGGCGGCCACCTGGTCGCCGCCCACGCGCGTGAGCCATCCGGCGTCGAGGGCCTCCTCGGCCGGCAGAACGGCCGCCACGCGCGCGTACAGCACCGGTTGCTGGAGCAGGAACAGCCGTACGAGCGTCTCCAGCGGCGTGTCGCCACGGGTCGCCCGAAGGGCGGGCACGGTCTCGCTGCGGGCCAGCGCCGCGTACGCGGGGGCGCCGAGGAGGTCGAGCAGTCCGTCGGCGGTGAAGGAGGCGGCCAGCAGCGCGTCCCGCAGGCGCGCGGCGACGTCGGGCCGGTCGGAAGCGGGCAGGGAAGCGAGTCCGGAGTCAGTCACGCCCCCATTGTGGCCCGCTCCGAGCAGCCCGGCCGCCGACACGAAGTACGGCCCGGCGGACGCCGCGCCGAGGCCTCAGCCGACCCGCCGCACCCCCACCCGCCGGCGCGGCACACGGTCCCGCCGCCGGCGCGGCAACGGGTTCAGGCGCGGCAGGGGGTTCAGTTGCCGGCCGGGGAGGGGGACCCGGAGGACGCGGAGGCCTTCGTGCAGCCCGGCTGCTTGGCCACGGCCTGGTTGACGTCGCCCTTCTCCAGGTTCTGCAGGGCGGTGATGGTGCCGTCGTACTGGGCCGCCACCGTCTTCATCCGCTCCGAGAGGTCGCTCAGACCGGAGGCGAACTTCGCCTGGTCCTTGGTGTCGAGCCCGTCCACCCGCTTCTTCAGATCGGCGTACGCCGCGGACAGGGCGTTGAGCTTCTTGACCGCGTCCTGCTGGTGCTGCGCGGCGCCGTCGACGCCCGGAGGCGCCCCGGCGCCGGCCAGGGTGCTCGCGCGCGCCTTGAAGCCGTCGGCGAGGTCCTGGAAGGCCTGGGAGTCGGTCTGCTGGACGTCCTTCGGCGGGCCGTCCTTGGCGACCTTCGACAGCGCGTCGAAGGCGCCCGAGATCTTCGCCTGCTGCGCGGGCAGCGGCTGGCACACGGACTTGGCCCAGGCGACCAGTTTGGGATCGGGCCCCTTGCTGCCGCCACCGCCGCTGCTGCCGCTGCATCCCGTCAGCGCCACTACCAGTACCGCACCGCCGGACAGTGCGGCCGCGAGCTTCTTGTTCACCGGATCGGTCCCTTCCATGGCTCTCGGCCCACGGACCCTACACGGCGGACACACACCTCCCGCATCCCGTACGCCCCCCGAAGCGCCCTTTGTGACTCTTTGCACCAAGAGAGAGAAGGCTCACCACGTGGCCGAGCCCACAGGGCGAACCCGCTGTCGTCCGCACGGACGACAGCGGGCGGGCGGCGCGTCAACACGCGCCGCCCGCCCACCGGTTGAGCAGGGCTTCTGCAACGGAACAGCGTTACTGCTACGAAACCACCGCCGTATTGGCCGAGTTGGAGACCCGCTCGGCGCTCTCGTCGTCGCCCACGGCGATGCCCCGCCGCTTGGAGACGTACACGGCGGCGACGATCACCGCGAGCGCGAGCAGCGCGATCGCGATCCGTACGCCGAGGTTCTTGTCGTTGCCGTAGGAGAACTTGATCACCGCGGGTGCGATGAGCAGCGAGACCAGGTTCATGACCTTCAGCAGCGGGTTGATGGCCGGTCCGGCGGTGTCCTTGAAGGGGTCGCCGACCGTGTCGCCGATCACCGTGGCCGCGTGGGCGTCGCTGCCCTTGCCGCCGTGATGGCCGTCCTCCACCAGCTTCTTGGCGTTGTCCCAGGCACCGCCGGAGTTGGCGAGGAACACCGCCATCAGCGTGCCCGCGCCGATCGCGCCGGCGAGATAGGAGCCGAGCGAGCCGACGCCGAGGGTGAAGCCGATGAAGATGGGCGCCATCACGGCGAGCAGACCGGGCGTGGCCAGCTCCCGCAGGGCGTCCTTGGTGCAGATGTCGACGACCTTGCCGTACTCGGGCTTCTCGGTGAAGTCCATGATCCCGGGCTTCTCGCGGAACTGCCGCCGTACTTCGAAGACCACCGAACCCGCCGAGCGCGACACCGCGTTGATGGCCAGTCCGGAGAAGAGGAAGACGACCGCGGCGCCCGCGATGAGGCCGACGAGGTTGTTGGGCTGCGAGATGTCCAGGGACAGGCTCAGCGGCGCGCCCGGCCCGGTGAGTTTCGCCCCGACGCCCTGCACGTTGGTCGTGATCGCGTCGCGGTACGACCCGAACAGCGCCGACGCGGCGAGGACGGCGGTGGCGATGGCGATGCCCTTGGTGATGGCCTTGGTGGTGTTGCCGACGGCGTCCAGGCTGGTGAGCACCTGCGCGCCCGCGCCCTCGACGTCGCCGGACATCTCGGCGATGCCCTGCGCGTTGTCGGAGACCGGCCCGAAGGTGTCCATGGCGACGATCACGCCGACCGTGGTGAGCAGGCCGGTGCCGGCGAGGGCGACCGCGAACAGCGCCAGCATGATCGACGTGCCGCCCAGCAGGAACGCGCCGTACACGCTGAGCCCGATGAGCAGCGCGGTGTAGACGGCCGACTCCAGGCCGAGGGAGATGCCGGACAGCACGACCGTGGCCGGGCCGGTGAGGGAGGTCTTGCCGACGTCTCTGACCGGGCGGCGGTTGGTCTCGGTGAAGTAGCCGGTGAGTTGCTGGATCACGGCGGCGAGGAGGATGCCGATGCCGACCGCGACCAGGGCGAGGATCCGCGGATCGCCGTCCTTGCCGCGGATCGCCGCGTCCGTCACGCCGTGCAGGCCGGAGTACGTCGACGGCAGGTAGACGAAGACCGCGACCGCGACCAGGGCGAGGGAGATCACCGCGGAGACGAAGAAGCCGCGGTTGATCGCGCTCATGCCGCTGCGGTCGGCACGGCGCGGGGCGACCGCGAAGATGCCGATCATCGCCGTGATGACACCGATGGCGGGCACGAGCAGCGGGAACGCCAGCCCCGAGTCGCCGAAAGCGGCCTTGCCGAGGATCAGCGCGGCCACCAGCGTCACGGCGTACGACTCGAACAGGTCGGCCGCCATGCCCGCGCAGTCGCCGACGTTGTCGCCCACGTTGTCGGCGATGGTCGCGGCATTGCGCGGATCGTCCTCCGGAATGCCCTGCTCGACCTTGCCGACCAGGTCGGCGCCGACGTCGGCGGCCTTGGTGAAGATACCGCCGCCCACCCTCATGAACATGGCGATGAGGGCGGCGCCGAGGCCGAAGCCCTCCAGCACCTTCGGCGCGTCGGCCGCGTACACCAGCACCACGCAGGATGCGCCCAGCAGACCGAGGCCCACCGTGAACATGCCGACGACGCCGCCGGTGCGAAATGCGATCTTCATCGCGGTGTGCGAGACGGTGGTGAGATCCTTTTCCGGTTCGCCGGGTGCCGGTGTGGCTTCCCGGGCGGCCGCGGCGACGCGCACATTGCTGCGCACGGCGAGCCACATGCCGATATAGCCGGTGGCCGCCGAGAAAGCGGCGCCGATCAGGAAGAACACCGATCGCCCGGCCCGCTGTTTCCAGTCGTCCGCGGGCAGCAGCATGAGCAGGAAGAAGACGACGACGGCGAATACGCCGAGCGTGCGCAACTGCCGGGCCAGATACGCCTTCGCGCCTTCCTGGACCGCCTCGGCGATCCGCTTCATGCTGTCGGTGCCCTCGCCCGCGGCCAGTACCTGGCGCACCAGGACCCCCGCGACCACCAGCGCGGCCACGGCGACCGCGGCGATGACGGCCACGAGGATCCGGTTGTGATCGGTCAGGACCGCGGCCGCGAGGGACAGGGGATGATCCGGCTGAGAAGTAGAAAGCCCCGCCATTCGTCCTCCTTGACGCTTGGGCTGAGCTCAAGATGTGGACGGATTCTAGGTACCCCGGAGTGATCTCAACAGAGCGCGGTAAACGGAATTAGCCTCCACCGGCTCAGCAACAAATGATCGAGATCCCGCCACTCCACCCGAATGGAGTAATGGCCTCAAGGCATTCCAGTGATCGTGAATTCCTTCACGAATTCGGTAGCGTTCCAGAAGCCGCTGTTCACGCCTGTCCAGGACGGAAAAACGCCGAGGGCCCTGCTCGGCAGGGCCCTCGTGGCGTGTGACGGAAAGCGTTCAGAGCAGCGTGGCCACCGGCGGTGCGGTCGGCCAGGTCATGCGGATCAGGCCGCCGTCCTGTCCGGTGGTGACCTGCACGTCGTCAACGAGGCCACTGATGACCGCGAGGCCCATCTCGTCCTCCTCGACGTCCGCCTCGACGTCCTGTGCGGCGCCGGGCGTGTCGCGAACGGCGTGCGGGGCCTCGTCGCCCACCTCGATGGAGAACTGTTTCTCGTCTTCGATCAGCGCCACCTTGACCGGCGCCGAGATACCGCTGCTCTGGTGCAGCCCGACGGCACGGGAGCAGGCTTCGCCCACGGCGAGCCGGACCTCGTCCAGGACGGCCTCGTCCACTCCGGCCCTGCGTGCCACCGCGGCCGCCACCAGCCGGGCGGTCCGGACGTGCTCGGGCAGCGCGCTGAAGCGGAGTTCGACGGTGGCCATGCATCCCCCTCGCGACTACGGGCGTGCGGTCGGGGGCGGGACCGCCGAACGGCCGCGTCCCCGGTGTCTTCGGTGTCCGGGCCGTGTCGGACCGGACGGGACCGCCCGGTGCCGGGGCTCACGGCAGGAGCCCCGGCACCGGCCGACGGTCCAGGTCAGTCGGTGGCCGCCACCGCTTCCTCGACCGAGGTGTGGATCGGGAACACCTTGGTGAGGCCGGTGATACGGAAGATCTTGAGAATGCGCTCCTGGTTGCAGACCAGGCGCAGCGAGCCCTCATGGGCACGCACTCGCTTCAGGCCGCCGACCAGCACGCCGAGCCCGGTGGAGTCGAGGAAGTCCACGCCCTCCATGTCGACGACGAGGTGGAAATTCCCGTCGTTCACCAGCTCGACCAGCTGCTCGCGCAGCTTGGGCGCGGTATACACGTCGATTTCGCCACCGACTCGGACGACCGTACGATCGCCGACGGTCTCGGTCGACAGGGACAGGTCCACGGATCCTCCAGCACCTTGCTATCGAGCGGTCGCCCCTCGGGCACCTCGGCTTGCGGCCCTCGGGACGCTTCGCCAGCCGCGATGGCATTCAATCACTTACCGCAGGCGCGCACGACGCCTTGGCTCCATTGTCCGTCACGCCAGTGACACACTCGGTGCCGATGGCCAAGAATCTCCGATCCGATCGATCCCCTGCGGACCCGGCGTCCCGCCCGTCCCCGGGCGCGATCCTGGACCGGCTCGCCTCCGGGCCGGGCCGGTCTGCGCGCATCACTCATACGGAGCACTTGCCCCCGCGCACGGGCCGCCATGCCGTCTGGCCTGACCGGATTCGGTCCGAGGTGATCGCGGCCGTGCAGGAATGCGGTATCCAACACCCCTGGGCGCACCAGGCGCTGGCCGCCGAGCACGCCCTGGACGGCGATTCGGTGGTCGTCGCCACCGGCACCGCCTCCGGCAAGTCCCTCGCCTACCTCGTGCCCGTCCTGTCCACCCTCCTGGAGGGCGCCGAGGCGCCCAACGGCCGGGGGGCCACGGCTCTGTACCTGTCCCCCACCAAGGCGCTCGCGGCGGACCAGTGCCGGTCGGTGAAGGAACTTTCACAACCCCTCGGCAGCGCCGTACGCCCGGCCGTGTACGACGGCGACACCCCGTTCGAGGAACGGGAGTGGATCCGCCAGTACGGCAACTACGTCCTCACCAACCCCGACATGCTGCACCGCGGGATACTGCCGTCCCACCCGCGTTGGTCCTCCTTCCTCAAGGCCCTCGCATACGTCGTCGTCGACGAGTGCCACACCTACCGGGGCGTCTTCGGGTCACACGTCGCCCAAGTGCTGCGCCGCCTGCGTCGGCTCTGCGCCCGCTACGGCTCCTCACCCGTGTTCCTGCTGGCCTCGGCGACCGCCGCCGAGCCCGCCGTCGCCGCCCGCCGGCTGACCGGCCTGCCGGTGGTGGAGGTCGCCGACGACGCCTCCCCGCGCGGGGAACTCGTCTTCGCCCTGTGGGAGCCCCCGCTCACCGAACTGCACGGCGAGAAGGGCGCGCCCGTACGGCGTACCGCCACCGCCGAGACCGCCGACCTGCTGACCGACCTGACCGTGCAGGGCGTGCGCTCGGTCGCCTTCGTACGGTCCCGGCGCGGCGCCGAGCTGATCTCGGTCATCGCCCAGGAGCGACTGGCCGACGTCGACCGCTCCCTGGTCCGGCGGGTCGCGGCCTACCGCGGCGGCTACCTCCCCGAGGAGCGGCGCGCCCTGGAGCGCGCCCTGCACTCCGGCGACCTCCTCGGGCTCGCCGCCACGACCGCCCTGGAGCTGGGCGTGGACGTCTCCGGCCTGGACGCGGTGGTGATCGCCGGCTACCCGGGCACGCGCGCGTCCCTGTGGCAGCAGGCGGGCCGCGCGGGCCGCTCCGGCCAGGGCGCCCTCGCCGTGCTGGTCGCCCGCGACGACCCGCTGGACACCTTCCTCGTCCACCACCCTGAGGCCCTGTTCCGCCAACCGGTGGAGTCGACCGTCCTCGACCCCGACAACCCCTACGTCCTCGCCCCGCACCTGTGCGCGGCCGCCGCGGAGCTGCCGCTCACCGAGCAGGACCTGGACCTCTTCGGCCCCGCCTGCGCGGACGTGCTGCCGCAGCTGGAGGCCGCGAAGCTGCTGCGCAGGCGCACCAAGGCGTGGCACTGGACGCGCCGGGAGCGGGCCGCCGACCTGACCGACATCCGCGGCGCGGGCGGCACCCCGGTGCAGGTCGTGGAGGCGGACACCGGCCGGCTGCTGGGCACGGTCGACGCGGCCGCCGCGCACTCCACGGTCCACGAGGGCGCGGTCCACCTCCACCAGGGCCGCACCTATCTGGTGCGGGAGCTGGACCTGGACGACTCGGTCGCCCTGGTCGAGCAGGCCGACCCGCCGTACTCCACGGTCGCCCGCGACACCACCTCGATCTCCATCCTGGAGACGGACACCGAGATCCCCTGGGGCGCCGGCCGGCTGTGCTACGGCTCGGTCGAGGTCACCAACCAAGTGGTCTCCTTCCTGCGCAGACGCCTCATCACCGGCGAAGTGCTCGGCGAGACCAAACTGGACCTGCCCCCGCGCACGCTGCGCACGCGCGCGGTGTGGTGGACGGTCACCGACGACCAGCTGGACGAGGCCCGGATCAACCCGGAGATCCTCGGCGGCTCCCTGCACGCCGCCGAGCACGCCTCCATCGGCCTGCTGCCCCTGTTCGCCACCTGCGACCGCTGGGACATCGGGGGCGTCTCCGTCCCCCTCCACCCGGACACCCTCCTCCCGACGGTCTTCGTCTACGACGGTCACCCCGGCGGCGCGGGCTTCGCCGAGCGCGCCTTCCACACGGCCCGCGCCTGGCTCGCCGCCACCCGCGAAGCCATCGCCTCCTGCGAGTGCGACGCCGGCTGCCCGTCCTGCATCCAGTCCCCCAAGTGCGGCAACGGCAACGACCCGTTGCACAAGCGGGGGGCCGTACGGCTCCTCACGGTGCTGTTGCGGGGGGCACCGCGGGAGCAGCCCGGAGAGGCGGCGGAGACGGGGCAGTCCGCGACGGCGGCGGGGGCGCAGGAGGAGGCAGCGGAGCCGGCAGCGGCCCCGCAGGACCCGCTCTCGACCTGACCTCCGCCGAGAAGGGCCCTCTTCCCGAGGCCGCCGTCACGTCCGAGGTCTCGCCCACGATCGCGCACCGCACCAGCCGTGCCTCCTGGGCCGCCGCCACCCGCTCGGCCCGGGCGCAGGCCGCCGCCCCGCCCTCGGCCCAGTGGTCCGCCGCCGCGAGCGCGGCCAGATCCGCGCCCCCGGCCGCGCGGTGCCGGACGACCACGGCGTGCCCCAGCGCGAGCACGGCCCCGAACACCACGCACAGCAGGGTGATCACTCCGAGGCTCCACACCGTGGCGGAGCCCCGGTCCGCACCGGAGCGCGCCCGGCCCGCGCGCCGGGCCGCCGCGCAGCCCGCCCCGCCCGCGCCGTGCGGTGCGCCGGAATTCCTCCGGCCCGTGCCCCACGCCGGCGTCCGGCCTCTCCGGCCGGCCCTCGTCTCAGGGCCGGCGGCTCGCTCGTCGCCCGTCCTCACGGCTCCTCCCCCAAAGCGCCCACCGTCTCCTCGGCCAGCGCCACGGCCTGCTCGCGGACCTCGAAGGGCAGACCGCCGAGCAACGGCGGCCTGGCCGCCACCGTCACCCGGACCTGGTCGCCCTCCCGCTGCACGGTCACGCGCGCCCCGTGCGGCGCCGCCTGCCGGGTCACCGTGACCACCGCGTCGGCCGGGTCCTGGCGGGCGGCGGCCCGGGCGCCCGTGCGGGCCGCGTCCACGCACTGGATCTGCGCCGCCACCACGAGCAGCCCCCAGACCAGCGCCATCGTGAACGCCACCAGCACACAGAGCACCACGGCCGCCTCGGCCGTCACAAACCCCCTGTCCGCCCCTCGCTCACATCCGCGCACTGAGGGCCTTCTTCACGATCGACTGCAGCTCCGCCCGGACCTGGCCGCTGGTGACGACCTCGTAGAGCAGCAACGCGAATCCGACGGCCGCCAGGATTCCCATCGCGTACTCCGACGTCACCATGCCGGCGTCCTTGCGGCACCTTCCCCACAGCCGTACCGCCGCTTGCTTGATCTTCCTGTTCATTCCAACACCCCTGAGATGTATGTCGGTTGTGTCCCGCACGCCTACGTGCCCTTGCTCGCTCCCGTACGCCCCGTACCTCTCACCTCCCTCCTCGCATGCCGCCCGCGAGTCCGATCACGACGGGCAGCACGCCGACCGCGATGAAGGCCGGCAGGAAGCACAGGCCGACGGGCGCCGAGATCAGTACGGCGGCGCGCCGGGCCCGGGCCGTGGCCGTACGGGCCCACCGCGCGCGGGCGTCCGCGGCGAGGCGGGCGGCCGGGCCGGCCGCCGGCAGCCCGGACTCGTCGGCCCGCTCCAGCAGCCGGGCCAGGGCTCCCGCGTCGGGCAGCGCGGCCAACCGGCGCCAGGCTTCCGCCGGTTCACCGCCGAGCCGCACCTCAGCCGCGCCCCGTGCCAGCGCCTGTCCGACGGGCCCGCCGAGCGCCTCTCCCACCGCCTGGGCGGCGATCACCGGAGCGGCACCGGCCGCGACACAGGCGGCCAGCAGGTCGGCGGCGAGCGGCAGCTGGAGTGCGGCCGCGGCCGTGTCCACCGGCTCCACCCGGCCGCCCACCGTCTGACGGCTCCGCCACCGCCACAGCCCGGCCCCGACGACGAGCCCCAGGACGGCCCCGGTCAGGCCGCCGACCAGCACCCACGCGCCGCACCCGGCCCCGGCCGGCGGCAACCACCGCCGCAGCACACCGGTGAGGTCGAACGACCGCCTCGGCACCGGTGTTTCCGGTCCCAGCAGCTCGGCCACCCGCCGCCGCGCCCGGCGCCGCCGCCGGGCCAGCTCCAGCCGCCGAACCACCCAGCCGAGGGCCGACACCTCGACCACGACCGTCCCCAGCCTGTGGACAACTTCGCCGCTCATACCGCCCGCTCTCCTCCCCCGCACCGCGCTGCCCGCCGAGACCGGTCCACTCCGCCCCTCCACCTCGTCTGCCGCCGCCCCTACGGCGCTCTCCCTCACCGCGCCTCCGCTCCCCGCACGATGTGGACGGCCCATGCCAGCCCTGCCGCCTCGAAGGCCGCGCCGACCGTCAGGCAGCCGAGGCCGGCGCCCGTGTGGAGCAGCACATGGAGCGGGCCGGCGCCCAGGGCCGTGCCGAGGAGCAGACCGAGGGCCGGCAGGGCGGCGAGCAGCACCGCCGTCGCCCGGGCCCCCGCCAACTGTGCTCGCAGATCAGCCCGTTGATCCCGCTCGGCGCGCAGGGCCGCCTCCAGCCGGTCGAGGCCGGCCGCGAGTCCGGCGCCCTGGTCCACGGCCACCCGCCAGCACGCGGCCACCCCGAGCAGGCCCTCGGCGCCCGGCTGCCGGGCCGCCGTGGCGAGCGCTGCGGGCACGTCTCCGCCGAAGCGTGCCGCCGCGGCCACCGCCGTCCACGCCTCGTCGAGCCCGCCGGTGTCCGACGCGGCCCGCGGCAGCGCCTCACCCGGCTGCCGTCCGGCGCGCACCTCCCCGGCGAGGGCCCCGCACAGGGCGATCACGGCGTCGGTCCGCCGCTCCCGTTCGCACCGGGTCTGCCGGGCCAGCCGCGCCCGGCGCAGCACCGGCACCCCGGCCGCCCCCGCGACGACCGGAACGACCGAGGCGCCCAGCACCGCGAGCAGCAGACCGGCCGCGAGCGCCCACCATTCGGCGCCGAGCCTGCCGCGCAGCCGGCGCAGTTCCGCACCCGCCCGCTGCCACGGGGGCGGTCCGGTCGAGACGACTCCGCCGTCCGCGAGCAGCAGCCGCGCCCGGCGCATCCCGTAGTGCCGCCCGCACAGCAGCCACAGCAGCGCGCCGAGACAGACCAGCGCCGCGCCCATGGAACCCACCGATGTACCGCCGATGCCGCCGACCCCTCCGAGCCCGGCGATCCTCCCGTACCAAGAGGTCCCGTCCATCCCACCGCCCCCGTTGATCACTGCCGTCTCCTCCCTCACCGGTCCGCCTCGTTCCCGATGGCGGCGTCGTCCGCGAACTCGCCTGCCGCACGGATCAGTTGCCGCAGCCGCTCCCAGCCCCGCTCCCGGACGAACGCCCGCTCGCCCCAGCGCAGCGCGGGCACCGTTCGCACCAGCCCCGCGCCGTCCCGCTCGAGCACATGCACCTCGGCGATCCGGCGCCGCCCGGACCTGTCCCGTACGAGGTGGAGCACCACGGAGAGCGCGGCCGCCAGTTGGCTGTGCAGCGCGGCCCGGTCGAGCCCCGCGGCCGTGGCCAGCGCCTCCAGCCGGGCCGGGACGTCCGCGGCGGCGTTGGCGTGGGCCGTGCAGCAGCCGCCTTCATGACCGGTGTTCAGGGCCGCGAGCAGATGCACCACCTCGGGCCCGCGCACCTCGCCCACGACCAGCCGGTCGGGCCGCATCCGCAGCGCCTGCCGGACGAGGTCCTCCAACGTGACGAGTCCGGCGCCCTCCTGGTTGGCGGGCCGGGTCTCCAGCCGGACGACATGCGGGTGGTCCGGCCGCAGTTCGGCGGAGTCCTCGGCGAGGACGATCCGCTCGTCCGCTCCGACCAGCCCCAGCAGGGCGCTGAGCAGGGTGGTCTTGCCGCTTCCGGTGCCGCCGCTGACCAGGAAGGAGAGCCGGGCCGCCAGCAGCGCCCGCAGGATCCTGTCGCCGCCGGGCGGCACCGTGCCGGCCGCGACCAGTTCCCGCAGGGTGAACGCGCGCGGTCGTACGACCCTGAGGGACAGACAGGTGCAGCCGACGGCGACGGGAGGCAGTACCGCGTGCAGCCGGGTACCGTCGGGCAGCCGGGCGTCCGCCCAGGGCCGGGCGTCGTCCAGGCGCCGGCCCGCCACGGCGGCCAGCCGTTGCGCGAGGCGTCGTACGGCCGCCGCGTCGGGGAAGGTGACCGGGGTCAGCTCCAGCCCGCCGCCGCGGTCGACCCACACCCGGTCCGGGGCGCAGACCAGGACGTCGGTGACGTCCGGGTCGGCGAGCAACGGCTCCAGCGGGCCGCTGCCGACCAGTTCGCTCCTCAAGTGCGCGGCCGCGCCGAGGACTTCGGCATCGCCGAGCACCCGGCCCTGTTCGCGCAGGGCCTGGGCCACGCGCGCGGGGGTGGGTTCGGCCCCGCTCTCGGCGAGCCAGCGCCGGACGCCGTCGAGCAGCGCGGCGCCGTCGGTCCGGTCGAGTCCGTGGAGTGTCACCGGGCGCCTCCGGTCTCGGCCAGGGCGCGCTCCCAGAAGGCCGTGCAGAAGCGGGCGAGCGGGCCGCGGCCGGTCGCGCCGGGCGGCTTCGCGCCGCCCTCGGGGCGCAGCAGCGCCGGTTCCACCGGGACCTCGCCGACCAGCGGCAGACCGAGCAGCCGGGCCACTTCCCGGCCGTCCAGACCGGGCGCGTACGGCCCGCGGACCGCCACCCGCACATCGCGGACGACCATGCCGACGGCGGGCGCCACCCGGCCCGCGGCCGCGACCGAGCGCAGGTCGGCGGGGACGACGAGCAGGGCCAGGTCGAGCTGGGCGAGGGCTTCGGCGACGCCGTCGTCGAGGCGGCGGGGCAGGTCCACCACGACCGTGCCGCCGCGCCGCCGGGCGGCGGCGAGCACCGCGCGCACCGCCTGGTGCGGGACGGCCACACAGTCGCCGCGGTCCCAGCTGAGCACGCGCAGCTGGTGCAGTTCCGGCAGCGACTCCTCCAGCGCGCCGCCGCCGACCCGCCCGCGCGAGGCGGCGAAGGCGGGCCAGCGCAGGCCCTCGGCGCTCTCCCCGCCGAGCAGGACGTCGAGCCCGCCGCCGAGCGGATCGGCGTCCACCAGGAGGGTGCGCAGACCCTCGCGCGCGGAGGTGACGGCGAGGGCGCACGCGAGCGTGGAGGCACCGGCCCCGCCCCGGCCGCCGATCACCCCGACCGTGAGGGCCGGGCGGCCGACGCCCTCGGCGACATCGGCGATGCGGTCGACCAGCCACTGCTCGCCGTCGGGAAGCATCAGGACGTGGTCGGCGCCGATCTGGACGGCGCGTTTCCACACCCCCGAGTCGTCCTGGTCCCGGCCGACCAGGACCACTCCGCGCCGGCGGGCGGCCCCGCCGACACGCCGGGCGGCGTCGTCGCCGACCAGTACGAGCGGGGCGCTCGCCCAGCCGTCGCCGTGGTCCGGCACGCCGTGGTGGACCTCGGGCGTGGCGCCGGCGGCCGCGCACAGGCGGAGCAGGTCGTCCAGGAGTTCGGCGTCCTCGGTGACGATGAGCGGCCGTCCCGGCCGGTCCGGAGCGCCGGGTGGCGGGTCGTGGGTGACGGTTCCGGTCACGGGTGTTCCCCCTTCGCTGCCTGGGCCGCGCGGCCCCTTCGGCCCCGCGATTCCCAAAGGTGTGGAGAACCGACAAGCGGCCCCCCATATGAGCGGCCGACGGAAACCGGCCATACGCGCTCCGGCAATCGGAACCGGCCATGAACTCGCCACGGCCGATGCGCGCTGGAATCACGGTGCAGCGATCCGCGAAATAATGTGGATCTTGGTGGAAAACTGTGGACAACTCAGGGCCTGTGAATATCTGTGTCACCCATACCGGTGACACCGGTACCGAGCCCCGTGCGACTCCCACAGAGCAGCGCGGCGATTACTCTGAGTAACGGATCACGGGCATGGCGAAACGTCGCCCACGACGGCGCACCGGCGGCCACGCGACCGCGAAAGGGAAGGGGAAGAGGACGTAAAGCCGTCCGGACATGCGACGACCCCCGCCGGGGGGGAGAGCGGGGGTCGTCCCCACGGCCGACTCGGGGGGGGAGGAGTCGGACCGGGTTAGCACGGTCGCGAACGATCCGTGACTTCCATGGTGTACCCGAGAGCCCTCTCAGGCAAACCCACGCGCCACACCTTACGCCGAATGGTGGGCGCCTATGCTCAGGGACGTGGAAAACCACTCCTCGCCCCGCGCCGCGGCCTTCTTTGACCTGGACAAGACGGTCATTGCGAAGTCGAGCACGCTCACCTTCAGCAAGTCCTTCTACCAAGGCGGACTGATCAACCGCAGGGCCGCGCTGCGCACCGCATATGCCCAGTTCGTCTTCCTGGCCGGCGGCCTGGATCACGACCAGATGGAGCGCATGCGCGAGTATCTGTCCACCCTGTGCCGCGGCTGGAACGTGCGGCAGGTGCGGGAGATCGTCGCCGAGACCCTGCACGACCTGATCGACCCGATCATCTACGACGAGGCCGCCTCCCTCATCGAGGAGCACCACACGGCCGGGCGCGACGTGGTCATCGTGTCGACCTCGGGCGCCGAGGTGGTCGAGCCGATCGGCGAACTGCTGGGAGCGGACCGGGTGGTGGCCACCCGCATGGTCGTCGGCGACGACGGCTGCTTCACCGGGGAGGTGGAGTACTACGCCTACGGCCCGACCAAGGCCGAGGCGATCCGCGAGCTGGCCGCGTCCGAGGGCTACGACCTCGACCGCTGCTACGCCTACAGCGACTCCGCGACCGATCTGCCGATGCTCCGGGCGGTCGGCAATCCGCACGCCGTCAACCCGGACCGCGCGCTGCGCCGCGAGGCTCTCGTGCGCGGGTGGCCGGTTCTGGAGTTCCGCCGACCGGTCCCGCTCAAGAAACGGCTGCCCACACTGGCGGTCCCGCCCCGCCCGGCGCTCGTCGCAGCGGCGGCCGTAGGGGCGGCGGCCGCGACCGCGGGCCTCGTCTGGTACGCCAGCCGGCGTCGCGGCACGGCCTGAACTCGACCCGTTTCACCCTGTTTGAACCCTAAAGTAAAGAAGTGCGAACAGGGCTTCCGCTTCCTCCGGGCTCGCGGTAGAAAGAATTCAGGCCCGCGAGACCAAAGGACATCCGCGAGGATCACCTACCACTACGCAGTTGGCCCCACGGACCCCGCATGAACACCGGGCACCCACGCGACGTCGACCCGTCGATTACGGGCCAGCCGCACCAGGTGACGGGCAAAGATCCCGACCTGATGGGCGACACATCGAGGACGCTTGGTAACCCGGTGAGCATGCCAGCGGCGGTACGAGAAATCGTACCGCCGCATCGCGTTCACACATGTGTCAGGCCGCGCCCCGCTGGAGCGCCTCGCAGACGGCCGTCGACTCCCGCACGCCCAGCTCGACCGCCCGTCCGCAGTGGGCGATCCAGGCCGCCATGCCCTCGGGGGTGCCGGAGACGTATCCGTCGAGGGCCGCCAGGTAGGCGGCGCGGCCCAGCTCGGCGTACCCGACCTCGGCCGGGCAGATCGCCTTCGGGTCCAGGCCGCTGCCGACCAGGACGATCCGCTCGGCCGCGCGCGCGACCAGGCCGTTGTGCGACACGAAGGGCCGCAGGGCGAGCAGTTCGCCGTGCACCACGGCGGCCGTGACCAGCGCGGGCGCGGACGACCCGGCGATGATCAGCTCCGCGAGCCCCTCCAGCCGACCGGAGACCTCCGCGGCGTCCGGCAGTGGCAGCTCGATCAGCGGTTCGTCCACCGCCTCACCCGCCTGGCGCGGCCGGCCGGTCTCGTCGCCGTCGCCCGCCGCGGCCACCAGGTGCAGCCGGGCCAGCACCCGCAGCGGCGACTGGCGCCAGATGGACAGCAGCTGCCCCGCCTCGGCGGACAGGCGCAGGGCCGCGCCCATCACGCGCGCCTCGGCATCGCCGCTGAAGTCGGTGCGCCGCCGCACCTCCTCCAGGGCCCAGTCGGCGCCGGACAACGCGGCCGAGCCACGGGCGCCGCGCAGGGCCGCCTCGGCGGTGATCTCGGTGCTGCGGCGCCGCATGATCCGGTGTCCGTAGACCCGGTCCACTGCCTTGCGCACGGACTCCACGGACTCGGCCACACCGGGCAGTGAGCCCAGGGCCGCAAGCGGGTCCCCCTTGCTCGAAGTCGTTCGCGAGCTTGGGGGCGGATCGGCGGGCGCGCCTGTCGTACTCATGAGTACGACACTACGCACCTCATCGCCCTGCCCCTCGAAGGAGTGGTCTTCTTCACTCTGACTGACACATACAGCGATCGACTGACTACCGTTGATGAACATGAAAATTGCTTTCGTCGGGAAGGGCGGCAGCGGCAAGACCACGCTCTCGTCCCTCTTCATCCGCCATCTCGCGGCCGCCGGCGCCCCGGTGGTCGCCATCGACGCGGACATCAACCAGCACCTCGGTCCGGCGCTCGGACTCGACGAGGCAGAGGCGGCCGCGCTGCCCGCCATGGGTGAGCGGCTGCCGCTGATCAAGGACTATCTGCGCGGCACGAACCCGCGCATCCCCTCCGCCACCACGATGATCAAGACGACCCCGCCCGGTGAGGGCTCGCGCCTGGTCCGGGTCCGGGAGCCCAACGACATCTACGACGCCTGCGCGCGCCCGGTGGAACTCGACGGCGGCGCCGTACGTTTGATGGTCACAGGCCCCTTCACGGACGCCGACCTGGGGGTCGCCTGCTACCACTCCAAGACGGGAGCGGTGGAGCTGTTCCTGAACCACCTCGTCGACGGCCCCGACGAGTACGTCGTGGTCGACATGACGGCCGGTTCCGACTCCTTCGCCTCCGGCATGTTCACCCGATTCGACATGACGTTCCTCGTCGCCGAGCCGACCCGGAAGGGGGTCTCCGTCTACCGCCAGTACAAGGAGTACGCCCGCGACTTCGGCGTCGCCCTGAAGGTCGTCGGCAACAAGATCCAGGAACAGGACGACATCGACTTCCTGCGCGCGGAGGTCGGGGACGACCTGCTGGTGACGGTGGGCCGCTCGGACTGGGTGCGCGCCATGGAGAAGGGGCGCCCGCCCCGGTTCGATCTGCTGGAGGAGGCCAACTCCCGCGCTCTGCACGTCCTGCGGGCCACCGCGGACGCCACGTACGAGCTGCGGGACTGGGAGCGTTACACCCGCCAGATGGTCCACTTCCACCTGAAGAACGCCGAGGCGTGGGGCAACGAACGCACCGGGACCGACCTGGCGGCCCAGGTCGACCCCGGCTTCGTGCTCGGCGAGAGCGCCGTCGCGGGCGTCACGGCTCCGGCCTGACGACACGTTCCCGGCACCGGCTCATCGCCGTCGGCCGCGCGCCGTCGCCCCCTCGCCGACCACCCGATGGCGGCCACCGCCCGACGGCTACTGCTTGACCGCCGGCGCCCCGGGCACCCCCTTGGGCGCCGGAGCCGGACGCCCGGAGAGGAAGGACGCCCAGCCCTGCCTGGGCGCCTCGCCCACCTGCAGGGTGCGCAGCTTCTTCAGGGTCTGCGGATCCTGGGCGTCCAGCCAGTCGGCGAGCTGGTGGAAGGACACGCAGCGCACGTCGGGCTTGTTGCACACCTCCTTCACCGTGTCCTCGACGGCACGCATGTACGTACCGCCGTTCCAGGACTCGAAGTGGTTGCCGATGACCAGTGGCGCGCGGTTGCCGTCGTAGGCCCGGTAGAAGCCCTTGACCAGGCCGTCGCGCATCTGCTCGCCCCAGTAGTCGAACTTGTCGGGGTCGCCCTGGGTCTGGGTGCCGGACTGGTTGACCATGAAGTTGTAGTCCATGGTCAGCTGCTCGTAGGTGTGGCCCGGGAAGGGCACCAGCTGCATCGACAGGTCCCACAGGCCCTCCTTCTTCTGTGGCCAGACCTGGTTGTCGACGCCGCTGGAGTCGTAGCGGAAGCCCAGCCGGCGGGCCGCCTTCATGAAGTTCTGCTGGCCTTCGAGGCAGGGGGTGCGGGCGCCGATCAGCTCCTTGTCGTAGTCGAAGGGCAGCGGGGCCGCCTTCTTCATGCCGGTGTTGGTCTTCCAGGTCTTCACGAACTGCTTGGCCTGGTTGATCTCGCTCTTCCACTCGTCCACAGACCAGGTGCCGACCCCGCCGTCCGGCCCGCAGAAGTGGCCGTTGAAGTGGGTGCCGATCTCGTTGCCCTCCAACCAGGCAAGCCGGGCCTGTTTGACGGTGTCGGCGATCCCCTGCTGGTTGTTGAAACCGATGTCGGAGCGGCCCGGCGAGTGCTGCGGGGGCTTGTAGAGGTCGCGCTTGTCCTCCGGCAGCATGTACACGCCGCTGAGGAAGTACGTCATCGTCGCGTGGTTCTCCTTGGCGACCTTGCGGAAGTGCGAGAACAGCTTCTGGCTGTCCTCGCCCGCGCCGTCCCAGGAGAAGACGACGAACTGGGGAGGCTTCTGACCGGGCTTGAGCCGCTCGGGCCTGGGCAGATGCGGCTGCGCACCGGTGTACGCGGTGGAGCCGTCGCCGATCAGCCGGACCACGTTCCGGGGTGCCGCCGCCCCCTTCTGCGGGCCGGGCGCCCCTTCCTTCGGACCGTGGGAGCCGGTCGCGCAACCGGCGAGCGACGAGGCACAGACCGCGGCGACCACGACGCCGACGGCGATCCTCTGGTTGGCGGTCATGTTCCGCCACCTTCTTCCTTCTCTCGGGCACACGCTGAAAAGGGCTGCTTTCTCGTGGCATGCCGGGATGGAACCGACAGCGCCGCCAAGGTCGCACGGGGCCGAGAAGGAGTTACTACGACAAGCCGATCAAATGATTAGTTCACTCGCGCGAGCGATTCGATAGGTCATCTGCACCGAAAAGCTATGCCATCTATTTACATTGCATTACCTTTTATTTACTGTCCGTGCTGCACCTCAGCCAGCCCGCGCCCAGCCGCTCCGGAGGAGTCGGGACCATGCCAGCCTGCGCACGTCCTCACGCCCAGCACCCCCACAAGCCGCACGGTCCGCCGGCCCGGCGCCGCCGCCTCCCCTTCGCGGGTGCCGACCTGTCCGCGTCCGTCGCGGTCTTCCTGATCGCGCTGCCCCTGTCCCTGGGCATCGCC
The DNA here is from genome assembly GCF_055584345.1 of Streptomyces sp. NPDC104106. NCBI lineage: Bacteria > Bacillati > Actinomycetota > Actinomycetes > Kitasatosporales > Streptomycetaceae > Streptomyces > Streptomyces sp. NPDC104106. Next base: position 144,127 of record NZ_JBVJMF010000011.1, read on the forward strand.
CTCGCCACAGGCGCCCCGCTCCAGGCCGGCCTGGTCGCCGCGGCCGTGGGCGGGATCGTGGCCGGCCGGCTCGGCGGCTGCCCGCTCCAGGTGAGCGGGCCCGCCGCGGGGCTGACCGTGGTCACCGCCGACCTGATCCAGCGCTACGGCTGGCGGGCGACCTGCGGCATCACCGTCCTCGCCGGACTCGCGCAGCTCGGCCTCGGCTGCCTGCGGGTGGCGCGCGGCGCGCTCGCCGTCAGCCCGGCCGCGGTGCACGGCATGCTCGCCGGAATCGGCCTCACCATCGCCCAGCTGCACATCGTCCTCGGCGGCAGCCCGACCAGCTCCGTCATCGCCAACCTCCGTGCTCTGCCTGACCAGTTGGCCCGGCTGCATCCGGCGGCCGTGTCGATGAGCGCCCTCACGCTCGCGCTGCTGCTGGCCTGGCCCCGCCTGCCCGGTCGCGCCGGACACCTGCTGCGCCGGCAGCCCGCCGCCCTCGTCGCCGTCACCGGAGCCACCACCACGGCCGCCCTCGCCGGCCTGGCCCTGCCCCGGGTGGACCTGCAGTCCTGGCGCAGCCACGCCCTGGCCGGGCTGCCCGAGGGCCCGGTCCTCGGCGTCGTCGCCGCCTTACTCACGACCACGCTGGTGTGCAGCGTGCAGTCGCTGCTCGGCGCGGTGGCCGTGGACAAGCTGGTCGCCGCCCGCTCCGGCCCGCTCGCCCCCATCGGCGCGGTCGCCGGTGTCGGCCGGCCGATCTCGACCGGGAGTTGCTGGGCCAGGGAGCCGCCAACGTGGTCTCCGGGGCACTCGGCGGGCTGCCGGTCGCGGGAGTGGCGGTGCGCAGCGCGGCGCATGTGAAATCCGGTGCGGTGAGCCGGAACTCCACGATGCTGCACGGCGTTCTCGTAGTAGTCGCCGCCGTGCTGACGGCCCCGATCCTGGGGGAGATCCCGCTCGCCTCCCTCGCCGCCCTGGTGATGGCCGTCGGCATCCAGATGGTGTCCCTGCACCACATCCGCACGGTGACGCGCCACCGAGAAGCGCTGGTCTACGCCGCGACCACACTCGGGGTGGTGCTCCTCGGCGTCCTCCAGGGCGTGTTCCTCGGGGTCGCCTCGGCGGTCGCCCTCGCCCTGCACCGCCTCGCCCGCACCCGTATCACCCATGTCCAGAAGGAAGGAGTCCACCACGTACGTATCAGAGGCCAGGTGACGTTCCTCGCGGTGCCCCGGCTCAGCAGAGCCCTGCATCTCGTGCCCCAAGGTGCTCATGCGGTCGTGGAGTTGGACGGCTCGTTCATCGACCACGCGACGTACGAGTCACTGCAGGACTGGCACAACGCCCACGTCGCGGGAGGCGGCACGGCCGCCCTGCCCGGCCGCCGCGGCGGAGTGCGCACCTCCGCGGCCCTGAACCGGGCCCTGGCGCACCCCGCTTGGGTCGCCACCGGTCCGGCCGGGCCGACCGGCGGCTCGGACAGACCAGCCGTCCGGGCCGGCGTGTGTCGGTGGCGGCCCTGGACGCCATGGCGCGATCAGCTGCGGCTCGGGGTGAGGCGGCGGGGCGGGAGCTGGCGCGGGGCATCGGTTCGTTCCAGCGGCACACCGCGCCGCTGGTGCGGGCGGAGTTGGCGCGGCTCGCCCGGGAGAGGCAGCGGCCCGCACAGCTCTTCCTGACCTGCGCCGACTCCCGGCTCGTCACGTCGATGATCACCGCCAGTGGTCCCGGCGACCTGTTCGTCGTCCGCAACGTCGGCAACCTGGTGCCGCCGCCGGGCAAGGAGCACGGTGACGACTCGGTGGCGGCTGCCGTCGAGTACGCCGTGGAGGTGCTCGGGGTGCGCTCCATCACCGTGTGCGGGCATTCGGGATCCGGGGCGATGCAGGCGCTGCTGTCCGCCGGGACCGAGGTCGGGACCGGAACCGGGACCGGCGGTTCGGGTGCGGACGGGACCGTGGCCGCGCCCGCCGGCGAGGGCACGCCGCTGCGCCGATGGCTCCGCCACGGCCTGCCGAGTCTCGCGCGGACGAGCCAGGACCACCGCGGTCGGCCGGGGCTCGCCGGGCGGCCGCCGGCGGACGCTGTGGAGGAGCTGTGCCTGGCCAACGTGGTCCAGCAGTTGGAGCACCTGCGGGCGCACCGGCCGGTCGCGCGGGCGCTGGCCAGAGGCACGCTGGAGTTGCACGGGATGTACTTCGACGTGGCCGAGGCGCGGGCCTATCTGCTGGCCGGGGCGGAAGGGGAAGGGGGCCGGGAGTTCGTGGGCGTCAAGGAGGGCGTCGTCGCAGGAGAGGAGGCACGTGGGGCCGGTTGAGCCCCACTCATCGATAGGTCTAAACCAATTTTGCCGACGACCCTTGTCATCGGACCCCCGCGTCTGATGAGCTGTGGCCTGGGACACAACGGACACCCTTCGAGAGGGAGATGTCGTGAGCAACGAAAGCCTGGCCAACCTGCTCAAAGAAGAACGCAGGTTCGCGCCGCCCGCCGACCTGGCCGCGCACGCCAACGTCACCGCGGAGGCGTACGCACAGGCCAAGGCTGACAGGCTCGGCTTCTGGGCCGAGCAGGCCCGTCGGCTGACCTGGGCCAAGGAACCGACCGAGACGCTGGACTGGTCGAACCCTCCGTTCGCGAAGTGGTTCAAGGACGGCGAGCTGAACGTCGCCTACAACTGCGTGGACCGCCACGTCGAGGCGGGACACGGCGACCGCGTCGCCATCCACTTCGAGGGCGAGCCCGGCGACAGCCGCTCGATCACCTACGCGGAGCTGAAGGACGAGGTCTCCAGGGCGGCCAACGCCCTGCTGGAGCTGGGCGTCCGCAAGGGCGACCGGGTCGCCATCTACATGCCGATGATCCCGGAGACCGCGATCGCGATGCTGGCCTCGGCCCGGATCGGCGCCGCGCACTCGGTCGTCTTCGGCGGCTTCTCGGCCGACGCACTCGCGACCCGCATCCAGGACGCGGACGCCAAGGTCGTCATCACCTCGGACGGCGGCTACCGGCGCGGCAAGCCCTCCGCGCTCAAGCCGGCCGTGGACGAGGCACTGACCAAGGCCACCGGCGTCGAGCACGTGCTGGTGGTGCGCCGTACCGGTCAGGACGTCGCCTGGAACGACGCGCGGGACCTGTGGTGGCACGACGTGGTGGGCCGGCAGTCCGCCGAGCACACCCCGGAGGCGTTCGACGCCGAGCACCCGCTGTTCATCCTCTACACCTCAGGGACGACGGGTAAGCCGAAGGGCATCCTGCACACCTCCGGCGGCTACCTCACGCAGACGGCGTACACCCACTGGGCCGTCTTCGACCTGAAGCCGGAGACGGACGTGTACTGGTGCACGGCCGACGTCGGCTGGGTCACCGGGCACTCGTACATCGTCTACGGCCCGCTGGCCAACGGCGCGACGCAGGTCATGTACGAGGGCACGCCGGACACTCCCCACCAGGGCCGGTTCTGGGAGATCGTGCAGAAGTACAAGGTCACGATCCTCTACACCGCGCCGACCGCGATCCGGACGTTCATGAAGTGGGGCGACGGCATCCCCGCCAAGTTCGACCTCGGCAGCCTGCGTGTCCTCGGTTCCGTCGGCGAGCCCATCAACCCCGAGGCGTGGATCTGGTACCGGAAGAACATCGGCGCCGACGCCACGCCCGTCGTGGACACGTGGTGGCAGACCGAGACCGGCGCGATGATGATCTCGCCGCTGCCCGGGGTCACCGACGCCAAGCCCGGCTCCGCGCAGACCCCGCTGCCCGGCATCAGCGCGACCGTCGTGGACGACGAGGCGAACGAGGTGCCGAACGGCGGCGGCGGCTACCTGGTGCTGACCGAGCCGTGGCCGTCGATGCTGCGCACCATCTGGGGCGACGACCAGCGGTTCGTGGACACCTACTGGTCCCGCTTCGAGGGCAAGTACTTCGCCGGTGACGGCGCGAAGAAGGACGACGACGGCGACATCTGGCTGCTCGGCCGTGTGGACGACGTCATGCTCGTGTCCGGGCACAACATCTCCACCACCGAGGTCGAGTCGGCGCTCGTCTCGCACCCCTCGGTCGCCGAGGCGGCCGTCGTCGGCGCCGCCGACGAGACCACCGGCCAGGCGATCGTCGCCTTCGTCATCCTGCGCGGTACGGCCGCGGAGACCGAGGCGCTCGTCGGCGAACTGCGCGACCACGTGGGAGCCACGCTCGGCCCGATCGCCAAGCCCAGGCGGATCCTGCCGGTGGGCGAGCTGCCCAAGACCCGCTCCGGCAAGATCATGCGCCGGCTGCTGCGCGACGTCGCCGAGAACCGCCAGCTCGGAGACGTCACGACCCTGACGGACTCCACGGTCATGGACCTCATCCAGGCCAAGCTGCCGGCAGCGCCCAGCGAGGACTGACCGGCACCGGACAGCGACGGGGCGCCCGGCCCGCAGGCCGGGCGCCCCGTGCGCGTCCGCGTGCGGACCACCGGCCCGGGCCGCTCCCTTTGAGCAAAGCGCCACGCTTAGGTAAGCTAAGTAAAGCGTCAAAAGTACGACAAGGGTGTGCCGGGAAGTCTGGTCGGCAAGGTGAGCCGTCCTGCCTATCCACCGGAGGTCCCCCGTGGCCGCGCCCCGCACCCGTACAGCCCGTAAGGTCCTCGGACGCCTGTCGCTGCCCGAGCGGTCCTTCGTCGCGGACGCGCTGCGCACGGAGACAGTCGGCGGTGTCCTGCTGCTCCTCGCCGCCGTCGCGGCCCTCGTCTGGGCGAACATCCCCGCCCTCCACCACGGCTACGAAGCCGTCACCGACTTCCACCTGGGCCCCGGTTCGCTCGGTCTGCACCTGTCCCTGGCGCACTGGGCCGCCGACGGCCTGCTCGCGGTGTTCTTCTTCGTCGCCGGCATCGAGCTGAAGCGCGAGCTGGTCGCCGGGGACCTGCGCGATCCGGAGGCGGCCGCGCTGCCCGTGGTCGCCGCGCTGTGCGGCATGGCCGTACCGGCGCTCGTCTCCACCCTCACCAACCTCGCCGGGCACGGTTCGACGCGTGGCTGGGCGGTGCCCACCGCGACCGACATCGCCTTCGCGCTCGCCGTCCTCGCGGTCATCGGCACCTCGCTGCCCAGCGCCCTGCGCGCCTTCCTGCTCACCCTCGCGGTCGTCGACGACCTCTTCGCGATCCTGATCATCGCGATCTTCTTCACCGACCGGGTGAACTTCGCCGCGCTCGGCGGCGCCGTCGCGGGTCTGGTCGTGTTCTGGGTGCTCCTGCGCAAGGGCGTGCGCGGGTGGTACGTGTACGTGCCGCTCGCGCTGGTGATCTGGGCGCTGATGTACAACAGCGGCGTGCACGCCACGATCGCCGGGGTGGCGATGGGCCTGATGCTGCGCTGCACCACCCGCGAAGGTGAGGAGCACTCTCCCGGCGAGCACATCGAGCACCTGGTGCGGCCACTGTCCGCAGGGCTCGCTGTCCCGGTGTTCGCGCTGCTCAGCGCCGGGGTGAAGGTCTCCGGCGGGGCGCTCGGGGACGTGTTCACGAAGCCCGAGACGCTGGGCGTGGTCCTCGGGCTGGTCATCGGCAAGACGCTCGGCATATTCGGCGGCACGTGGCTGACCGTCCGCTTCACCCGCGCCTCCCTGAGCGAGGACCTCGCCTGGGCCGACGTCTTCGCGGTGGCCTCGCTCGCCGGAATAGGCTTCACCGTCTCCCTGCTCATCGGCGAACTCGCCTTCGCCGGCGACGCCGTCCTCAGCGACGAGGTGAAGGCCGCCGTCCTCACCGGATCGCTGATCGCGGCGGTGTGTGCGACGGTGCTGCTGAAGATGCGCAACGCCAAGTACCGCAGGCTGTGCGAGGAAGAGGAGCGCGACGACGACCTCGACGGCATCCCGGACGTGTACGAGCAGGACGACCCGGCGTACCACCTGCGCATGGCCGAGATCCACGAGCGCAAGGCCGCCGAGCACCGGCGCATCGCCGCCGAGCGGGCCGCTGCGGCACGCCACGGGCTTGCCGAAGTGGCGGGCGGGGCAGGCGGGGAGGACGGCCGTCCGGCATGATCTGACGAGACGGTACAAAACAAGACGGCCACACCAGCAGGAGGCCGGACCGGGCCGCCGCGCGAGCGGGGCGGCCGTACCGGACCGGACAGCTGCGGCCCGTCAGACCTTTGAGGGAGAACGCGATGAGCGCACCCGACGGCAGCCCGGTCGGCGCCGAACGCAGCATCGGCCAGCTGTTCGCCTCGGCGACGACCGAATTGTCGGCGCTGGTGCACGACGAGATCGCGCTGGCCAAAGCCCAGCTGAAGCAGGACGTGAAGAAGGGCGCGGTCAGCGGCGGCGCCTTCTCGATGGCGGGCATGGTGCTGCTGTTCTCCCTGCCGATGCTCAACTTCGCCCTCGCCTACGGCATCCGGACCTGGAGCGGCTGGAACCTGGCGATCTGCTTCGTGCTGTCCTTCGCGGCCAACGTGGTGGTCGCCGGGCTGCTCGGGCTCCTCGGCCTGGTCTTCGCGAAGAAGGCCAAGAAGAGCAAGGGCCCGCAGAAGGTGGCCGCGTCGATGAAGGAGACGGCGGGCGTCCTGCAGAACGCCAAGCCCCACCCGCGCGCCGAACTGCCCGAGGACCGTGGTCCCGCCGCCATCGAAGCTGTGGCACGCTCGTCGTCATGACCGACCCCGCCCCCTCGGCCGTACGGATCGAAGGCCCCTGGACGCACCGGGACGTCGCCGCCAACGGCGCGCGCTTCCACATCGCCGAACTCGGCGACGGCCCGCTGGTGCTGCTGCTGCACGGCTTCCCGCAGTTCTGGTGGACGTGGCGCCACCAGCTGACGGCGCTCGCGGACGCGGGATACCGGGCGGTGGCCATGGACCTGCGGGGCGTCGGCGGCAGCGACCGCACGCCCCGCGGGTACGACCCCGCGAACCTCGCGCTGGACATCACCGGCGTGATCCGCTCGCTCGGCGAGCCGGACGCGGCGCTGGTAGGCCATGACCTGGGCGGCTACCTGGCGTGGACGGCGGCGGCGATGCGGCCCAAGCTCGTACGCCGGCTCGCCGTGGTGTCGATGCCCCATCCGCGGCGCTGGCGAGCGGCCATGCTGCGCGACGCGAGGCAGACGGCCGCCAACTCCTACATCTGGGGCTTCCAGCGGCCGTGGCTTCCGGAACATCAACTCACCGCGGACGACGGGGCACTGGTGGGCCGGCTGATCCGGGAGTGGTCCGGGCCGCGCGCGCCGGAGGACGAGGCGGTGGCGGCGTACCAGCGGGCCATGTGCATCCCCTCGACCGCGCACTGCTCGATCGAGCCGTACCGCTGGCTGGTCCGCTCGCTGGCCCGCCCGGACGGCATCCAGTTCAACCGCCGTATGAAACGACCCGTTCGGGTGCCCACCCTGCATCTGCACGGTTCACTCGACCCGGTGACCCGCACCCGCAGCTCGGCCGGCTCCGGCGAGTACGTCGAAGCCCCGTACCGCTGGCGGCTGTTCGACGGCCTCGGGCACTTCCCCCACGAGGAGGACCCGGTGGCGTTCTCCACGGAACTCGTCAACTGGCTGAAGGACCCCGAGCCCGACCGGTGACGGTATGCCGGTGACCGTACGGTGACGGGTCCGATGCGCGGAGTATCCGCTTCCTGAACACTTGTCCTTCGAACAGCCACATGCCTGCCGCATAGGCCAATTGGGGGGCGCACAAGCGGTTATCGACCTTCTGGTGGGGCACACGTCGGGGTATGGGCTGGACGCACGACAGTGACGCACCCCGCAACCGCCGCTCCGCCGCCGGGCTGGGCACGCCTCAGCGGGGTACCCCCCAACTGGCGGAAGCAGACCTGCGGGTGGGGATTCCGCGCATCCTGCGCCGCCGGGCCCGCTGGGTCTCGGTGCGGCTGCGTCACCCGCGCGGCTGAGCGCTTCCGCGACGCGTCACAGGGCGCAGCTGTCCGTTCCCACTTCCTCGGTCGCCCTGCGCCCCCGGTCGACGTCGGGGCGGATCTCGTCCGCCGTGAGGGCGTAGCCCGTCTCGGCGTCGTCGAGCGACTTGGCGAACACGACGCCGTAGACCCGGCCGTCGGGGGTGAGCAGCGGGCCGCCCGAGTTGCCCTGGCGGACGGTCGTGTACAGCGAGTACACGTCACGGCTGACCGTGCCGCGGTGGTAGATGTCCGGGCCGTTGGCCGTGATGCGCCCGCGCACGCGCGCGGCGCGTACGTCGTACGAGCCGTTCTCGGGGAAGCCCGCGACGATCGCGCCGTCCCCGCCGGACGCCTCCTGCCCGGAGAACCGCAGCGCGGTCGCCCGCAGGTCCGGTACGTCGAGCACGGCGATGTCGCGCTTCCAGTCGTACAGGACGACCTTGGCGGCGTACTTTCGGCCCTCTCCGCCGATCTGCACGGTGGGCGCGTCGACGCCGCCGACCACGTGCGCGTTGGTCATGACCCGGCGGTCGGCGAAGACGAAGCCGGAGCCCTCCAGGACCTTGCCGCAGCTCTGGGCGGTGCCGGTGACCTTGACGATCGAGCGCTCGGCGCGGGTGGCGACCGGGCTGCCGGCGAGAGCCGGGTCGGGCGGCTGGACGTCCTTGATCGGCTCGTTGGCGAAGGGGCTGAAGACCTGCGGGAAGCCGTTCTGCGCGAGGACGGAGGAGAAGTCGGCGAACCAGGTGTTCGCCTGCCCGGGCAGCGCCCGGGAGACGCCGAGGAGCACCTTGGAGCTGCGGAACTCCTTGCCGAGCGTCGGCAGCGTCGTACCGGCGAGGGCGGAGCCGATCACCCAGGCGACCAGCAGCATCGCGACGACGTTGACGAGCGCGCCGCCGGTGGCGTCCAGGGCGCGGGCCGGGGACCAGGTGATGTACCGGCGCAGCTTGTTGCCGAGGTGGGTGGTCAGGGCCTGGCCGACGGAGGCGCAGACGATGATGACGACCACGGCGACCACGGCCGCGGTGGTGCCGACGCTCGCCTTGTCGGTCACGGCGTCCCAGATGACGGGCAGCGCGTACACGGCGGCGGCACCGCCCCCGAGGAAGCCGATCACCGACAGGATGCCGACGACGAAGCCCTGGCGGTAGCCCACGATCGCGAACCACACGGCCGCGAGCAGCAACAGGATGTCCAGCGCGTTCACTGATTCAGGCCTCGCCCATTCCACTCCGCTGTCCGCGGCTCGGACGGGGGTCCGGCCCGCCACGTAGGGGCAGAGGGACACGGCGTCCCCCGGATAGACACAGCACGGTGGACACCCTGTCACGACCGCCAGTCGAGTGGGACCCGCTTCTCTCTGTCCCAGGGGCGCTCCCAGCCCGCGAAATGCAGCAGGCGGTCGATCACTCCGGCCGTGAAGCCCCACACGAGGGCCGATTCGACCAGGAATGCCGGACCTCGGTGGCCGCTGGGGTGGACGGCGGTGGCGCGGTTGGCGGGGTCCGTGAGATCCGCCACGGGGACCGTGAAGACCCGCGCGGTCTCGTTCGGGTCGACGACGCCGACCGGGCTGGGCTCGCGCCACCAGCCGAGCACGGGGGTGACGACGAAGCCGCTGACGGGGATGTAGAGCGCGGGCAGCACGCCGAAGAGCTGGACCCCGGACGGGTCGAGGCCGGTCTCCTCCTCGGCCTCGCGCAGCGCGGCCCGCAGCGGCCCGTCGGTGAGCGGGTCGCCGTCCTCGGGGTCGAGCGCGCCGCCCGGGAAGGACGGCTGCCCGGCGTGCGAGCGCAGGGAGCCGGCACGCTCCATGAGCAGCAGCTCGGGGCCGCGCGCCCCCTCGCCGAACAGGATCAGCACCGCCGACTTCCGCCCCGAGCCGTTCTCCGGCGGCAGGAAGCGGCTCAGCTGGCCCGGCTCGACCGTCTCGGCCGCCTGCACCACCGGCGCCAGCCAGGGCGGCAGCCCCTCCTTGCTGAGCGTCACGGCACCGCTGCGCGCCTCACCGGCCTTCGTCATCGCCACCCCCCTCTGCCTGCACAACGCCCGAGGGCCCCGAGATCGTTCCGTCACGCTGCCCCCAGCGGCGGGGCCGGTGTGCCGCCCGCGTCGAGGTACGCCTGCGGGGGCTTCAGGCGCTGGCCGGGGAAGCCGCCCTTCTCGTACTTCAGGAGCTTCCTCGCCTTGTCCGGATCGGTCTCGCCCTCGCCGTAGGCGGGGCAGAGCGGGGCGATCGGGCAGGCGCCGCAGGCGGGCTTGCGGGCGTGGCAGATCCGGCGGCCGTGCCAGATGACGTGGTGGGACAGATCGGTCCACTCGCTCTTCGGGAACAGCGCGCCGACGGCGGCCTCGATCTTGTCGGGGTCGGTCTCGTCGGTCCACCGCCAGCGCCGTACGAGCCGCTGGAAATGGGTGTCCACGGTGATCCCCGGGCGCCCGAAGGCGTTGCCGAGCACGACGAAGGCGGTCTTGCGGCCGACGCCGGGCAGCTTGACCAGGTCCTCAAGCCGCCCGGGCACCTCGCCGCCGAAGTCCTCGGCGAGGGCCTTGGAGAGCCCTATGACCGACCTGGTCTTGGCCCGGAAGAAGCCGCAGGGACGCAGGATCTCCTCGACCTCCTCCGGATTGGCGGCGGCCAGGTCCTCGGGAGTCGGGTACCGGGCGAAGAGCGCCGGGGTCGTCTGGTTGACGCGCAGGTCGGTGGTCTGGGCGGACAGCACCGTGGCGACGAGCAGCTGGAAGGGGTTCTCGAAGTCCAGCTCGGGGTGGGCGTACGGGTACACCTCGGCCAGCTCGCGGTTGATGCGGCGGGCGCGGCGGACCAGGGCGGTGCGGGACTCGGGCGCCGGGGGCTTCACCGCGACCTTTCTGACGGGCACGGCCTTCTTCACGGCGACCCGCTCCCCGGTCGCCGCGGCCACGGCCTTCTTCGCCGCCACCGCCTTCTTCGCCCCGACCGCCTTCTTCGCTCCTACGGCCTTCTGGGCCGCCGTGGCCTTTTCGGGCGCCGCCTTCTTCGCGGTGGCCTTTTTGACCGTTTTTCCGGTTTTCTTACTATCTTCAGGACTCTGTTCGCCCACAGCGGAATCGCGACGTACAACCACCCGCTAAGCCCCCTCGGCCTGTGCTCTCACCGGTGATTTGGACACCCGGCCAGCCTAGAGCCCCCCACTGACATCCGCCCCGGACCCACAGGATCGGCCCCCGATTGGACCCCTGACGCTTACCTCGGGACACCTGTGCGGCATCCTTGTGACAGATCACACTGTTTGGACCGTCCGGCAAAATGGGGAGCACGGTCCCCTGGTACACCGGGGGAACAAGATCCCCTGAGCAGGTCGACAAGGGAGAGAACTCGTGGACGACGTTCTGCGGCGCAACCCGCTCTTCGCGGCGCTCGACGACGAGCAGGCCGCGGAGCTCCGCGCCTCCATGAGTGAGGTGACCCTCGCGCGCGGTGACTCACTGTTCCACGAGGGCGACCCCGGTGACCGGCTCTACGTCGTCACCGAGGGCAAGGTCAAGCTGCACCGCACCTCCCCCGACGGCCGCGAGAACATGCTCGCCGTCGTCGGCCCCGGTGAGCTGATCGGCGAGCTGTCGCTGTTCGACCCCGGCCCCCGTACGGCCACCGCGACCGCGCTGACCGAGGTCAAGCTGCTCGGCCTCGGCCACGGCGACCTCCAGCCCTGGCTCAACGCCCGACCCGAGGTGGCCGGCGCCCTGCTGCGCGCCGTCGCCCGCCGGCTGCGCAAGACCAACGACGCCATGTCCGACCTGGTCTTCTCCGACGTCCCCGGCCGCGTGGCCCGCGCCCTGCTGGACCTCTCGCGCCGCTTCGGCGTGCAGTCCGAGGAGGGCATCCACGTCGTCCACGACCTCACGCAGGAGGAGCTGGCCCAGTTGGTCGGCGCCTCGCGCGAGACCGTGAACAAGGCACTGGCGGACTTCGCCCAGCGCGGGTGGCTCCGCCTGGAGGCGCGGGCCGTGATCCTGCTGGACGTGGAGCGGCTCGCCAAGCGCTCCCGCTGAGGCACCCGGGGCACACCGCCCCAGCTCCCTCGGGGTCCTCGGGTGACGGACACCGGCCGGGCGGAGTTACCCCGCCTGTCACCCGCTGTCAGCCGAAAATCAACTGCCCCGGGCAGGACCGCGCGGGACAGTTGTCCCATGGCTGACACGATCTGCCGTCCCGGCCTCGATCCCCTGGGCTTCATCGCGCGCGAAGGCTCCCTCGCGCGCGTGCCCGACGCCTTCCGCCCGGTGGTGGCGGACGCGCGCGACCGGCTCCTGGACCTCTTCGGCCGACGGCTGCACAGCGCGTACCTCTACGGGTCGATCCCGCGCGGCACCGCGCGCGTGGGACGCAGCGACCTCGACCTGTTCGTCGCCCTGCGGCAGGAGCCGTCCGACGCCGACCGGGAGGCCGTACGCGCGCTCGGCGAGGCCGTCGACAAGGAGTTCGCGCAGATCGACGGCGTCGGCACACTGCTGTACGGCCGGGACCGGCTGCTGAGCGAGCAGGAGCGGTACGACCTGGGCTGGTTCGTCGCCTGTCTGTGCACCCCGCTGCTCGGCGACGACCTCGCCGAGTACCTGCCGCGCTACCGGCCCGACTCCCTGCTGGCCCGCGAGACCAACGGCGACCTGGCCCGGTGGCTGCCTCGCTGGCGGGAGCGGATCGCGGGGGCGCGGGACACCGAGGAGGCCCGGCGTCCCCTCGTGCGCTTCATGTCCCGCCACCTCGTGCGCACCGGCTTCACGCTGGTCATGCCCCGCTGGAACGGCTGGACCAGCGATCTGCGGGAGATGGCGGAGGTGTGCGGCGGCTACTACCCCGAGTGGGCGGCACAGCTGCGCACGGCGGCGGAGTACGGCCACGAGCCCGTCGGCGACCCGGAGGTGCTGCGGACGTACGTGGACGACCTCGGCCCCTGGCTCGCCGGCGAGTACGCGCGCGTGCACGGCGTCAAAGCGCCGAGATCCGAGTGAGCCGGGTCGTGAGGCGGGGCTAGATCAGCCCGTGCTCGCTCAGGTAGTCCAGCTGGGCCCGTACCGACAGCTCCGCCGCCGGCCACAGGGAGCGGTCCACGTCGGCGTAGACGTGGGCGACGACCTCGGCCGGGGTGCGGTAGCCGTCCTCGACGGCCGTCTCCACCTGGGCGAGGCGGTGGGCGCGGTGGGCGAGGTAGAACTCGACGGCGCCCTGGGCGTCCTCCAGGACCGGCCCGTGGCCCGGCAGAACCGTGCGGACGCCGTCGTCGACGGTCAGGGAGCGCAGCCGCCGCAGGGAGTCCAGGTAGTCGCCCAGGCGGCCGTCGGGGTGCGCCACCACCGTCGTACCGCGCCCGAGGACGGTGTCACCGGTCAGCACCGCCCGGTCGGCCGGGAGGTGGAAGCTCAGCGAGTCCGCGGTGTGCCCGGGAGTCGGCACGACCCGCAGCTCCAGGCCGCCGGTGGTGACGACGTCCCCGGCGGCCAGACCCTCGTCGCCGAGGCGCAGCGCCGGATCGAGGGCACGCACGCGCGTGCCGGTCAGTTCCGCGAACCGGGCGGCACCCTCGGCGTGGTCCGGGTGGCCGTGGGTGAGCAGGGTCAGGGCTATGCGCCTGCCGGCCTTCTCGGCGGTGTCCACGACCGCGCGGAGATGGCCGTCGTCCAGCGGGCCGGGGTCGATGACCACGGCCAGGTCGGAGTCGGGTTCGGCGACGATCCAGGTGTTGGTGCCGTCCAGGGTCATCGCGGAGGCGTTGGGCGCGAGGACGTTGACGGCCCGTTCGGTGGCGGGCCCGGAGACCACCGCGCCGCGGGGCTGGCCGGGCAGTGTGCCGGCGTCGGTCATGCGGGGCCTCCAGCGGTCGGACCGGGCGTCGTCGGGACGTGCTTGGTGAACTCCTCGTACCCCGGCCAGGACAGCACGATCTCGCCGTCCACCAGGCGGGCACCGGCCATCACCGGGGTCATGTCGCGCGCGGGGGCGGCGTCGAGCGCCTCGGCGGCACTGGCGTACGGGAGCAGCTGGCGCAGGGTGGCGATGGTGGGCGGCATCATCAGCAGCTCGCCCTTGTCGTATCCGGCGGCCGCCTCGCTCGGGCGGATCCACACCGTGCGGTCGGCCTCCGTGGAGGCGTTGCGGGTGCGCTGCCCCCGCGGGAGCACGGCCACGAAGAACCAGGTGTCGTAGCGGCGGGCCTCGAACTCCGGGGTGATCCAGCGGGTCCAGGCGCCCAGCAGGTCAGAGCGCAGCACCAGTCCGCGCCGGTCGAGGAACTCGGCGAAGGACAGCTCGCGCGCGACCAGCGCGGCCCGGTCCGCCTCCCAGTCCGCACCGGTGGTGTCGCCGACGACCGAGTCCGCGCCGGGCCCGGCGAGCAGCACGCCCGCCTCCTCGTAGGTCTCACGGACGGCCGCGCACACGATCGCCTGGGCGCCCGCCTCGTCGACCCCGAGCCGCTCGGCCCACCACGCGCGCGTGGGGCCCGCCCAGCGCACCAGCCGGTCGTCGTCGCGCGGGTCGACACCACCCCCGGGATACGCGTACGCGCCTCCGGCGAAAGCCATGGAGGCGCGTCTGCGCAGCATGTGGACCATGGGGCCGTCCGGCGTGTCCTTCAGGAGCAGCACCGTGGCCGCGCGCCGGGGGGACACCGGGGTGAGGGTGCCGTCCGCGAGCGCGCGGATGCGGTCCGGCCACTCCGCGGGGTACCACTGACCGTTCGCCATGGCCGGAGGCTATCCCGTGTAGGGCGAATGTTCGAGGGGTGCCCGAGGTCAGCGGGGGTACGGCGGGTTACTGGGCGAGTTCCACCTGGATCTCGACCTCGACCGGCGCGTCCAGCGGCAGCACCGCGACGCCGACCGCGCTGCGCGCGTGCACGCCCTTCTCGCCGAGCACCTCGCCGAGCAGTTCGCTGGCGCCGTTGACGACACCGGGCTGCCCGGTGAAGTCGGACGCGGAGGCCACGAACCCGACGACCTTCACCACGCGCGCGATGCGGTCCAGGTCACCCGCGACGGACTTCACGGCGGCCAGCGCGTTCAGCGCGCAGACGCGGGCGAGGTCCTTGGCCTCCTCGGGCGTCACCTCGGCGCCCACCTTGCCGGTGACCGGCAGCTTGCCCTCGACCATCGGCAGCTGGCCGGCGGTGTACACGTACACGCCGGACTGCACGGCCGGCTGGTACGCGGCCAGCGGCGGCACGACCTCCGGCAACGTCAGGCCCAGGGCGGCCAGCTTGGCCTCGACCGCGCTCACGCCTGCTTCTCCCGCTTCAGGTAGGCCACGAGCTGCTCGGCGTTGGGCCCGGGCACGACCTGGACGAGCTCCCAGCCGTCCTCCCCCCAGTTGTCCAGAATCTGCTTCGTGGCGTGGACGAGCAGCGGCACGGTTGCGTATTCCCACTTGGTCATGGGGCCGACTGTAGCCGCTGCGGCGGGCGGGGCCGTGACCTGCGTTATCCACAGCCTCCCGCGTGAGTGTCGGCCGGACTGGTTAGTCTCGAAGACGTGAGCAGGCTCCAGGTCGTCAGCGGCAAGGGCGGGACCGGAAAGACGACGGTCGCCGCCGCACTCGCGCTGGCCCTCGCGACGGAGGGGAAGCGGACGCTTCTCGTGGAGGTCGAGGGCCGGCAGGGCATCGCCCAGCTCTTCGAGACGGAGGCGTTGCCGTACGAGGAGCGCAAGATCGCGGTGGCTCCGGGCGGCGGGGAGGTGTACGCACTCGCCATCGATCCGGAACTGGCCCTGTTGGACTACCTCCAGATGTTCTACAAACTGGGCGGAGCCGGCCGGGCCCTGAAGAAGCTCGGCGCCATCGACTTCGCCACCACGATCGCGCCCGGCATCAGGGACGTGCTCCTGACCGGCAAGGCGTGCGAGGCGGTGCGCCGCAAGGACCGCTCGGGAAGGTTCGTCTACGACTACGTCGTCATGGACGCCCCGCCGACGGGCCGGGTCACCCGCTTCCTGAACGTGAACGACGAGGTGGCGGGCCTTGCGAAGATCGGCCCGATACACAATCAGGCACAGGCGGTGATGCGGGTGCTGAAGTCCCCGGAGACGGCCGTGCACCTGGTGACGCTGCTGGAGGAGATGCCGGTCCAGGAGACCGCCGACGGCATCGCCGAACTCCGCGCGGCACGGCTTCCGGTGGGCCGCGTCATCGTGAACATGGTCCGGCCGGAGGTGTTGGACGCGGTCGACCTGGAACTCGTACGGAGCGTGGAGCGTTCCTCGGTCGCTCAGGCGCTCTCGGCAGCCGGGCTCGGCGGGGCCCGGCGGGGCGGCAACGCCGAGAAGCTGGTGGACCCGCTGCTGCGGCAGGCCGCGGAGTACGCCGAGCGGTACGCCCTGGAGCAGGAGCAGCGCGCCGTCCTCGGCGAGCTGGACCTGCCCCTGGGCGAACTGCCCCTGCTCGCCGAGGGCATGGACCTGGCGGGGCTGTACGAACTCGCCACCGAGCTGCGGAAGCAGGGGTTGTCATGAGTCCGGACCGGCCCGGGACGCACGAAGCCCAGGCACAGGACAAGGGGGACAAGACGGATAAGGGGGACAAGGGGCGCCGTCTCTCCCCCGCGTGCGTGCTGGACGTCGACCCGCTGCTGGACGACCCGAAGACCCGGATCGTGGTGTGCTGCGGCTCGGGCGGGGTCGGCAAGACGACGACCGCGGCGGCGCTCGGCCTGCGGGCCGCCGAGCGGGGCCGCAAGGTGGTGGTGCTGACCATCGACCCGGCCCGCAGGCTGGCCCAGTCGATGGGCATCGACTCGCTCGACAACGTCCCGCGCCGGGTGAAGGGCACCGAGGGCGACGGCGAACTGCACGCCATGATGCTCGACATGAAGCGCACCTTCGACGAGGTCGTGGAGGCGCACGCGGACCCTGAGCGGGCGGCCGCGATCCTGGCCAACCCCTTCTACCAGTCGCTCTCGGCGGGCTTCGCGGGCACGCAGGAGTACATGGCGATGGAGAAGCTGGGCCAGTTGCGCGCGAAGGACGAGTGGGACCTGATCGTGGTCGACACCCCGCCGTCCCGTTCCGCGCTGGACTTCCTGGACGCGCCCAAGCGGCTCGGCTCCTTCCTCGACGGCCGCCTCATCCGCCTGCTGACGGCCCCCGCCAAGCTGGGCGGCCGCGCGGGCATGGCCTTCCTGAACGTCGGCATGTCGATGATGACCGGCACGCTGGGCAAGTTGCTGGGCGGCCAACTGCTCAAGGACGTCCAGACGTTCGTGTCCGCGATGGACACGACCTTCGGGGGCTTCCGTACGCGCGCGGACGCCACGTACAAGCTGCTCCAGGCGCCCGGCACGGCGTTCCTGGTGGTCGCCGCCCCGGAGCGGGACGCGTTGCGCGAGGCGGCGTACTTCGTGGAGCGGCTGGCCGCGGAGAAGATGCCGTTGGTCGGCCTGGTGCTCAACCGCGTCCACGACAGCGGGGCCGACGGGCTGTCGGCCGAGCGGGCCCTCGCCGCCGCGGAAAATCTTGAGGACCCCCGCATTGTCGATCAGGGGGGCGGGAAAGCTGGACTTCGTAACTCTCCCGACACGTACGGCAGTTCACAATCTCCCGCATCATCTCCCGCAGCCGAGGCCGAGAGCGGCACCCCTGCTTCCAAGGAAGGCTCCCCCGCCGACGCGGAGCGCCCCGTCGACCGGCTCACCGCGGGACTGCTCAGACTGCACGCCGATCGCATGCAGCTGCTCGCACGCGAGCAGCGCACCCGCGACCGTTTCACCGCCCGCCACCCCGAGGTGGCGGTCGTGGAAGTACCCGCACTGCCCGGCGACGTGCACGATCTCGCGGGCCTGCGGGACATCGGCAACCGCCTGGCCGCGGGTGCGCAGCGCGCCGACGGCGAGGAACGGTGAGTGCGCGAGCAACGTGGTCGAGTGAGGGCGCGGTCGAGCGACCGTACGGCCGCGTAAGCCTGCGGCAGCGTGAGCCTCGCGGCGGGGCGGCCCTGGGGCCACGGTGAGCGCGCACGTGAGGAGCCGGGCGGGTCGGGTCGTACGCGCGCAGGCACTTGCGCACAACGTATGCCCCGCGGAAGGCGTCCACGCCAACGGCGCACGACGACGAGGCGGACGGGTGCGGGCCGGGCGGCAGGCCGCCCCCGGCGGGGCGGGCCGCAGGCCGATCGCGCGTCCCCAGGTCAAGGCCCGATCGGCGCTTGCCAAGCCCCTTGGCTTCCCGCGGCCCGTAGCCCTGCGCTTGCATGGCCCTGCGGCTCACGCGCCCCTTGCAGCCCAGTGGCCCTGCGGCCCCACGCCTCCCGGCGTTCCCTCGGGGCCTCCCGGGGTTTGTCCAGTCGTACGCCGGAGCGCATCTCCTCGCGCATACCGGAGGGAGTTGCCCTCAGCTGACCGCCGCGTAGTGCTCGTACACCTCGTCGTTGTCGAGGGGCACGATTCCGGTGCCGCGCTCGTACTCCGAGCGGGCGGTCTCCAGCAGCCTGCGCCAGGAGGTCACTGTGGGCCGCCGGCGCAGCAGTGCGCGGCGCTCCCGCTCCGTCATGCCTCCCCACACGCCGAACTCGACGCGATTGTCCAGCGCATCGGCCAGGCATTCCGTGCGTACCGGACATCCGGTGCACACCGCCTTGGCCCTGTTCTGCGCTGCTCCCTGAACGAACAGTTCATCCGGATCGGTAGTGCGGCAGGCAGCCTGCGCACTCCAGTCGGTTACCCAGCCCATACCGGCGCCGTCCTCTCCCGAATCGAGGCTCCCCCACGGCGGCAGCGGCATATTCACCGCCGCCAGTTGAGGACGTTACGGAAGGCGGGGACAGCGCAACACCCCCTTCGGGCCCAATCTTGAATGGCCCGAACGGACTATGGGTAAGCGGCAGATCACCCGCGGGAGTGAGCTGGCGACATAGGCGACTCTCCCGGCAAACCGGGACAGCCATGGTGCGCCACATCGGACACCGAACGACACACGAGGCGAATTCGGACACGCGCCTCTCGGAGCACCGGGCACGTCCCCGTGGAAAACCCGGCATACGACCGGAACGATTCGGGGTCACCGGACGTATTGATACGTGGCCGCACTGCTGTGACAGTTGAGAGCAGCTTAGGCCAAGGCCTGCGCGCGTGTCCGGCGAATGAGAAGGTAGGCGTCTCGCTTTGCCGTGCCGTGACGGGGCCGCTCCTTCGAAACGCTCACGAGTACGGATTAGGCTGCCCCCATGCCAAAGAAGCGCTCGGGCGGAGGTCTGTCGCCAACGCAGCAGGCCGTCAAGTTCCTCGGTGTCAGCGTGCTCGCCGGAGCCGTGATGGCGGGCATCGCACTGCCCGCCGCCGGCGCGCTCGGCCTCGCGGCCAAGGGATCGGTCCAGAGTTTCGACGACATCCCGGCCAACCTCAAGAGCCCCCAGCTGAGCCAGCGCACGACGATCCTGGACAGCCAGGGCAACCCGATCGCGAGCGTCTACTCCCGCGACCGCACGGTGGTCGACCTCAAGGACATCTCGCCGTACATGCAGAAGGCGATCGTCGCGATCGAGGACTCGCGCTTCTACCAGCACGGCGCCATCGACCTCAAGGGCGTGCTGCGCGCGCTGAACAAGAACGCGCAGTCGGGCGGGGTCGCGCAGGGCGCCTCCACGCTCACCCAGCAGCTGGTGAAGAACTACTTCATCGAGGAGGCCGGCGACGACCCGACGAAGGTCGCCGAGGCCACCCAGCAGACCCTCGGCCGCAAGATCAAGGAGCTGAAGTACGCGATCCAGATCGAGGACAAGCTCGGCAAGAAGAAGATCCTCGAGAACTACCTGAACATCACCTTCTTCGGCGAGCAGGCCTACGGCGTCGAAGCCGCCGCCCAGCGCTACTTCTCCAAGCACGCCAAGGACCTGAACCTCCAGGAGGCGGCGCTGCTCGCGGGCATCGTGCAGTCCCCGACCCGCTACGACCCGGTCAACGACGAGGCGGAGGCCACCAAGCGGCGCAACACCGTGCTGCAGCGCATGGCGGAGGTCGGCGACATCTCCCAGAAGGAGGCCGACCGGGCCAAGCGGACGCCGCTCGGCCTGAATCCGAGCCAGCCGAAGAACGGCTGCATCACGGCGGTGCGCGGTGCGGGCTTCTTCTGTGACTACGTGCGCGACGTCGTCCTGACCGACCCGGTCTTCGGCAGGACCAAGCAGGCCCGGGCCAAGCTCTGGAACCGGGGCGGCCTGACGATCCGTACGACGCTCGACCCGCAGGCCCAGGACTCGGTGCAGTCGTCCGTCAAGGACCACGTCTACCAGTCCGACGCGGTGGCCACGGCCGCCACCATCGTCGAGCCCGGCACCGGCAAGATCCTGGCGATGGGACAGTCCCGCCCGTACGGCTTCGGCAAGGACGAGACACAGATCAACCTGTCCGTGAACCAGGGCATGGGCGGCGGCGCCGGCTACCAGCCCGGTTCGACGTTCAAGCCGATCGTCGCGGCGGCCGCGATCGAGGGCGGCAAGCCCCCGACACAGCAGTACTCGTCGCCGTACGAGATGCCGTACCCGAGCCCCGTGCAGGCGTGCGACGGCAAGGTCTGGCGCAACGACCCGAACAACCCGGCCAAGCTGACGAACGAGAACGAGTCCGAGCGCGGCCCGATGGGCATGAAGGAGGCGACCGCCAAGTCGGTCAACACCTACTACGTGCAGCTGATAAGCGACATCGGCATCTGCCCCGTCACACAGATGGCGCAGAAGATGGGCGTGCGGCGCGCCGACGGCCGCGCGATCGACCAGGCGCCCTCCATCGCGCTCGGCACGCAGGAGATGTCCCCGCTGACGATGGCGAACGCGTACGCCACCTTCGCCTCGCGCGGGATCTACTGCACCCCGGTCGCCATCACGTCGATCACCCAGAAGACCGGCAGCGAGGAGAAGTCCCTGCCGATCCCGAAGTCGACCTGCTCGCGCGCGATGTCCCAGAAGACCGCGGACACCATCAGCACGCTCCTCAAGGGCGTGGTCGAGGACGGCACGGGCCAGGAGGCCGGCCTCGGCAGCCGGCCGAGCGCGGGCAAGACGGGTACGACGGACGAGCGCTACGCGGCCTGGTTCGTCGGCTACACCCCGAACATGGCGGGCTCCGTGTGGGTCGGCGACCCGCAGCACAAGCGCAAGATGATCAACATCACCATCGGCGGCGTCCCGCACGACAAGGTCTACGGCGGTGAGGTACCCGGTCCGATCTGGCGCGACATGATGACCGGCGCGCTCGACGGCAAGCCCGTCCAGGACTTCAACCTGGTCGACATCCCCGACGACAACAACAAGGGGAACGATCAGGGAAAAGGCCAAGGGGGGGCCAACGGCGGCAGGACCGGGGACACAACGGGGGGACTCGGCGGCCTGATCGGCGGACTGACAGTCGGCGGCACCGCTGACGGCGGCGCCACGGGCGGCACCACCGGCGGACCCGTCCCGAACCCGACCTTCTCCCTCCCCGGCGGCTTCATCCAGGGCCAGGGCAACGGGGGGATCAACGGGAACGGCAACGGCAACGGCGGCTGGCCGGGCTAGGCCCGGCGGGGCAGGAGCCGGGCTGGTGAACGCGTACGGCGGGGCCGCACCCTGAAAGCCAGGGTGCGGCCCCGCCGCCGTACTCCGCGCGTATGTCCGCCGTACTCCGCGCGTATGTCCGCCGTACGCCGTGCGTATGTCCGCCGGCGCTCCGGACCGCTCAGCCCTGGAGCAGCTTCTTCACCGCGGCGGCGACGCGGCCGCCCTCGGCCTGGCCCGCCACCTTCGGGTTGACGATCTTCATGACGGCGCCCATGGCCTTCGGGCCCTCGGCACCGGCGGCCTTCGCCTCGGCCACGGCCTCGGTGACGATCGCGTTCAGCTCCTCGTCGGAGAGCTGCTTGGGCAGGTACTCGGCGAGCACCACGCCCTCCGCCTTCTCCCGCTCCGCCTGCTCGGCGCGCCCACCCTGCGCGAAGGCCTCGGCCGCCTCGCGGCGCTTCTTCGCCTCCCGGGTGATCACCTTGAGGACCTCGTCGTCGGACAGCTGCCTCTTCTCCTTGCCCGCGACCTCCTCCTTGGTGATCGCGGCGAGCGTCAGCCGGAGCGTCGAGGAGCGCAGCTCGTCGCGCTCCTTGATCGCGGCGTTGAGGTCGTCCTGAAGCTTCGACTTGAGCGTGGTGGTCATGCGGTCGATTGTCGCAGGTGCACCGAGCCGAACGCCCGTTGATTTAGGGGTGCGTGCGGGACCTGTGGGCAGAGCCCCGCGCTCTCCTCGTACCCGCGGGGTCTGACACGATGGTCGTATGCGCGCGCGATACGGAGTACCCCTGGGAATCATGGCGGCAGGCGCCGCCGGTCTGGCCTACGCGGCGGGCTTCGAGGTCCGCTCCTTCCGCCTCCGACGGGTGACGGTCCCGGTCCTCCCGCCGGGCATGCGCCCGCTGCGCGTGCTGCAGGTCTCCGACATCCACATGGTGAGCGGCCAGCACAAGAAGCAGCGCTGGCTGCAGTCGCTGGCGGGCCTGCGCCCGGACTTCGTGATCAACACGGGCGACAACCTGTCCGACCCGGAGGCCGTCCCCGAGGCCCTGGACGCACTCGGCCCCCTGATGGAGTTCCCGGGCGCGTACGTCTTCGGCTCCAACGACTACTACGGCCCCAAGCTGCGCAACCCCGCCCGCTACCTGATGGAGAAGGCCAACGGCCGGCACGGCCTCAACGGCAACAAGCCGGCGGTCGGCGCCATCCACAACCCCTGGGAAGACCTGCGCGACGGCTTCGACACGGCGGGCTGGCTGAACCTGACGAACACGCGGGGTGTCCTGAAGGTCGAGGGCGTGTCCATCGAGCTGACGGGCCTCGACGACCCCCACATCAAGCGCGACCGCTACGCCCGGGTCGCCGGCGGCCCCACCGGGACGTACGACCTGTCCCTCGGCGTGGTCCACGCCCCGTACCTGCGCACCCTGGACGCCTTCACGGCGGACGGCTACCCCCTGATCCTGGCCGGCCACACCCACGGCGGCCAGCTGTGCATCCCCTTCTACGGCGCCCTGGTCACCAACTGCGACCTGGACACGGACCGCGTGAAGGGCCTGTCCACGCACACGGCGGAGGGCCGCACCTCCTACCTCCACGTCTCAGCAGGCTGCGGCACCAACCGCTACACCCCGGTCCGCTTCGCCTGCCCCCCGGAGGCGACGCTGCTGACGCTGGTGGGGCGGGAGTAGGACGCAAGAGGGGGAGGGGAACGGAGGGCGAGGATGGAGGGGCCGGGTAGGAGAAGGAGTGGCCGGGTAAGAGGGGGAGGCATGCCGTCCCGGCCGTAACCCACCCGGAGCAGTCCACATAGCCCCCCACCTCCCCCGCTCCTAGCGTGAGGGCATGACCGCACCGATACCCAGGGACATCCCGGACCTGCCCGCGGTCCCGGGCCCGCCGCTGCTCCTGCCCGCCCCGGTCCCGGCGACGGCGGTGGTGGCGCCGGTCCGCCGTCCCGTCGTCGCGCTCCTCCGTCTGCTGATCGCCGTGGCGGCGACCGGCGGCGTCGCCCTCGAACTCCTGCTGGGCACCCCGGCCCGCACCCTGAGCTACTTCGGTGTCCAGACCAACGTCCTGCTCGCCGTCGTCATGCTCCTGTCGGCGGCCAGGGCCTGGCGTGCCCGGCGCCCGCTGCCGTCGGCCATGATGGGCGCCACACTTCTCTACGCCGTGGTCACGGCGCTGGTGTACCACCTGCTCCTGGCCCACACGACTCCCTCGTTCTCCATGACCGGCGCGACGACGGCGCCGGTGCGCTGGCACGGTCAGTGGGCGACCCTCCAGATCCTCCACACGGTGACCCCGGCAGCGGCCGTGCTCGACTGGCTGCTGCTCACCCCGTCGGCCCGCCTGCGCCTGCGCCAGACCGCGACCTGGCTCCTCTACCCCCTGGCCTACCTGGCCTTTTCCCTCATCCGAGCGGCATTCCTCACCCCTTCGAACCCCGCCCGCTACCTCTATCCCTTCCTTGACGTGGCCGCCCACGGCTACCGCAGCACCCTGGCCAACGCCCTCCTCCTGGGCCTCGCGATCTACGGCCTGGCCGTCCTCCTGGTAGCCGTCGACCACACCCGCCCGACCCCGGTCCGCCGCCGCGTCTGAACCGGATTTCGTCTACAGCCACCGGTGGGCTAAAGTAAACGTCGTCGCCGCGAGAAGCAGCGACACCGGGGTGTAGCGCAGCTTGGCAGCGCGCTTCGTTCGGGACGAAGAGGTCGTGGGTTCAAATCCCGCCACCCCGACGCTGTAGTGCCAGGTCAGGGGCCTGATCCACCGAGTGGATCAGGCCCCTGAGTGGTTCCTGGAGATCGTTTGGGAGAAACCTGGGAGAAGATCTTGGACAGCTTCTCCCAGACGGGACCGGTGCCTGTGGCGATGCATGGGTCAGATCCGGTGTCTCGCAGCTGCGCGTTCGCGAATCCGCGGCCCTATGACGCTGCCGCTCCTGGTTCGTCCGCCGCATGTTGTCTGGGACAGGGCGCCCGAGCATCGTCACGTCGCGCTTCCGGCGGCGCCTCGCGCTGAACTTCGGCCACCTTGAACGGCTTGCCCCGCCAGCCTGTGATGGGCCAGCCATCGGCGGCCCCTCCGCTGTAGCGTCCCCCGCAGGTCAGCGGACCCGGGGCGGGGAATCGAGCCCAGCAGACTCGTCCTCCCAGCAGTCCCTGGGGACGTTCAGTTCGAGCAGCACCATCACGCGCCCGTCCCTGATCAGGAGCCGCCCCTCGCCGACGCCGCCCATGAGGAGCACCAACTCGCCCAGCCCCAGATCGAGCGCGGTGGTACGGGAGACGCTCAACTGCGAAGCTAGCTCCGCAGCCTGACGGTGTGTATGATTTCGAGTAGCGAAGCTCGGGCGTGCTTGAGCTGCGTGCGTGGTGGCGGGCCGGGAGAAGTGTGTCGCTTCCTGTCCGGTGCTGCGGACAGGACCATCTGACACAGATCACCGCACCACCCCGCATGGTTTGCAGGCCCGGCAGGGCGGTGCGGCTATACCGTTCCCGCGTAGCGCGCGGGGACAGGAAGGACAACCAATGAGGATTGTCAACGTCCATCATGCATGGTCGCTGCCGCCCCGGGCCAGGGGAGCCGTGCTGCGTCTCCTCGGGATCATCGTGATAGCTGTGGCGTGCGCTTCGTTCATGGGGCGTGGCACGGCGGTACTGACCGTAATGGCAACCGCCCTGCTGACCGTAGTGGTGGAAGAGCTGGTGCGGACCGCGATGCGGTACTCGCTGCGTACTGTCTGACCAAACGAGGCGGGTGGGGGAGCCATGCATGTGGAGATCCCCCACCCGCAGCAGTAGAGAAGTTTGGTACGAGGGAAAGAAGGACGGAGGCGCTGTGCGAGTAGGCGACGCATCCCCAGCTCACAGTGGGCAAATTCCGCTCGGGAGTCTCTGCGAAGTTACAGCCGGCCCATCCGGGTCGCTGCTGGACAGCCTGCACGACGGCCCCGACGGGGTGCCGGTGATCTCACCGCCGGATCTCACCGACCACCACGCAGTGGACACACGACGGCTGCGGCGGGTGCCGTGGGGCGAGGCCAAACGACTCTCCCGGTTCGCGCTGCAGGAAGGTGACATCCTTATTGTGCGGCAGGGAACACTCGGTCGGCTGGCGCTGGTCGAGGCAGAGAACGCTTCATGGTTCTACAGCTCGTCCTGTCTGCGCATCAGGCCCCGGCGCGAGCTCATCCTGCCCGAGTACCTCGTGTCCTATCTGTCCTATCCGCCCGTGCAAAGGGCCTTGCTGGGACAGTCCCTCCCGGGTACGGTCCCCTCGCTCAACTCGGCGATGCTGAATGAGCTGCCGCTCACCGTGCCACCCCTGGCCCGGCAGCATGCTGTCGTCGAAGCCCTGGCGGATGTCGACGCCCGGATCAGGATCCAGCGGCAGATGGCCGACCGCCTAGAGGCACTGCGGCCGGCCATCTTCGGAGAGCTGATCCAGGGAACGAGGCGAACATGAGTCTGTCTACCGTCACGCAGTTGACACGTGCCCTGTACGATGCCGCCGATATCCTGCGCGGCCGCATGGATCCATCGCAGTGCCGTGACGTCATCTTCGGGATGCTGGTCCTCAAAAGGGTCTCGGATCAACCAGGCATCCTTCACGTGCCCGAGCATGCGCGCTGGTCCCATATCGTCGACTACGAGGGCAAGCCACTGGGGCGTCTACTCACTGAGGCTCTGTGGGAGCTCGAGCGAAGCAACCCGGATGTACTGAAGGGCGTGTTCGAGGCCCTCGACTTCGACACGCGGCTGAGCCGTGCCGAGTTGAAGGCAGTGGTCGACCACTTCGAGCGCATTCCGCTGAACGACGACGATCTGGAGTTCAGCGATGTAGTCGGTCGTGCCTACGACCGGCTTCTCGGCGACTTTGCCGACAGCGCCGGGAAACGGGGTGGGGAGTTCTTCACTCCCCGTTCTGTGGTCCGGCTGATGGTGCGCCTGGTCCGGCCCAAGGAGGGACAATCGGTCTACGACCCGTTCGCCGGCTCGGGAGGCATGCTCGTTCAGGCCAGACAGTACGTCGAAGAGCACGGTGGGGGCGACGCGGACCTCGCCCTCGTCGGGCAGGAAAAGAACGGCGCAACCTGGGCCACAGCCCGGCTGAACCTCCTGTTGCATGGCATCACGGACAGTTCGGTTCTCTGCGGCGACACACTGACCGATCCCCTCCACACGCTGGGGGACGGGCATCTCAGACGCTTCGACTGTGTGCTGACCAATCCTCCCTTCTCGATGAACTACTCCGAGAAGGAGGTGAGACATCCGGAGCGGATGAAGTACGGCTGGACACCCGGGCAGGGCAAGAAAGCCGATCTGATGAACGTCCAGCACGTGCTGGCCACACTCCATCCGGACGGGATCGGAGCGGTGGTCACCCCGCATGGTGTGCTGTTCCGGGGCGGAGCGGAGACGGAGATCCGCCGGGGAATTGTTGAGGATGCCCGGCTCGAAGCGGTGATCGGCATCGGACCGAACGTCTTTCACGGAACTGCCATCCCCGCCTGCATCCTGGTATTGCGGGGCACGAACGGAGTACCAGAGGGTCAGCGCGGCCAAGTACTGTTCATTAACGCCGAGCGTGAAGTGGTCACGGGGCGGTCGCAGAACCGTCTGGAGCCGCAGAACGTGGAGAAGATCGTCGGCGCTTTCCGCGAGTGGGCAGACATCCCCGGCTTCTCACGAGTGGTCCCACTCAGTGAGATCGCGGACAACGACTTCAACCTCAACATCCGGCGCTACGTTGACGTGGGTCCACCTGCTGAGCCACCGCTGGACGTCCGTGCGGTGCTGTTCGGCGGAGTACCAAGAAGCGAAGTCGACGCGCAAATGGGGAAGTTCCGCCTATTTGGGATCGATCTGGCCGACTTGTTCAGAACAAAAGACCCTGACTACCTAGTTTTCCCGAGTGACGGCTGCGAGGCGACCGCCGAGCGCATCCCGGACCTCGCTGCTGCCCGGGTGAAGGACTTCACCGATCGCTGCCATTCGTGGTGGGAAGGAGCGGAAGCACGTATCGCTGAACTTGCGGGCACGAACCGGCTGTTGATGTTGCGTTCTCGACTGATGGCTTCCTTCCGTGAGGAGCTCCTGTCCGCCGGCATCCTCGACCGGTACCAGTTGACCGGTGCCTTCGCGAGATGGTGGTCAGACCGGCAGGACGACCTCAGAAGCCTAGACCACCGGGGCTTCTCCGGGGTGATCGACCGTTGGGCGGCGGCCGACGGCCGGCCTTTGCATCTCCCTGAGACCCTGGCGCGTGAAAGAGTGCTTCACGTTCTTGGCGACGATCTCCGCTCTCGGGTGGAGAGACTTGTTACTGCGGAACGACAGGGACTGGTCGAGCTCTACCGCTCATGGGGCGACCGATACGCGATCTCGCTCACAGACTTGGAGAAGCAGAGCGAGGCCACTGCGGCACGGCTCAGATCTCGCCTGAAGGAGCTCGGTTACACCTGACCTGGCACTGCAGCTCCCGGCGGCGCGATCGGCAGTCGCCGGCATGGGCCGATCTCCGAACGCCGACGACGTGCCAGGACTGGCTACCACAACCGTCACTCCGAGATCGAGCAACCAGAACAGTGCAGTCACCCCGCGTCTGTCCTCCGCCTTGAGGTTCCGCCCCGGCGCCCGAGACTTAGGACTGCCGGGGCACACTCCACTGGCGCGTCTGGGGCGTCTGATGTTGCCGTAGGTGACCCAACGGCCTTCTTGTTCCGAGACTGAACGGCTTCCTTCAGATCGGTCGCGCCCCTGTCCCTCGTGACTCGCGGCTAATACCCGGACGCAGCGGAGGTGGGCCGGTTAGGCGCCAGCTATCGGGATGACCGCACAGCTGTCCCGCTTCCACGTTTCAGGTGTTCGTTGATGTGTCGCAGGCGCTGCCAGGCGACGGGGTCGGTGCCGTCGCCGAGCGGGTAGTGCAGGGCGGGGCGACCGGCCGGGCCGAGTTGGGTCGGGATGCAGTCCGGCAGGGCGTTGCGGGCATGGCTGATGCCGAGGTCGGCCACGGCGTCCGGGCCGAGAGTGAGAGCGACCGGGATCGACGGCGGTTCGTAGTGGGCCGGAGTGGTCAGGTCTGCGCGCGCCGCACGCAGTTCGCTGATCATTGTGGCGAGGTTGTGCCTGGCGGCGAGGGATTCGGCGAGTTCGGGCAGGAGCTCGATCGGTGCTCGCTCGTCGGCGGCGTAGCCGAGAGCCAGGGTGATGTGCTCCTCTACGCCGTCTCGCGTGTGAGCGATGCTCAACGTGGCGATTGCAGGGCGGTCGGCGGTTCCTACGGCGACAGCCCAGGTCGGCTGTGCCTGGCGGGCGCGGCTGCGGGCCAGGTCGGTCAGCTGCCTTGACGACCAGGGGACGTTGACGGGCTCGGCGGTGGCCCATCCGGCCGGCGGCAGTCCGGTGAGGGTCTGCCAGGCGTCCTCCAGAGCGCCACCGAGTATCAGGTGCTCCTGGGCGGGATGGATGGTGCGGATGGACAGCAGCAACTGCCGTTCACCGCCCTTACCAAACGGGGGTTGGAAGACGTCAGCGATCTGGAGGCCGTTGTCGGCAGCCGGGGTGAAACGTCCGTCATGCCAGCGCAGTACGGCTCCGGAGAGGCCGTCGTAGTAGCCGTTCTCGGGGTGGCGTACGACCCAGCGTGCGGGCATGCGCTCCAGCACGGTGCGGGTGGGCAGGCTCAGCCGGGTATTGGGGGACGTGACGAGATACAGCTCCCGTCGGCTCTGTGCCGCCGTTCGCACCGCCTCGGTCAGCCATGTCGTGGCGGCGACGACCGGGCGGTCGTAGATGACGATGATGCTTTGGTCGGTCAGCACATCCGCATCGGTCAGTACGTCCACGTCAGCGGGCGGGACCGTCACCTCGCCCGTGGCCGGGACGGTCACGACGTCGGTGTGGGCGGCTTCATGCGGCCATGTGGTGCCACCGAGCAGCGTTGTCAGCCGTCCCGCGACCGAGCCGGCGAGCAGCCTGGCTTCTGCGATGGCGGTGGACGCCCGCACCTCGGTCCACCACACCGGTCCCTCTGTCTGAACAGGTCCTAGCAGCCGCTCCGTCTCGCCCGGCACTTGCAGGTAGCGGGGGGCCTCCACGGAGACCAGGGGCTTTCCGTCATCCGTGCACAACTGGGCCACTGATCCCCCACCTGCCCGGTTCACGCGCAGGTCCGGGCCGCCGGCGTGCAGTGCGGCCAGCAGCGTCTTGATGTCCGGCATCTGCGGGGTGAGGGCGATGACGTCCTGGGGCATGTGCTGCTTTCTGTCAGAGAGGGCGGCGCTGCGACTCTCAGCACCGGCCCGAGAGTTCTTCGAGGACGTCCAGGGAGGGGGCTTCTTGAGGGGCGTCCTCGACGACCAAGCCGATCTCCGGACGCGGCGGACTCTGCGCTACCCACGACAGCCCCGTGAGTGCACTGGGCCCTTGGCCATGAGCGACCCGCTGGCCTAGCAGCCATTGGGCGCCCGCTTCGAATGGCACCTTGCCAGCATCCGTTGCGTGTGCGGCCAGGACGTCTTTCCGTTACGCGAGCGGATACCTTCAGCGCCCGGCGTGACTTCCAAGTCCAGTCAACAACGGGTTAGAGATGATCACACGACGCCCTTGAGAAGATCCCCTTTCGAGCTGCCCCGCGCGGGCTTCCGTGTCGTCGAGAGGTCATTGTTGAAGCCTGGCGGGGATTTTCCGCGACCCTCACTACCCTGCCGATATTCGCGCCCTGCTCATTCCTCGTCGTCGGCCTGGGTAGAGAGATTCAAGGTGAGCTCTGCACTGGCCAGCATCCGGACGATTTCGATGGGACGGTTAGCGAATTCCTTGGCTACCACATCGATGGGGTCAACCCGACGGGTCTGTCCGTCGAGTCCGGTTGCCTCGATGACATAGCGGAATCCAACCGGCCCAGTGGGATCATCCGCGACGATCCAGCGCGCACCGTACTTATGGATGAGGAAGTCGGCGACGTAGGACGCCAAGTCCAAATGCAAAGTCACCCAGTCGGACTCCTCGAATTCGCTCAGAGGAGCGCGAGACACGTAGTCGTCCAAGGCCGGGATGAGGCCTGTTGGGTCACTCGCGTAAATTTCGGGGGGCACTCCGAGCATATCCGCAATGTCGATGGCGTTCCGATGCCTCTCCTCACTCCAGCCCTGGAGGTCGGGTTCATTTGCGTTTACCACGCTATGTTCCTTTCGCGGCTTTCGCGGTTACTTGGGGGCCGGCCCGAACTCGATGAAGATGATGCGAGCATGTATGAGGTAGTTTCTCAGCGCTTGCGACGGAGGCGCATGCAGGAAGACCCAGCGTGGATCGAACCTTGGGTCCAGCCGTCTTAGCGTGAGGTCCTTGTTGATTTGCTCAATGATACCTTCGTTCAGCGGGACTTCGCCCCTCACCCGACGGGTGCCGCCACCCTTGAGTTTGATCGTCCTCCATTCAAGGTAATGCTTCACCTCCACAGCCAGAGTACGGCCGTCAGGCATGTCCACTGGGACATCGACATTGCGGCCTCCTGGCTTCTTTACAGGGTGATAAGGGTGGTCATGAGTGGGCACGCGATAGTGTCGCTCAGGTGCGCCACCCGCAATCTTGCGGACGTAGTCCTCTGCCCCCTTGTACCTTTCCCGGCTGTGACGCATGCGCCGCATCTCGCGCAAGGTTCTGTCAGCGGTACCCGGCGGGAGCGCGCGGCGTGTGTGATCCGGCTCTGCGCCCGAGGCGTTGTGATGGTGTGGATCGGACGACTGGCTGCCCGGGTCATCGGGTGAGTCATGGCCAGTGTGCTCATCGCCACCGTCATGGTGGGCGGAGCCGCTGTCGGATGCCGAGCCGTGAGGGCCAGGTCCCGTTCCTCCGGAGCCATGTCCCCCTGCTCCGCTACCCGCTCCACGCCGGCTGACCGGTTCTGCACCGGCACCCCTGGTGGAAGAGCCTTCGGATGATGCAGCGTGACCGCTGGCGTGTCCGCCTATTTGCCCCGGTGTCCGCTCACTGGTGTGCGCGGAGCCGGCAACGTGTTCTGCCCGAGCACCGGTCCCGACCAACTCGTGTGCTCGGTTGGAGTGGGCGGACGTATCCGTGGCGCCGCGTGCCGAATCCGAGGTCGCGTGGCTCAGTGGCGCCTCACCGCCACGGTCGGCGGCGGCAGGCTCGTGCGGGGCCTCGGCAAGGTTGGGCGTGCCGTCGGCGTTGATCGGAATGAGCTGGCCGTTCTTGTCGACCCTGTAGCGGTTGCTGAGGTCGTCCAGGGCGCCGTCGGGGAACCTCGTCTTCGGCAGCCGCAGGTGTTCGCTGACGTTGGTCAGTACCTCAGAGACCTTCGGCAGATCGGACAGGGCTCTCGCCGCCCTTGCGGCGCCGGAGATCGGATCCAGGGCACCTCCGACCTTGGCCACCGTGCTGGCGGCTTCGACGAATCTGGCTCCCTTACCCAGCCTGGCGAGCGCCCCGCCGGCACCCCCCAACACGGTGAGAAGGTTGAAGCTGGTAACGGCGTGGGCCCGAGCCGGGTCCTTGTGCCACTCGTCGTAGGCGATGAACTGCTTGCCGAACTCCTTGGCGTTCTCCTCGCTGCCGCGCTGCCAGTCCGAGAGGTGGTCGCCCTCACCGACCGCATCCATGCCGTAGGCGTAGGCACCGACGACGGTGCGTTTGAGGCCGTCCCAGGTCTGGTGCTGTGCGTCGGAGCCGTTGATGCCCAGGATGTTGTCCTCGAAGGTGCCCAGGCCGACGAAGCCACCCCAGAGGCTGTCTTTGACGAGGCCGTCCCACGCCCAGCTCTTGATGCCGTGGCCCCACCAGTCCAGGCTCCAGCGGTCGTAGGTGCGGGCAACGGGAGTACCCCACGGCAGGTCGGGCATGGACTCGAGCTTGTCGACGCTGATGCCGTACGTGCTGCCCTCGTCGCCGACGGGGCGGCACACCGCCGGGCTGATGGCACCGATCTTGACCGCCGCGTCGTGCTCCGCCTTCTGAAAGCCCACGACGGCCTCCGCCACGCCATGCATGAGGGCGTTGTGCTCGTCCACCTTGTGCTGGTCCTTGGTCCAGCCGTCGTCGCCTTCGACGCTGTCGACGAAGGCGATCGCCTGCTCCTTCAGATGCCTCAAGCGGTCCGCATACGGCTTCGCTTCGCCGACGAAGGTGTCCAGGGCGTCGGCGAGGGACTCGATGTGACCGGCGAACTCGTCCGCCGTGTCCATCACCGGCTGGGTGGAGGAGAAGAGCTGGTCCGCCTCCGGCGCCTTGTAGAACGCGGCCGTCGCCTGGAAGCGCGAATGGACGTCCTTGCCGGCGTCACGGATGCCGATCGCGTGTTTACGCAGCTCGGTGACTGCTTTGGACAACGCGCCGAAGTCGCCGGTGTACTGGAATATCCCCCCCGGCTCGATCATGTCCACTACGCCCCGCCCCCGTGGTGCTTCGTCTGCTCGCCCACGGCCTGCAGCTCGGCCGGGGTGGGTGCCTTGGCCGCGTCACGCTGGGCCCGGGCCGCCATCGCCAGGTCCCCATCGATGTACGCACCGGTCGCCTTGACCGTCCCGTCCATCGTCTTCTTGATACGGGCCGCCATGAACTTGATCGAGCTCTCGGTATCGGACACGAAGTTCGCGACCGCAGCACCTACCGGCCCCACCGGCGGACCACCGCAGTACGGGCCGCTGATCGTGCCCGCGGACTCCGCCGCGTCCTGGACGCTCGTCCCGTAGCCCTTGATGTCCTTGCTCAGGTCGTCGGCCGCAAGCCCCACCAACGACAGAATGGACTCCACCCCGCTGGGACTGATGTCCCACCCCGTCACGTCAACCCCCGCTGTGTCACTTGCAGATACGTTCCATCAGCGCTGCTCAGCATCGCACGCGCTACTGACAACAGGACATTCATCCCTATCAGATCGGTTGTCGCAGCAGCCACACGCTTCTAGCCAAAGGGGCAGCCAACCCATCAATTGGTCATGTCGGGGCCTGCGTTGGCTCGGTTTCGGGTGCGAGGGCGGTCTGGATCAGCTGGTGGCGGCGGCCGCGGCGGACCAGGGTGCCGCGGCCGGGCGGCTGGGTGGAGGCGTACAGGCCGGGGAAGAGCTGGCCTTCGGTGCGGTCGCCCGTCATCACCAGCGCTGTGGTTCCGGTTTCACGCAGCGCCGTCAGGAACGGTTCGTACAGGGCTCGTGAGGCTCCGGCGACTCGGCGGGTGACGACGAAGTGGAGGCCGATGTCGCGGGCCGAGGATATGTACGGCAGGAACGGGGTGAGGGGCTGCTGTCCGGCCGCGGTGAGGATGTCGTAGTCGTCGACGAGGATCACGATCCGCGGGCCGGTGAACGACGGCTCATCGGTCAGGGCGTCGGGGTCGGGGGCCTCCGGAAGGCGTTTTTCCAGTTCGGTGGCGATGCCGGTGGCGAGCGCCTGGGAGAGCGCGGCATTGTGCGCGTAGCCGCCGCGATAGGGCTCCGGGATGACGCCGCGCAGGCCGCGCCGCGGGTCGAACACGCCGAAGACCAGCTCGTCCTTGTCGTAGCGGTCGATGAGGGAGCGGGAGATGAGCCTGAGCAGGTTCGTCTTGCCGCACTCGTTGTCACCGAGGACCAGTATGTGCTGGTCGGCGCCGAACAGGTCCAGGACGGTCGTGGAGAGGGCCTCCTGGTCGACACCGATCGGGATCGCGCGCGGCTCCGCCCCGGTGGAGGGCAGGTGCTGCGCGGGCAGCCTGGTCGGCAGCACCCGCACGGGCGCGGCGATCTCACCGTGCCAGGCGGCGCGCAGCGCGGCCGCCGCCTGCTCCAGGGCCTGGCCGAGACCGTCCGTCGTGGCATGGGCGTCGATGCGGGGAAGTGCCGCCTGGGCGAACAGCTTGCCGTCCGTCAGAGCCCGGCCCGGTGTGTCCGCCGACAGGGTCGCGGAGAGCTTGCGGTCGACGGAGGAGTCGGCCGGGTCGTTCAGGCGCAGTTCGATGCGGCTGCCGAACAGGGACTGGGTGGCGATGCGTACGTCGTTCCAGCGGAGCATCCCCGCCACGACATGGATGCCATAGCCGCTGCCACGTTTGAGGAGGTCGGCGACATCGTCGTCGAGGTGGGCGAACTCGTCGCGCAGAGCACCGAATCCGTCGATGAGCAGCACCACGTCGGTGGAACCGAGCTGAGGAAATTGCCCTCGCCCCCGCAAAGCCCGCAGCTGGTCGACCGAGTCGATGCCCCGTTCGCGGAAGATCTCCTCGCGCTCGGCGAGCATGGCGCGCACCTCGGCGACGGTACGGGCGGCGCGCTCGTGGCCGGCGCGGGTCGCGATACCGCCGACGTGCGGCAGGTCCGCCAGGGCACTGAGTCCGCCGCCGGCCAGGTCCAGGCCGTAGACGGCGACGTCACGCGGTGTGTGGGTGAGGGCCAGGGAGAGCGCGAGGGTACGCAGCAGGGTCGTCTTGCCGGAGGCCGGGCCGCCGATGACGGCAGTGTGCCCGCCCGCGGAGTTCAGATCGTGCACCCACGGGCCCTGCCACTGTCGGGCCGGATCGTCGAGGACGCCCAGCGGCACCTGCAACGGGCCGCCGGGGTGGGCGAGCCGGAGGCCGTCGGCGGATACCTGTACGGGACCCGCTGCCACGTCGAGAGTGAGCGCTTCGGGCAGCGGCGGCAGCCAGATCCGGCGCACCGGTTCGGCGGCTTCGGTGAGCTGGCCGACCGCGACGCCCAGGACCGTCGGACCGGTCTCGCGCTCACGCGGCGCCGGGGTGTCGTCCGCCGTCGTGGGTATCTGTGCCGGGGCGTTGAACGCCGGGTACGTCCAGGCGAGCGGTTCGGCGTCGGCGGTGCTCTCGTGTACGGCGGGGCCGCGGTACGCACCGGAGACGAAGCCGGCCTTGAAGCGGGTGTAGGTGGAGGTGTCGACCTTCAGGTAGCCGAAGCCGGGCAGGGGCGGCAGGTGGAAGGCGTCGGTGGTCTCCAGGACCGTGCGGGACTCGTCCGCCGAGAAGGTGCGCAGACCGAGCCGGTACGACAGGTACGTCTCCAGCCCCCTGAGCTTGCCGCCCTCGATGCGCTGGCTGGACAGCAGCAGATGGACACCAATGGAGCGGCCGATGCGGCCGATCGACAGGAACAGATCGATGAAGTCCGGTTTAGCGGTGAGGAGTTCGCCGAACTCGTCGATGACGACGAACAGATGGGGCAGCGGCTCAAGGTCGGGCCGGGCCGTGGCGCGCAAGGTGCGGTAGTGCCCGATGTCGGCGATGTTGCCCGCATCCTTGAGGACCTGCTGGCGGCGTTTGATCTCACCGGCCAGCGAGGTGTGGACGCGCTCGACCAGTCCGGCCTGGTTCTCCAGGTTCGTGATGACGCCCGCCACGTGCGGCAGGCCGGCGAACGGGGCGAAGGTGGCACCACCCTTGTAGTCGACGAGGACCATCGCCAGATCGTCCGGTCCGTGCGTCGTCACCAGCGCAAGGACGAGCGTGCGCAGTAGTTCGCTCTTGCCGGAGCCTGTCGCGCCAACGCACAGCCCGTGCGGCCCCATGCCGAGTTCAGCAGACTCTTTCAGGTCGAGCAGCACCGGCTGATGCCGGTCGTCCAGGCCGATCGGCACGCGCAGGAAGTCCCGCTCCCCGCGCAGCGCCCACGTCCTGACTGGGTCGAGGGCGGCCATGTCGTCGATGCCGAGCAGCTGCGGGAAGTCGACCGGGCCGGAGACGGGGGTGCCCTCGGCGGCGGACTCGGCGGACAGGCGCAGCGGCGCGAGGGATCGGGCGAGGCCCTCAGCCTCGGGGAGCCCGGTGCGGTCGACGACCCCGTCCGTCCGTACGACCTGCTCTCCGCGCAGATCCTCCACGGTGACCTCGTCGCCGTCGACGGTGATGCGCACGGACACGTGATCGGGCTCGTGGATCTGTTCGGCGAGCAGGTGCAGGACCGTGACACCCATGTCGTCCAGGGCGACGGCGGCGTCCGGACGCGGAAGGTCGACGGCGTTCTCCCCGTACGCGTCGCTGAGCACCAGCAGCCGGTCGGTCAGCGCGAGCGCCTTCCTGTCGGACAGCCCACGGCGCACCTCCGCCGCGTACGAGGCACGCCGCCCCAGATCCGTGCCGATCACCTGAGCCAGCTGAGCCATGCCTGGAGCGATACGGCGTGCTGCGAGGGCGCCGTCATGGCTTTGCGGGTCGAGAACGTGCGGGAGCCACTTCGCCCACTCCCACTCCTCGACACGGCCCCCGGGCATCGCGAGCGCGACGGCCACGTCGTCCGGCGCGTGGGTCACGGCCACCTGCACGAGCAGGGACCGCGCGACGCGCAGCACCCCCGCACGGTCGCCAACGATGCTGACGTTGCCAGCCCGGTCCAGCGGAACGGTCAGCGGATGGTCCGACACCGTGCTGAAGCGGGCCTGCAGGGCGCGCGCCTCGTTCAGCATGAACG
The DNA here is from genome assembly GCF_055584345.1 of Streptomyces sp. NPDC104106. NCBI lineage: Bacteria > Bacillati > Actinomycetota > Actinomycetes > Kitasatosporales > Streptomycetaceae > Streptomyces > Streptomyces sp. NPDC104106. Next base: position 180,935 of record NZ_JBVJMF010000011.1, read on the forward strand.
GGTCGGGCGGGGTGAGCACGCCTCCGACCGCCTGCTGGCCGATGGTCAACTCCTGCACGGGTACGTCACCGACACCGACCCGCATGTGAAGGAAGTCTGTGTCCGTACGGCGCCGTTCCCACAGACGAGCCGGATCGCGCAGGACGTCGTACAGGGCCACGGGCGCGGGGTGCAACAGCCGGGCGGCACGACGACGCTCTCGCTCGTCAGCGCCCAACTCGGCACGCAGCTCTTCCAGGTACTCCAGGTACCGCGCACGCTGGACGCGCCGCTGGCGCTGCGCCTTGCCGCGCTGCGAGAGGAACAGGGCAACCGCGCCGAGCAGCGCGATGACGAGCACGACAGCGCCCAGGCCCGCGAACTGGCTGGAGCGGATCACCGTCATCATCACGACCGAGCTCATGACGCCGGCCATCGGCAACAGCGCGGTCGCCGGGCTTCCGGTCTTGCCTTCGGGCAGGTTCGGCGGAGGCTCGATCGTGCGCGCCGCAGGCGGGAGCAGCGGGCGCGTCGAGCGGGCAGGACGATGGACCTGTTGCTGGGTCAACGCACCCGCACCGCCCTCTGCAGGATCTCGGCGGCGAGCTGGGTGGCCGCGCGGCGGGTGGCCTCGCCGAGCCGGTCGGGCATGATCGGTCCGCCACCGGCCAGGTGCCGGTCGTAGGGCAGATGCACCAGGGTGACTCCGGTTTCCCGCAAATGGGCTGTGGCGGCCTTCAGATCGAGATGCGCGTCGGGCGTGTTCGAGGTGAGGGCCACGACGGTAGAGGCGAGCGCGCCATGCGGCAGCCCGCCGAGCCAGTCCAGGACGATGCGGGTACCGCCCACCCCTTCGGCGGTGAGCGGGGCGACGATCACCCGCGCGTGCGCGGTGTCCATCGCGGTGCGGGCCACCTCGCCGGGCAGCGTCTCGCAGTCGACCACAGTGACGGCGAAGTAACGCCGTAGCGCGAGCGTGACGGTGCGGTAGGTCGCAACGTCCAGCGGGGCGCCCACCCGCCCCTGACTGGCGGGCAGTAGCCAGCCGCCGTCCGCAACGGGCACCAGGTACCCGGTGACGTCGGTCAGTTGCATCGAAGGGGTGAGTATTCGGGCGAGTTCGACGCACGACCAGCGTACGGACTGAGCGCCCATGCGCACCGGTAGCGTCCCCAGGGCGGCGTCCGCTTCCAGGGCGAGTACCGGGTCGTGCCGGTAGTGGCTGAACGTCCGCGCGAGCAGCGCGGCGGTCGTGGTCTTGCCGACACCACCTCGGATCGACGTCACCGCGATCACCCGGCCCGTGGTCACCGGCTGCTGCAGCAGACCGCCCAGCCGGCTCTCCTCGGCGACCTCCTGCGCGGCCGACGAGGTCAGCTTGCGCAGCGAGCGGCCCGAGCGCCGGACCAGCGAGTCGCCGTGCTGAGGAGAACCAAGCGCTATGGCGAGGCGCGGGTCGAGCGTCGGCACAGGCTCGGGCGTCGCCATGGGCAGCCGGGCCTGGCGGGGCGGCCGTACGGCGGGGGATGCCTTCGGTGGCGTCGCCGGGGTCTGCGAGGCTGCCTCGACGCCGGGAGCGGAGGAGCCGGTACCGGCGTGGGCCTGGGCCGGCGGTGCCGGCGGAACCTTGTTCGCCATGCGCGGGGGCGCTTGAGCCGGGGTGTGCGGGGCGGACTGCTGCTCGTTCTCGCGCGAGACCGGACCCGTGGTGTGCTGTTCGCGGGACGGCCGCCCCGGGTTGGGGCGCTCCTCGTCCGGGAGGCGCACGGGCAAGGGCTGCCGGGCTTCACCCGGCGCAGGCTGCTCGCGCACCTCGTCGGCCGGCCCCGCGGTCAGCTCACGCAGCACGTCGTCCTGCCAGCGGCCGGAAGTCGTCATCACCGCCACCTCACGCGAAGGTGCCCAGGAGCCGCCCGTACACCCCGAACACCCCGAGGACCAGCGGGAACAGAGCGACCACACCAGCCGACTCCAGCACGTCGCCGGCCTTGCGCAGCCGTACTCGGACATGCTCGGCGGGCTGCGCGGCCAGCACACCCAGGGACAGCACGACCAGCACGCCGAGAGCGGCGAGCGGTGCCGGGGCTCCCGAATGCTCCCGCCACAACCAGGCCAACCGCAGCGCCACCACCATGGATGCCGCGAGCAGTGCGACCACCTCCGCCACCAGCGGGTAGGCGCGCGCCCGCAGCGCGAGGACGAACGCCACGGCGACGGCCAGCAGCACCGTCCATACCGTCACGGTACGCACCGCCAGCACTCCGGCGACGGCACCGCAGACCGCGGTGACGAGCGTCGCCAGCGCCAGCCCCCGATGTGTGGCGGCCAACGCGGTGGCCACCTGGTAGCGGCTGACGGACGAGCCCGCGGAGCGCCGGTCGTCCAGCCCGGACAGGCCCGATGCCGCCAGCGCCAACCGGGGCAGCACGCCCAGCGCGACAACGGAGACCACGGCGAGCAGCGCCCCGGCACGTGCCGAACCGGCTCCGCCGGACTGGAACGCGAGCGCAACCTCCCAGCACGCGCCCGCTCCGGCCAGTGCCCCTGCCCCGACCAGTGCACCCCGCCCGAACGGCGAGAACCACCCGAGCAGCAACAGCGCCACCACCAGGACCGAGAGCACGGCGGCCAACCGCACCGCTCCCGGCCAGCCCTGTGCGTCGGCAACCGACCAGGCGCCCTGCACGCCCACAGCGGCGCTCACCACAACCAGAGCGGCGGCAAGCCCCTTGTGCCCGGCCCGCCCCAGCAGCGCACCAGCCGCCGCGGCTACCACCGCGGTCACGAGGAGCGCCCATCCGGCGGCCTTGGCCTCGAATCCCTGGCGCGCCATGAAGCCGACGGCCGACGCCCAGACCACACCCGCGCCCGCGGCCGTGATCCGCCGCGCCCTCGCGTCCCACCGCCAGGCCCGCACATCCAGATCGCCGGCAGCCTCGTCACTCACGTCATGGACTACCGGAGCGGACGGCGCGTCCTCGACCCGGACCAGCCGGAGTACAGCACCGTCGGGCACTCCCGCCGACTCCAGCGTGGCATCCGGCTCCAGAGCACTTCCGTCGGCCGTCACCAGGTGCCGGGCCTGCGGATGCTCGGCCACCCGGTCGTCGAGCAGACGCATCACCTCGGGCAACAGCAGCCCGACAGGCTCCCGGGCCGGTAGCACCAGATCCACCCGACGCCGCTCACCGACCAATGTGACTCGACTCAGTGCCGTACGGCTCACAGTCCCCCGGGATATCACGCGTTCGAACCTATCATCGGGCCGAATTCGCAGGCTGCGGTGGAGCGGTGGGCTGACCGGAGGGCGTGGACACAGGCACAGAGGTCCCGTACGGCGCCTTCCCGATCACGCGATGTGCGATGAAGGACCACCCCACACACCCGGCACACACCACGGCGGCGATCACCACCCCCGCGAACGCCTTCCCGAGCCGCTCGTCCACGGTCCGCCGCTGTCGCTGCGCCCCGAACAACACGGCATCACGCAACCGCCGACGCCGCACCGCCACGGACTCAAGAAGCTGACTGTCGTAATCCTGGGCTGACATCACTCAAATCCGGTTCGCTGGACACGCGGGTGCTCGCCGAACATACTCTCGCCGTGCGGATTCGGGACGCAACGAGGCAGGAGATGGGCGGCGGTCAGCAGCGCAGGCCGACGATGCCTCAGCCATAGCGCTCTGCCTCTGTGACCACCTCGCCCCGTCGTCCCGGATCTATGACGGCCAGACGACTGCGCCGTCACGCACTACCAAAGGCACGGGCAGGCGCTCTTCGTAGAACCGAATCCAGCCAAGATGGACCTCGCCGCCGGAGCCTCGGTGCCGCTCGCCGGCCTTGGCCGCAAGCCAGCTGAGGAGTTCACCAGTGCGCTCGAAATCGTCCGGATGGATCTCCTGCCGGCTGGTCAGCGCCCAGCCCTCCTGCCCCGGGTCCTGCAGACGCAGCAGCACAGAGACAAGTGCACCCCCAACCTTGTAGCCACCACCCTGCTGGCCGAGAAGGGGCTCGGGATGATCCTCGATGACGAACTCTCCGTCTTCGTCATCCACCACGACCGGAAATTCGGTGACGATACGGAAGGTTTCCGGCTGGGGGCCCGCTCCCAGATGCCATCGCAGCTCCGTGAGTTCCCCCGCCGACAACTCGTCACGCAAGTCCAACGCAAGCATCAGCTCGAAGATGTCAGCCATGGTCGCGCAGGCTACAGATGCATGGCCTGTTCGGGCGAGCGGCCGACGGGAGCGGAGAGGGGGCACCGTCAACCGTCGGTCACCCGATGTTGTCGACCGCTGCTTTCGCCTTGGCGAGGGTGGCCTGAGCGGTGCCGTCGTTCTGCTCCAGCGTGTTGCGCACCAGACGGATGATCTCGCGCACCTCGGCCGCGGCTTTGTGCCAGCGGACCTCCTTGCCGTGGTACTCGTCCGAGACACCATCGGCCTGGAAGTTGGCCATCGCCGCCTTGACCGCCCGGTCGCGGTCGGTCAGCACGCGCTCCAGATGACCGATGATGCCGGCCAGGCTGGTCTGTACGTCGGCGGAGGCGCCGGTGTCGTACGAGCGACGGTCTTGGTTCTGAGGCATGATCGAGTCCCCCTTGAAGACGGTGACGACAGCGGTGACTTGCTCTTCGAGGACGGTTATCGCGCGCCGAAACGGGCCGCGTCGAAGTTGGCCATCCCCATGTTCTGGTGCGCGTTGTCACCCAACTCCACGTCACCACTGCCGAACGCCGTGTCCATACCGGACTGACCGCCGAGGATCGCGCCCAGCGAGCTGTTCAGGTCCGCCGTGATCTCGTCGGCATGCACCTTGAACGTGTCGAACGCGGCCTTGCCGGCACCGTTGAACTTCCCCTCCAACGGTTCGGCCGCCTGGATCAGCAACCTGATCAGCGTTCCCAGGTCGTCGCTTGAGTCGACGGTGCTCTTCCCAAGCTGCGACAGGGTCGTCGACCCCATGTCGAACTTCATCCACCCACCCCGTAAGCGTGTTGTGTGCTGGGACTACTCAATCGCCGCTGCTTCACCTCGCGACGCCAGAGCCCACAGTGCGTCGAACATCCTCTCGCATCTCAAGTTGCAGGCGCAACGCGAAAGGGAGCGAAGTGGCGTGATCTGGTGCATGCGATAGGGCGAGGCTGAGGGCCATCTGGTCATCCGGGACGGGCTCGTGTCGCCGAATCGGTCGATGCAACCTGGATGAGCGTTGCATCGCCGACCTCGTACGGGGAAACGGCGGTGCCCCGCAACAGTGTTGCGGGGCACCGTGGGGCTACCGGAGGGCGACCTCGCGTGCACGCAGGAGGTTGTTGAGCACGCGCACCGGTGAAGTCGGGCACAGGGCCAGGCGGGCGTCGAGGGATGCCTCCCACTGTGCGGTGAGACCGAGCATGAGGCGCCGACGCATGCCAGGGGTGACGTGGGCGTAGCGTGCGGAGACCGAACCGTCGAGGTGGCCCATACGCTCGTCCATGAGCACCTTCTCCGTGCCCAGGTCCTCCATCATCGTCCGGTGGGTGTGACGGAGGCCGTGGGGTGTGAGGCCCTTGGCGATCGGGAGCCAGCAGGCATCGGCGCGATCGGTTGCGCCCCGCCCTCGCGCCGGGATGCCGGGCCACGGCTCACCAAGCATGGGCACGGGGCGGGCCTCCTGCGGTGCCTTCTTCGGGTACCAGCCGGAGACCGCCGGCGTGAACAACCAGGTCGCAAAACCGTTCCTGCGCCAGTGGGCTGCATGCCCCGACACAGCGCCACCTCGCACGAATCCGAGGTCGGCGACGGCCTTCTCAACCCGCACCCGCGTGGCTTCGGCGACGCGGTGGGGGTGGTTGAGGACATTGGACACCGTCCCCGTGGAGACCCCGGCCAGCCGGGCTACGTCGGCGAGCTTGGCGCCGTGGTGGCCGCCGGTCCGCGCTGCCCCCTGGCCTCGGAAGACGTACGTCCGCCCGTGGCATGGGCAGGGTGTCGGCTTCGTGCGGGCGATGTGGTCGAAGACCAGGGCCGACAGCCAGTCCATCGCGTCGATGGTCCGGTAGCTGTCGTCCTTGGGCGGGCAGCGCACCAGCTCGCCGGTGTCCAGTTCGTACAGCTGCCATTCGACGCGGAACGCATCAGGCCGGACGAACTCGGTCTCCAGTCCGACGATCTCACCCCAGCGCTTGCCCGTGTAGCCCTTGAGGACGACGGCGACGAACTCGTCGTCACGGCCCGAGAGCAGGGCAGCTCGCTCTGCGGTCAGCAGGATGCCGAGCGCATCGGTGACGACCTTCTCCGGGCCGCGGTTGCGGGAGCGGCCAGCACGTTTACCACGCCCGCGCCGCCGAGCGGCCGGGTTGGACATGATCAGACCCTCGTCGATCGCGTCCTCGAAGATCAGGTGGAGCGTCGAGCGCCAAGTCTTGACGCTGGAGGCCGCGTAGAGGGCCTTCTCCTTCTTCTCCCAGGCGTCGACGTTCGTGCGCAGGATGCCGGCGAGCGCCTTGTCCTCGAACTCGGGGAGCAGGTGCTCCTCGATGTGGCGCTTGTAGTTCTGCATGGTCGAGGCGGCCAGGTCCTGGGCCTTGTACCAGCGGCTGGCGTACTCGCCGAAGGTCTCCTGCCCAAGCCCGGGGTCGCGCCACTGACCACGCCGAACGGTCACCTCTTCGGCGTCCGCGGCCTGCTTGGCCTCGCGCTTGGTGGCGAACTTGATCACGGCACCCGTGGAATCGGCGACCGTGCCGTACTTGCCGTCCTCGATCTTGTACCGGCCGCGCCAGTAGCCGCCGCGCTTCTCTGCGTACCCCATGGGTTCCCTCCCTTCTCTCGTGTGGGGTGCGTTAAGCGGCGGCTCCGAACTGGGACTTGGTCATGCGGCGAGGCGGCCGGGCCTTGAGACGAACCGTGGGCACGGCTGCCTCGGTACGCTCTCGCACGGCAGGCTGCCGAGCCGGCATAGCAATGCCACCGGGATGCTGCGGGTTCCGAGCCGGGCGCTCTTCGTGCATGCGCACGATCTCGGCGAGGTGATCAGACGAGAAGCGGTAGGCGCGGCCGACGCGGGTGAACGGGATGAGTCGCCGGCGGGCGCGGTCCTTGACCCACCAGGCGGAGCAGCCGAGGACCGCGGCGACTTCCTCGGGGAGGTAGAGGCGCGGCAGAACGGTGTCGGGGTGCGGAGTTGGCGTCGAGGCAGGGGATATTACGGGTCGATTCAAGGGGTGATTCCTCTTCTGGCGGGCGTGGGTGCGGCAACACCGGCCCGCCGGTCGATCGCTAGGGATGGCGTGAGGGGTGTCCCGTGCCGGGGGTTTGCGGGCCCAGGACGGAGCGGGAACCGAGCTACGTCTCGTTGGTGGGGTCGGCGTCGCGGCTCTCGCCAGGTGGCGGGCCGTACGTCTCCAACAGGTGCTTGGTGGACGCCTCGGCGATGGCGTTGGAGACCATCACGTCGGCCTCCTCGCGTAGGTCGGGGTGCTCGGCGAGGTAGGCGTCGAGGTCGTCGCGTGCCTTGGTGAAGGCGGCGTTGGCGCGCTGGGTCTCGCGGAACGCCTCCACGACCGCGTCGATGAGCTCCATGGCGCGGGCCTGGGCGGCAAGCTGCGGGGGCCCGACGAGGTTGCGCAGGTCGAGGCCGAAGACCTCGGCGAAGCCGATGGCCTCGTCCAGGTTGATGCGACGTTTGCCGTTCTCGATGCGCCAGACCGCGGACGGGTTCATCTCGAAGCCGGCCTCGTTCAGGCGGTCGGACAGAGCATTGGTGCTCCACCCACGCGCCTCGCGCTCCACCTTGATGCGCACCGCGACGTTCGCCTCGCCGCTGAGCAGCACGCCCTGCGGGGAGTCGTCGTCTACCACGAGCCACCTCCTTCCGTTCGTAGCAGTCCACTGCCATTTGCAGCAACCCCTCAACAGTAGCATGCACTTCTGCGAGATGCAGAACATTGCTGCGATCGGCAATTCATGTGGCATACTAATAGCCCCACCCTGACCAACCCGAGGAATCGCCGCGACCCACCCCACGTAGCGCTGCACGCAAAAAGCCCCCGGCTGTCACCGAGGGCCAAGCGCAAACCTCTCAACCGCCATCCCTAGCGATCGACCCGCGAGGCCGGGATTGCCGTCCCGTATGGCCCGCGAGCAGAGGAGCTGATGCCCAGTATGACCGACGCCCAACCGAATACGCCATCCCGCCTCGAGTACGGCTACGCGTCATCTCCGGACGAGCCTGGGCAGGCTCCCTTCAATCTGGACGCCGAGAGCGCGGTGCTCGGCGCCTGTATGCACCACAGCCACGTCATCGACACCGTGCGGCCCATCCTGGGCGACAACGCCTTCTACCGGCCCGCCCACGAGACCATCTGGCGCGCGATGCTCGCCCAGCACCGCGAGGACAAACCCACCGACCCGATCGTCCTGACCGAGCTGCTCCAGCAGCAGGGGGACCTGAAGCGTGTCGGCGGCGCCTCGTATCTGCACCAGCTCGCCAGTGCGCTCTACGACGCCGCCAGCGCGGAGCACCACGCGGAGATCATCCGCGCGAAGGCCGACCTGCGCCGTCTACTGGCCTCCGCCGTTCGCACCGTTCAGCGTGCACAGGAGCCGGGCGCCGACCCTGATGCGATACGCAGCGAGGTCGAGGCGGAGATGCGGGCCGAGCGCGAGCGGGCACTCGCCTCGGGACAGGGGCGCCTGAACCGCTTCGCCAAGGACGGGTGGTCCTTCGTCAAGGAGACAGGCGCGGACGCCGAGCCATTGTGGGGCACGCGCGAGAAGACCGTCTGGGCACCGGGCGAGAGCCTGATGATCGTCGGCGCACCCGGAGTCGGCAAGACCACCCTGGCCCATCAGGTGGTCTTCGCCCGCCTGGGGCTGCAGGAGACGGTCCTGGAGATGCCGGTCGCGCCGAGCAGGCGGGTGCTCTACCTGGCCATGGACCGGCCCCGGCAAATAGCCAGGGCCATGGACCGGCGCGTCTTCCCCACCGACGAGAAGATCCTGCGGGAGCGTCTCGTGGTCTGGGAGGGCCCACTGCCCGCCACCCTCGACAAGGAGCCCGACCTTCTTGCCGATCTTGCCGCGGCCCACCGGGCGGATACCATCGTGATCGACAGCCTCAAGGACGCCGTGAGCACGATGGTCGACGACGGCCTCGCGGTCGCCTTCCACAACGCCCGCATGCGCGCCCTGCGAGGCGGCGTGGAGATCATGGAGCTGCACCACCAGCGCAAAGCCACCGCCGACGCACCGCGCGGCCAGCGCCCCAGCCTGGACCAGGTCTACGGTTCCGCCTGGATCACCGCCGGCGCGGGCAGCGTCCTGTTCATCAGCGGCCGGGCAGGCGACCCAGCCGTGACCCTGCACCATCTCAAGACGCCCACCGGGGAGATCGGCCCGCTGGATGTCACCCACGACCACGTGCGCGGCACCACCACGGTCGACCCCAGCAAGGACCCAGCCGTCCTGCTGCGCAACGCCCCAGGCGGGCTGACCGCACGCGACCTGGCGGCCGTCCTGGTCGGCGGCGAGCCCGAACGCGCCGACGTGGAGAAGGCCCGCCGCCACCTGGCCCGCCTCGTCGACAGCGGCCTGGCCACCAAGGCCGACGGCATCGCCGGGGGAGCCGGAGGCGGGCAGCAGACCCGCTACTACGCCTCCGCACGCCACCTCACCGCCGTCGGCTGACCCCCTCGCAGGTACCGCGCCAAGCGTTCACGCGACCGTACACGCGGCCCTCACGCGAACACCCCGCCGTGAACCGCTCACGGCGTCCACACTGACCGCAAAACCGCAGGTCAAGCAATCACGCGAGCGTCCACGCCGTACACGCGCCCAAGCGATCACGCGCGGGGCCCCCTTTAGAAGGGGGCCCGCGTGAACGCCCCTGCGTGAACGCCCCTCACCCCCACCGCACCGCCCCTGGAGAGACCTGACTTGCCCTCCCCTGCCCCGATAGCCCCGGCCACCCAAGGCGGCACTGCCTCACTCCTGCCGCACTGGGTTCCCACCCCCGCGATGGCCATGGCGCTTCTTGCCCTGCTCGGCCTGTTCACCGCGTGGATGAGGCGCCGGCAGCGCCGCCGGCCGTCCGGCACCAGCCGCTGGCGCGGGACCGTCGCAGTGCCCGTCGCGGCCATGGCCGCGCTCGGCTGCACCGCGTACAGCGCGGACACCAGCTGGCGGTTCGCCGCCGACTACCTCGACATGGGCGGCACCGCCGAGCGCGTCGCGATGTTCGCCGCCGCCGAGCTGGCCCTGTTCGCCACCGCCCTGATGGCCCGGCAGAACCTCAACGGCCCGAAGCAGGCACCCGGCCTGCCCGGCACCCTCACCTGGGTCATCACCGCAGTGCAGATCCTGCCCGCCTACGCCGAGTCCGGGCTGGTCGGCGGCACCGTACGGGCCTTCGTCGGCCCGGTCATGGCCGCGATGCTGTGGCACCTGGCCATGGGCATCGAGCTGCGCCACCACACCCCCGATGCCGCTTCACGCGGCCTGGCTGCCATCCTCGTCCGCCAGGCCCGCGAACGCCTCCTGGCTCGGCTCGGCATCGCTGACCAGGACGCCGATGCCGCCCGCCTCATCCGGGAGCGCGCGCTGAGCGAAGCCGTCGCCCTGATCCTGCGCTCCGAGTCGATGGCCGACCAGAAGCGCGGCAAGCGGCGGCAGCGACGCCTGACCGAGCGCCTGCACGAGGCTCTGGAGCGGGCCGGCGTCGACGGGGATCCGCTCCAGGACGAGCTGCTGCTGCGCAAGCTCGCCACCCGCAAGCAGGCCCTCAGCCTTGCCTCCCTCACACTGCCGCCGCGCTGGGAGGTCCCGGCCTCCAACCCTGCACGGGAATCCAGGCGCAGCCGCCCGCGCGCCACCCGCCCGGCACCACTGCCACGGGCAGAGGACGCTGCCCGCCCACACCCATCAGACCCGAGCGACGACGAGGTGCCTCCGGCTGCCCGCCCGCAGCCCGCCCACCCGGGGCCCGGGCTGCCCGCACGGGCAGAAGCTGAGGACAGCCCGGCGCTCACGGCCAACAGCTCGGGCAGCGTGTCGGGCAGGCGCGAGCGGAAACCGGCTGCCCGGAAGAAGCGCGACGACGGCAAAGCCCGTGCCTCCGACGAGGTCATCCTCAAGCACGCTCGCCGCATCTACGAGGAGACCGGCAGCGTCGGACGCGACCGGGTCGAGGACGCCCTACGCGCGGTCGGCTACACCGTCTCCAGCGACGGCGTCGGACGAGTCGTCCGCGAGTTCAAGGCCCAGCTCAAAGCCGCAGCCGGCGATCCACCCCGCTGATCCCCGCAGCACCAGCAATCCCGACCACACCTCGCCCCGAAAGGTCCCATGCACACCCCACACCACGAAGACCCCACGCCCCACGAGGAACCCCTGCCGACCACCCCTGCCCCGTCGGGAGCAAGTTGGAGGTTCGGACACTCCCCCGCGGGGGGAGCGCCCGAACTCGACCCCGCCCCTGGGGTGGCGGGGCCCGTCCGGCACCAGGGGGCGCCGGACGGGAAGGCTGCGGCCGAGGGCGGACCGCAGCCAGGCAAGGCCAGCAAGGGCAAGGCCAGGAAGGGGAAGTCGCGTCCGCGTGACAAGAAGCAGCGCCCCGCTCACAGCGTCCGCCTCAACGACCAGGAATTCGCTCTCATCCAGTCCGGCGCCGACCACGTCGGCATGAGCGTGGCCGGGTTCCTGGCCTACTCCGCCCTCGCTGCCGCCCGTGACCAGTCGCGTACCGCGGCGGCCATCGCCACCGAGCGGGACGTGTTGACCGCGTTGTTCGGGGTGCGCCGTCAGCTCGGCTGGGCGGGCAGCAACGTCAACCAGGCCGTCAAGGCCCTGAACTCCGGTGTCGACGCACCCCACTTCGCAGCCGCTCTCGACGATCTGCAGCGCGCCGCACAGGCAGTCCAGCGGGCAGCCGACAGGATCACCAACCGGCAGGAGGGCGAGGCGGCTTGATCCCCCGGATCCACAAGCAGGGCAGCCGCACCCTCGGGCTCCTGCACTACCTGTACGGCAAGGGCACCCACGAGGAGCACGTCGACCCGCACCTGGTCGCCTCCTTCGACGGCATGGCGCCCGACCCCGGCCGCGACCCCTCGGCGACGAAGGAGGACCTCCAGCACCTCCTCGACCAGCCCCTCGCCCTCCTCGCCCCGGACCAGCGCCCTGAGAAGCATGTCTGGCACTGCTCGGTGCGCGTCGCGCCCGACGACCCGGTCCTGTCCGACGAGCAGTGGGGCGACATCGCCCGCCGCATGGTCGCCGCCACCGGCATCGACCCTGGCGACGGCGCCGGCTGCCGCTGGGCCGCCGTCCGGCATGCCAACGACCACATCCACATCATCGCCACCCTGGTCCGCGAGGACGGCCGACGCCCCGACCACCACCGCTCCGGAAAACGCGCCCAGGCCGAGTGCCGGATGATCGAAAAGGAACTCGGCCTGCACCAGGTAGCGCCCGGGGACGGCACCGCCGCCAAGCGGGCCACCAGCGCAGAGCGGCACAAGGCCGAACGCACCGGCAGGGAGCGCCCCGCGCGCGAGGAGCTGCGGGAGGCCGTACGGCGCGCGGTGGCCGGCGCGACGAGCGAGGAGGAGTTCTTCGACCGGCTCGCCTCCGCCGGTCTCCTCATACGCCAGCGCATCGCCCCGTCGGGAGACCGCCTCGGCTATACCGTCGCCCTCCCTGGGGACCGAAACAAGGACGGCGAGCCCGTCTTCTACTCCGGGTCTAAGCTCGCCCCCGACCTGTCCCTGCCCCGCATCCGCGAACGGTGGACCCCTCCCGCAGATGTCGCCACTGCAGCGGACGGATCCCGGCCGGAGAAGCCGGCCGTGCCGGACGTGACAGGTCCCGCGTTCGCACGGCGCCGGGCCACCGTCGCCACGTGGCAGGCCCTGCTGATCATCGACCACAGCGACGACGGCACGGCAGCGGCCCAGATCGCCGCCGCAGGGGAGATCTTCGACGCGCTGGCCAAGACCTCCGCCGCCCACACCCGCACCGAACTCCGCGATGCGGCCTTCGCGTTCGAGCGAGCAACCCGCTCCCACATCAAGGCCGTCCGCGGGTACGACCGCGCGCTGCGCCAGGCGGCCCGCGACCTCGTCCACAGCGGGCCGGCCCTGGGCCGCGGCGAGGACGGCGCCACCACCGCCATGCTCATCGATATGGCGTTCTTCCTGGCCATCGCGGCGGCGAACTGGCATGCCAAGAGGCACCACGCCCAGCAGGCGGAGGCCGCCCGCCAGGCAGCCGAACACCTCCGCGCCGCCTACCAGGCCGCCGCAACCCAGCCCATGGACGTGCTCCGGCAGCGAGGCCGGCGCATGCCTCAGCTCCTGCGGCACCGGCAGGTGGCCGTCCTGCGCCATGCAGTGCCCGACCTGGCCGAACAGATCCTGGCGGAACCCGGCTGGCCCGCGCTGGCCGCCACCCTCGCCGACGCCCAGGCCGCCGGCCACGACCCGGCCACCCTGCTCGCCGAAGCCACGCGACGGCGAGAACTCGACACCGCCGCCTCCGTCAGCGACGTCCTCGTCTGGCGCCTGCGCCGCAGCGCCCACCTGCCCGCCGCCCCGGAAAACCCCCAGGACACAACCACCCTGGACAAGCGACACGCCCCGACTCCGGCGCCCGCCGCGCAACTTCCGAACCGGGCAGCGAACGGCACCTCCCGCCGGCGCTGACCGAACAAGCGCAGGCGGAAGGTAACCGACGATCCCCGGTTACCGAAACCGGGGATCCTCCGGACCATTTGATGTCCACAAACCCCACGCCACGCCCCTTGCCCCGCCGTCCCCACCGCAGTCGAGCGCGCTTCGCGCCCACCGTCGGCCCGCGCCCGACAAACACCCCAAGGTGAAGGCCCCCGCACCTCATGCCCCGAGCACCACCTGCCCGCACATCCCCGAACCGCACACCAGCACCAACCGATCTCACGACACCACACAAGGAAACCGCCCGTGCCCTCCACCGTTCGCCCGGAAGTCGTCCTCCTCATCACCAAGGTGGACTTCAGCCACCCCGACATCCGGACGCGCCCCTACCACCGCGACGGACGCCCGTTCACCCGCGCCGAGCGCGACCTGCTGGTCACCTTCACCCCGGAGGAAAAGGCCGCCGCGAAGGCGCAGATACAGCTCGAAGCCGAATGGCAGCGTGAACTCGACGAAATGAAGGACGACTTCGTCGCACTGCTCATGAAGTACTTCGCCAAGCTCCCCAAGGGATCCGTGGTCGACGACGCCGTCGCCATCATGACCGACGAGGACTACGCAGAGTTCGAACGCCTCGCCGAGATCGTCACCGCGGAAGACACCCTCGAATACCGCGCCCTGTACGAAGAGAACTAACCGGCCGCACACCAACGGCGGCCCACACAGTGGGCCGCCGTTGCGACATGACGGAAACAGCCACCACAAGCAGCGCCCGGCGGACGAGCCCGAACTGCCTGCCCGCCTGACCTGCCTCAACGCTCCGTGGACCGAACCTCCGTGGCCTTGGCGACTGCCTCGTGCACGTGGGCATCGACAAGGCCGGGGCTGCCGGAGACCACGACGACCACCGTCCCGGTGCGGACGGCCGTCTGCTTGACGATGCTGCTGCGCCCGCCGACTCTGAAGGTCAGCAGCTGGCTCCACTGCTCGTCCATTGCAGGGACACCGAGGGATCACCACTATTCGACTGGGTTGGATGGCAAAGCGGCTGGCTTCGCTGACAACGGACAAACGCACTCCCGAACGCAGCTGGCACCGATTCGCTGACCAGGACGGACGAACCTCATTGAGGTAACTGCTCATCGCATCTAGCCACGATCTTCCCGCCGGTCGGCAACGAGATCCGCTGCCGGGAATAGGCCGCAGCGACCGCCGGTCAGCCTTCGACCACCTGGTGGTCTGCGCGCACCAGCTCGTCTCGTGCCTGTCGGCCGGACCTGAGAAGCGTGACGGCACCGCGAACGACATCTGCTCGGCCCGCCTCACTGCTACGGTCGCGTGTATGACGCTCTCGGTCTCCACCGTTCAGTCTGTTGATCTACGGGTGCAGCCGGTTGGCGAGGTTCTTGATCGCGTCGCGCGGTCTCTGCAGGTGGACTTCCTCTCGGAAACGGTGGTGCGCAAGCGCCGGTCCGTGGGAGCCCGAACAGACCGCGGTACCTGGGTCCGTGTCGAGCGGCGCTTGCTCGACAAGATCCCCGATCAAGGGTGGAACGGCACTGAGTGCGCCGCTCGCCTGGAGGGCGTCGCCCAGCCGGCATGGCGGGGATGCGTGGTCTGGCGGGACGCGGAGGGCCCCGTGATGTGGCGGGCCGACGAAACGGACCTCTTGCCGGCCGCTCCCGTCGGAAGCGCCATCGTGAGTGACGCCCCGGAACTTCCGGACGAGTGGTGGGAGGCGCTGAACACCTCGCTGGACGCGCTGGGGGCTCATAGGACTAGGCGGGTCGCCACGCCCGACACCGACACCATCACACAGGCATTGGTCACCGAGTCCATCCGAGGGATCTTCCCTGGCGACTTCGACACGACCATCCAGCGCTGGGTGCCGGCTCACGCCGACCTGAACTGGGCCAACGTGACCGCTCCGGTCTTCAGCCTCTTCGACTGGGAAGACTGGGGGAACGCCCCGCAAGGGCTGGACTCCGCCTCCCTCTGGGCCGGCTCGCTTGCCGTCCCCTCTCTCGCCGATCGCGTACGGACGGAACGTCGGCGGGACTTCGAGAGCCGGGACGGCAAGCTGATGACGCTGTTCGTCTGCTCGAAGATCCTCGGGCCGTACGCGCACCCGGAGGACCCTCGGCTGAAGCCGGCGCGGTGCATGGCCGAGCAGATTATCGAGGAGCTTCAGGCGGACTGATCACGCGATCGGTCCCGAAGGAGCCGCCGGTACTCCTGGACGGTCCGCTCCTCGACCTGGCCGGTCAGGCCACCGACGAGCTCGCCCAAGTGGCTCGGTTCGTCGGTGCCGACGGCGATGGATCCGACCCGCGGAAGGTGATAGGCGGCTCTGAACGCCGCCTGGACGCGGGAGAGCCGACGGCCGTCCCGGAGGAAGACGCGTGGATCGAGCCTGTCCCACACGGGGGCGCTGGTGCTGCCTCCGAAAGGGCTCATCCCCCAGACCTCGGCACAACCCAGATCCCATGCTCCGATGAGGGCGTCTGCGGCCGCCAGTGTCCTGGCGCCGACAAGCAAGCCTGCGCGGACCATGAGAACAGATGGCCTCGGTGCGGTCGCGTCGATCAGGTTCAGCAGCGGTGACGGGTTCCAGGACGCGATACCCCAGGCGGCGCAGAGCCCCTTTGCTGTGGCGTCGTCCAGGGCGGCGCACGCCGCTGCCATCACATCCTGGTTGTGAGGGGCGGCTTCGCTGAGCGAATGTTCCGGGTTGTGCAGGAACACCAGGTGCGGCTCACGCCCGAGACCCTCGGCCGCCTCCTCCACAGCAGCCCGCAGTCGTACAGGATCCAAGGAGTGCTCCACTCCGCCTGGCCCCGGGAAATAGCCGACCTTGGTGGAGACCGTGAACTTCGGCAGCAGATCACCGGCTGCCCGCGCCAGGACCTGATGCGAGCGGAAGCCGAGGTAGTTGGTGCTGGTGTCGAGTGCGGTGACGCCGAGGTCCAGCGCTCCGGTCAGCAGACGGCGTTCGTGACGAGACCGGTGTAGCCCGAGGACAACTCGGGGGTCAGCACCGCGCACAGCTCCTCCTCCACCAGGATCTCGGCGGCCTCGGCCACTTCGGCCCCGACGACGGCTGCGGCATGCTCCAGCTGGACCGGCCTGCCGCTCAGCAGCAGACGCAGTGCGGGCAGGGCCTTGGCCGCGAGGGTGAGCTTCTTCCCGGAAGCCACGACGTCGACGCTCTCCCCGCTTTCCTGGATCCGGGGCGGGAAGTGGGTGGTGCACACCACGGCGTCGAGCGGCCCGAGTATGCCGAGGAACGGCACGTGCCGGGGCAGCGTCGTCTCCTGCTCGTAGGCGGCAAGGAAATCTGCGGGAGAGCGTTCGCCGACCAGTTGGGCGGCGGCCGCGGTCAGGGATTCGCCGCCGGTTTCGTGCCAGCGGTCGAGGTCGTGGCGGAAGATCTCGCGTTCGCGGCACCAGTCGGCCAGCCACGCGAGCCAGCTGGCTCCCGTGCGCTTGGTGATGCCGAACGTGACGTGGAGGCTCTTGCCGGAGCCACTGCCGGTCCGGGTCGCCTGGTGCCAGTGGCCTCGGGGGATGTGCATGACGTCACCGGTCCGCATGACGCCGGACCAGATGATCTCGTCGCTCGGGGTGTCGTTGGGATCGGAGTCCCGGTACATCGGCACCTTGCGGGAGGTCGCGCGTACCTCCCACTCCTTCTCACCCGCGAGCTGGACGATCACGACGTCGTGGTCGTCCCAGTGCAGGGGGAAGCCGGCGGCGTCGTTCGTGGTCAGGTACGCGTTGACCTGGACCCGCTCGCGTGACCACCACTGCAGGGCCCTGCACGCGACCTCCATCGTCGGGTCGAAGACGTTGGCCTGGTCCATGATCACCGTCGCGCCTTCCCGTAGGAGCCCGCCCAGGCTGCGCATGTTGACCATGGGGATGCTCTGGCCCCGGGGACTGACGCTGTCGGCGTAGTAGATGGCCGGATGGACCTCCACGCCCTTCTGGAAGCACCGGAACTGCGGACGGTTCAGGCTCCTGCGCATCGCGATGTCGAGCAGGCGGTTCGGAGTCATGATGCGAGAGACGAGTGCGGGGTCGTCCATGCTCCCGCGTACGAAACCCTTGCCCAGTTCCTCCGCTCCGCTCCACCCGAGCGCTGTCTCGATGGCGGTGATCAGCCGATGTTCCATCGCTGTGTCCTCCATGGGTTCGACGACGTGAATCGGACACGGTGGGGGCCGACCGCGTCGGCCCCCACCGCTTGGTGCCTACTCGCTGTCGTGCAGGTTGCCGTCGCCACCCGGCCACGGCGCGTCGCCGGAGCTTCCGGCGTTGTCGGACCGGAGGCTGTCGTACCGGTCGTGGACGGCGGTCAACTCCTCCACCGCCACCAGGAGCCCGCTACGGGCCGGAGGCAGTGCCGTGTGCTCTTCCACCTCGTGCTCCTTCCTTCTCGGGTCTCCCACCGGGGATCCGGCGGGAGGTCATGGCCGCCCCACGGCGGTGGGAGAGATGGATTTCCGTGGGGCGGCAGTCATTAGGGGACGCGATGAGCCGCGGCGCTGCGCCTACGGCCAGACAGTCCGACCGCTCATCGGTAGGACGGCCGTGTCGTGGCGCATGTTGGACTCCAGGACTCGCTGGTCCAGTGCGTAAAGACACGCGCGGCAAGAGAAGAGGTCCGCGTGCATACCGCTCGACCGGACCGGCCCGATCCAGGTCACCTCGACGTCGTCACGTCCGCACCACAGCCAGCACTCGCCACGCGCCTGCCACTCATGTCGATCCCACAGCGCGTAGGCAGTGGGCTCCCCTGTCACGGGGTCGATGTCGCGGCGGGTAGGCCGGAAGACCACATCGGGATCAGGCAGCGGAATCGCTCGCAACGCGTGCCGGCCCATCACGCGACCGCCGCAGTGAGCGTCTCGGGCTCGGCTACGGTCCTGCGCTTCTGCCGCAACACGAATAACCGGCGCAGAACGGCGGCTCGGATGGCGGGCGCCGCCATCGGAAGCGCGATCTCCGCCCATACGCGCTTTCCACGGCCGGATGGCTCCCAGGCACACCGCGAAGCGAGGCGCCCCACCAGTGCCAGACCGCGCCCGCTCTCGTCGTCAGCCTGGGCGCAACTCATTTGCGGCGCCGAGGGATTGCCATCGAGGACGTCGATCACCACACGGCCGGGCCCGTGGTACAGCGCGACGGTGACGGGCCCCTCCCCATGGACCACGGCGTTGGTGATCAGCTCGGAGGCGACGAGACGGATGACGTCAGCCGTCTCATCGCCCAACGGCACGCCCCACGTACGCACCTTGTCGACGACATTGCGCCGGGCGAGGGGCACGTCCCTTTCCGTACCCGCGAGGACGAATCGATGGACGAGCGTGGGCATGACGGACGCCTCCGAAGGGCTGGAGAGCGGCTCCGCCTCCGACGGGGAAACGGGGACGGAGCCGCCGATCTGAGGAACCGTTCCGGGAGTGGATGACCTGTGCGTTCTCCGTGAACGGCTGATACTCAGTCAACGGCCCCAGCTCGCAAGGCGGAACGTTTCTAGGGGGTTCCTGGCGGGGACGCCCTCCCCGTATACGGCCACGCGAAGTAGCCTCGCCACTACGCCGTGAGGGGATGAGGGAGTGATGACATGCCTGGTGACCCGTTAGCAGTCCACCCGCTGACCTTCCTCCGCCAGACGCGCGGATGGGGGAAGGCCGAGTTCGCCCGACTCATGCAGGCGCACGGGCGGTCACTCGGAATCCCGCTCGCGACCAACCGGACGACGGTATGGAAGTGGGAGCAGGGACAGGAGCCGGACGCGGACGCCCAGCGCGTACTCGCCGACCTGCTGCGCGTCCCGTACGAGCAGGTACGGGAAGAAGGATGGCCCCGGTGGCTTCCGGTCTGGGAGGTGACGGGGCTCACCGCTCCATGGACCGAGGCCGGTACCGTCGAGGCGTTGTCCGAACTCGTGGGGAGTGGACGTATGGACCGCCGGGGCTTTCTCACCATCACCGGCGCTGCCCTGACGGGCCTCGCGGCAAGCTGGGTGGACGCCCCCTCCGCCTTTGCCTCGGCCCTCAACGGAGACCGGGTCACGGACACGATGGTCTCAACGATCGAGCAGCGCATCAGCACGCTCCGCACCCTCGACGACCAGCTCGGAGGCGCAAGGCTCCTGGAGCAGGCACGCGGCGATCTCGCCCTCGTCACCGGCCTCCTGAACGCGGGCAGGTATACGGAGGACATCCGAATCCGCCTCTACGCCCTTGCCGCCCGGGTGTCGCACCTGACCGGCTGGATGGCCTACGACGCAGGGCTGCGGTCCGCCGGCCAGCGGTACTACGTCGGGGCCCTGCGCAGCGCCCGTACCGCTGGGGACGACGCCTTCGGTGCCTTCATCCTCGCGGAGATGGGCGTTCACGTCTCCGAGGCCGGACGGACCGCCGAACGCGTCGACCTCATCTCGACCGCCATCGACAACGCCCCTCGAACGCTGGCGCCGTACACGCAGTCCTTCCTCTACCTGCACAAGGCCGAGGCGCTGTCGCGCGACGGCGACCACCAGAAAGCCGGAACGGCGCTCAACCGCGCCGTGGCCCTCTGGGAGCGCCACACAGTGGAGGAGAACCCGGACTGGCTCGAATGGTTCGGCGAGGCCCAGCTGAAATCGACCGAGGGCAAGGTCCTGCTGCGGTCAGGGCAGGTGGAGCGCGCGACGGGCGCCCTGGAGACCTCCGTGAAAGGCGCGGCTCCCCGGGACAAGGCCGTACGCTCCAGCCGCCTGGCCGAGGCCAGGCTCGCCGGCGGCGACCTGGAGGGAGCGCTGGATGCCGCGAACTACGGCGCCGGGCTCCTGGAGAGCAGCGTCAGCTCCGTACGGGCTCTGGACCGCTTGAAGGAGTTCTCCGCACGGCTCGAACCACGTAAATCCGTCCCTGCTGTCCGTGAGTTCCGCGAACGTCTCCAAGCACTACCCGTCGCGGCGTGACGGCCACCGGCCTCGGACTCCGAGGGTGAGCCCGTCCTCTCGGAGCAGGCGGTCCCACTGCCAGGATGGACGGCATGACGATGATCGACGGTGAGGTCGCGCCTGGGTTCGAACCGGTGCGTGAGGCATTCGCGGCGAACTTCTCCCAGCACGGGGACATCGGCGCGGCAGTGTGCGTGTACCAGTACGGCCGGCCGGTGGTGGACCTGTGGGGTGGCGTCGCTGATCCCGAGACCGGTCGTCCGTGGACTCGGGACACGCTGCAGCTCGTCTACTCGGCTACCAAGGGGGCGACCGCAACCGCCGCGCACATGCTGGCCGAGCGCGGTGCACTTGACCTTGACGCGCCGGTGGCCGAGTACTGGCCGGAGTTCGCCGCGAACGGCAAGGCGGACATCCCTGTGCGCTGGCTCCTGTCCCACCAGGCCGGATTGGTCGCGCTGGATCGACCGGTACCGCTGAATGAGGCGTTGGCCTGGCATCCTATGGCGGCCGCGCTGGCGGCTCAGCGCCCTCTGTGGACTCCGGGCACGGCGCACGGGTATCACGGTCGGACCTGGGGCTGGCTCGTCGGCGAGGTGATCCGCCGGGCGTCCGGTCAGACACCCGGTCGCTTCTTCGCCGACGAGATCGCCGCCCCCCTCGGGCTGGACTTCTTCATCGGGCTGCCGGCGGATGAACGCGATCGGGTCAGCCGCATGGTGTACCAACGGCCGGACGTCGACCTCACGACCGTGCCCGCCGAGTCGGTCCCCGAGGAACTCCGCGAATTAGTCGCCGCCTGGCGCAACCCGAACTCATTCAGCAACAGGGCCTACGCGGTCACCGACCCCGCCCAGATCGACTTCGACTCGCGCGAAGTACAAGCCGCGGAACTCCCATCGTCCAATGGCATCGCCACCGCACGCGCTCTGGCGCGCATGTACGCCGCGCTGATCGGCGAGGTGGACGGTCTGCGCCTGCTCACCCCGGAAACCCTAGAGTCGGCGACCAAGGAGCAGGCCGGCGGGAAAGACCAGGTGATGCTCATCCCCAGCCGATTCAGTACCGGATACATGCTGCCTACCGAAAGCAACCCCATGACCGGCCCGAACGCCTTCGGCCACACCGGCCGAGGAGGCTCACTCGGCTTCGCCGACCCGGAACACGGCATCGCCTTCGGCTACGCGATGAACCACATCATCGGGGGACCCGACGACGCACGTGCGACGTCGTTGGTGGACGCAGTGCGAAGGGCGTCGGCATAGCTGGCTGTCTTCTGAGCCCGGCCAGCCACATACGCCAGCCGAGGCCAACCAGGGCATCGCGTCGCACGAAAGATCACCCGGGGACCATTCAGAAGCCCCGTAAAGTGACCAGATGCTTCCGCCACAGGGGGCCGCCGACATTACGATGTCGGCGCCCGATGCCTTCGACATACCTGTTTTCGTACGACGCAGTTCGCCGTTGGATCCAGCGCCCCGGCCCACAGCTGCAGTGCTGTCCCAGGCCAGCAACGCATGGCCGACGCCTGCGAACATGCCGCCCGATGGCAACTATCTGGTCACCACAACGTGGCGCGACATCCTCGACGCCGCCGTCACGGTGGGCAGGGATATCGCACCCTGGATCGCGGCCGTGCCCCGGCTGGCGCGCCGCGAGATCTTGGCCCGGCGCTACCCCCTTTCGGCGTACCTCATCCGCAGGCAGGCCGTGGTGCCCCACCAGGCCGGCGTCGGACGTGAGGTCGTGCCGAGCGTCATTTACACCCACGGGACGGAGAACTCGACACGATCCGCCTTCGGCTACCACGTCGGGATGACGATGGCGGAGTGGGCCTGTCGAGGGCTCATGGGTCTCGGCCCCACTACCCATGCCGAAAGCGCGGTACCACCCGGCGCACTTCCGGGATGGAAACATTCCAAGAGCCTGCCTGACCTCTTCGGCACTCACAGCTCGACTTCCGACCTCTGGCTCGTGGAAGCGAAGGGAGGCCGCGTCCTCGGCTCGCACAGCCGCCGGAAGGGGGCACGGCAACTGAACGTCGGATCGTTGGTGCCTGACTCGCACCAGAAGGTGCTCTGCGGGACGAGCCTTCAGCAACGCCTGTTCATGATGATCGACATCGAGGATGACAGCTCGGCGGCGCAGAACGAGGATGGCAGCTCGGCGGCGGAGAACACTGATTCGCCTGAGCAGGTCGATGACGACGCGCTGGAACACAACGACGATGCCCTCGTGGAAATGGCACGCGCGCGCATGCTCACGTATCTGGCCCTCGTGTCCCTTCCCCGAGGCAGTCTGAGGGTGACTGCCGTAAGTGATTCGCTGAACGACAGCCCCTCCCGCCGGACGGGGGGTCTCGTGCACTTGTTGGGCGGCGAAGACGCGACTTCCGCTCTGAGGCATGGCCTAGACCACGAGGCGACCAGTTCGGACATCGTCCAGCAGGAGGGCGTTGACATGCTGGCAGCCAGACTGCCGGGCACCGACCTCATGATCGGCATGTCTCGACGGCTCTTCGGCGCCTGTCAGGAACTAGCACGCGCCGAGGCAACTATGGTCGCGGAGATCGAAGAAACCTCCGGCGTGCGCCACTCTGAGTTGTGGACAATCCGGCCGCTCACCGAGGAAGTAGCCTCCGTCCCGGCGCTGCCCGGCGATGTGAGTGAGCAACGGTACGAGAAGCACCTCAGCGAACGGCACGAACGGGTACGGGGCTACCGTGACCGTCGACGGGACGACTTCCGCCAGGCCGCTCGCCGCGGCTTCATCGCTGGCGAGACGAGCCCTTGGGAGCGCTTCATCGAGATCACGCCCCAGCTCACAAGCCCAGCGGAAGACGGGTTCCTGGAAGCCGCGACGCGGGACACGTACCTGGCAGTCGAACAAGAAGCGCTCGACCTGGACACCTGAGCACCCTGAGAACCGAGGGCCCGAGCGGGCCGAGGCCACAAGGCGTGTGACAAGCAGCCCGCGATGCCTGGTCTCAGTTCTGGTCTCATTCACCCCCGTCCAGCGTCGTCCGAAACCTCCGCCATCACCCGATCCACCGCAGGTCAGAACGCTCCCGTCTCTCCCCGAACCTCCAGACGAACATTTGGAAAGCATGTTGGGGGCAACCCCTCATGAGTTCGAATCTCGTATCCTCCGTAGCCGCTGACCAGCGGAAACGAGAGCCCCGACCAGATCTTGGTCGGGGCCCTCGTCATGCTGTGGTCTCAGTTTTGGCCTCAGGTGCCATGATCGGATAGGCGCGGACCTGGGCGAACAGCCTGCATCTGCCGGTGTCTCTGACGCGTCCCCGTGCTGGGCGCCGCCCTAAATGTCCTCCACAGCTCCCCCGGCAGCCACAGGGGTGGAGTAGCCCTGCTCCGAACGCAGTGCGGCCTCATCGCGCGCGCCGGTCGCCTGCCTCTGCAGGCCCCAAGTGCCCTTCATGCGGGGCTGACCACCACCGGCCGGGCTGCCACCAAAAACACGGATCGTACTGCTGGGTAGCAGCTTCAGGAGGCATGTCTCTCGAACGGGGAGGGACGCCTGGCCCGACCGCCGGCGTGGCGACTAGGAAAGCAAGGCAGACCCCACTTGCTGGCAGCCAACGTTTCCCAGCGAGACCCTCCACCCATGCTCACCAAGGAGGAGAACGATCATGACTGCCGTAAACCCCGAGGCATCAACAGCGACACCGCCCCCAGACGGACGGTGCATCTCCACCGCTCCCACAGCTCTCGCCTCCGGACCCACCCCAGTCTCCTGGCAGCAACTCCGCGCGATGAACGATTCCTACTGCGGCGTCACGACCCTGTTGGTCGAGGCCGGGGTCGGCTTACACAAGCTCCTCAAGCGCGATGGCG
The DNA here is from genome assembly GCF_055584345.1 of Streptomyces sp. NPDC104106. Lineage (NCBI taxonomy): Bacteria > Bacillati > Actinomycetota > Actinomycetes > Kitasatosporales > Streptomycetaceae > Streptomyces > Streptomyces sp. NPDC104106. The sequence goes on from NZ_JBVJMF010000011.1 coordinate 205,377, forward strand.
GCTCGGACCTCAAGCTCGCTTACATGCTCATCCAGGAGTTCGTGATCTGCCCCGTGGACGAACGCGCATCGGATGAGGCCGAAGACGAGGCGATCGCGTGAACACCACCGACATCGACCTCGACAGGCTTCCTCCGGACACCCTCGTCGCCGAGAACGGCCGGATCACCACAATCGGAAAACTGGTCATCGCAAAGATGGCCAAGGAACTGGCCGACGTCTGCCGACAGGCTAACGACCCACAGGCCGTGCTCCAGGTGGTCCTGGAACTCATCCCCAAGCACATGGCGGAGATCGTCAGCCGGCGCGCCGATGTCGCCTCCAGCCCGCTGCGCACCGCCCTCACCGGCCTTGTCGGGTCCGAGTGTCTGGAGCGACGCCCCGGCCGCGACCCACTGACCGAGGATCGGATGGATGGCCAGCCGGACACCGACGACACCTGGTCCGACCAGCTGCCGCGCACCCAGCAGCATGGCCACGGCGGCAACCACCGTGACGCCCTTGGGCGGAACTGGCGACGAGCGGAGATTTCGGCATGACGATCCTCACTCGTGAGCGCCTCTTCACTGTGTCGCTCCACGTGCGCCAGGGGGATGCCCAGCAGGTGAAGGCCGTCATGCTGCGCCGTGACGGGGACCGCTTCATCGCCGCCTACGACCCCCAGCGGGCCTCTCTCGACACGGCAGCCGTGCTCACCCGCGCCCTCCTCTCCTTCGAGCACATCACCATCTCTGAGGTAATCCTCGAAGGCCACGACCCGGACCTGACGGCCTTGTACCGTGCTGCCTCGAAGCTGCTCCTAGACGTAGAGATCGCCAGTGGGCCTCGGGTCACGGAACCCGAAGTGAGGGTGCTCAGCGAGGACCCGACGCAGGCGACGTACTTCATCCCCGAGGGCTGGGCCCTGAACGACGCCCTCGGCAGGCTGCCCGCCGCCTTCGCCGCTGCCCGACCGAAGGTGGCCCGCAACCTGAAGCGGATCGAGCAAGCGAAGAAGGAATCTGGCGGGAAGATCGACCACGCCCTCAACGTGATTGCCGTGCTGGTTCTGGAGACCGACGATCCGGCCGGCGTCTGGGACGAAGTGCTGCAACTGCTCCACAAGGTCCGCGCCGAACGGACGACGGCTGCCCCGGCCACTGCGGCCTGAGCTTGCAGACGGCCCGGAACCGACGGTTTCACCACCGGTTCCGGGCCGCAAGGCCATGCGGCTCGTACAGCCGGGCGCACCTACGAGGCGGCCGGGCCTCCTTCACCAACGGGGGCGGCAATCCGACCGATCGTGTCCGTGGCCTCTGCCATGCTTGGCCCACACCACCGGTAGTGAGAGAGCAGGGCTGAGTTGAGCATCCTGGGTAACTTCGTCTGGTCGATCGCTGATCAACTGCGAGGCGTCTACAGGCCGCACCAGTACGGCGGCATCATCCTCCCATTCACGATCCTCCGACGCCTGGACTGCCTGCTCGAGCCCACCCGTGACGACGTCCGCGCCCTGTCCGAGAGGTTCGATGGTGGCGCCTTGGACGTCCAGGTCAAGCGCAAGACCGGCCTGACCTTCTACAACACCTCGCAGTACGACTTCGCCCGACTGCTTGAGGACCCCGAGGGCCTGCGCGCCAACCTGATCGACTACATCTCGCACTTCTCCGGCAACATCGACGTCTTCGAGCGCTTCGGCTTTGAGGCCGAGATCAACAGACTCGAAGAGAAGAACCGGCTGTACCTCATCGTCGCGAGGTTCGCAGAGGTCGATCTGCACCCGGATACCGTCCCGAACTCGGCGATGGGTGACCTGTACGAGCACCTGATCTACAAGTTCGCGGAAGCCTCCAACGAGGAGGCTGGCGAGCACTACACACCACGCGACGCCATCCGTCTCATGGTTGACCTGCTGTTCGCGGAGGAAAACGAGGCCCTGCTGGAGCCCGGCACCATCCGCACGATCTACGACCCCACCGCCGGCACGGGCGGCATGCTCTCAGTGGCCGAAGAACGCCTACTGGAGCGCAACAAGCAGGCACGCCTGCGCCTGTACGGGCAGGAGATCAACGACCTGTCCTACGCCATCTGCAAGTCCGACATGATCGGCAAGGGGCAGGACGTCGGCAACATCCGGCTCGGAGACACCCTGGCCGACGACAAGTTCTTCGACAAGACTTTCGACTTCTGCATGTCCAACCCGCCCTACGGAGTGGATTGGAAGGCTTCAGAAGCTGCCGTCAAGGAAGAGCGCAAGAAGGATGGGCCCAGCGGCCGCTTCGGCCCTGGCCTGCCGCCAGTCTCGGACGGCCAGATGCTCTTCCTGACGCACTTGGCCCACAAGATGCGCCCCGCGCATGAGGGCGGAGGTCGCGCCGGCATCGTCCTGAACGGCTCCCCGCTGTTCACCGGCGGCCCTGAGTCCGGCCCGTCGGAGATCCGCCGGTGGCTGTTGGAGAACGACCTAGTGGACGCAATCATCGCGTTGCCCACCGACATGTTCTTCAACACCCCCATCGCCACATACATCTGGCTGCTGGACAATTCCAAACGCAGCGAACGGCGGGGCAAGGTTCAGCTGATCGACGCGACCAGCATGTGGACCAAGATGCGGAAGGGAATGGGCTCCAAGCGCAAGGAGATCGACCCGGCTGCACGCGAGCGGATCGTGAAGTTGTACGACGCCTTCACCGAGACGGAGCACTCCAAAATCCTGAAGAACTCCGACTTCGGATACTGGACGATCACCGTCGAGCGCCCTCTGCGGCTCAACTTCTCCGCCTCCCGAGCGACCAAGCTGGATGACAAGGGGCTAGCTAAGGCATTCGGCAAGGGGACAGATCCTGCGCCGTTCCTGGCCGTGCTGGCCGACATGGGCGAGCAGACATACTTGAGCCAGGAGAAATTCGTCGAGGCAGTCCGCGAGCAGTTCTCGGCGGCCGGGCTGAAGATGACCCCTACCCAGTATCGCCACCTCGCCATAGCACTCGGTGAACCTGACGACTCAGCGGAGGCCGTCACAGACACCAAGGGCAACTTTGAGCCGGACAGCGCCAAGCGGGACACGGAGAACGTTCCGTTCACCTACGGCGGTAACACGCTCGGCAATGCAGGCATGATCCAGACGGTCAAGGCGTACTTCGACACTGAGGTGGCCCCGCACGTGCCGGATGCCTGGATCGACACGAAGAAGACGAAGGTCGGCTACGAGATCCCGTTCGCCCGGCTTTTCTACAGGTACGCCCCGCCGCGCCCGCTGGCAGAGATTGACCGGGCCCTGGAAGCCCAGATCGCCAAGATCATGGAGCTGCTGCGGGAGGTCGAGGCATGACCGCGACGCAGGGTATCCGGTTGAAGTACCTGTACTCCCCTTCGGGGGAGGCCAATCACTCTAACGAGGAAGTCCTCTCGGTTTACCGAGAGCACGGAGTGATCCCCAAGTCATCTCGGTCCGACAACTTCAACAAGACCCCTGAGAACGTTGAGCGCTATCTCCTCGTCCGGCCCGGTGACCTCGTCGTCAACAGGATGAAGGCTTGGCAGGGATCCCTTGGTGTCTCGGACTACCGCGGGATCGTCAGCGGAGACTACGAAGTCCTCCGCCCAATTTCCGACTCTGTTTCCGGCCGGTACATGCACTACGCGCTCCGATCACGCCACATGGTCGGGGAATACAGGGTTCATTCGACAGGGATCAGGCCCTCCCAGTGGCGGCTTTACTGGGACAAGATGGGCGACATCCGCATCACCCTTCCCCCTCTGGAGCGACAAGAGCGGATCGCTGACTACCTCGATCACGAAACCGCACAGATTGACACTTTGATCACCGAGCAACTGCGGCTCGTCGAGTTGCTCCGGGAGCGACGCCAGGCGGTGATCGACCACGCATTCGCCACACTCCCAGGAGAGCGGATCCAACTCCGAAGGTTCATCAGGTTTCTGACCAGTGGATCACGCGGGTGGGGTGAGTACTACGCAGATTCTGGTGACGTGTTCGTCCGGATTGGAAATCTACCGAGAGGCTCCCTTTCTCTGGGCGGCGAGGTGCAGCATGTAAATCTTCCCCCAACCGTCCAAGAGGGGCAGCGCACGAAACTGAGGATAGGCGATCTTCTATTTTCGATCACTGCCTATATTGGCTCGGTCGCGATTGTTGATCAGGAATGGGTTGACTCCTATGTCAGCCAGCATGTCGCCCTCTGTCGGATCAACCAATCCGTCCTGGACCCTCATTTCACTGGCTACTTTATGCTCACCACCGAAGGGCAGGACCAGCTCTCTGAAGGCGCGTTCGGTGGAACCAAGGTTCAACTTGCGCTTGACGACATCCGAGCGCTCCGCGTCCCTGTGCCTACTCGGGAAAAGCAGCGACAGATCGCTGACCACCTTGATCGAGAGACTTCCCGGATCGACGTCCTTATCGCCGAGTCCGAGCGGCTGGTCGAACTCTCTCAGGAGCGGCGCACTGCCCTCATCACTGCAGCCGTGACCGGACAGATCGACATCAGGCAGGAGAGCTGATGAGCCAGCACAGCGAGGCCAAGCTCGAGGAGGAGCTGTGCGAGTATCTGGCCGCACATGGTTGGCTGTACTCCGCGAACGACACCGGCTATGACCGTGAGCGTGCGCTGTTCCCAGCGGACTTCTTCGAATGGCTGAAGAAAACGCAGCCCGACGAGCTGGCCAAGGTCGTCAAGGCGGGGGCTGCGGATGAGATCAAGCAACGCGATCAGCTGCTCGACCGGCTGGTGAAATTACTGGCCATCGACATGGAAAACGGTGGCGGCACGCTCAATGTGCTGCGTCACGGATTCAAGCATCTTTCGGCCAAGTTCCGCATGTGCCAGTTCAAGCCCGAATCGACGCTGAACGCTAAGACAGTGTCGGACTACGAGAAGGTCCACCTGCGCGTGATGCGTCAGGTCCATTTCTCGACGGCTGACCAGCGCAGCGTGGACCTGGTGTTCTTCATCAACGGGCTACCAGTGGCCACGGCCGAGCTCAAGACTGACTTCACGCAGACGGTCGAGGACGCCAAGCAGCAGTACAAGACCAGCCGGCAGCCGAAGGACCCAGGCAGCAAGCACATCCAGCCGCTGCTCACCGCCGGGCGTGGTGCGCTGGTGCACTTCGCGGTCTCCAATGACGAGGTCTGGATGACCACGAAGCTGGCCGGAGAGCAAACGTCCTTCCTGCCGTTCAACCGGGGCAGCGAAGACGGTGGGGCCGGCAACCCACTCAACCCGCACGGGTCGCCGTCGTCCTACCTGTGGGAGCGAGTGCTGCAGCGGGACGCGTGGCTGAACATCTTCGGCCGGTTCATGTACATCAAGCACGACCGGCACACCGATCCGATCTCCGGCAAGACGACACGGTCTGCGACTCTGCGCTTCCCGCGCTTTCACCAGTGGGAGGCTGTCACCCGGGTTACCGACGCTGTCATCGAGGAGGGGGCCGGCCACCGGTACCTGGTCCAGCACTCGGCAGGCTCGGGCAAGACTGACTCGATCTCCTGGCTGGCCCACCGGTTGGCGCGTCTGCAGGTGGACAACACCAAGGTTTTCGACTCGGTCATCGTGGTCACCGACCGCAACGTGTTGGACGGGCAGCTTCAGGACGCGATCAAGCAGATCGACAACGACCAGGGCATCGTGCTGGCTATCGACCGAAAGCAAGCGGCCCGTGAGGGCTCATCCAAGTCGGGGGTGCTGGCCAAGGCACTGGCCGACGGCAAGCTGATCATTGTCGTCACGATCCAGACCTTCCCCCACGCGATGGACGAGATCCGGCAGTCCAAGGGGCTGAAGGGCAAGAGGTTCGCTGTCATCGCCGACGAGGCGCACTCCTCTCAGTCCGGGCAGGTTGCCAACAAGCTGAAGGCCGTATTGACGTCCGAGGAGCTGAAGGAGATCGAGGAGGGCGGCGAGGTCGACGTCGAGTCGGTCCTGGCCGCCGAAGCGTCTGAGCGGGCCGCCAGCGAGAACATCTCGTACTTCGCGTTCACCGCCACGCCCAAGGGCAAGACGTTGGAGCTGTTCGGCCGGGTGCCGGAGGGCACGACCCTGCCACCGCAGGCGTTCCACGTGTACTCGATGAAGCAGGCCATCGAGGAGGGTTTCATCCTCGACGTACTGCGGGGCTACCACTCGTTCAAGCTGGCCTTCCAGGTCGGGCAGAACGCGGCCGGCGGCGACTCGGAGGTCGACCAGAGTGAGGCGACCAAGCAGGTCATGCGGTGGGTGAAACTCAATCCGCAGACGATCGCGCAGAAGGCCGCGATCATCGTCGAGCACTTCCGGTCCAACGTCGCGCACCTGCTGGACGGTCATGCCAAGGCGATGGTGGTGGCCGACTCCCGCAAGGGTGCCGTACGTTTCAAGCTGGCCATCGACGACTACATAGCCAAGAAGGGCCTGGGCTATGGCACCCTGGTGGCCTTCTCCGGCACGGTAGACGACCCCGATTCTGGGCCGACGGACTTCTCCGAAGCCTCGATGAACCCGGGCATATACGACCTGCGCACTGCGTTCAAGGGCGACGAGTACAGGGTCATGATCGTCGCCAACAAGTTCCAAACCGGCTTCGACCAGCCGCTGCTTTGCGCCATGTACGTCGACAGGCCGCTGTCGGGCGTGACGGCGGTGCAGACTCTCTCCCGCCTCAATCGCACGTACGTCACCCCGTCGGGCATCCACAAGACCTCGGCGATGACGCAGATCGTGGACTTCGTTAATCCTCCGGACATCATCCAGAAGGCGTTCGAGCCGTACTACACCGACGCGTACCTGGAGCAGTCGACCGACCCGAACCTCGTCCACGACCTGTCCGCCAAGCTGGACACCTTCGGGATCTACACGCCTGCCGAGGTCGACCAGTGCGCCGAAGCGTTCGTGAAGAACAAGGGTAACAACGCCCTGACGGCTGCGGTGAACCCCGGGAAGAAGCGATTCCAGGACCGGTATACCGCCGCTCTTGTCGCGAACGGCGGTGAGGGGGACAAGGCCGTCCTGGAAGAGCTCGGTATGTTCCGCAAGGATGTCGGAACTTTCGTGCGCCTCTACGACTTCATGAGTCAGATCATCGACTATGGCGATGCGGACCTGGAGAAGCACAGCATATATCTGCGGCTGTTGGCCCGCCGGATCCAGCCCGACAACTACACCGCCCCGATCGATCTGTCCGACGTGGTGCTTCAGAATGTCAAGCAGATCGACAGGGGCAAGGTCGATATTTCCCTGGGCGGCGAGGACGTCGCGCTCAAGGGCATGACGGGCGTGGGGTCGGCGAGCAAGAAGGACCCCAAGATGGTCGCGTTCCAGACCGTCCTAGAGCGGCTCAATGATCTCTTCGGCAACGAGGACTTCACGACCAGTCAGAAGGTGTCCTTCCTGGAGGCCCTCCTCGGCTCTCTGTTGGAGGACCAGGACCTCGTGCAACAGGCCAAGGTCAACAGCGCCACTCAGTTCGCCGAGTCCCCAGACTTTGACGATGCCGTGACGGGCGCGGTCGCGGACAACCAGGGCGCGCACAACAAGATGAGTGACTACTTCTTCACCAGCACCCCGGGACGAACGCAGCTCGTCGCTGAGCTGGCCAAGTGGTTCTACGCCGTAGTGATCGATCAAGTGGAGAGCAGCGTCGGGAACGGCGATCCAGCCCCGCAGTGATGCAGGAGGCTCGATACCCAGGAGCGAGTTCTGTTGGGGTCCGAGCAGGGTGGGATCTGGGCTACCTGCCCACATCCCTCCCCCGTGCACTTCAACCCTCACCGGTAGGGCGTCGGGGAGCTTCCACTCGTAGGTGTCGTCGTACTTTCCTGGGTTAAGGGCGCGGCCCATAGGCTGTGTACGAGCCTCGGCGAAGGCAGAAGCGGCAGCTCCCTTCATTGCAGATCTGGCAGTTACCCGGCATCGATGCCCCGCAGCTGGGAGTCCGAACACGTGTGGCTGGCAGGCTTCCTATTGATCAAGATCAGCGAGTTCGCTCCGTAGTCGCTCGGCCTCGGCTTCCGCCTGCTGGAGTCTGTGCTCGAGGTCAGCGCGGGACGGTGGTTTCGGCGATTGTTGTCGTTTCGGTGCTGACTTGCGCGGGACCAGCCAGCCGACGCGCTGATACGCCACGATCCAGTGCACAAAGCTGCAGGTATAGCACGGGTGCTCGGGTTCTGGGCTCGGCCAGCGCTGCGAGAGCATCCGCCGCATGTGTTCGCGCTCGCGAGGGGCCTGCTCGGTCGGGTGCGCTGCCCAGTACTCCTCGCACTCCTCGGTCATCTCCGCCACTCGCTTGACGCTGCACAGACGAGGCCCGTCTTCGGGTTTCCAACCTAGGTCGAGGGCGATGGTGTCAGTGACATGCCCGCAAGTCAGCGTTACCTTCCAGAACGCCCTGGTGTGCGGCTCGTCGTGGCGGAGCACAGCCCACGTCTGAGGGTCCATCCCATCGTCAGGCTCCACCGGGTCTGCGGGGAAGGTCACTTCTCTACGCTCGCCCCACTCCACGATGTCCCGGTACGGCGCAGGCGGAGCGTCATCGTGGACGCAGAGCATCTGTCCCTTCTGCAGCCACTCGCGCTCGGGACCGCGCCACTGCCGTTCACTCGGCAAACGCTCTTCGCCGAGTGTCAGCACCTCCTCAATACAGCCGCAGTCCAGCTGGACCCGCCACCGGTAGCACTGTTCCGCTTCCGTCACCATGAGCGGCCACAAGGCCGAAGGAAGCCGTTCACGCAGCTTGGCATTGGCATCCTCGACCTCGCGCAAGGCTTCCTTGCGGGGCCTTGCCCTGCCGGGCAATGACCGCAGGGCCGGGGTGGGGGCCGAGTGAGAGCTCGCGTCAGGGCTGCCGTCGGCCCCGCTGGGATGGTTGGTCATGTCAGAAGCTCCCCCATCCTGAGTGGGACTCCGGCCCGTATGGGCTCCAGCCCGTCAGGTACGGCTTCAGGTCATCTGGCTTTGGCTCACGAGGAGTCGGCATCCCGGGAAGTCGACGCAGCGGATCGATCGCTTCAACGTAGCTCCGAGCCCAGGCCAGCCACTCCCGTGCCGAGGCGACCTCCGGTCCCTCGGTCCCCGCCACCTCGACGAGACGCAGCTCCAGCGCCTCGCAGTACTCGCGCAGGGCAGTGGCTTCCCTCCACTGGGCGGCCTGTTCACCGAGCACACGAGCCAGCTGGGCCTGAACAGCCTGCTGTTTCGCCGCAGTCATGGCCTCTTGCCAGCGTGCCTTGCGCTCCTCCTTCGCACGCTCCTCGTCCACCTTCCGCTGTGCGTCCTCGACCGCGCGGGCCTCGACTTCCTGAAGTACCGCACCCAGGACGTCCTCGAGCGCCCAGCGCTTGCGGTCGGCCCATTGGCTCCGGCGAGCGGAACGGCTGTAGCCGAGTTCGAGCATCAGCCTCTCGCTGCGCTCCGGCTCTGCAGCCTGTGGACTCTCCTGCTTGATCGTGACGGTGTATGTGAAGTCATCAACGATCAGGTCCAGTTCGCCTTCGCGGCGCGAATAGCTCGGGGGTGTGTAACGCCCGTTGTAGGAGTATCCGCGGTTGCGGTAGCGATCAGGGACAGGCCGTTCCTCCACCCCGTGTCCACGCCGTACGGCTTCAGCAGCAAGTCCCTGCAACACCCGGAGGGCACGGCGGCGCGGCTCCGTCGGCATCACGAGCCGGCCCTCGTCATCACGCAGTGCAGCCACGACCGGGTGTGGTGAGCGCAACTGAACGGGCACCGGAACCTGCGGCGCATCCTCCGGCGTCTGTCGGCCAGCGTTGGGATGAGGGCCGTCGAGAAGAGAGATCTGCAGGTCTCGGGTGCGGTTGAACATGCGGAACTTCTCGACGCGCTTGCCGGACGGCACGAGTCCGTGTCGCTTCGCGAAGTCGATGACGCGCCGCCACTCCACCACTTGGGCTTCGTCGGGCGCGTGGATAATGACTTGCTGCTCCACGACGAGCTGTTCGATGAGCTGACTCGCCTTCGCCCGCCGCGCCACGGGGATGGGCCTCTCGCTGTACGAGGCACCGCCCCTCGTCGTCTTCTTCGCGCCCTTGTCCGTGCCGCGTTTGGGCGCCGCGGCCCGCTGTTCGCTCTCACGTTCCACCTTCGTGGGGCAGCTCTCCGGCTGACGGGTCGGTATCGCGGTCTGCTGGTCTTCAGCCGTGTGCCCTGGGTGGTCGGGATGGTGTCCATGCTGGAGGTAGAACTTCCCGGCCTCTGTCACCTCAGCCGAGAGAACTCCCCGGCTACGCCGTACTGCCAGCAGTCCGCGGTCCCGCAACGCGTAGGCAGAGCGCCTGTCGCTCGGCTCCTGCGCGGTGAGCTCCTCGCCCGCCTCCAAGCGACGAAGAAGCGCTCGTTGCCGATCATTCAAAGCGGACCAGCGATGCATGGCATCAGCTCACATTCTCCCGCCGAGACAGGCAATCACTCGTTCGGGTTGGATCGCCCCAGCGGCAAGCCGCCCTTCCGTCACCTGCAGGCTGCGCGTCCAAAGCAAATGTGCGGGGGCAACCTCCCTTTGCGTGCGCATCTTTCAGCGGGCAGTCGTCCATCTGGGAGAAATCTGGGAGATGATCTTCTCCCGGAGGCCCACCGAGACAACGCGAGGCCACCCCAGCCCAACCCCCTGACCAGGGGATATTCGCATCCAACCCGGTAGCGATCTTGTTCGAACCTCATTCGGGACGAAGAGGTCGTGGGTTCAAATCCCGCCACCCCGACAGCCAAGTAGCAGGTCAGAGGGCCCTTACCGATTCGGTAAGGGCCCTCTGGCTTTGCTGCGTGTCTATCTGCGTGACTATCGATTTTTGAGTGTCTACGACCGTCGCGGGTCGGCGCCGAAGATCCCGTCCATGACCACCGCGCCGGTCTGGATCACCGGATCTGCTTCCGGTAGACCTCCTCCGTCACGGCGGTCCCGGAGTGCCCGACGAGCCGGGAGATCTCCTCCAGCGGCACGCCCCGATCGGACAGCAGGGACACGAAGCTGTGTCGCAGCTCCCTCGGCGTCCACTCGTCGGCGTTGATCCCGTCGATGCCCTTGAGCGCCTGGCGGAAGGCACGCCGGACGTTGGCAGCGTCGAGCGGCTTCCCCACGGCCGAGGGTGAGGCGGGTCCGGCCGAGTAGATGACGGTCGGGCCCGCTTCGCATTGGCCCCTGATCGTCCGGCACCGCGCTCCGTCTGGCACTAACGCGCCAGGTGCTCGACGCAACCTGCGAGCGCCGTCACTGTCGTGAGGATCGGGATCAGAACTTCGGCCTTGGTGGGGCCTCGGTCTCGACCGTTCTCAGACTGCTCAGGCTCTCGGTCTTCCTTCATTGACCACTTCCCATCGGCGGAACTACCCCTAGTCGTACCGGGGTCCCCGACCCACTTGGCCGGGGCGCTAGTGGGATGAGAAGTGAACGGGAGAAGCATAGCTGGTACTCACTGACAGCCAGCCGAGCTAAGAGTGCAGCGCTGCTTACTAGTTGAGCTCCACAGCTATGTGCTCACGACGCCTCCCTCAACGGACTGGCCCCTCCCCCTTCGCATGAAGGCAGCACGCGACAAGGCCGCCAAGAAGCTGTCGCCGGCCCCGCGTTCCATTCCATTCTTACGGGCGTCACTGACACGTAAGCGCTTTCCGTGGGGAGAACCGTCCACGCAAGGTGGACGTGTCAGCTCACAGCCTGGGGAAAAAGCTTTGATCAATAAGGCGCCGAAGTACACCTTCAGTCCCGATCGCCCGTGGCCCTGGGTCTCCTTCGATGATCCTGCTTGGCCGCTGGAACCGTGGGAGGTCATGAATGACGAGGATCTTGCTGATGCAGCGGTCCGTTTCGCGATCCACTACCTCAGTGGTTCGGTACAGAACATGACCACGCTGAGAGCGACCGCGTTGGTCGAGGAAGCGGTCAAGCGCGTCACGGCCGACGTCGTAGCCGAAGCGCGCACGCAGCGGTACTCGTGGGGGCGCATCGCGGCAGCGTTCGGTGTTGGCAGAACGGCAGTGCAGAAGCGCTTCGGTAAGTGGCCGACCTTAGGGCGCACTCAGCAACTAGAAGATCAGTACGAGAGGATGGGGTGGTACCTGGAGAGCAAGTTGGAGTACGAGTACAAGGGCGAGGCGCGCGCAACACGCAGTCGCTGTATCCGTCGCCGGCGCGGGCACGCGATTGAACCGCTTGATCGCTTCCATAAGACCGTGCCTCCGCGACAGCGCCGCAGTGACTAGCGGCATCGCTGTGGCCGCCAACGGCAGGAGGCTTCGCTGACGCCGACAGCGACGAACTGGGCCGGGCAGCAGCGGAAGGGCGCGCCCGGTTTGGTGGCCGCAGTGATCGCCCTGATCGTCGTGCAGGCGATCGCAGCGCGCCTCCCGTAGCCGCGTGTCAAGCCCGTCGTCGTTGCCTGACACCAACAGCTGACACCAACAGCGGCGAACACGGCCGGACGAGAGCGGCCCCCAGCGGTCGGTAGACCGTCGTAGGGCTGAGATCCCTCCAGCCCCCAGGGATCTGTGATCGACCTGATAAGGATGAGGCCACAGGTTCAAATCCTGTTAGCCGCACCAGCCAAAAGACCCCCGGACATCGGTCCGGGGGTCTTCTGCGGCCAGTGCCCATATTTCCTTGGCGCGCCGTCAGGGCGCCGAACTTCCAGCCTGAGCGTCCAACGTCATCTCGCTGATCAGGCCGCGGATGCGCTTCTCGATCTCGTCGCGGATCGGGCGGACAGCGTCCACCCCCTGTCCGGCCGGGTCGGGGAGCTCCCAGTCGAGGTAGCGCTTGCCGGGGAAGACCGGGCAGGTGTCGCCGCAGCCCATCGTGATCACGACGTCGGACGCCTGGACGGCCTCCACGGTGAGCACCTTGGGGACCTCGGCCGAGATGTCGATGCCCACCTCGGCCAAGGCCTCCACCACGGCGGGGTTCACGCTGTTGGCGGGGGCGGAGCCAGCGGAACGCACCTGGACGCGGTCCCCGGCCAGGTGGGTGAGGAAGGCGGCGGCCATCTGGGAGCGTCCGGCGTTGTGGACGCAGACGAACAGGACGGACGGACGCTCGGGAGTGGTCATGCGGGTGTCTTTCTGGGCGCGGTGGGTCAGGAGGCGGAGGGGGCGGCGAGTTCGTGCTCACTCTGGACCGGGATTGTGCCGTTCTGTACCGGCGCAGGCTGGGCGAAGAGGGCGGCCATCAGGCCGAGGCCGAGGGCAGCACCGGCGATCTGTGCCGCAATGAACGGGACGACAGAGCCGGGCGCGATGCCAGCGAACGTGTCGGTGAAGGCGCGGCCGATGGTGACGGCCGGGTTGGCAAACGACGTGGAGGACGTGAACCAGTACGCCGCGCCGATGTAGGACGCCACAGCGACCGGCGCGAGGTGGGCCCGACCAGTGCGCCCGAGCCCGAAGATCAGCAGGACCAGTCCGGCGGTCGCGACCAGTTCGCCGAGCCACAGATGACCGGCGGAGCGGTCGTGGGTGGACCAGTGCACCAGAGGCTTGGCGAACATGCCGTCGGCGAGGACGGCGCCGCCGATGGCTCCGGCCGTCTGCGCGGGGATGTACGCGGCCACGTCCCGAAGGGTCAGCCCGTCTGGGGCGCGCCGGCCGGTGAACCAGGCCGCGAGCGTGACCACCGGGTTGAAGTGCGCGCCGGAGACCGGTCCGAGCAGCGCGATGAGCACGCCCAAGCCGAACACGGTCGCCAGCGAGTCGGCCAGCAGCTGCACTCCGACGTCATGGGTCAGCTCGGTGGCCTGGATGCCGGAGCCGACCACCACGGCGACCAGGGCGGCCGACCCCACGGCTTCAGCGAGGGCACGGCGCCCGAGCGATGCGCTCACGCGGTCGTCTCCGTCGTCTGTGCGGTCGACAGGAACCCGGACAGCCGGTCCAGGGTGCCGGGGAGCACCCAGTAGTAGACCCACGTGCCCCTGCGCTCGCAGTCGATCAGACCTGCCTGCCGGAGCAGCTTGAGGTGGTGCGAGATCGTCGGCTGAGACAGGTCGAAGGCCGGGGTCAGGTCGCACACGCAGACCTCGCCACCCGCCCGCGAAGCGATCATGGACAGCAGGCGCAGCCGGACCGGGTCACCCAGTGCCTTGAACATCTTCGCCAGGTCTGCCGCCTGGGCGTCGTCCAGAGGCGCGGTCAGCAGTCCCGGGCAGCAGGCAGCGGATTGATCATCCTGCCCGAGCACCACAAGTTCTTGCTTCGACATTCTTCTATGTTGACGATTCTCGATCCAAGGCGCAAGCTCTGTATTGACAGACGTCAATGCAAGCAGATGGGAGTCCCGTCATGTCCCGTGCCCAGCTCGCCCTGCGCGTCAGCGACCTCGAAGCGTCGATCACCTTCTACTCGAAGCTCTTCGGTACCGAACCAGCCAAGCGGCGCGAGGGCTACGCCAACTTCGCCATCACCGAGCCCCCGCTCAAGCTCGTACTCATCGAGGGCGAGCCCGGCGAGGAGACCTGCCTGGACCACCTCGGCGTCGAGGTCGAGTCCACCGAGCAGGTCAACGCCGCCGCCGGTCGGCTGAAGAACGCCGGCCTGGCCACCTTCGCGGAGAACGACACCTCCTGCTGCTACGCCCTCCAGGACAAGGTGTGGGTGCACGGCCCCGGCAAGGAACCCTGGGAGGTCTACGTTGTGAAGGCCGACGGCGACACCCTCGGCAAGAGCGCCGACCCCAACGCCACCGGCGACGGCTGCTGCACCAGTCAGGCCGCCGAGGAGGCCCTGGCAGCCGCTGGGTGCGCTTGCGGCCAGTGATTCGAACAGCCCGGCCAGGCGGTATCCGTCCGTCTCGGTTTCCGTCTCATTCAGCGACGGACGCCACCGTTCAGGAGGGTCTGGCCATCGGCTCGCGCTGAGCGCCTGGCCGGGCATGAACGCAGGTGAACGGCCCGGCACCGACCGCGCTCGGGCATCAACAGACTTGGAAAGCGTGCATCTGGTGACATCAACGGCTGACACCAACATTGGCGAACCCGGGCGGACGAGAGCGGCCTTCAGCGGTCGATAAACCGTCGTCAGGCTGGGGGTTTTCCAGCCTCCACGGCGGCTGTGAGCGACCTGATGAGAATGAGGTCAGACCTCAAAGCCTTGGCCTACGCGGGCGCCCGCCGGCCTCACCATCGGCCGACGCCCGTCGCATTGACCTGGTCATCGAGACTCCGCCGACCGCGTGACTCACTATCCGAACCCGGGGGCGTAGCCCCGAGCATGGCCCTGGCGCGCCCGTGCTGCCCGAGGTCAGCACGAACCTGAACACTGAGGGCGCATAAGATCAGCGCCTTGCCAGGATTTAGAACGGGCCGAAGGCGGTCAGGATGGATGCCCTCTCACAGTTGGTGACTATTGCGGCCGTGCTTCTGGGGTCGTTGATGACTTTCGTCACCAACCAGTTGGCAGAGCGGAGCAAACGGCGTGAGACTCGGCGCGTTCGCTGGGATGAGAAGAAGCTCGACACATACACCGACTACATCAGCAAAGTGCGTGCCACCATGGCCGCCAACGTCGTGGTCTACAAAGTCCGCAAGGGCCTACGGACCATGCCGCGAAGCGAGGAGGACGTACGGCTGGACCTCACCCAAGCAGGGACTGCGCAAGCAATCGCCTTTGAGCGGGTAATGCTCCTGGCCGGGGATGACGTGGTCGAAGCAGCCCACGCCGTACAAGAAACGACGGCCGCTTTCGGAGACGTAGCGCGGGGTGACGCGGATGACGCTCCGGACGAGTGGGGAGCTCTTCACAGCGCAGCGTTCCACGCCATCAACCAGTTTCACGAGCGTGCGCGAATAGACCTAGGTGTCAGCGGAGGCTTCCGGGGCGAGCGGCACTCAGCCCGTGGTGGCCTTCTGCCACTTGGGAGCGGAAGTGGCGAAGCAAGCCCGAGCGCCCCAGGGCCCGCAGAGGAGACACGCTAGGGAGAAGATCGGAAGTTGCCCGTGCAAGCCAGCAGTTCGGGACAAATAGGTCGTGCCAGACGCGTGCCAGATCCTACGGGGAACCGCGGGGAACACCGGGGAATCAACGAACCCGCCACCAGGCATCGACAACCTTCCGCCGCAGGTCAGCCCCGCAATAAGCCCTAGATCACCTTAGCTTCCCAAGCTGAGAGCTCGGGTGCCGTCGTCGCGAGCCGACCCCACGGCTCGCTCTGGTCAACAGCACTGGCAGCGTGGTGCAGGCCGGTGGGGGGGGGCAGCAAGACATACGCGCGCCTGGTCGGTCGGCGTACCCGCCGTCATGGCTGACTGTCGTCGGCTGAGGTTCATGCGGGCCATTCGAGGGTGGCCGCCGTCGACCAACGGATCAGACCCGGTGACCCATCGCGCGTGCGGGTAATCCCATACGAGCCACCGATCGGTTGAAACCCGTATACAGTCCCCCTGCACTTGTCCTACTCAAAAGGGGGGGTCCCTTTGCGTGCTCGTCTTGCCGCCTCAGCCATAGCTGTCGCCGTGGCCGGCGTCTTCTTCAGCGCACCGACGGCATCCGCGGCGACGTTGCCGTCCACCAACACCGCCCACCACTGCGTCCACCACACCACGGGCGTCTGTGGCTGGACACACCACCAAAAGCCCAAGGACAAGTACGAGACCGCCAAGTGCGTGGATGCCACGCTGTCTTACTCGCGGCACTCGCAGGGCACCTGCTCCCACCACCACGGCGTCCGCTACTGGTTCAAGTAGGCCGCGGAGCAGGTGCAGCAAGGGGCGGGGCATGAAGTGCGGGTGAGTGTCCAACTGCGTGACAACGCCGACGGACAGCGGCGGACGAGCGCGGATGCCCACGGACTATCTCAGCAGGTGAGAGTCACACCAGCCCAAGGCCGAGCCCCCACCTCAGTTGCTTCGGGACGAAGAGGTCGGAAGGCGAGGGAGCGATCCAGCCAGGTTTCTTCACCGTCGGCGCGGTCGCGGAGGCTCTTGAGGTCTCCCTGGATGATCTGTTCCGGGAGACCCACGTCATCCCCGGCTTGTGGTCCGCCGGATACGAAGGGCGGGACATCGACTCGTTCGTCGCCTCGCTCCTCGACAGCCGCTATGAGGTCACAGGCGCCCGACCGGCCGCGTGCAAAGCGCCGCCCAGCTGGCCGACGATTCCTGGAGAGGACAGCTCGAAGCGTCAATCGTTCGGTGGGTCAGGCCTGCCGAGCAGCGCCGCGGTGAATCCTCACAGCCGTTCGTACAGTGGTGGGTTCGGGACCGTGTGATCGCTGAAACTCATACCAGCCACCGAAGGACTCTCTTCATCACCGGACGAGGTGCCGGTGCGATCGCCGGGACCACCGCGCGCCCAGGAGCACGAGGTCGGCCACGAAGACCACCACGCCGATGATCAGGAGATAGAACAACCCCTTCAGCGCCACGCCGACGAGTCCCAGGACGATCGCGACGAGGACCAGGAACAAAAAAAGCGCCCACATAGCTGACCACTTCCTCCCGCCGGGCCGTCAGCCGCGCGCGAGACGGCGTCCGCGGTCTGCGCCAGGTTCGTAGGACCTGTCGTAATGTTTGAAGATCTCTTCTTCCCTTTGCACCGGCAGGACGTCGTCCGTGCCGATCGACGGTGCCTTCCTCACGATCCCTCTCGAGTGCGCCACCCGCACGTATCCGGGTCCCAGGGTCGCCTCGTCGAGGGGGACGAAGACGAGCCGCTGCCGGGTCGGGATCCCCGTGCGGACGGTGGCCATGGACGGCGCGTCGGTGGTGGTGTCCACGTAGACCGCTTCCAGGGCCCCGATCTTGCGGCCCTTGGGATCGATCACGTCGCGGTTGCGCCACTCGCGGATATCGGCTGAATGGATCATGCCTCGCTCCTTGCGGCCCGCAGTGAACTCCGCGTGTCCCACTGTACTCCGATGGTCTTGACCTGGCCTTTTCCCGGCTGCTACTCCTCGGACCATGCCGATCACCCGGGAAGCCGCTGCAGCCCGGCGGCGGTGAGCCGCCTCGGCTCGCCAAGTGGGCGGACGAACTGTCGGCGGCGTTCGGCAAAGAGCCCCAGCCCGAGCCGGCCGTCGCGGCTTGCTCTGGTAGGCAACCCGAACCGGTAGCGTGACTGGGCGCCATCGTGGCCACGAGTCAGTGAAGGGGACCTACGGCCCATTTTCGCCTCACCACGTCTCGAAACCCCAGGTCAGCGGCACGAAGCGGTCGTTCCCTTCTGGATCTGTGCCGGCGGCCACAGCGAACGGGGTACACGTAGGCTCATACTGAGTCATGACAAAGCCTGCTGCGCCGAAGCGTCATCTGCCTTCCAGCCCCTTCAAGGCTCCGGTCACACCGGCTCCCAAGCACTTCGCCGTGGGCGACCAGGTCACACACGACATGTACGGCCTCGGCCGAGTGGTCGGCGTCGAGGACGGAGTCGCGGCGCTCGTGGACTTCCGCTCGGCGCAAATGCGGATCTTGAGCCCGTACACGAAGATGACCAAGCTGTAGGACCGCTGTGCCCAGTTGCGGCACACCAGGCCCCTTCAGGGACCTGTACCGAAAGAGAGTCCCCTCATCGATCTGACGTCGCTGTTTTCCGCCCTGGAAGGGCAACCTCGCTGCTCCGCTGCGGCATCGCCGCCTCCGACGACCAACCCCTTCCAGGCCCCTGACTTCGGGGAAGACGAGACCTTGCCGCTCGAGGACGCACAGGAGCCTGCCTCGGGCCTACGTACGGCGCGGCCCAAGGCGGCTTAGCTCCACCAATGACGGTGGCTCCGGCAACTGGCCGCGGCCGTCTCACGTGCTGCGGTGAAGAGTGCGGCGGTCTCGGTTTCCGTCTGCGTTCAACCCCCTTCACCGTTGTTCGGGCGAGGCCGTGTGCCGGGTGCTTCCCGTAACCAAGCCAACCGTGAACGCAGGCGAACGACCCTGTACGCGCCCCGACTAGGCGCCAACAGAGTTGGAAAAGCGTGCGCCTGTCACGCCCACGCGAGCCTCACCTCATGGGCACCCACCGTCACGACGGCAACCACATCGCGACCGAGTTGAAGCCGCCAGTAGGACCGGCACCGGGCCACCGCCCGCTGACAGCGCCTTTGACCGGGTCGCCCGCTGCCTGCGAGCAGCCGCACCCCGTCGATGCCCGGTCACGATCGAAAGCCCCTTCGCGAGTCGGCCATGTCCGGATCCGCTCGCCCAGTGAGCCGGCGTGAGCCGGCTGACCGAGAACGACGCGACTGCCTTCGAGGTCGACGGCGACGACGTGGGATCCTCATTCAGGTGGTCACCGGCTGATCAACTCTGTAAAGGCCGACCGCGCCGCGACACTCGCCGGTTGGCCGACACGGCATCGCACGCACCGGGCCAACATCGCCCGCCCCCTGAGGGTGATCCCCGCCCGGTCGCAGGCCCGCCGCCTGGCGGACGCCGACACGGCCTGGGTGATGGCGCGGCTGGCCGGGCATCCAGCGGAGCGCGCATACGCGACGGGGCAACTGAACGGCGAGGAGAACGCCGACTGATCGTCGGCCGACAGCCGCAGCTGATGCGGCACTCGCACTGCCTCGGAACGGTCCCTGAGCAGGGACAACGTGACCATCTCTGGGCTCAGTCCTGGTCTCGTTCACCCCCGACGCCTCACGAGCGAGTGCCACCGCCGAACTGGCGGCCCGATCCCTCGTGGCCGTCGATTCCGCAGGGACGGCAGTCGTGTGTCCCGGAGGCCGGCCCCGTCACCGGCGCCCTCATGTCCGTACGACGCGTCGCCTCTGTGCTCAGCACGCCCCCTGACTCGTCGGCACCGGTGCGACCGGACGGACCGCGGTGAAGCCCTGGAACTCGTGGCGGATGGCGGAGAGCAACAGCAGCCACTCGTCGCAGCCCTGCCACGGATACAGGTCGGCGGCCCCTGCGCGCACCACCCGCGGTCCGGTCCCGACGCGGGGGCGCGCGTCCGCCGGCGCGTCCGCGAAATGCGGGACCCACACGTCAGCGCAGACCTCGTTCGCCGACCCCATCGCCGCCAGTCCGAAGGCGTTCTCAGCCGCGGCGGTGCGCTCCTCGTCGGCGAAGTCGTCGATCACCTCGTCCTCGTCCGGCCTCCCGTCCCCGCGGAAGGTCACAGTGGTCGTGCCCGCGCGGGCCGCGTACTCCCACTCCGCCTCGCTGGGCAGCCGGAACGGCAACGTCCCGAGCAGTTCGTCCAGGCCGGCTTCGAGCCGCGCCGTGCTCGAAGCCGAGTCGGTGAAGCTGTCCTCGTAGTCGGGCAGCCAGTGCCGTACCTGCGCCACCGTGAGCGGATGCCGGGCGATCAGGACGGCTCGACCCGCACTTCGCGCACCGGCCGGGCTCGGACGGCGTCGGTGAAGACTGCTTCGAGGTCGTCGTCGGCGTCGTCCGCCCGCTCGATGGCACGCACCGCGTCCAGTTCCGCGTCGGACAAGCCCATCCGGAACGTCCCACCGGGAACAGCCCGGAAGACCACTGCGGAGGGGGTGTGCCGCCACGCCGGCCGGCCACGATCT
This sequence comes from Streptomyces sp. NPDC104106, assembly GCF_055584345.1. Lineage (NCBI taxonomy): Bacteria > Bacillati > Actinomycetota > Actinomycetes > Kitasatosporales > Streptomycetaceae > Streptomyces > Streptomyces sp. NPDC104106. The sequence continues at coordinate 225,809 of NZ_JBVJMF010000011.1, forward strand.
CTTGAGCCCACATGGCGCCGGACGCTAGCAGCTGGGCGGCGCGGGTCGGGTCAGGGTGGGGTCGGGCTGCTGTCCTCTCGGGTGGGTGTGCGCAGGGCGAGGAGGGCGACGTCGTCGAGGCCGGGCGGCTGGATGCGGCGCAGGAGGTGGTCGGTGAAGGACGGCAGGGGGCGGTGGGCGAGGGCGGCGGCGTGCTGGCGCAGGTGGTCCAGGCCGTCGTCGAGGGTGCGGCCGGGTGCTTCGACGAGGCCGTCGGTGTAGAGCACGAGGGTGCAGCCGGGTGGCAGGAGCACGGTGGCGTCGGGGCGGGGGGAGTGGACGCCGGTGCCGAGCAGGAGGCCGTGGCCTTCGGTGAGGTACTGGGCCAGGCCGTCCCGGGTGACGAGGAGGGGCGGTGGGTGGCCGGCGTTGGTCCAGGACAGCTGCCACGAGCCGTCGGCGGTCTGGGTCACCCGGGCGAGGACGAGGGTGGCCATGGAGACGTCGGTGATCGGCTCGATCGCCTCGTCGAGGCGCTCGACGATCCGGCTGGGGGGCTTCTGCTGGGACCAGGCGTAGGCGCGGAGCATGTTGCGCAGCTGGGCCATGCCGGCGGCGGCCTCCAGGTCGTGGCCGACGACGTCGCCGATGGCCAGGGCGGTGGCTCCGTCGGACAGGGTGAAGGCGTCGTACCAGTCACCGCCCACCTGTGAGGCGTCGGGGGCGGGCAGGTAGCGGACGGTCATCTGCAGGCCGGGCACGCGCGGCATCTGGGGCAGCAGATGGTTCTGCATGGTCTCCGCGACCTTGCGCTGGCGCTGGTAGAGGCGGGCGTTGTCCAGCGCGAGGCCGGCGCGACGTGCGATGTCCTCCAGCAGGGTCAGGTCCGCGACGGTGAAGTCGCCCGGTCTCTCGGCGCGGCCCAGGGTGAGGGCCCCCAGGACGTCCCGGGTGCTGCGCAGGGGGGCGATGGCGGCCGAGCGGATGCCGGTGGCCTCGAACAGGCGGCGCTGTTCGACCGCGATGCCGGAGTCCGGGGCCTGTCGGTAGGTCTCGGGGCCGGCCAGGGTGGAGGCGACGCCCCGCAGGGCCCGGGACAGGGGCATCCGGGACTCCTCCGGGACCGGCGGCATCGGTCCTTCGAGGTCCTCGTGGTGGACCAGGGTGTCGCCGTCAGCGTGGACCACGGCGGTGCGCCAGACCTCGTCGTGGTCGGTGATCAGGTCGATGACGACCCAGTCCGCCAGGCGCGGCAGGACCAGGCCCACCAGCCGGCGCAGCGCCACGTCGACGTCGAGAGTGGAGGTCAGCTGGGTGGTGGTCTCGGCGAGCAGGGCGAGTCGCTCGAAGTCGGTCAGCGTCGCCCCGGCGGCCGGCTCCGGGAGCGGGCCGCTGCCGGGTGCCGGCCCGCGGGAGTGGAAGACGACGAGGGTGCCGGCGCGTTCCCCGCCGATGTCGTACGGCGTGATCGTCCAGGAGACGGGCAGCAGGGAGCCGTCGGCGCGTTCGAAGTACTCGCCGCCGCCCTGGGCGGGACTGCCGGCGTGGAACGCCTGCCGCATCCCGCACTGCGTCGCCGGAAGCTGCTGGCCCTGCGGTCCGCGGTGCAGCAGATCGTGGGCGTCCTGACCGACGAGTTCGGTGCCCGGCCGGCCCAGCAGCCGTTCGGCCCGGCTGTTGGCGGCGACGATGCAGCCCTGCTCGTCCACGGCGTACGCACCCGTGCCGATGGCCTCCAGCGCCGCGGTGAGCCGCGCGGAGGGCACCGCCTCGGGCTGCGCGCTCTCCGGTCCCACCATGTCCTCGCCTCCCTGCAGATCGAGCTTTCGCCCTCGACGTCGCTTCGGCGTGCGTACGGGGCGCCCGCTCCGCCTTCCTTACTCATATGCCCTGCTGCGGGGACGAGGCAGCGCCCCTGCCGTGAGCGGTGGTGTTCCGGGCGTCGGCCGCTCGGGCCGGATGCGCGGAAGAACGGCATCGGACAGATGCCGTCGAGACGGCGCGGAAGCGGAGGTCACGAACGATGCGGCACCACGCGTTCGTCGTCCGTGTACGCGAACCCGGTGAACTCGGCGCATACGGCAGCCGGGGCCCCACGCCGAGTGCGGCCGAGCCCTCTCCGGTGCGCGGGCGGGGCGCGGTCACGGGGACATACGGCGCAGGGCGGCCGCCTCGTCCTCGGCGTCGGCCCTCGGTCCCATGCCCCCCTCTCCCCTCTCCCCTCCCCCCTCCCCTCGATTTCCCCCAAGTTTCCCCCCGCGCCCTGGACACGTCTCTACCCGTCAGTAAGGTTCAGCCCGGCAGGCGCGTCCGGATGGCGGGCCGGTCCTCAAGTGACCGTAGGGACAGGGGGATTCATGACCGGGATGAGTCGGCGGCGGTTTGTGGCGGGCGCCGCGGCGGCGGGTGTGGGGGCGGGCGTCGGGCCCGTGTTCGTGGCCGGGCGGGCCGCGGCGCGGGAGCGGGCCCTGGCCGAGAGCGCCGCGCGGGCCGTGCGGGTCGCGGGGACCACGCTGGAGCAGGTGGCGACGCCCGTCGGGGCCGGGCCGTACCAGCGGCTCGCCGCCGGGCCCGGCTGGCCGCTGGTGGTGCGGCAGGAGTTGCGTGCGGCCGGGGCCGGGCGGGACGGGCGGCGGACCGGGCTCGCCTCCTTCGTCCAGTTCACCGACCTGCATCTGACCGACACCGAGTCACCGGTGCGGTTCGAGTACCTGGCACGGCTCAACGACAGTGCGCACCGGCCGCAGGAGACGCTGACCGTGCGGGGCGCCTCGTCGCTCGTCGAGCGGGTCAACGCGGTGCGGCAGGGGCCGTACACCGGGCTGCCGTTCGGCCTCGTCATGGCCACCGGGGACAACACCGACAACCACGAGCGGATCGAACTCGACTGGTACCTGACCGTCATGAGCGGCGGTCACATCGTGCCCAGCAGCGGCGATCCGACGCGGTACGAAGGGGTCCAGAACTCCGGGAGCGGGCTGTACTGGAATCCCGGGTCCGCGGTGCGGGACGCCTACAAGGCCAAGGGCCTGCCCGAGATACCCGGGCTGCTCGGCGGCGCCGTCCGGCCCTTCGACGCGCCCGGACTGCGGGTCCCGTGGTACACCACCGTCGGCAACCACGACGACAGCATCGAGGGCAGCCTGCCCGACCTCGGCCTGCTCAACGACCTCTACACCGGCGCGCGCAAGGTCGAGGGGTGCGACGACGCCACCGCCGCTCGGCTCGCCGACGCGCTGCTGCGGGATCCCGGCGAGGCCGTCCTGCTGCTCGGCAAGCTGCTGTCCGGCGGCGGCGCCATCCGCACCGTCACGCCGGACGAGCGGCGCCACCCGTTCACGCCCGACGAGTTCGCCCGCGCCCACCTCGACACCAGGTACACCGGTGCCGGTCCGGTGGGGCACGGGTTCAGCCAGGACTCGGTCGACAGCGGGCGCCTCTACTACACCTTCGACCTCGCCGACGGCATCCTCGGCATCAGCCTCGACACCACCAACCGCGCCGGGTTCGCGGACGGTTCGCTCGGCACGGCCCAGCTGGACTGGCTGGAGTCGGTCCTCGAGGCGCACAGCGGGCACTGGTACGACCGGGACGGCCATGTGGTGCGGGGCGGGTCCGACGGCCGGCTCGTCGTCGTGTTCAGCCACCACACCAGCGCCACGATGGGCAATCTGCTGCCGGACCCGTACCGGCCCTTCGAGGGGCGGCACGGCGGGGCGGAACTCGTCGCCCTGCTCCAGCGGTTCCCGAACGTCGTGGCCTGGGTGAACGGGCACACCCACACGAACCAGATCGTCCCGCACGGGCACAGCGTGCCGGAGCGCGCCTTCTGGGAGATCAACACGGCCTCCCACGTGGACTACCCGCACCACGCCCGGATCATCGAGGTGGCCGACAACCAGGACGGCACCCTCTCCCTGTTCACCACCCTCATCGAGTCCGCCGCCCCCTACCGGACCGACTTCGCCGACACCTCCGACCCCGGCCTCGCCGCCCTGTACCGCGAACTCGCCTACAACGACCCGTACGCCACCCCCGCCAGCCGCATGGGCACCTCCGCCGACCACAACACCGAACTGCTCCTCGCCAAGCCCGCCACGAGCTGACTCTTACGTCCGACACGTCTGACGTTTGCTTTCTTACGCAACTGCGCAGCTAGTATTTTCCGGCGAGCGGTCACGCACGCGGGAAAGCCGGAGGCGCCGACATGACCAGCGTGAAGAGCTTCTCCGTACCGGGGTACGGCCCCGAACGGCCCCGGTGGGCGAGGCTCTTCGCCCGTGATTCGCCGGTCCGGCGGCTGGACTGGCCGATACTGCTGGCGGCCCTCGCGCTGTCGCTCATCGGCTCGCTGCTGGTGTACTCGGCGACCCGCAACCGGACCACGATCAACCAGGGCGACCCGCAGTACTTCCTCGTCCGGCACCTGATGAACCTCGGCATCGGGTTCGCCCTGATGATCGGCACCGTGTGGCTCGGCCACCGCGCCCTGCGCAACGCCGTGCCGGTCCTCTACGGCCTGTCCCTCCTCGGCGTGCTGCTCGTGCTCACCCCGCTGGGTGCCACCATCAACGGCAACCGCAACTGGATCGTGCTGGGCGGCGGATTCTCGCTGCAGCCCTCGGAGTTCGTGAAGGTCGCGATCGTCCTGGGCATGGCAATGCTGCTGTCGGCCCAGGTCGACGCGGGTGACCGGCCGTACCCCGACAGCCGTACCGTGCTGCAGGCGCTGGGCCTCGCCGCCGTGCCGATCATGGTCGTGATGATGATGCCCGACCTCGGTTCGACGATGGTCATGACCGTCACGATCCTCGGCGTCCTGCTCGCCTCCGGCGCGTCCAACCGCTGGATCTTCGGCCTGCTCGGCGTCGGGGTCGCAGGTGCGGTCGCGGTGTGGCAGCTGCATCTGCTGGACCAGTACCAGATCAACCGCTTCGCCGCGTTCGCCGACCCGAGCCTGGACCCGTCCGGCGTGGGGTACAACACCAACCAGGCGCGGATCGCCATCGGCTCCGGCGGCCTGACCGGCCAGGGGCTCTTCCACGGGGCGCAGACCACCGGGCAGTTCGTCCCGGAGCAGCAGACCGACTTCGTCTTCACGGTCGCCGGCGAGGAGCTGGGCTTCGCCGGCGGCGCCCTGATCATCGGCCTGATCGGAGTCATCCTGTGGCGGGCCTGCCGGATCGCGCGCGAGTCGACCGAGCTGTACAGCACGATCGTGGCCGCCGGGATCGTGGCGTGGTTCTCGTTCCAGTCCTTCGAGAACATCGGCATGGCGCTGGGCATCATGCCGGTGGCGGGCATCCCGCTGCCGTTCGTCTCCTACGGCGGCTCGTCGATGTTCGCCGTGTGGGTGGCCGTGGGACTGCTCCAGTCGATCAAGGTCCAGCGGCCCCTGCAGGCCTGACCCCTCCCGCGGGCCCGGCCGCCGCGCGCCTGGAGCCCGGGAGGGCGACGCTCGCCCCGCCGCGACGCACGGCACGCTCCCCCGCCGCGCGGGAGTCCCCCACCCGCCGGACGCCGCTGCTCGACGTTGCCTGCCGGGGCACCAGCCCCTCCCGCGGGCCCGGCCGCCGCGCGCCTGGAGCCCGGGAGGGCGACGCTCGCCCCGCCGCGACGCACGGCACGCTCCCCCGCCGCGCGGGAGT
>NZ_JBVJMF010000011.1:231532-321709 GCF_055584345.1 Streptomyces sp. NPDC104106
AGTCCCCCACCCGCCGGACGCCGCTGCTCGGCGGGCAGACGTTGCCTGCCGGGGCGCTAATGGGTCAGCGTCACCGCGGCCGCCGCGGCCTGCCCCGACGCGGGCGCGGTGTGCGTCCAGCCCTGGTCCGACGCGCTGCTGTTCCAGTGCCGGCCGTCGTACGTCACGGACGTGACGCCGAGGGCGGTGGCGTGGCAGACCAGCCACAGGGCGAGGGACCAGCCGGTGGCCGGCTCGCCGGCCGCGATCGGATAGCTGACGCCGCCGTCCGCGCCGGCCGTGGGCACGGCACCCGGCACCCGGCCGAACTCCCTTCGGACGGCGGTCTCTATGCCGGACGCGGTGCCGGAGTCGCTCGTCGCACCGGGCCCGGCCGCACCCTGTCCCGCCCCGTCCTGGGCCACCGCCTGCTCCTCGGCGGCCTTCTGTCCCGCCGCCTTCCGGCCGCTGACCGTACAGCTCAGCGCCGGGCCCTGCCGGCCCGTCAGCACGTCGGCCAGGGTCGTCGCCATGCCCTCGTGCTGGGCATACGCCTCCGGGTAGCCGCTGTGCTGGACCCGCTGGGCGGCGACCGTGACCGGCAGGTCCGGGTAGTCCGGCACCTTGACCAGCGCGTCGAAGAACCTGCCCGACGCGTAGACGGGGTCGCGGATCTGGGCGGGGCTGCCCCAGCCCTGGGACGGGCGCTGCTGGAACAGGCCGAGGGAGTCCCGGTCGCCGTAGGTGAGGTTGCGGAGCTTCGACTCCTGGATCGCGGTCGCCAGGGCGATGGTGACGGCCCGCTCCGGCAGGCCGCGCGCGTGGGCGACGGCCGCGATGGTCGCGGCGTGGGACGCCTGGTCCAGGTCGAGCGTGACGGTCGTGCCGTCCGCGCCGTGCGCCGTACACTCGTCGGAGGTCGCCGAGCGCAGGAAGCGGACGGCGAGATAGCCCACCAACGCCAGGACCACGCCCACCCCGATCGCCACCACCGGCCACGCCCTGCGGTGCCCCCTCCCGCGTGCCGTCACGTCGACCCTCCTCTTACCCGCCCTCAGCTACAGTTCGATTGCGTTGTTGCGCAACCATATAACTCTGACGGCCGCGTACTGGGGCGGGATCCGGCGCGGCGGACCCGATCGAGGGGGAAGGCATGACTGGTCGGCGCGGACCGGCGAAACTGGCCGTGCGGCCAGGCCGGTCAGGACGCCTGGGCGACCGGGGACTTGAGCTGGTCCTGCTGCTCGGCGCCATTCTCATCTGCGTGTACGGCTACGCCGAGACGGCCCTCGCCGCCACCGGGCAGCTGCCCCCGAGCATGGCGACGGCGTGCGCGGTGGCGATCGTACTGCCCCTGGCGTGCCATGTGGTCGTACGCCGGTTCGCACCGCACGCCGATCCGCTGATCCTGCCGCTGGCGACCCTGCTCAGCGGGCTCGGCCTCGTCCTGATCCACCGGCTCGACCTCGCGTACGCGGCGCACTACCGCCACTCGACGCCCGCGGCGTCGGGGCAGCTGATGTGGTGCGGGATCGCCGCGGCGGTGTTCGCCGCGGTGGTGGCGCTGCTGCGGGACCACCGCCGGCTCCAGCGCTATCCGTACGTCACGATCGCCGTGGGCATGATCCTGCTGATGGCGCCCGCCTTCTACCCCGGCGACGTCTACGGCGCGAAGCGGTGGATCTTCATCGGTCCGCTGTCCTTCCAGCCCGGCGAGTTCGTGAAGATCGTCATCGTGGTGTTCTTCGCCGGGTACCTGACGCTGCGCAGGGACGCCCTCGCGCTCGCCGGCCGGCGCGTCATGGGGATGTACCTCCCGCGCGGGCGGCAGTTCGGCCCGGTCGCCGCCGTGTGGATCCTCAGCCTGCTCGTGCTGGTCTTCGAGCGGGACCTCGGCACCTCGCTGATCTTCTTCGGCCTGTTCGTGATCATGCTGTACGTCGCCACCGAGCGGACCAGCTGGGTGCTGTTCGGCGTCGTCATGTTCGCCGTCGGCGCCTTCGTCGTCGGCTCCTTCGAACCGCACGTCCACGGCCGTGTCGTCGCCTGGCTGCACCCGATGGACATCTTCCTCCCGCCCGACAAGCGCCCGCCGGGGCTGATCTCGGACCAGGCGGCCCAGGCGCTGTTCGGCTTCGGCTCGGGCGGCATCCTCGGCACCGGGCTCGGCCAGGGCCACCCGGAGCTGATCGGCTTCGCCGGGCGCAGCGACTTCATCCTCACCACGGTCGGCGAGGAGCTGGGCCTGGTCGGCGTCACGCTCGTCATCGTGCTCTACGCCCTGCTCGCCGAGCGCGGGCTGCGCACGGCCCTGACGGTCACCGACCCGTTCGGCAAGCTGCTCGGCGCCGGGCTGGCCACGGCGATCGTGCTGCAGGTCTTCGTCGTGTGCGGCGGTGTCACCGGTCTCATCCCGCTCACCGGCAAGGCCCTGCCGTTCCTCGCCCAGGGCGGCTCGTCCATGGTCGCCAACTGGCTGCTGGTCGCCGTCCTGATCAAGGTCAGCGACACCGCCCGCCGTCCCCCGCCGGCCCCGGCCACGGACGTCAGCTCCGCCGACACCCAACTCGTCCGGCCGTGACCCCCGGGGCACTTCCGGCGGCGCCGTGCCATCCCCGGCCGGCGCCGCCGCGCCTCAGGTCAGCGTGAAGTAGGCGAGGCTGCCCAGGCCGGCCACCGAGCAGTAGACGGCGAAGGGGATCAGGGTGCGGTTCTCGAAGTACTTGACCAGGAAGCGGGTGGCCAGGTAGGCCGCGACGAAGGCGGCGACGCCGCCCGCCAGCAGGGGGCCGCGCAGGCCGTTGCCCTGGGCGCCGAGGAGCGGCGGCAGTTTGAGCAGGGCGGCACCGCCGATCACCGGCGTGGCGAGCAGGAAGGCGAAGCGGGCGGAGTCCTCGTGGTTCAGGCCCTTGAAGATGCCCGCGCTGATGGTGGAGCCGGAGCGGCTGATGCCGGGCAGCAGGGCCAGGATCTGGGCCGCGCCGATCGTGACGGCCTGCCGGATCGTCATCCGTGTGATCCGCAGGTCCGACTGCTCCTCCGCCGACAGGTGCTCCTCCCCGGGGGCCACGGTGGCCCCGGCCCGCCGGCGGCCGGTCCCGCCGCGCCGCAGCTGCTCGGTGACGAAGAGGACGATCCCGTTGAGGGCCAGGAAGATCGCGGTGGGGACCGGGCGCCCGAGCGTCGTACGGAAGACCTTGTCGAGCGCGACGCCGGCGACCGCGACCGGGACGCACGCGGTGATGATCAGCCAGGCGAGCCGCTGGTCCACGGTCTGGATCCGGCGCTGGGTCAGGGAGGTCGCGAGGCCGCGGATCACGCGCACCCAGTCGCGCCAGAAGTAGACGACGAGCGCGAGCGCGGTGGCCAGGTGGAGGCCGACCAGTTCGTTGAGGTACAGCGAACCGTCGGCGGAGACGTCGAGGTCGTGCTTCCAGTGCCCGCCGAGCAGTGCGGGTATCAGGATGCTGTGCCCCAGGCTGGAGACCGGGAACAGCTCGGTGACGCCTTGCAGCAGGCCTACGCCCACGGCTTCGGGATAGGTCAGAACGGACATCAGCCGGCCTTCGTCTCCAGGTGCGCGAGGGGGCGGAACCGCGGACCCGCGCACGGCGGGCGGCTCCGGCGGCGGAAGGTACTACACCTGGGCAAGAAACCGGACAGGCCGTGCGAAGCACCCCGCGTGAAGCGGCCCGCCCGGAACCCGTCCGCGCCCCGGTCGGCGCCCGGAATACCCCGACTTAACCCGCCTCGACCCGCGCCAGGAGGTTGCGCTCGTAGCGCTTGCGGGCCAGGACGAGCCCGGCCGCGTACAGCGCGAGCACGATGGTGAGAAGCAGGTAATACTCCAGCGGGAGCAGGGTGAGACCGAGCAGCGGGCCGAGCGGGGAGGGCGGCAGGGCCAGGCCGATGACCGCGAGGGCGGCCGCGGTCCAGCCGACCGGGCCGGGCGGGCGGTCCTCGAAGAGCCGGCGGCCGGTGCGCAGCAGGAGCATCACCAGGCTCTGGGTGATCAGGTTCTCGGTGAACCAGCCGGAGTGGAAGACCGCCTCGTCCTCCGCCGGGGCGGCTCCGTGCAGGGCGAGGGCGAGGACGACGAAGGTCGCGAGGTCGGCCGCCGCGTTCAGGACGCCGAACCCGGTGATGAAGCGCAGCAGGGCGCGCGGGTCGAGCGCGGCCGGGCGGCGCAGCAGGGCCGGGTGGGGGCGGTCGTAGGCGAAGGCGAGCTGCACCGTGTCGAAGCACAGGTTCTGCACCAGCACCTGCGCCGGGAGCATCGGCAGGAAGGGCAGCAGCAGGCCGGCGGCGAGCATCGCGATGACGTTGCCGACGTTGGAGGAGAGCGTGATGCGCAGGTACGTGGCGATGTTGCCGCCGCTCAGCCGGCCCGCCGAGATGGCGTGGTCGACGGCGGTGAGGTCCTTCTCGGCGAGCACCACGTCGGCGCCCTCGCGGGCCACGTCGGTGGCGTCGCGCGGGGCGATGCCGACGTCGGCCGCCCACAGCGCGGACACGTCGTTGACCCCGTCCCCGAGGAAGCCCACCGTGTGCCCGCCGGTGCGCAGCGCGGCGCTGATCCGCGCCTTGTGCTCCGGGGTGCAGCGGGCGAAGACGGTCGTACGGCGGGCCAGCGCGGCCAGCTCGCCCTCGCTCAGGCCGTCGGTGCGGTCGGCGGTGACCACGGCGTCCGCGCCGAGCGGGACGCCCAGGTCGCGGCAGGCGCGGGCCGCCGTGCCCGGGTGGTCGCCGGTGAGGATCTTGATCGTGACGCCGCGCGCGGCGAGGGCGGCGAGGGCCGGGGCGGCGGTGGGCGCGAGGGCGTCGCGCAGGGTGACGAAGCCGCGGAAGTCCAGGCCGCGCTCGTCGGCCGGGGTGTAGTCGCGCAGCCGCGCCGGGCGCTCGGCGGTGGCGACCGCCAGCACCCGCAGGCCCTCCCGCGCGGCCCGGTCCGCCAGGTCCGTCAGGCGCTCCGGCTCCCCCGGTTCCAGGGCGCAGCGCTCCAGGACGGCCTCCACGGCGCCCTTGACGACGAGCGTGTGCGAGCCGAGCCGGCCGGGGGTGCGCACCACGGCCGTGGACAGCCGGCGCACCGGGTCGAAGGGCAGCGCCGCGACCCCGTCGTACGCCATCAGGTCGTCCTCGTCCGCCGTGTCCAGGACCGCCTCGTCCAGCGCGTCCGGCTCGGGCAGTTCGGCGAGCTGAAGGGTCCACCAGGCGTTGACGGCGGCCCAGCGCACCACTTCGGGGTCGGGGTCGCCCGCCGCGTCCAGGCCCTGCTCGACCACCGGCCGGTCCTGGGTGAGGGTGCCCGTCTTGTCCAGGCACAGCACGTCGACCGCGCCCAGGTCGTGCAGGGCCGGGAGCCGTTTGACGATGACCTGGTGGGTGCGGGCCAGCAGGGCCGCGCCGCGCGCCAGGCACATGGTGACGACGACCGGCAGCATCTCCGGGGTCAGCCCCACCGCGACCGCCACCGCGAACGGCAGGGTCTCCAGTCCCCGGTCGCGCAGCGCCGCGTTGGCCATCAGCACCAGCGGCGGGGTGAGCAGCATGAACCGGATCAGGATCCACGAGATGCCGTACACCGACCGGTCGAAGGCGCTCGGCTCCCGCCGGCCCACCGTACGGTCGTAGGCGGCCGCGAACCGGGTGCGCCCGCCCGTCTCGACCACGACGGCGGTGCCGCTGCCGGTGGCGACGCTGCTGCCCTGGAAGCACAGCTGCGGCTGCTCGAAGACGGCGGGCACGGCCGGCCCGGCGAGGTCCGCCGCGTGCTTGGCGACCGGTGCCGACTCGCCGGTCAGCGCCGACTGGTGCACGGTGAGCCCCCGCGCGCGCAGCAGCCGTACGTCCGCCGGGACCAGGTCGCCGGCGCCGAGCTGGACGATGTCGCCGGGGACCAGGTCCTGCACCGGGATCTCCCGGGCGAGCGGCGGCGCGTCCTCGTCGGCCCGGCGCACCACGGTGGAGGTGGTGGCGACCAGCTCGCGCAGATGGGCCATGGAGCGGTCGGCGCGGTGCTCGCCGGAGGCCCGCAGCACGCTGCTGGTCACGACCAGTACGAGGATCACACAGGCGGTGGACCAGGCGAGCACGGCGGCGGAGACCACGGCGAGGCAGAGCAGCACCGCGGTGAAGGGGTCGCGCAGGCCGCGCAGCAGCAGGCGCGGCCAGGCGGCGTCGGTGCGGGCGGGCAGCGTGTTGGTGCCGAAGCGGGCCAGGCGCTGCGCCGCCTCGTCCTCGGTCAGTCCGCGCGGTCCGGTGTCCAGGCGCCGCAGCACCTGCAGCGCGGTGGCCGCGTCCGGCACCCGGGCGGCCGGCGCGCTCTCGCGCGTCGCGGAGCGCGCGCCCGGCACGGCGCCGGCGGCCGGCGCCTCGGCGTCCTCTCCCCAGGCCGGGGCGCTCCTAGGCACCGGTCCCCTGCACCCCGGCCGCCGGCGCGGGCGCCTGCCCGGCGCGCTGGGACAGCCGGCCCACCAGCACCCGGACGACCGGGACGACGTCGGGGTCGCCGACGTAGTAGATCTGCCGCCGGCCCTCCCGGCGGGAGCGGACGAGACCGGCGAGCTTGAGCTTGGACAGGTGCTGGCTGACGGCGGGCAGCGCCCCGCCGACCCGGTCCGCGAGCGCGCTCACGTCGCTCTCGCCCTGGGCCAGCGCCCACATGATGTGCAGCCTCGGGGCCGCGGCCAGCAGCCCGAAGGCGGCGGCCGCCTCCGCGAGCACCTCGGCGGGCGGATCCTCGAAGCCGCCGGCGATCTGCGCCACAGTCCCTCCCTCGGGCCGCCCGGCCACCGCTCGTCGCATGCGCGGCCACCAGTGTAGGCGCCGGTGCCGGACATCTCGGGCGTCAGCCTGTGAATCGAGGCGGGGGCGGTGAGGAGCACCCCGTACACTTGCTAGATTGCGCAACCAAGCAATTCTGTTGCCGAACACTTGGCCGGTCGCAGGGCCGACCCCGTAAGCGCCGGGCCGACCGTTCACAGGAGTGGGACATGAGTGACCTGCGGGATGGTTCCACCGGCCGGACCACACGGCGGCGCACGACCGACCGGGTGCCCCACCAGCGCGGGCAGCGGCGCACCGTCCGCACCCGGCGCCCGCGCGGCCGGGTCCGGCGGGCGCTGCGGATCGCGGGCATAGGCCTGTCCCTGCTGATCCTGGCGACGGCCGGAGCCGGCTGGTGGTTCTACGCGCACCTGAACGGCAATCTCCACAGCGTCTCGCTCGGTGGCAGCGGCGGCAGCGAGAAGGCGGACGCCTTCGGCCGTACGCCCATCAACCTCCTGGTGATCGGCTCCGACGGCCGCACCAGCGCCGAGGACTGCAGACTGGGCGGCGGCTGCGCGCGGACCGGTGTGCAGTCCGGCAACGGCAACGCGGACGTGGAGATGGTCGTGCACATAGCGGCCGACCGCTCCAACGCCACCGTGCTGAGCATCCCCCGCGACACCATGACCGACGTCCCGGCCTGCACCGACCCCGTGTCGAAGACGGGCACGGCCGGCTACCACGGCGCGATCAACAGCGCCCTGTCGTACGGCCCGGCCTGCCAGGTCGCCACCGTCCACCTGCTCACCGGCATACCGATCGACCACTTCGTGCAGCTCGACTTCTCCGGGGTGGTCAGCATGTCCGACGCGGTCGGCGGCGTGGACGTGTGCGTCAGCGACAACGTCTACGACACCTACTCGCACCTGAAGCTCTCCCGGGGCGACCACACCCTCAAGGGCGTCGCGGCCCTGGAGTTCGTGCGCTCCCGGCACGGCTTCGGCGACGGCAGCGACATCGGCCGCACCTACGCGCAGCACCTCTTCCTCGGCGCGATGATCCGCAAGTTCAAGAGCGCGGGCACACTGGCCGACCCCACGGCCGTCTACGGCCTCGCCGACGCGGCCACCAAGGCGCTCACCGTCGACGACGGGCTCGGCAGCGTCGCCAAGCTGGTGGGGCTGGCCACCGACCTGAACAAGGTCCCCTCCCACCGGATCACCTTCGCCACCATGCAGACCGCCCCGGACCCCGGCGACAAGGACCGCGTCGTACCGGGCGCCGGCGCCCGGTCGCTGTTCGCCGCCGTCGCCGCGGACAGGTCGCTGACGGACGGCTCCGACCCCAAGGCTCCTTCCACTCCTGCCAGTTCCTCGACGCCGACGGCCCCCTCCGACGCCGGGAGCAGCGGCACGGACCGCGGCGCCCCCACCGCTTCCCCCTCCTCCTCCGCCTCCCATTCGTCGGCCCCCTCCCCCGCCGACACCCGCGCCGCGCACGCCCGGACGGCCGACCAGTCCGGCACCTGCGCCCAGGTCAGCCCCTACCGCACGGTCCGGCTCGACGGCGTCCCCATGACCCCCGCCCAGGCCTACGCCACCGCCCGCGACCAGCCCGACTCCGCCGCCTGAGTCCGCCGACGGCTCCCAGCGCGCCGGCAGGCGCGCCACGCCGCGGGCGGCCGGCCAGGTCGTCACCGGAGGCCGTCGACGGGTGACAGGCGTCCGCCCCGGGCACGGCGAGCAGGTCGCCGGGGCGACCGCCGGTCGGGGCCTGATCCGCACCCCGCGGCTGTGGCCCCGCCTCGACGAGGGCACCCGCAAGGCGGCCTGCCGCGGTGCGGCCAGACCGCCCTGCGCCGCCTGTCGTCCCGGATGGACCAGCAGACGGCAGGGTCGGTGTTCCGGTAAGGACACCGACGACGCCCTCTCACGCATCCGACAGCCGCGCCTCCTCCAGATCGAGCGCCCGCTGGAGCCGGCGCCGTGTGGTGTCGCTGATGGCGTGGGCGTCGTAGAGCCGGTGCAGTTCCGCCGTCTCCACCGCTATCAGGTCCCGCCGCAGCTGCCGGTAGACCAGGTCGGCCGATTCCGTGGCCGCGCCGTTCTCCCCGTTGCTCTCGGTCAGCCGGTCGCGGGCGTCCTCCAGGCGGGCGGTCAGCCCCCGGCGCAGCCGGTCCAGGACGACGTCCGGCACGACCTCCAGCTCGGCCAGCTCCTCCAGCCGGGCCAGTCCGGCGTGGGCCAGGTGGGAGCGGGCCTGCGCCTCCTCGCGGGCGGTGTGGGCGGGCTCCAGGGCGATGCCGGAGGCCCGGACGACCGGGGCGAGGGTGAAGCCCTGCACGACCAGGGTGACCACCACGACCGATGTCGTCAGCACCAGCACCAGCGGACGCCCGTCGAGCGGGGCGCCGCCCTTCATGGCCACCGGGATGGACAGCGCGGCGGCCAGCGGCATCACGCCGCGGGTGCCGGCCCAGGTCAGCACCACCGGGATACGCCAGTTCGGGCGGCTGATCCCGCCCTTGCGCTGCACGACCGCCGACAGCGGCGCGAGCCACAGCAGCCGCACCGCGACCAGCGTGGCGGCGATCGCGAGGGCGTACAGCGGCCAGGCCCGGTCGGCGTGGGCCAGCGCCCGCACCTGCGCGGGCAGGGCCAGCCCGATCAGGCTGAACACCACGCTCTCCAGCAGGAAGACGACCGTGCCGTACACGGCGTGGAGCTGGAGTCTTATACGGGCGTTGGTGAGCCGGTCGCCCCGGCCGCCGAGGACCACCCCGGCGACCACGCACGAGGTCACGCCGGAGGTGTGCGCGATCTCAGCCAGGAGGTAGGCGGCGTACGGCGTGACCAGCGCGATCACCGTCTCCAGCACGGGGTCCTCGGTACGGCGCCGGATCAGGGCGACCACGCCCGCGACCGCCGCCCCGATCACCGTGCCACCGCCCGCGAGCAGGAGGAACTCACCGCTCGCCGCGCCCCAGTCGGCGGTGGCCGCGGCCACCGCGATGCCGGCCGCGACGCGGACCAGCACCAGCGAGGTCGCGTCGTTGAACAGGCTCTCGGCCTGGACGAGGACCTGCACGCGGGGCGGCAGGGCGAGGCGGCGGCCCAGCGCGGTGACGGCGACCGGGTCGGTGCTGGCCAGCACCGCGCCCAGCACGAACGCCATCTGCCAGGACAGCGGGGTCACCAGCGCCGCCACCAGGGCCACGGCCGCCGCCGAGGCGAGGACCAGCCCGATCGCGAGGATCCCGACCGGTTTCCACACCGCGCGCAGCTCCCGCCAGGGCATGTCCTCGGCGCTCGCGTACAGCAGCGGCGGCAGCACGACGAGGGCGATGACCCGGGGGCTGATCTGGATCTCGGGGGTGCCCGGCAGCAGGGCGACGCCGAGACCGGCGACCACCAGCAGCGAGGGCGCCGGGATGCGCCAGCGGCGCGCGAAGGTGGCGACCACCGTGGCGAGGACCACGAGGGCGAGAACCGTACCGACGCTGCGCATGCCGTCCCCCTGGGATTGCGGAAGCCGCCCCGGCCCCCGGCCGACCAGACTTCCCGGCACACCAGCTCCCACCCTATCGGGCGCTCTCGCGTCAAGACAGTGTCAAGGTCGCCGGGGCCGCCCCCTGATACCGGCCGGCGGCGTAAAAATCCCGTCAAGATCGAGCCCCTCCGCGTCAGGGGCGCGTCAGCAGCGGTCGCCGGGGGCTGCCGGGGCGCCTAGCGTCGGCGGTGTGCGACGGGGCCGAGTCAGCGGGACCGCCGGTGACCGCCACTGGCGTGGCAGTGCCCGGCTCGCGGCGTGCTGCGCCGGGCTCTTCGGCGTGCTGGCCTTCCTGGTCGACTGGGACGCCGGCACCCTGACGGCGCCCCGCGCGCTGCTCTGGGCCGCCCTGTCCGCCGCCGTGTTCGTCGTGCTCCTGCCGCAGCGGGTGAGCGCGGGTCCGGGCTGGCTGGCGGTCCGCACGCCCTGGCGCCGGCGCCTCGTCCACACGGACGTGCTCGCGGCCGTACGGCAGTACGACGGCGTCTCCTCCCACCTGGTCCTGCGCGATGTCCACGGCCACCGGCTGGAGCTGGACCCCCGGATCCTCACCGCGAACCCGCTGCTGTGGCACGAACTCGACACCGGCGTGCGCCACTCCCTGGCGCGCGGCACGCTGCTGCACGGCGCGGACGTCCTCGCCCGGCTGGGCCACCGTGTCGACGACGAGGCGGCCCGGGCGGTGCTCCGGGCCTCCGGGCTCCTGTGACGGCTGGCTACTCTGCACGTGTGACGACCGAGCTGACCCTGCTGTCCCAAGTCGCCTTCCGCGGGCGGGAGATCACCGCGCCCCGGCTGCGCGGGCTCCTGGCGCTGCTCGCCGAGGACGTGGGGACCGGGTGCAGCACCGGGCGGCTCGTGGAGGGGCTGTGGGCCGAGGAACTGCCCGAACGGCCGGGCAAGGCGGTGCAGATCCTCGTCTCGCGCCTGCGCGCGCAGCTCGGCGCCGAAGTGGTCGTGAGCACGCCGACCGGCTACCGGCTGGCGCTGGAGGAGGCGCGGGTCGACAGTTCCGCGCTGCTGCTGCGCGAGGCGGCGAGCGCCGAACGCGCGCGGGCGGGGGACCACGGGGGCGCGCTCGCCGAGGCCGAGGCCGGGCTCGCGCTGTGGGACGGCGGCGTGGGCGCCGGGGCGGGAGAGGACCTGCACGATCCGCTGGTCGCGCTGCGGGCCGGCCGGGTCCGTGCCCACCGCGCGCTGGTCCGCTCCCGGGCGCTCGCGCTCGCCCGGCTGGGCCGGCGGGAGGAGGCCGCGGCGCCCCTGGCCGAACTGGCCGGGGAACTGCCGCGGGACGAGGAGGTACTGGCGGAGCTGCTGCGCTGCGAGGCGGTCACCGCCGGGCGGGCCGCGGCGCTGACCCGGTACGACGCCTACCGCCGGGGCCTGCGCGACGACCTGGGGACCGATCCGGGGCCGGGACTGAGGGCCCTGTACCAGGAGCTGCTGAGCGCAGACGCGCCGCCGGTCCGCCACGGCGTGCCGCACGACCCGAACCCGCTGCTGGGGCGGGAGGCCGACCTCGCCGCCGTGACCGGGCTGCTGCGCGAGGCCCGCGTGGTCACCGTCACCGGCCCCGGCGGGCTGGGCAAGACCCGGCTGTCGCACGCGGTGAGCCGGGCGGCCGAACAGCCGGTGGTGCACTTCGTCCCGCTGGCCGGCGTCACCACCGACGACGACGTCGCCGGTGAGGTGGCCTCGGCGGTCGGGGCGGGCGACGGGCGGCAGGTCGCCGGCGGTGCGGACGCGGTGAGCGGCATCGTCGGGGCGCTGGGCAAGGGTGCCACGCTGCTGGTGCTGGACAACTGCGAGCACGTCGTCGCCGGGGCGGCCGCCCTCGTCCAGGCACTGGTGTCACGGACGGCCGGACTGCGGATCCTGGCCACCAGCAGGGCCCCGCTGGGCCTGACGTCGGAGTCGGTGTACGCGCTGCCGGAGCTGTCCCTGGCGACCTCGGTCGAACTGTTCACGCAGCGGGCGCGGGCGGCCCGGCCCGGCGTGGAGCTGCCCGCGGCGCAGGTCGCCGAGATCTGCCGGCACCTGGACGGGCTGCCGCTCGCCGTGGAGCTGGCCGCGGCCCGGGTCCGGGTCCTGTCGGTGTCCGAGATCTCCCGCCGGCTGCTGGACCGGTTCGCGCTGCTGCGCGGCGGCGCCCGCGACGCCCCCGAGCGGCACCGCACGCTGCGGGCCGTGGTCGACTGGAGCTGGAACCTCCTGGAACCCGACGGCCGGGCCGCCCTGCGCGCCCTGTCCGTGTTCCCCGGTGGCTTCTGCGCGGACGCCGCCGAGTACGTCCTCGGCGAGACCGGGGACACGCTGACGCTGCTGGAGCAGCTCGCCGGGCAGTCCCTCGTCAAGGTGGACGACAGCCCCTCGGGGGTGCGCTTCCGCATGCTGGAGACGCTGCGGGAGTTCGGCGCCGCCCAGCGTGCCGCGGCCGGCGAGGAGGAGCTGGTGACCGGCCGTTTCCTGGCCTGGGCACGCGACTTCGGCCGCGCGCACCACGACGTGCTCTTCAGCTCCGACCCCGTACCCGCCTGGCTGCGCATCCGCGACGAGCAGGACAACCTCGTCCTGGCTCTGCGGTACGCCCTGGCCCGCGAGGACGGGGCGGGCACGGCCGCCGCCACCGCCGTACTGGCCTCCCTGTGGGCCACCGACTCCAACTACCCCCGGCTCGCCGCCCTCGTCGCCGAGACCGGCGGGCCGCTGTCCCGGTTCCGCCCCGGCGCCGAGGACGTCGAGGTGACCCGCAGCGCGGCGGCCGTCTGCGCGGCGAGCCTCTTCATGGGCCACGGCCCGCACGCGGCACGGCAGTTGGTCACCCTGCGCCGGCTGCCGCCCGCACCGCCGGACACCCTGCTGCGGGCGCTGACCGTCGTGCTGTGCGCCATGACGGAGATGCATCCGCCGCACTACGAGCGGCTGCGGGAGCTGTGCGAGGCCGACGAGCCGCTGCTGGCGGGTGTCGCGGCCTGCGTGGCGAGCTACCTCTGGGAGTCCCGGCAGGAGCCGGAGCGCGCGCTGGAGTACGCCCGCCGGATGCTCGACTCGCTGGGCACGCTCGGCAATCCGGCCCTGTCGCTGCTCAGCCACGGGCGCGTCGCCGAGCTGTGCCTGCAGTCGGAGCGGGGCACGGAGGCGTACGGCCAGCTGCGCGCCGCGCTGGACGCGATCGGCGAGTTCAGCGAGCACGCCAGCTGGTCGGACTCGGTCGGCGTGCACGGCGGACTGGTGCTGGCCTGCCTGCAGCGCGGGGACGTCGACGAGGCCGAGTACTGGCTGGGGCTCGCCGCCCTGGACCGGCCGCCGGAGGCCGCCCGGATCTTCACCACGGATCTGCCGCACCGCGCGGAGATCGCGCTGGCCCGGGGGCTGACCGAGCTGGGGCTCGGGCTGTGGCGCCGGGCGGTCGCGCAAATGCGGGAGGACAGCCTCGCGTATCCCGGGGATCCGTTCGTGGAGCCGTGGTCGCTGGAGCTGCGCTCCGCCGCGCTGGCCGCGCACGCGCACGCCGGCCGGCTGGAGCCGGTGGCCGGCCTCGCCGAGGAGCTGCGCGAGCGGCTGCTCGGGATGCTGTCCGGCGCGGCCGACCGGGGCCCGGTGGAAGTGCCGGTCTCCGGCACGGTGCTGCTCGCGCTGGGCCTGGCCGGACTGGCCAGGGGCGAGACGCGGGCGGTACGGCTGGTGGCGCTCGCGGAGCGGATACCGGCCGTACGGGACCTGCCCAGTCTGTCCTTCGCGCGGTCCCGGGCGGCGGCCGAGAACGCCGACAGGGCGGCGTACACCGACGCGAGGTCGAGGTACGCCGCCCTGGGGCGGGAGGAGGTGCGGGCGGAGGCGCTGCGGGAGCTGACGGGCGCCGGGGGGTGAAGCGCCCCGCCGGGGCGGGCCCGCACCCGCCGGACGGCCGGACTCACCGCTTCTGCTCGCGGCTGAACGTCGCCCTGGCCCACACGTAGCCCAGCACCGTCATCCCCGCGAACCACGCGACGGCCAGCACCGCGTTCTTCGTGCCGATCCCGCTGCCCAGCAGCAGCCCGCGCAGGGTCTCGATGGCGGGCGAGAAGGGCTGGTACTCGGCGAACCAGCGGAACCAGCCCGGCATGGCGTGCACCGGCACGAAGGCGCTGGACAGGAACGGCAGCATGACCAGCGGGGTCCCGATGTTGCTGGCGCCCTCGGGGTTGGGGCTCACCAGGCCCATGCCGACCGCGATCCAGGTCAGCCCGAGGCTGACCAGCGCCATCAGTCCGGCCGCCGCGATCCACTCCACCGGCGTGGCGTTCGGCCGGAAGCCGATGGCCAGTCCGATGCCGAGGACGAGCACCAGGGCCGCCATCGTCTTGATCACGCTGCCCACCACGTGGCCGGTCAGCACGGAGGCGCGGGAGATCGCCATGGTGCGGAAGCGGGCCATGATGCCCTCGGTCATGTCGGTGCACACGGACACCGCGGTGCCGAGCGAGGTCATGGCCACGGTCAGGTAGAGGATGCCCGGCACGAGGTAGGCGACGTAGTCGGACCGGTTCGCGTGGCCGCCGTTGATGCCGGCGCTCATCACGTCGCCGAAGACGTAGACGAAGAGCAGCAGCAGGATGACCGGGGTGAGCAGCAGGTTCAGGGTGAGGGACGGATAGCGGCGCGCGTGCAGGAGGTTGCGGCGCAGCATCGTGAGGTTGTCGCGGAAGGCGTAGCCGGCGGTGCTCATCGGGCGGTCTCCTTGTCGGCGGTCCGGGCGGCGGGGGTCTGGGCGGAGGTCTGGGCGGGTACGGAGCTGCCGGTCAGGGCGAAGAACACGTCGTCCAGGTCGGGGGTGTGCACGGACAGCTCGTCGGCCTCGATGCCGGCGGCGTCGAGCCAGTCGAGGACGGCGCGCAGTTCGCGCTGGCTGCCGTCGCTGGGGATCTGCAGCGTGAGGGAGTCGTCGTCCCGGGTGGCCTCGCGCAGGGCGGAGGCGGCGGACTGGTACGCGGCCGGGTCGGTGAAGCGGAGCCGGACGTGGCCGCCGGGCACGAGCCGCTTCAGCTCCTCGGCGGTGCCGTCGGCGACGATCCGGCCGCCGTTGAGCACCGCGATGCGGTCGGCGAGCTGGTCGGCCTCCTCCAGGTACTGGGTGGTGAGGAAGACGGTCGTACCGCCGGAGACCAGTTCGCGGATGATCTGCCACATGGTGTGGCGTGAGCGCGGGTCGAGGCCGGTGGTGGGCTCGTCGAGGAAGATGATCCGCGGCTCGCCGACCAGGGTCATGGCGATGTCGAGGCGGCGCTTCATGCCGCCGGAGTAGGTGGAGGCGGGCTTCTTCGCGGCCTCCACGAGGTCGAAGCGCTCCAGCAGCTCGGCGGTGACCCGCCGCCCCTCCCGCTTGGACAGGTGGTGCAGGTCCGCCATCAGCAGCATGTTCTCCTCGCCGGTGATCAGCCCGTCCACGGCGGAGAACTGGCCGGTGACCCCGATCGCCGCCCGCACCGCCTGGGCCTCGGCCGTCAGGTCGTGCCCGGCGATCCGCGCCGCCCCGGCGTCGGCCGGGATCAGGGTGGACAGGATGCTGACCGCCGTGGTCTTGCCGGCGCCGTTCGGGCCGAGCAGGGAGAAGATCGTGCCGGCGGGCACGCGGATGTCGATGCCGTCGAGGACCTGCTTGTCCCCGTAGGCCTTGCGCAGCCCGGTGGCCGCGATCGCGAGTTCGTGGCCGGTCGGCTGCGTCGGTTTCGTCGTCGTCATGCCCCAGAGCGTGCGGCCCGGGCGGTTCAGCGCGGCTTCAACCGGGTTTCAGCCGGGCGCCGGCCTCTCCACCGCGCTGAAACCGCAGGTGAGCGGTGGTCGGCGGGCCGGCCTTTAGGCTTCCTCTTGTAGGAAAGTCGCTTCGGAAAGAGGTCCCGTTGAGCTTCTGGTCGATCTACCAGCACGGCTTCGCGCGCGTCGCCGCGTGTACGGGCCACACCGTCATCGCCGACCCGTCGGCCAACGCCGCCTCCGTCCTGCGCCACGCGCGCCGGTGCGACGAGGAGGGCGTGGCCGTCGCCGTGTTCCCGGAGATGTGCCTGTCCGGGTACGCGATCGACGACCTGCTGCTCCAGGACGCCATGCTGGACGAGGTCGAGTCGGCCCTCGCCACCGTGGTCGCCGAGTCGGCCGGCCTGCTGCCGGTGCTGGTCGTCGGGGCCCCGCTGCGCCACCGCGGCCGGGTGTACAACTGCGCGGTGCTCGTCCACCGCGGCCGGGTCCTGGGCGTCGTACCGAAGTCGTACCCGCCGAACTACCGCGAGTTCTACGAGCGCCGGCAGATCGCGGCCGGCGACGGCGAGCGCGGCGGAACGATCCGGCTCGGCGGCGCCGACGTCCCCTTCGGCGTGGACCTGCTGTTCGCGGCCGACGACGTCCCCGGACTCGTGCTGCACGCGGAGATCTGCGAGGACATGTGGATCCCGGTGCCGCCGAGCGCGGAGGCGGCGCTGGCCGGCGCGACCGTCCTGGTCAACCTCTCGGGCAGCCCCATCACGGTCGGCCGGGCCGAGGACCGCAGGCTGCTGTGCCGTTCGGCGTCCTCGCGCTGCCTCGCCGCCTACGTCTACGCCGCCGCCGGGCTCGGCGAGTCGAGCACCGACCTGTCCTGGGACGGGCAGACCCTGATCTACGAGAACGGGGTCCTGCTGGCCGAGACCGACCGCTTCCCGCTCGGCGAGCAGTACGCGGTCGCCGACGTGGACCTCGATCTGCTGCGCCAGGAGCGCCAGCGGATGGGCACCTTCGACGACAACCGCCGCACCCATGCCGCCCGCACCGGCGACTTCCGCACGGTCTCCTTCGAGCTGGCCCCGCCGGCCGGCGCCGACCTGGGCCTGCGCCGGCGCCTGGAGCGCTTCCCGTTCGTGCCCGCCGACGCCGACCGGCTCGCCCTGGACTGCTACGAGGCGTACAACATCCAGGTCGCCGCGCTCCAGCAGCGCCTCGCCTCGATCGGCGGCCCGAAGGTGGTCATCGGCGTCTCCGGCGGGCTCGACTCCACCCACGCGCTGATCGTCGCCGCCCGCGCGATGGACCGCGCCGGCCGCCCGCGCAGCGACATCCTGGCCTTCACCCTGCCGGGCTTCGCCACCAGCGAGCACACCAAGGACAACGCCCACAAGCTGATGCGCGCCCTCGGCGTCACCGCCGCCGAGCTGGACATCACGCCGACCGCCCGGCTGATGCTCAAGGAGATGGGCCACCCCTTCGCCGCCGGCGAGCCGGTGTACGACATCACCTTCGAGAACGTCCAGGCGGGCCTGCGCACCGACTACCTGTTCCGGCTCGCCAACCAGCGCGACGGCATCGTCCTCGGCACCGGCGACCTGTCCGAGCTGGCGCTCGGCTGGTGCACGTACGGCGTCGGCGACCAGATGAGCCACTACAACGTCAACTCCGGCGTGCCGAAGACGCTGATCCAGCACCTGATCCGGTGGGTGATCAGCAGCGGCCAGTTCGACGACGAGACCGGCAAGGTGCTCGCCGCGATCCTGGACACGGAGATCAGCCCGGAGCTGGTGCCGGGCGAGGAGATGCAGTCCACGGAGTCGAAGATCGGCCCGTACGCGCTGCACGACTTCACCCTCTTCCACGTGCTGCGCTACGGCTTCCGCCCGTCGAAGATCGCCTTCCTGGCCTGGCACGCCTGGCACGACGCGGCGGCCGGCGCCTGGCCGCCCGGCTTCCCCGAGGCCGAGCGCCGCGCCTACGACCTGCCGGAGATCCGCCACTGGTTGGAGGTCTTCGTCCGCCGCTTCTTCGGCTTCTCCCAGTTCAAGCGCTCGGCCATGCCGAACGGCCCGAAGGTCTCGGCCGGCGGCGCCCTCTCGCCCCGCGGCGACTGGCGGGCCCCCTCGGACGGCACGGCGCAGGCGTGGCTGCGGGAGCTGGCGCGGTTCGACCCGGCGCAGGGGTAGGCGCCCGGGGCGGCGGGGCGTCCTCAGTTGTTCCAGGTCTCGTCGTAGGGGTCGTGCGGCACCGGCACCGGCCGCGCCGAGGTGACCGTCAGGTACGGGATCGGCCCGTTGTTGACGGGGTCCCGGAGCAGCCGGGGGCTGTAGGTGCCGGTGACCTCCAGCCAGGCGTCCGGCCGCAGCACCGGCGGCACCGTGCCGGTCAGGCCGATCTTGACCGGCTGGGCGTCCGCGGCACAGCAGTTGAGGGCCATCCGCACCAGATACGGCGTCCCCGAGCCGTCCATCGCGAGGAACCCGGTGACCTTGACCGGCCGGCCGCCCAGGGAGCGGCCGTGGTCGTAGGCCGCGCGGGAGGCGTAGTCGACCACCGACAGCGGGACCGGCCCGCTGCCCTGGGGCATCGGCGCGAGCCCGTACGGCTTCTGCAGCGCGGTACCCGAGCGCAGGGCGCTGTACGAGCCGAGGGCGGGCGGCGCGATGAGGATGAGGGCGAGGAGGGGGAGCAGGAGCAGCCAGGAGACACGGGGCTCGGGGTGGGCATGGGCGTGCCCGGCGGTGTGTCCCCCGGGGTGGGCGTCGGCGTCCGGCCCGGCCGCTCTCGCCCTGGCGCGCCGGCGCTCGTACCAGAGCGTCGCCAGCGCTCCCGCGATCAGCACCGCGCCCGAGGCCAGCAGCAGCGGCCGCAGACCCGCCTTGACGTACCGCAGGTACAGGCCGGTGCTGCCCGCGTGCAGCAGGGCGGCGCCGAGCAGGAACAGGACGGCGGCCTGGGAGTGGCGGTTCACAGCAGCACCGCCCCGGTCACCACGGCGCCCGCGACGGCCATGGCGAAGGTGGCGGGGGCGAAGCGCAGGGCGAAGCCGCGGCCGAAGGTGCCGGCCTGCATCGCGAACAGTTTGAGGTCGATCATCGGGCCCACCACCAGGAACACCAGCTTGGCCGTCAGGGAGAACTGGGTGAGGGAGGCCGCGACGAACGCGTCCGCCTCCGAGCAGATGGACAGCAGCACGGCGAGGACGGCCAGCGCGAGGATCGCGACCAGCGGGTTGCCGGCCGCCGTGCGCAGCCAGGAGGCCGGGGCCACGGCCTTCAGGGTCGCCGCCGCCATCGCGCCGAGCACCAGGAAGCCGCCCGCGTGCACGGTGTCGTGCCGTACCGAGTTCCAGAACGCCTCGCCCCTGGTCGCGCCCTCGTGCGCGCCGTGGGCCGGCGGGCGCAGCCAGTCGGTGCGGCCCAGCCGCTGCCACAGCCAGCCCATCACGCACGCCACCAGCAGGCTCGCGGCGAACCGCCCGAGGACCATCTCCGGGTTCCGGGGGAAGGCGACGGCGGTCGCGGTCAGCACGATCGGGTTGATCGCGGGGGCGGAGAGGAGGAAGGCGAGGGCGGCGGCCGGGGTGACGCCCCGGCGCACCAGCGCGCCCGCCACCGGCACCGACGCGCACTCGCAGCCCGGCAGGATCGCGCCCGCGACCCCGGCCACCGGCACGGCGAGCGCGGGGCGGCTCGGCAGGGCGCGCGCGAAGAAGGACGGCGGCACGAACACCGCGAGCGCCGCCGAGAGCAGCACCCCGAGTACCAGGAAGGGCAGCGCCTGCACGGTCACCGCGACGAACACCGTCATCCAGCTCTGCATCAGCGGGGTGCCGAGCAGCCCGCGGATCGGGGACTGGGCGAGCACGGCGAGGAGCAGCGTGAGCGTCAGCACGAGCGGGGAGCTGAGCCGGCGGCCCTCCTGACCCGGCGGTGCCTCGGCGGGGCCGGTCGGCGCACCGGGCGGCGCGTCTTCGGTGATGGCCACGGGCGGTTACCTCCGGCTGGTGTGCTGCCTCCCCCTCGGTACGCGCATGCTCGCGCGGGTGTTCACCCCGTCGCTGGAACCACTCTTCTTCTTGGGGCAGTCTTTTCCCTCGTGGCGAGCGTTCCGTATCAAGGGGGGCCGGGTATCCCGCCGGCGCACATGGTGGTCTGCGGTGACGACGGGCTCGCGCACCGGCTGGCCGCCGAGTTGCGCGGGGTCTACGGCGAGCAGGTCACCCTGGTGGTGCCGCCGAACGAGCGCACCGCCCGCCCACCGGTGGTCGGCCGCGCCCGGGCGGCGACGGCGGCGGCGCTGCTGGACCGCGTGGTGAGCGCGGCGGTGAGCCGGGCGGGTGCCGTCACCGGGAGTACGACGACGACGGCGGCGGCCGCGAGCACCCCGGGCGGTGCGGGCGGGCAGGACGGGCCGCGGGTGTTGGAGGCCGCCGACCTCAGTGAGGCGGTGCTCGCCGAGGCCGGAGTGGAGCGGGCCGCCGCGCTCGCGCTCGTCTTCGACGACGACGAGACCAACATCCGCGCCGCCCTGACCGCCCGCCGGCTCAATCCGCGGCTGCGGCTCGTCCTGCGGCTCTACAACCGGCGGTTGGGCCAGCACATCGAGGAACTCCTCGACCAGGCGGCCGCGTTGGCCGCCGGCGACGGCGAGTCCGGCGCGGACGCCTCCACCACCGTGCTGTCCGACGCCGACACCGCCGCGCCCGCGCTCGCCGCGACGGCCGTCACGGGCACCAGCAAGGTGGTGCAGACCGAGGGGCTGCTGCTGCGCGCCGTGGAGCGCCCGCTGTCCGCCGACGGGCGGCCCGCCGGCTCCGGGCTGTGCACGCTGGCCCTGCTGTCGGGCGGCGACCCGGCCGGCGCGGAGGGCCCGGAGGGGTCCGGGGAGCAGGAGACGCGGCTGCTGCCCGACGACGAGGAGGTGGCGCGGGCCGCCGGGCGGACGGCGCTGGTGCTGGAGCAGGCGTCGGCGACGGACGGCCAGGGCGCGAACGGGCGGGGTGCGAACGGGCGGGGCCCGGGTGGACGGGGGGCGGGTGGCCGGGGGGTCGGCGGTCGCGGGGTCGGTGGGGTGCCGCCGCTCGCCTCGCTGTTCTCGCGGCGGCTGCGGTGGTCGCTGGCGGGCATGGTGGCCTGCGTGGTCGCGCTCGCCGTCGCGCTGTGGCTGGTGAGCGGGATCCATCCGCTGCGCGCCTTCTACTACACCCTCCTCGACCTGCTCGCGATCGACGACCCCGCCAAGGAGGCGCCGCTGGGCCGGCAGATCCTCCAACTCCTCTCCGCGCTCGTCGGGTTGCTGCTGCTGCCGGTGCTCCTGGCGGCCGTGCTGGAGGCGCTGGGCACCTTCCGCACCGCCTCCGCCCTGCGCAAACCGCCGCGCGGCCTCGGCGGGCATGTCGTGCTGCTCGGGCTGGGGAAGATCGGCACCCGGGTGATGACCCGGCTGCGCGAACTCGACGTCCCCGTGGTGTGCGTGGAGTCCGACCCGGAGGCACGCGGGCTCGCGACCGCGCGCCGGCTGCGGGTGCCGGTGGTCCTCGGTGACGTCACCCAGGAGGGCGTCCTGGAAGCCGCCAAGATCCACCGGGCGTACGCGCTGCTCGCCGTGACCAGCGCCGACACCACCAACCTGGAGGCCGTGCTCTACGCCCGCACCGTACGGCCGGACCTGCGGGTGGTGCTGCGGCTGTACGACGACGACTTCGCCACCGCCGTCTACCGCACCCTGCGGGCCGCGTACCCGCACGCGCTGACCCGGAGCCGGAGCGTCACGCACCTGGCCGCGCCGGCGTTCGCCGGGGCGATGCTGGGCCGGCAGGTGCTGGGCGCGATCCCCGTCGGCCGCAGGGTGCTGCTCTTCGCCGCCGTCGACGTGGCCGGCCACCCCCAGCTGGAGGGCCGCACCGTCCGCGAGGCCTTCCGGGCCGGCTCCTGGCGCGTCCTGGCCCTCGCGGGCGCCACCGACACGGACCCCGGACACGTGCTGGAGAAGGGCGACCGGGTGGTGGTGGCCGCCACCCGCCGGGGCCTGGCGGAACTCCGCTGACCCGCCAGGCCCCGGCGAGGGGGGAACGCGGGCTACGGCCGCGGCAGGTGTCTGGCCGCGAAGTCCATCTCCAGGCGGACCTGCTTGATGCGTTCGTCGACGACCAGGGAGCCGTGGCCGGCGTCGTAGCGGTAGACCTCGTGGGTGGCGCCGCGGGCCTGAAGGCGTTTGACGTAGTTGTCGATCTGGCGGATCGGGCAGCGGGGGTCGTTGACGCCCGCCGAGATGTAGACCGGGGCCTTGACCTGGTCGACGTAGGTCAGCGGGGAGGACGCCTCGAAGCGCTCCGGGACCTCCTCCGGGGTGCCGCCCAGCAGGGTGCGGTCCATGGCCTTCAGGGCCTCCATCTCGTCGTGGTACGCGGTGACGTAGTCCGCGACGGGAACGACCGCGATGCCCACCGCCCACGCGTCCGGCTGGGTGCCGACGCCGAGCAGGGTGAGATAGCCGCCCCAGGAGCCGCCGGTCAGGACCAGGCGCTCGGGGTCGGAGAGGCCCGAGGACACCGCCCAGTCGCGGACCGCCGCCACGTCCTCCAGCTCGATCAGACCGACCCGGTGCTTGAGCGCGTCGGTCCAGGCGCGGCCGTAGCCCGTGGAGCCGCGGTAGTTGACGCGGATCACGGCGTACCCCTGGTCGACCCAGGCGGCCGGGCCCGCCGCGAAGGAGTCGCTGTCGTGCCACGTCGGGCCGCCGTGCAGGTCGAAGACCGTCGGCAGGGGGCCGCTCGCGCCCGCGGGCTTCTGGATCAGGGCGTGGATGCGGCCGCCGGGCCCCTCCACCCAGGCGTCCTCGACCGGCACCGACGGCGGGCACACGAGGCCCGGCGGGTCCAGGACGACCCCGCCGGACGTGGAGCGCACGGCCGGCGGGCGCGCGGCCGAGGACCACAGGTACTCCACGCTGCCGTCGGGCCGGGCGCTGGCGCCGGAGACCGTGCCGGGCGGGGTGGGGATGCGGGTCAGCTCGCGACTCGCCAGGTCGAGGCGGAACAGCTCGCTGCGGGCCTCGAAGCCGTGGGCGACGAGCAGGGCCGAGCCGTCCGGATACCACTCGGCGCTGACGTCACCCGGCAGTTCCAGGGCCAGGTCCGTCTCCTCGCCCGTCATCACGTCCCACACCAGCGGCTCCCAGCGGCCCCGGCGCTGGTGGCCGATGAGCAGGCGGGTGTCGCCCTCGACCGGGGCGAAGCCGAGCACCTCCAGGCCCAGCTCCTGCGTGCCGCCCTTGGTGTCGTCCAGCTCGGCGACCGTCGTGCCGTCCGGGCGCAGCACGCGCAGCGCCGCGTGCATGGCGTCACCGTGCTCGGTGTGCTCGACGGCGATCAGGGTGCCGTCGTGCGAGAGGTCGCCGACGCCCGCCGACTCGCGGTGGCGGTAGATCTCGACCGGGTCCTCGCCCTCGCGCGCGAGGTGGATCGTCGTGCCGTCCTCGTCCGTGGAGCGGCCGACCACCGCCGTGCGCCCGTCGCGGGCCAGGGCCAGCCCGGCCGGGTAGGAGGCGTCGAGACCGGGGACCGCCGGCTCGGCCGGGCCGCCCCCGAAGGGCTGGCGGCGCCAGACGCCGAACTCGTCGCCGTCCTTGTCGTCGAACCACCAGATCCAGGCGCCGTCCGGGGAGAGCACGCCGTCCGTCGTGCCGTTCGGCCGGTCCGTCGCCTGGCGCTGCTCGCCCGTCGCGCGGTCCCAGGCATACAGCTCGTACGTCCCCGTCGCGTTCGACACGAACAGGGAGCGGTCGGGCGCGTCCTCCGCCCAGTCGGGCAGCGACACCCGCGGCGCCCGGAACCGCTTCTCCCAGTCCGGCATGCCGGCCGCCGCACGGGCGCGCGCGCCCGGCTCCTTGCTCTCACTCATCGCCCCAGTCATGCGCCCATACTGCCTGGCCGCGCCGACAATTGGGTGGCGAGTGTCCGCAGCCTGTGGATAACTTTCGGATCATGACCGCAGAGAGTCCCGCGGAGAGCGCCTCCGCGTCCGCCCCGTCGAACTGGCGCGAGGACAACCGGGCCATGTGGGACGAAAGGGTCCCGATCCATGTCGGGGGCGCGTTCTACGACCTCGACGGCTTCCGGGCCCGCCCGGACGTGCTGCCGGACTTCGTGAGGACCGAGGTCGGCGACGTCACCGGAAGGACGCTCCTCCACCTCCAGTGCCACATCGGCACCGAGACCCTCTCCTGGGCCCGGCGCGGCGCCGCCCGCGTCGTCGGCCTGGACTTCTCCGCCCCGGCCGTGGCGGCCGCCCGCGCGCTCGCCGCCGACCTCGGACACGGCCCCGAGCGCGCCGCCTTCGTCACGGCCGACGTCTACGACGCGCCGCGGGCGGTGCCCGAGGAGTCGTACGACATCGTCTACACCGGGCTCGGCGCGCTGTGCTGGCTGCCGGACCTTCGCCGCTGGGCGCGGACGGCCGCCTCCCTGGTCTCGCCCGGCGGCTTCCTCTACCTCGCCGAGTTCCACCCGGTCACCGAGTCCCTGGACGACGCGACCGGTACGCGGATCGTGCGCGACTACTTCCACCGCGACGCCCAGGTGTGGGACGAACCCGGCACCTACGCCGACCCGGACGCCCGGACGGTCCACAACCGCAGCGTGCAGTGGCAGCACACGCTCGGCGACGTCGTCTCCGCGCTCGCCGCCGCCGGCCTGCGGGTCGAGTTCCTGCACGAGCACGACGTGTCGCTCTTCCCCCGGTTCGAGAACTTCGAGGTCAGGGACGGCTACCACCGTTTCCCGCCCGGCCACCCGCGCATCCCGCTCATCTACTCGCTGAAGGCGGGCAAGGACGGCTGAGGCGGCCGGCCCGCCGGAAACCGGGCCGGCATGCCGGAGCCTGGGCCGATCCGCGGGCGCGGCTTGGGCCGACCCGCCGACCGGGCTTGGGCCGACCCGCGGACGGGCGGCCGGCGGCGGCGCCGTACCGTGGAGGGCGTGTACCGCTTTCTGCTGACACCCCGCTGGTGGGGCATCAACGTCTTCGTGCTGCTCGCCATCCCGTTCTGCATCTTCATGGGGTCGTGGCAGCTGAGCCGGTTCGAGGGGCGGGTGCACGACAGTCGCACCGCGACCGAGCAGGCCGCCTCCGACCAGCGGGAGGCCGCGCAGCCACTGGACACGATGCTGCCCGTGGACAAGGCGACGTCCGGCCGCCGGGTCAGCGCGCACGGGCGGTACGGCACGCAGTTGCTGGTGCCCGGCCGCCGGCTCGACGACAGGACCGGCTTCTACGTCCTCACCCTGCTGCGCACCGACTCCGGCAAGGCCCTGCCGGTGGTACGGGGCTGGCTGCCGGGCACGGCGGACGCGGCGAAGGCCCCGGCCCCGCCGGCCGGCGAGGTCACCGTCACCGGCGCGCTCCAGGCGTCCGAGACGCCCGGCGACAACGGGGTCAGCGCCCAGGGCGGCCTCCCGGCCGGCCAGACCGCCGCGATCAGCTCCGCGTCGCTGGTGAACATGGTGCCGTACCGGCTGTACGACGCCTGGATCACCCTCGACAAGGCCGACTCCGGTATGAAGGCCGTCCCCGCGACCGCCCCGGCGGGCACCGGCCTGGACCTGAAGGCCTTCCAGAACCTCGGCTACACCGGCGAGTGGTTCGTCTTCGCGGGCTTCGTGGTCTTCATGTGGTTCCGCCTGCTGCGGCGAGAGGCGGAGGCGGTACGGGACGCCGCGCTGGGCCTGGTACCGGACGACGAGCAGGCGGCTGCGGCACCGGTGAGCGCCCCGTAGGAACACTCCGGCGGGGGTCACGACCCCGCCAGCACTCCGGTGTAGTAGACGGTCCCGGCGCACTCCCCGGGGACGGTCGCCGAGGCCGACGGGGAGCCGCCCTGCGCGGTGTGCGTGATCACGACGCTTCCCTCGGCCGTCCCCTGGTCGGTGACGAGCTGGGTCGTCGCACCCGACGTCGTGGACCCCGTCCCCGCGCCCGAACCGGAGCCCGTGGCCGAGCCGCTGGAGGCTCCCGCCTCCTGGCTGGGGGACGGGGTCGGTGACGCGCCGCCGGCGGAGCCGGTCGTGCCGCCGCCGGTGGTGGTGCCCCCGCCGGCGGTCGGGCAGGTCTCCGAGGGGACGAAGGCGAACTTCTCCTCGTACGCCGCGCCCGGCTGGAGCACCAGTCCGGACACCTCCAGCGTCGGGTCGGGCAGACCGGACGCCGGGTCACCGGCCGCGTGCCGGACGGTGGTGATCTTCGCCTGGTCGGCCGCGCCCTGTGCGGTGGGGGTGATGGTGCCGACGCCGCCGACGGTGCAGGCGGTGCGGGAGGTGTTGGTGACCCGGAACATGCCGTAGACCACGCCCGCGGAGTCGGGGGCGACGGCGCTGCCGGTGGCGGAGCCGAGCTGCGTGGCCGTACACGTCGGGACGCCGCCCGCGGCGGTGCTGGCGCTCGGGTCCGCGCCACCCGCGGAGCCGGTGGAACCGCTGCCGCTCCGGCCCTTCTCGCCGCCCCTGCCGGGCTGCTTGCCGGGCTTGGCGCCCGTACCGCCCGGTTGCGTCGTACCGTCCGTGCCGCCGCCGTCGGCCTTGTCCTGCCCGGAGCCGCCCTGGGCCTGGGAGGACTGGCCGGCCATGGCGGTGTCGGGGTCGGAGCCTGCCGAGGTCGAGACGTGTACCAGGGAGGGGATGGCGGTGCCGATGAAGAGGGCCGCGGCGGCCATCCCGACGACGGCCTGCCGCTTGCGGGCCCGCCGGGCCGGCACGGCCCGCCGCAACCGCTCCAGCGAACCGGCCCGCGGCTCGATACCGTCGACCGCGGACCGCAGCATCCGCCGCAGGGCGACCTCGTCGTCCCCGGCCTCGTCGAGGCCGTCACCGGCCCCGTCACGCCCCGAGCCGAGCCCGCCCAGCTCCGCCGCGAGCCTGTCCAGGCCGGCCCCGAGCCCCGCGGACCCCCCGCCGCCGAAGCCGCGCCCGCCGCCCGAGCCGGACCGCACACCGAGATCCGACCGCTCGCCGGAACCGGGCCCGTCACCCAGGCCGGCCCCCGCACCCGAGCCCAGCGCCTCGCCCCGACCAGGCCCCTCGCCAGAGCCCGGCCCCGCGCCCAGGCCGAACTCCCCGCCCGAACCGGACCGCACACCGAGATCCGACCGCTCGCCGGAACCCGACGCCGACCGCTCGCCCGGACCCGGACCGTCGCCCGGACCTGGCCCCGCGGTCACGCCCGGCACCGCACCCGAGCCCAGCGCCTCGTCCCGGCCCAGCCCCGTGCCCGAGCCCGGCCGCTCGCCCGAGCCGTCCCGCTTGCCCGGAACAGCCGCGGCACCCGAGCCCGGCGCCTCGTCGAAGCCGGTCCCCGCACCCGAGACGGGCCGCTTGTCCGGGCCCGGCTCCTCGCGCACGGCCGGTTCCGCGGCCGCCTCCGGGTGGTGCTGCCCCGCGGGGTCGTTCTCTCGGGGGCCGTGGTTCACAGTTCCGTTCCCTGCGTGCGATTGCGTGTGCTCGTCGTCTTCGTGCCGCCTCATACCGACCCTCGCTCGCTCATGCCGGTGCCGCCATGGCCACCCGCAGCGCGGCGATGCCCCGGGAGCCGTACGCCTTCACGGAGCCGAGGGATATCCCGAGGGTCTCGGCGACCTGGGCCTCGGTCATGTCGGCGAAGTAGCGCAGGACCAGGACCTCGCGCTGGCGGCGCTGCAGGCCCTTCATCGCCTTGATGAGATCGCGGCGCTCCAGCTGGTCGTAGGCGCCCTCCTCCGCGCTGGCCATGTCGGGCATCGGCTTGGAGAGCAGCTTCAGGCCGAGGATGCGCCGGCGCAGCGTGGAGCGGGAGAGGTTGACGACCGTCTGGCGCAGGTAGGCCAGGGTCTTCTCGGGGTCGCGCACGCGCTTGCGGGCGGAGTGCACCCGGATGAAGGCCTCCTGGACCACGTCCTCGCAGGAGGCGGTGTCGTCCAGGAGCAGCGCGGCCAGGCCCAGCAGCGAGCGGTAGTGGGCTCGGTAGGTCTCGGTGAGGTGGTCGACGGTCGTCCCGGCGACCTCGGGCGCCGCGGCCGCCGTGGTCTCGTCGGAGCCGTCACGCTGACCGGGTATGCGGGCGGGCCGCGCGGCGGGCATGGGCGCGATCACCGGCATGCCGCCGGGCGTGCGGGGCCGCAGCACCGCACGGGGCGGCCGGAGCGCCGCGGTGCCGCGGGCCGCGCTGAGTTCGAGTACCTCTGCCACGCCTGTTGGACACGTCTCGCCCCGCCAGGGTTGTACGTGCCGGGCGTCACATGTGCGACCACCGGCGGTGCCACAAGAGCCGTCATGCGTCCCGCTCTTCCCCTATGTCCCAAGTGGCCGGGGCGTCCCCACGCCCCCGCCACGACGTCCCCACGTCAGGATCGTTCGCCCCCCAGGCCCCGCAAGGGTGACCGCAAAGACGCGCCCCGCCCCGCAAGCGGTTGCGGAGGGCGGGGAGAAAAAAATCCTCTGGTGATCCTCTGTGCCGTACGGCAGATCTTCTGTCGCCGGACGGCCTGGTTCAAGTGGTCCGGACCATGCTCCTTGACACACTTCTTACCCAGATCCTACAAACGCGGCCCAGCGAGCGGGCGCAGGGCGGTCAGCCCAGCTCGGCGGCGACCAGTTCGGCGATCTGCGCGGTGTTCAGCGCGGCGCCCTTGCGCAGGTTGTCGCCGCACACGAACAGCTCCAGCGCGGTCGGGTCGTCCAGCGCGCGCCGCACCCGCCCCACCCAGGTCGGATCGGTGCCCACGACATCGGCGGGCGTCGGGAACTCACCGGCGCCCGGGTCGTCGTAGAGCACCACGCCCGGTGCGGTGGCGAGGATCTCGCGGGCGCCGTCGACGGTGACCTCGCCCTGGAAGCGGGCGTGGACGGTCAGGGAGTGCGTGGTGATCACGGGCACCCGGACGCACGTCAC
The DNA here is from genome assembly GCF_055584345.1 of Streptomyces sp. NPDC104106. NCBI lineage: Bacteria > Bacillati > Actinomycetota > Actinomycetes > Kitasatosporales > Streptomycetaceae > Streptomyces > Streptomyces sp. NPDC104106. The sequence continues at coordinate 260,488 of NZ_JBVJMF010000011.1, forward strand.
GGCGACCGGCAGCTGCGGCAGCCCGAGGATCTTGCGGGCCTCGTCGCGGACCTTCATCTCCTCCGAGGACCAGCCGTCCTCGCGCGGCGAGCCGGCCCACGGCACGACGTTCAGCGCGACCGGCTCCGGGAACGGACCGGTGTTGTCGCCCACGGCCCGCCGTACGTCACCGGGGCTGGTCCCCAGCTCCGTCCCCGCGACCAGGGACAGCTGGGCCCGCAGCGTGTCCACGCCGGCCCGCCCGGCCCCGCTCACCGCCTGGTACGACGACACCACCAGCTCGCGCAGCCCGAACTCGGCGTGCAGCGCGCCCAGGGCGACGATCATCGTCAGGGTCGTGCAGTTGGGGTTGGCGACGATCCCGCGCGGCCGCATCCGTACGGCGTGCGGGTTGACCTCGGGCACCACGAGCGGCACCTCGGGGTCCAGCCGGAAGGCGGCCGAGTTGTCGACGACGACCGCGCCGCGCGCGACGGCGACCGGCGCCCACTCTGCGGCGACGTCGTCCGGCACGTCGAACATCGCGATGTCGACCCCGTCGAAGGCCTCCTCCGTCAGGGCCGTCACCTCGACCTCCGCCCCGCGCACGGTCAGCTTGCGGCCGGCCGAGCGCGGGGAGGCGATCAGGCGGATGTCGCCCCAGATGTCCGCCCGCTGGGACAGGATCTGGAGCATCACAGCGCCGACCGTCCCGGTCGCCCCCACGACCGCGAGCGTCGGCTTGCCGGTCATCGGCGGGTGCCCCGGTTCATCGGCCGGTGCCGCCGTAGACGACGGCCTCGTCGGTGTCGGAGTCGAGCCCGAAGGCGGTGTGCACGGCACGGACGGCCTCCGGCACGTCGTCCTTGCGGGTGACGACCGAGATGCGGATCTCGGAGGTCGAGATCAGCTCGATGTTCACGCCGGCGTCGCTCAGCGCCTCGAAGAAGGAGGCCGTCACGCCCGGGTTGGTCTTCATCCCGGCGCCGACCAGCGAGATCTTGCCGATCTGGTCGTCGTAGCGCAGCGAGTCGAAGCCGATCCCCGGCCGGTTCTTCTCCAGCGCGTCGATGGCCTTGCGGCCCTCGGTCTTCGGCAGCGTGAAGGAGATGTCCGTCAGGCCGGTGGAGGCGGCGGACACGTTCTGCACGACCATGTCGATGTTGATCTCGGCGTCGGCGATGGTCCGGAAGATCGCGGCGGCCTCACCCGGCTTGTCCGGCACGCCGACGACCGTGATCTTGGCCTCGGAGGTGTCGTGCGCGACACCGGAGATGATGGCCTGCTCCACCTGCTTGTCCCCAATCGGCTCACTGCTGACCCACGTGCCCTGCAGTCCGCTGAAGCTGGAGCGGACGTGGATCGGGATGTTGTAGCGGCGGGCGTACTCCACGCACCGGTGGAGCAGCACCTTCGAGCCGGACGCGGCCAGCTCCAGCATGTCCTCGAAGGAGATCCAGTCGATCTTCTTCGCCTTCTTCACCACACGCGGGTCGGCCGTGAACACGCCGTCGACGTCGGTGTAGATCTCGCAGACCTCGGCGTCCAGCGCGGCGGCGAGCGCCACGGCCGTCGTGTCGGAACCGCCACGGCCCAGCGTGGTGATGTCCTTCTTGTCGGCGCTGACGCCCTGGAACCCGGCGACGATCGCGATGTTGCCCTTGTCGAGCGACTCCCGGATGCGTCCCGGGGTGACGTCGATGATCCGGGCCTTGTTGTGGACCGAGTCGGTGATGACGCCGGCCTGGCTGCCGGTGAAGGACTGGGCCTCGTGGCCCAGGTTTTTGATCGCCATCGCCAGCAGGGCCATGGAGATCCGCTCTCCGGCGGTCAGCAGCATGTCGAATTCACGCCCGGCAGGCATCGGAGAAACCTGCTCGGCGAGATCGATCAGCTCGTCCGTCGTGTCGCCCATCGCGGAAACGACGACGACAACCTGGTTGCCGTTCTTCTTCGCTTCCACGATCCGCTTGGCGACGCGCTTGATGCCCTCGGCATCGGCTACGGAGGAGCCTCCGTACTTCTGCACGACAAGGCCCACGTGCGCTCCTCGCTCGGTTCGTTTGTGTCGGCTCAGTCTAACGAGCGCCCGAATTCCACCACCCTGCTCCCGCATGGTGAGACATCGGCAGGCGGACACCGGGACGCTCGGTTCCGGTACCTGCCCAGGGTTGGCCGGACCACGCGGGAAAGTGCCCCGGGTCACAATGATCGCCTGCGTGGGCGGGGCATGGACATGAGCAGGGGGCGGACATGGGCATGACGGAGATACTGCTGGCGGGGACGATCCTGCTCGGCGGATGCGTCCAGTGGCTGACCGGCATGGGCTTCGCCCTGGTCGCCGTACCGGCGCTGGTGCTGCTGCTCGGGCCCGCCCAGGGAGTCGTCCTCGCGAACTGCGCGGCCGGCGCGATCAGCGTCGTGGGCCTGGCGGGCGGCTGGCGCCGCGTGCGCCCGGCGGCGATGGTCCCGCTGTGCCTCGCGGCGGCCGCCACGGTCCCGCTGGGCGCCTGGACGACCCGTCAGCTCCCGCGCCCGTACCTGCTGCTGACGATGGGCGCGCTGGTGACGGCGGCGGTCCTCCTCGTGCTGCGCGGCGCTCGGGTGGCCGCCCTGCGGGGCGGCAGGGGAGCGGTGACCGCGGGGGCGCTGGGCGGCTTCATGAACGCGGCGGCGGGCGTGGGCGGTCCGCCGGTGTCCCTGTACGCCCTCAACGCGGGCTGGACGGTACGGGAGTTCGTGCCCAACGCCCAGTTCTACGGCGTGGCGGTCAACGCCTTCTCGATCGCCGCGAACGGCACCCCGCACCTGACCGCGCCCCAGTGGATCGTGACGGCCGCGGCGATGATCCTGGGCGCCGTGATCGGGGGCGCGATCTCCACCCACGTTCCCGAACGCAGAGCCCGCGACCTGGTCCTTCTCCTCGCCCTGCTGGGCGGCGCGACCGCGATGACGAAGGGCGTGTGGGGACTGCGGCCCGGCGGCTAGTGTCCCCGCAGGCAACGTTTGCCCGTCACGGAGCGGCGTCCGGTGCGTGCTGTCGGCGTGCCGGCCGGAAGTCCTCGTACTGGGCGTACGTGGGCTTTCGGCCGGTGCGGCGAGTGGGGGCACCTCCCGCGCAGCGGGGGAGCGTGCCGGGCGTCGCGACGGGGCGAACGTCGCCTGCCCGGGCACTAGGCCGACAGGGCCTAAGGTGCGAGGGGTGCGCGTACTGCTGCTGGAGGACGACGAGACGCTGGCCGACGCCTTGCGGGCGCACGGCCACGAGGTGGACCACGGCAGCGAGCCGGACGCCGGCCACCACGTGGTCATCGTCGGTTCCGCATCCCTCCCGGCCTGCCGGACCCTGCGCTCTCGCACCGCCGCCGCCCTGATCGCCCTCGTCCGCACGGAGCGCGACCGTGTGACGGCCCTGGAGGCGGGCGCGGACGACCATGTGTTCCCGCCCTTCGACGCCGCCCGGATCGCCGACCGCATCCAGGCGACCGTACGCCTTCCCCTGCCGGGTCCGCCGGAAGTCGACCTGGCTGCCCACGAGTTGGGCCTGACGGATCCGGAACGCGCCCTCCTCGCCCTTCTCCTCGCCCACCGGGACCGCGTCCTGACCCGCGCCCGGCTCTCCCGCCTTCCCGGCCTGACGGAGCCCCTGGACGCGCACATGACGTCCCTGCGCGCCAAACTCCCGCCGGCCCTCACCCTGGAGCGGGTCCGGGACATCGGCTTCCGGCTGGTCACCGGCCGCTGACGTGCTCGTTCCCCGACGCCCCGAGGGGTGACCCGGCGCGGCCCTACTTCCCCTGCCGGATTCCCAGCGGTCCGCCGATCTCCTCCGCCATGACGCGGCCCGCCTCGAACTCCAGGGTCTCGTCGCCCATGGTCGCCTGGTCGGTGTCCAGGCCGTCCAGTTCCTCCAGGGGCTGGTTGAGACGGACGTGGATGAGGACGGACTGCAGGGCGCGCAGGACGGCGGAGGCGGTGGGGCCCCAGTTGGAGAAGTAGGAGAACTGCCACCACCACAGCGCTTCCGTGGTGCGGCCGGCGCGGTAGTGGGCCATGCCGTGGCGCAGGTCGGCGATGACGTCGGCCAGGTCGTCGGAGATGCGGGCCGGGACCGGGGCCGTGCGCGGCTCGTAGGGGTCGAAGACCTCCGAGTAGACGTCGACCGGCTCCAGGAGGCGGGCGAGGTTCTCGCGGAGTGCGTCGACGTCCGCCTCCGGGCCCGGGTCGGGCTCGTAGCGCTCGTCGGGGACGATGTCCTCGTGCGCGCCCAGGCGGCCGCCGGCCAGCAGGAGCTGGGAGACCTCCAGGAGGAGGAAGGGGACGGTCGAGCCGGGCTCGTCCCCCCTCGCCACCTCCGTCACGGCCACCAGGAAGCTCTCGATCTGGTCCGCGATCTGGACCGCGAAGTCGTCCGGGTCGTGACCGGTCGCGTGCAGTGTGGCGTCAGACATCTAGGAGTCGTCTCCCCTCGAAGGCGCGCCCGAGTGTGACCTCGTCCGCGTATTCCAGGTCGCCACCCACCGGGAGGCCGCTGGCCAGGCGGGTGACCTTCAGGCCCATGGGCTTGATCATCCGGGCGAGATACGTGGCCGTCGCCTCGCCCTCCAGATTCGGGTCCGTCGCCAGGATCAGCTCCGTGACCGTCCCGTCGGCCAACCGCGCGAGAAGTTCTCGTATACGCAGGTCGTCGGGACCGACACCCTCGATCGGACTGATCGCGCCGCCGAGCACGTGGTAGCGGCCGCGGAACTCACGGGTGCGCTCGATGGCGACCACGTCCTTCGGCTCCTCCACGACGCAGATCACGGACGGGTCGCGGCGCGGGTCACGGCAGATGCCGCACAGCTCCTCCTGTGCCACGTTGCCGCAGGTCGCGCAGAAGCGGACCTTCGCCTTGACCTCCATCAGGGCGTGGGCGAGACGCTTCACGTCCGTCGGTTCCGCCTGCAGGATGTGGAAGGCGATCCGCTGCGCGCTCTTGGGACCGACGCCGGGCAGCCGCCCCAGTTCGTCGATGAGGTCCTGGACCACGCCTTCGTACACCGAACCGCCCTTCCTGGAGACCTTTCGGTAGGTACCGTAGTTGCCCCGGGCTCAGAACGGCAGACCGGGGATGCCCGTGCCGCCGCCGAGGCCCTGGGCCAGCGGGCCGAGCTTCTGCTGCTGGAGGGCCTGCGCGTTGTCGTTGGCCGCCTTCACGGCCGCCACGATCAGGTCGGCGAGGGTGTCGGTGTCCTCCGGGTCCACCGCCTTCGGGTCGATCTTCAGCGCCCGCAGCTCACCCGCGCCGGTCACGGTGGCGCGCACCAGACCGCCGCCCGCCTGCCCGTCGACCTCGGTGTCCGCCAGTTCCTCCTGCGCCCGCTGGAGATCCTGCTGCATCTTCTGGGCCTGCTGGAGCAACTGCTGCATGTTGGGCTGGCCACCACCGGGAAACACGATCAGCTCCTCTACGTTTTTCTCCGCTGTGCATGAGCCTACGTGGTCCACGCCCCCGTCGCCCCGCCACTCTTTCGAGTGAGAAGCCCACGCGGCCTATACCTGATCAAGGCCTCCTTCCGGGCGGAAAAGTCGGCGAAGCCCGCTCTTCGCCACCCATTGGGCGGTAGGAAGGGTGCCGCGCGTCGGCAGGGATCGGCAGGGAACGTCAAGGGAACGCCACGCGACGTGGTCGGTCGTGGTCAGTAGGGAGTGCCGGGTGGGTCAGCCGGAGATGCAGCCCGAGGGTCCGCCTCAGGACGGGCGGGGCGAGGGTGCGGCCGGGCTGCGGCCGGGCGATCTGGCCGGGCGGCCCCTCCCGCTCGGGGACTGGGGCGAGCCCGCCGAGCGGCTGGACGAGCTGTACCGGTGGGTGGAGCGCGGGGCGCTCCAGACGGCGTGCTGGTACCTGCGCGACCGGGTGTGGAAGCGGCGCGCGGCGCGGGTGCTGCGGACCGGCGCCGCGGCGGGCGCGGCGGTCGGCGCGGCGCTGCCGCTGCTCGACCTGACCGGGGTGGCGCACGGGGTGGCCCCGTGGGGCTGCCTGGCCCTGCTGCTGGCGGTCGCGTGCGTCGGCACCGACCGGTACTTCGGTGTGACCTCCGGCTGGATGCGGGACGTCGCCACGGCCCAGGCCGTGCAGCGCCGGCTCCAGGCGTTGCAGTTCGACTGGGCCTCCGAGAGCATCCGGGAGGTGCTGGGGCCGGCGGAGGGCACGGCGAGCGAGGCCGCCGAGCGGTGCCTGACGGTGCTGCGCCGCTTCTGCGAGGACGTCACCGAACTGGTGCGCGCGGAGACGACCGACTGGATGGTGGAGTTCCGCACCGGCTCGGCCCCACTGGGCATCCAGACGGCGGTGGCGCCGGTGCCGAGGCAGGAGCCGGGGGGTGTCGCGGGCCGCTTCCCCCTGCCGCCGGCGAACGGCTCCCGCCCCAACATGCCCAGGCAGCGCCCACCGGAGCCGCGCTGAGCGCTCCGCCGCACGTGCCACGACCGGCAAGGTGCCACGGCGCGCCGTCGGCCGGCCGCGGCACCGTCCGGCGAACTCCGCCCGCGGTGACGTGCCCGTGCTCGACGCGAGGTCCAGCCGTCGCTCAACTGCTGCGGCGGAGGCAGGAGTTCCGTCACTGCTTGGTGTACGTCAGGCTCTCCCCGCCGCCCTTCTGCTCCCGCTTCAGCGTGCCGTCGGGCTGCAGGGTGACCTCGGTGGCCGCGCCGGGGGTGCAGGAGGAGGCGGGTTCGCCGGAGCTGACGGTGGACGGTCCGATCTCCAGCGGGCCGTTCCCGCTCGGCCGCTCGGCGAGCTTGGCCTCGAAGACGCAGTGGTACGACCCGCCGCCGTCGGCCGGCCCGTCCGCGACCAGTGTCAGCACGCTGTCGCCGACGTGGCCCTGCCGGATGGTCAGCCGCCGGGAGTTGGACCCGGCGGCGCTGTCGATGCTCGTCTGCCAGGTGCCGAGGTACGCCGCCGGGATCGCCCCGTCCGAGGGGGAGGAGGCGGAGGAGGTCGGCGAGGTGGTGGGACCGGGGCCGCCGGAGGTACCGCCGTCCGGCGGCGCGGAGGTCGCGGTCGGCGCGGAGCTCTGCGTCCCGCCGCCGTGGGCGTGTTGGCCGCCGTTCATCAGCGCGTACACCGAGCCGCCGGCCCCCAGCGCCACGACCAGCGCGATCACGACGAGCAGCGCGGTGGACCGCCCGCTGCGCCGCTCCTCCTCCGTGCCGGGAGGCGTCGGCCCGTAGGGCGGGGTGGGCCCGAGCCCGCCGCCGTAGTACGTCTGCTGCGGGTACGGCGTGTTCGGCGGCGCCGCCCCGAGGGGCTGGACGTGGGGCGGCACCTGCTGCGGGTGCTGCTGGGCCTGCCCGTACGCCAGGGGCGCGGGCACCGGCGGCAGGCCGGGCACCGGCGCCTGCCCCGCCACGACGGTGGGCAGCCGGTCGGCGCTCTCGCCCCCGGCCTCGCCGGGGGCCCCCTCGTCGGACGCGGCGGCGTGCTCGGGCGACCCGCTCCGGTCGTCCTCCCGCGCGGGCGCCGCGGCGGGTGCGGGCGGGCTCGGGTCCGCCTGCGGCGCGGCCGCGGCGACCGTCCCCGACGGCTCCTCCACCTCCAGCAGCTGCACGGCATGCCGGCCGAGCTGGGCCACCAGCACCCCCGGCAGCCAGGGGTCCCGGGACCGGCCCCCGGACACCGTGTCCTCCGCCCCGGTCCGCTCCAGGATCACGTCCAGCGAGGGCCGCGCCGCCGGGTCCTTGCGCAGGCACTCCCGCACCAGGTCGGCGATCCCCTCCGGCAGCCCCGTGAGATCCGGCTCCTCCTGGGCGATCCGGAACATCAGGGCGTGCGCCCCGCTGCTCGCGGCCCCGAACGGCAGTGCCCCGGTCGCCGCGTACGCCAGCACGGAGCCCAGGCAGAAGACGTCGCACGCGGACGTGATCCGGTCCCCGCGCACCTGTTCGGGCGCCATGAACCCGGGCGATCCGACCAGCGCCCCCGTGTGCGTCAGCCCCTCCCCGCCCTTCGAGGTCGTCTCCAGCGCCCGGGCGATACCGAAGTCGATGACGCGCGGCCCGTCGATCGTCACCAGCACGTTGGACGGCTTCAGGTCCCGGTGCACGATCCCGGCCGCGTGGATGTCCTTCAGCGCGTGCGCGAGCCCGGCCGCCAGGATCCGTACCGAGCGCTCGGGCAGCGCTCCGTACTCGCGGCCGACGACGTGCTGCAGGCTGGGTCCGGCCACGTACCCGGTCGCCAGCCACGGCACGGCCGCCTCGGTGTCCGCGTCGAGGACGGGTGCGGTCCAGTACCCGCCGACCCGCCGCGCGGCCTCCACCTCCTGCCGGAACCGGGCCCGGAACTCCTCCTGCCGGGCCAGTTCCTCACGGACGAGTTTCACGGCGACGGTGCGGCCCCGGTCCGAGCGGGCCAGGTACACCTGCCCCATCCCGCCGCCCCCGAGCCGCGCCAGCAGCCGGTAGCCTCCGATGCGCCGCGGATCCCCCGCCCCCAGCTTCTCCATGCCTCGCGCCGCCTCCCCCTCTGTCCGGGCAACGGGACTCTAGTGCGACCACACCGGGGTCGGCCTCCCCACCCCTGCGAAGTCGGCCACCCGAGCGGCCGTCGACGTCGACAGTGTGTCGCGGAATGCCCCCGCGCACGGAACACGTCGCCGATGTCGCGTCCGCATCGCGGACATCTACCCTCGCTGGCATGACCCCTCAGCCCCATCCCGAAGCCAACGCCGACGCCGGTGCCGCGGTGAAGGCCGCGGACCGCGCGCACGTCTTCCACTCCTGGTCGGCCCAGGACCTCATCGACCCGCTCGCCGTCGCCGGCGCCGAGGGGTCGTACTTCTGGGACTACGACGGCACGCGGTACCTGGACTTCACCAGCGGGCTCGTCTTCACCAACATCGGCTACCAGCACCCCAGGGTCGTCGCCGCGATCCAGGAGCAGGCGGCGACGATGACGACCTTCGCGCCCGCGTTCGCGGTCGAGGCGCGCTCGGAGGCGGCCCGGCTGATCGCGGAGCGGACCCCGGGCGACCTCGACAAGATCTTCTTCACCAACGCCGGCGCCGACGCCGTCGAGCACGCCGTGCGCATGGCCCGCCTGCACACCGGCCGCCCGAAGGTGCTCTCGGCCTACCGCTCGTACCACGGCGGCACCCAGCAGGCGATCAACATCACCGGCGACCCGCGCCGCTGGGCGAGCGACGGCGCCGCGGCCGGTGTCGTCCACTTCTGGGCGCCGTTCCTCTACCGCTCCCGCTTCTACGCCGAGAACGAGGAGCAGGAGACCGCGCGCGCCCTGGAGCACCTGGAGACGACGATCGCCTTCGAGGGACCGGGGACGGTCGCCGCGATCATCCTGGAGACCATTCCGGGCACGGCCGGGATCATGGTCCCGCCGCCCGGCTACCTGGCCGGGGTCCGCGAGATCTGCGACCGCCACGGCATCGTCTTCATCCTGGACGAGGTCATGGCGGGCTTCGGCCGCACCGGTGAGTGGTTCGCCGCCGACCTGTTCGGTGTCGTGCCCGACCTGATGACCTTCGCCAAGGGTGTGAACTCGGGTTACGTGCCGCTCGGCGGCGTCGCCATCTCGGAGAGGATCGCCGAGACCTTCGGCAAGCGCCCCTACCCCGGCGGCCTGACCTACTCCGGCCACCCGCTGGCCTGCGCCGCCGCCGTCGCCACGATCAACGTGATGGCGGAGGAGGGCGTGGTCGACAACGCCCGGCACCTCGGCGCCACCGTGCTCGGCCCCGGCCTCGCCGCCCTCGCCGAGCGCCACCCCAGCGTCGGCGAGGTCCGCGGCACCGGCATGTTCTGGGCCCTGGAACTGGTCAGGAACCGCGAGACCCGCGAACCCCTCGTGCCGTACAACGCGACCGGCGAGGCGGCCGCCCCCATGGCCGCCTTCGCCGCCGCCGCCAAGCGGCACGGCCTGTGGCCCTTCGTGAACATGAACCGCACCCACGTGGTCCCGCCCTGCACCATCACCGAGGCCGAGCTGAAGGAGGGCCTGGCCGCGCTCGACGCCGCGCTGAGCGTGGCCGACGAGTACACGGTGTGACGCCGCCTACCCCGCGTGACCGAACCGTGCCTGCCGCCGGGCGGACTCGAACGCGTAAGGTGACGTGCTCGTAAGACATTTCGTAGGAGACAGCGAGCACGTCATCTACGCGCGAGGAGAGACCCGACCATGCCCGGCAACGGCGCCGTCACCCGCAGCACCCTGCGCCAGCAGATCGCGGACGCGCTCCGTGACGAGGTGCTGGCGGGGCGGCTGCGGCCGGGCCGGGCGTTCACGGTCAAGGAGATCGCCGAGCAGTACGGCGTCTCCGCCACCCCCGTGCGCGAGGCGCTGGTCGACCTGTCCGCGCAGGGCATCCTGGAGGCCGACCAGCACCGCGGCTTCCGCGTGCCGGAGTACTCCGTCACCGACTACCGGAACATGATCGAGGCCCGCAGCCTGGTCACCGACGGCATGTTCCAGGCGCTCACCACCGGCCACCCCGCCTTCCGCACCCCGCCCGAGGACCCGCGCACGGCCGCCGCGCTCACCACCGTCCGGCGCCGCGGCGAGGAGGCCGCGCGGGCCGCCACGGCCGGCGACCTCACCATCCTCATCGGCTACGACCTGCGCTTCTGGCGCGAACTGAGCGCCCTGTTCGGCAATCCGTACCTGGGCGACTTCCTGCACCGCCTCCGCGTCCAGTCCTGGGTCTGCGCGGTGCAGCACCTCCTGCGCCTGCCCGACCTGCGCGGGCGCCTGTGGGCCGGGCACACCGACCTGGTCGACGCGCTGGCCCGCCGCGAGGCCGGGACCGCCCACGACATCGTCGCCGCCTCCAACGCCCATTCCCTGGCCCTGCTGGAGCACCTGACCAACGGTTGAGCGAGCAGTACGCTGCCCTGACGACCTTCCGTGTGCGAGTCCTGTGTGCGAGGAGCCCTCTTTGGCCTGTGACCTGTGGCTGGTGCCGCTCGTGGACGTGTTGTGCCACACCCCGGACAACCCCTTCGCCGACGAACTCGCGCAGTACGACAAGGCCCTGGCGGAGGCCGGCCTGCCCCCGGTGCCGGTGTACCAGTACATGCCGGGCCTGAACGGCGAGGTCGCCCCGGTGGCCGGCTTCGACTACGACGCCCTGCACTTCCTGCGCCGCGCCTACCTGTTGCAGGCGTGCGGCCTTCCGGTGACACCGGTGGGCGAACTCGGCGGCGACTACGAGCAGTTGCTGGAGATGTTCGAGTCCACGGCCCAGCAGTCGCACCTGGTCTGGCACTACGACCACGCGGGCGCGTACGTCCCCGTCGACTTCCCGAACCCGCTGTCCAACGACGAACTCCTCGCCAGCGGCGGTCCGTTGGGCTCCTCCCAGAGCCTCCTGCGCGAACTGGAGTACGTCGCCCCGTCCCTCGGCATCGACCCGGCCAACCCCCCGGCCGCCCCGGCGCCCCCCGCGGGCCCGACCGAGCTGGAGGAACCGGCCGTCCCGGCCCCCTACGACCCCAGCCCCTTCGCCCGCGAACGCCACGTCTGGCTGGGCCTGCACGCGGCGGCCACCCGCTCACTCGCCCAGGGCTCGATGATCGTGTTCAGCTGAGCAGGGGGTTTGGAGGGTGGTGGGTTGACCAGGGCGTTGTCACGTTTGGTGTGCTGCCGGTAACTGTTTGCGCATCCAGTCCGGGCGCCGGAGACCGGACGCGTCGAAAGGAACGTGGATGCGCCTGCATCGCACCCTCGCGAGCCTCGCCCTCACGACCGCGGCGGTCGCCACGGCGGGACTCTTCAGCGCCGCGCCTGCCGGGGCGGCGGAGGACGTCCCGACGTACTCCTGCGCGGAGCGGCTGCCCGCCCCGCCGGTCTTCCCGCCGTGGATCCACGGCAGGCAGTGCATCGCGGGCAGCGGGGCGCCCGTGGAGGGCGAGCTCGACGGACCGGTGCGGATCATCGTCCCCGTGTTCCCCGGCGGGCCACGCGAGAGCTGGATCTGCGAAAACTCGAACGCCGGTCCACGGGAAGGGATCCTTTACGTCCTCGGCAGGTTCTGCGAGCCCGAGCGCCCCGGCGAGTGACCTGAGCCGCTCCTGACGGGCCCGGTACCCCACGGCGGGGCACCGGGCCCGTCTCACGAGGGGAGCAGCAGGCCGTGCAGCAGCCGCGCGTGCACGAGCCGGTCGGGCGCGGTCGGCCGGTAGCGCCAGAAGAGCGGCCAGGTGGGCCCGTCGAGCGCGGGCACGGGGATGTACGACACCCGGTACGGCCCGCTCGTCAGCCGGGTCACGTGTTCCGGCCAAGGATGACGGGCCGTACTGCCCGGCGCCACGAGGAAGTAGACCCCCCGGCGCCTGCCGTCCGTCTCGACCACCGGCCCGGGGTCTCCCCCGGTCAGACGGGCGAGTTCGTCGGCGACGTACCGCCCGAGATCCCCGTCGACCCGCACGGCGTCGAATTGGACCCCTGCCTTGCGGAGTTGGATGCCGGTGGCGGGAATCCATTCCACGGCCAGGTGACTTTGCGTGTTCATGGGCTCAGTGTCAGGGGTGGGGGCTAGCTTCTTCTATAACTCTGCGTCGACCTTTCGGGACGGTATGAAGTCGACGCAGGGTGAGATGACCGGTTGAGTTCGGTTGAGTCCGGGGGTGACCGCGATGGCGCGGAGTGGGAACAAGGACGGAGCGAGCGGCACAGCACATATGGTTGCCGCCCTGGCGAAGGCCCTGCGGGAGCAGCAGGGGCTGACCCAGGAGGAGTTGGGCAAGAAGATCGGCTACACGGCGTCGGCCGTCAGCGCCATGGAGACGCTGTCGCAGCCCGCCAGCGACAAGATGCTGGTGGGGCTGGAGCAGTCGATCGGCGGCGGGATGGGGCTCTTCGAGAAGGCCCGCAAGTACATCCTGCTGGACAAGTACCCGGCGCAGTTCAAGAACTTCGCTCTGATGGAGGCGGAGGCGGTCTCGCTGGCGTCGTACGAGACGTACGTGGTCGCAGGCCTCTTCCAGACATCGGACTACGCACGGGCACTGATCGGCGGTGGGTTCCCCAAGCTTCCGCACGAGAAGGTAGAGGAACTGGTCGAGGCCCGCATAGCTCGCAGGGCCCTCTTCGACCGTACGGAGCCCACGCCCATGATCGAGCTGATCCTGGACGAGTCGGTACTGCGAAGGCCGATCGGCGGCTGGGAGGTGTTGCGAGGCCAGCTGCACTCGCTGGCCGAGGACGCGGAGCGGGACAATGTCAGCATCCAAGTACTGCCCATGGAGCGGGGGTTGAAGGGCAGTCACGCGGGCACGCGAGGGGACATGGTGCTCGTCGTGACCAAGGAACACCACCACGTGGTCTATCTGGAGATCGAGGACGAGAGTGTGCTGGTCAGCGATCCCGCAAAGGTGGCCCACCTCACGCACCGGTATGCGAAGATCCGCACACAGGCACTGAGCCCGGAAGACTCGCTGAGCCTCATCCAGAAGTTGGCAGGAGAAGAGCGGACATGACGAGCACTCTGCGGTGGTTCAAGTCGAGCTACAGCAATGACAGTGGCGGCAACTGCGTCGAAACCGCCTACACCTGGCGCAAGTCCTCGTACAGCAACGACAGCGGCGGCCAGTGCGTCGAAGTCGCCCCCTGCCCCACCCAGGTCCACGTCCGGGACTCCAAGAACCCCGCCGGACCCCACCTCACCGTGACCCCCGCGGCCTGGGCCGGCTTCCTCACGCACACCGCGAAGTGACCGCCGAGCCCCCGGCCAGGGCACATCACCCGACCGGAGCGGGCACAGGATGTCGGGTGCGGTAGGCCTGGTCCTTCCTAGCGTGGGTGAGCGAAAGGGAAGGAGGCCGGAGTTGCTGGATCGGCTGAACCAGGCCATGGAGTACATCGAGGACCACCTCGACCAGAGCATCGAGGTGTCCGCGCTGGCCCGGATCACGGTCACGTCGGAGTACCACTTCCGGCGGCTGTTCTCGTCGCTGGCGGGGATGCCGCTGTCGGAGTACGTACGGCGCCGGCGGCTCACCGTCGCGGGAGCCGACGTGCTGGCCGGGGAACCGTCCCTGCTGGAGATCGCGGTCCGCTACGGCTACTCCTCGGGGGAGGCGTTCGCCCGGGCGTTCCGCGCCGTGCACGGTGTCGGTCCCGGCGAGGCCAGGCGTACCGGCGCGGCTCTGAACTCGCAGCCCCGGCTGTCCTTCCGACTCACCGTCGAAGGGAACAGCACCATGCGATACCGCATCGTGGAGAAGGAAGCATTCCGGGTCGTCGGCAAGAAGGCCCGCGTCCCGTTGATCTACGAGGGCGTCAACCCGCACATCGCCGAGCACGTCAAGGGCATCCCGCCGGAGACGATGCTGCGGATCGCCGCCCTGTCGGACCAGGACCCGCAGGGCGTGGTGTCGGCGACCGTGCGCCTGTCGGACGGCTTCGAGGAGGGCAGCGAGCTGGACTACTACCACGCCGTGGTGACCGCGGCCGCCGAGGTGCCCGACGACCTCGACGTGCTGGACTGCCCGCCGGGCACCTGGGCGGTGTTCGAGAACACCGGGCCGTTCCCGCAGGCGCTGCAGCAGATGTGGGCCGACGTGGCCGCCCAGTGGATCCCGTCCAACCCGTACGAGTACCGTCCGGGGCCGGAGATCCTGCGCACCCGCCAGGCGCAGTCCGACCCGGCGCAGTCCGACGCACAGCTGTGGATCCCGGTGGTCCGCACCACCGGGTGAACCGGTTCGCCGCCGGGGCCCGCGAGGGCGGGTACCAGCGGCGAAGCGGCCGGCAACGCCTAGAACACCGGCGTGCCCGCCTGCGTCAGCTTCCAGTTGACCTTCGCGAAGTCGGCCGGGTCGAGCGTCTTCTTCGCCGTGACGTAGTCGATCATCAGCTGCCGGATCTCGTTGGTGGAGCTGTACGCGATCGGCGCCGAGGCGATGTGCGGGTAGCCGGAACCGCCGTTCGCCCGGTAGTTGTTGACGGCCACGACGAAGACCTGGTCGGCGGCGACCGGGGCGCCGTTGTAGGAGAGGTTCTTGATCCTCGACCCCTCCGGCTGGGCGATGTCGATCTCGTAGTCGACGCCCGACGCGACGTCGTACATGTAGTCCCAGAAGCTGTTGGCGTTGGTGAGGGTCGCGGTGTCGACCTTCGTGCCGGCCGGGACCTGGTGGTAGTACTTCGCCGCGTGCTCCAGGTAGTCCTTGAGCTGGGCACCCGTCAGCTTCTTGCCGTACAGGGTGTTGTCGTAGATGTAGAGCCCGGCGATGTCCCGGATGGTGACGTTGCCCTTCGGGATGTCGGCCGTGCGGCTGAAGGGCGCGGCGACCGAGATCAGCGGCAGGGCGGCGTCGGCGGCCGACAGGCCCGCCTTGACGGTCTCGGCCTGGACCTTCTGGATGAAGTCCATGATCGGCACGTCCTTCCAGCAGGACTCCGCCGCCGAGAGGTCCTCGGTGCAGGTGCCGACGGGCGTGTTGACGTACTTCACGACCAGGTCGTGGTCGGCCGTCAGCAGGCGCTTGATCTCCGGGTCCTCGTCCACCGTGTTGGGGTTGAGGGTCTTCGCGGTCTTGCCGACGACCTTCCAGCGGCCGTGCTCCAGCTCGACCTCGAAGTCGAAGACGCTGAGCCGGTAGCCCCAGCAGTACGGCTCGGACAGCAGCACGTCCTCACCGGTCTCCTGGTTCTTCACCGTGTACGACGGCACCTCGACGTGGGTGTGGCCGACGAGGATCGCGTCGATGCCGGGGACCTGCTCGGCGACGAGGTTGGAGGCGTTCTCGACGTACGGCAGCTCGTCGCCGTACGAGGACGAGCCGTCGAGGCCGGAGTGGTCGGTCAGGAAGACCACGTCACAGCCGAGCGCGCGCAGCCGGGGCACGTACTTCCTCGCCTGCTCCACCAGCCCGGGGAAGACCATCTTCCCGCTGACGTTGTCCTTGTCCCACAGGGCGATCCCGGGGTTGGTCAGGCCGAGGATGCCGACCTTGATGTCCGGGGCGCCGGGCACGCGCAGCCGCTTGACGGTGTACGGCTTGAACGCGGGCCGCAGGGTCTTCGCGTCGAGCGCGTTCGCGCCGAGCAGCGGGAAGTGGCACTGCTGCTCGAACTTCCTCAGCACCTCGATGCCGTAGTTGAACTCGTGGTTGCCGAGGGCGGCGGCGTCGTAGCGCATGTGGTTCATGGCCACGGCCATCGGGTGCTTGGGGCCCTTCGCGCCGCCCTTGCCCGTGATCGGGTCGACGCGCGCGAAGTAGTAGGCCAGCGAGGTGCCCTGGATGATGTCACCGGCGTCCACGAGCAGGACGCGGTGCTCGCCCTTCTCCGCCCGCTGCTGCTTGATGAGCGTGGCGACCCGGGCCACGCCCACGGAGTTGCCCGCCTTGTCGCTGTAGGCCGCGTCCTTGTAGTAGTCCCAGTCGAAGACGTGGCTGTGCAGGTCGGTCGTGCCGAGGACGGAGAACTTCCAGGTGCGGGGGTGGCAGTCCCGCTTCTGCTCGGCGGCCTGGGCGGGGGCCGCCGCGACGGTCCCGGCGGCGGCGACGGCCGCTCCGGTGACGGCCGACTTCTTCACGAACTCCCGGCGGTTCATGGGACTGACGGGCATACGGGGCTCCTGGAGCGAGGAGAAGGGACGGAGACAGTCAACTACCCGCGTAGATGCTTGCCTTCACTTCTTCCGCTGAGAACCACGGGAAACCCAAGGGCCGGTCAAGGAACTTCATGTCCATGACCGGCCCGTGACGCGGAGGTGAACCGCGGGGTGAACCGCTTGCGGCTACAGGAACGAGTTGATCTCGATCGTCTCGTCCCGGCCCGGACCCACACCGATCGCGGAGATCGGGGCGCCGGACATCTCCTCCAGCGCCTTGACGTAGTTCTGGGCGTTCTTCGGCAGGTCGGAGAAGGACTTCGCCTTGGTGATGTCCTCGCTCCAGCCCGGCAGGGTCTCGTAGACCGGCTTCGCGTGGTGGAAGTCGGTCTGGGAGTACGGCAGTTCCTCGACGCGCTTGCCGTCGATCTCGTACGCCACGCAGACCGGGATCTGCTCCCAGCCGGTCAGCACGTCCAGCTTGGTGAGGAAGAAGTCGGTCAGGCCGTTCACGCGGGTCGCGTACCGCGCGATCACCGCGTCGAACCAGCCGCAGCGCCGGTCACGGCCGGTGGTCACGCCCCGCTCGCCGCCGATGCGGCGCAGCGCCTCGCCGTCCTCGTCGAACAGCTCGGTCGGGAAGGGACCGGCGCCGACACGGGTCGTGTACGCCTTGAGGATGCCGATGACCCGGCTGATCTTCGTCGGGCCCACGCCGGCGCCGGTGCAGGCACCGCCGGCGGTCGGGTTGCTGGAGGTGACGAAGGGGTAGGTGCCGTGGTCGATGTCGAGGAGGGTGCCCTGACCGCCCTCGAAGAGCACGACCTTGTCCTCCTCCAGCGCCTGGTTCAGGACCAGGACGGTGTCGGCGACGTACGGCTCGATCTTCTCGGCGTAGCCCAGCAGCTCCTCGACCACCTGGCTCACGGCGATCGCGCGCCGGTTGTACAGCTTGGTGAGGATCTGGTTCTTGACGTCGAGGGCCGCCTCGACCTTCTGCGTCAGGATCGACTCGTCGTACAGGTCCTGGACCCGGATGCCGACGCGGTTGATCTTGTCGGCGTAGGTCGGTCCGATGCCGCGCCCGGTCGTACCGATCTTCCGCTTGCCCAGGAAGCGCTCCGTCACCTTGTCCACGGTGACGTTGTACGGCGTGATGACGTGCGCGTTACCGCTGATCAGGAGCTTGGACGTGTCGACGCCACGCTCGTTCAGACCGCTCAGCTCGGAGAGCAGGACCGACGGGTCGACGACGACACCGTTGCCGATGACCGGCGTACAGCCGGGGGAGAGGATTCCGGAAGGGAGGAGGTGGAGCGCGTACTTCTGGTCGCCGACGACGACCGTGTGGCCGGCGTTGTTGCCGCCCTGGTAGCGCACTACATAGTCCACCGAGCCACCGAGCAGGTCGGTCGCCTTCCCCTTGCCTTCGTCACCCCACTGAGCACCGAGCAGCACAAGTGCGGGCACGCGCGTACACCCCTTCCGGGCGGGGCATGTCCAAGGTCGGGGGCGTGGGCGTAAGGTTCACCGCCGCGTGCCACAGCGACCGCCGTTGGTCGCACAACCGTCGGACCGGATGCCCCGGAATAGACGAAGCCCCTGGCGCAATAGCGCAAGGGGCTCTTGCACAAAGATGCTACCCGAGGAAGCGAGGCAGGACCGAGGTGGCGACTTTCGCGATGTCCGACCAGCTGTTGGTGATCATCGATCCGGCGGCACGGCAGACGGACGGCGAGTCCGTCCGCATCGCGAAAGACGTGCTCAGCGCGGGTGCGGCGGCGAAAGTGTGCCTCCCGGACGGCCCGGAGGAATTCGCCCGGGCGCTGGGCCGAAGGGGTTCGCGCCGGCCGGTGGTGATCGGCGACGACCACGCACTGCTACGGGCGGTCACCCAGCTGTACCGCGCGCGGGAACTGGCCGGATGCGGTCTGTCGGTGGTCCCGGTCGGAGAGGCCGGAGAAACGTCACTGGCGACGTCCCTGGGCGTACCGGCCGGGGCGGTGGCGGCGGCCCGCACGGTCCTGGACGGCACGGAACGGCGCCTGGACCTGCTGGTGGACGACGGCGACGGGGTCGTCCTGACCGAGCTGGCCATCCCGCCCGCCGTCCGCGTCCCCGCGCCCGAGCCGGTGGCCCCGGCCGCGGCGGCCGCCCGCTGGTACCGCACCCTGCTCTCCCGTACCCGCCCGCCCCGGCTCCCCGCGGTGCCCTCCCCCGGCCCGGCCCGGCTGCGCGTCCAGATCGACGAGGAGACGGTGGTGGACCTGGACCAGCCGGTGGAAGCGGTGACGGTGGCGCCGGGCGCGGGCGGGCTGGCGGAGGTCGAGATACGTCCGCTGTCGGTGGGCGCGGAGGCCACCCCGCTGCGGGCCTGCGGCCGCGCCGTGACGGTCACGGGCCCGGACTTCCGCTACCGGGCCGACGCGACGGTGGCCGGCCCGGTGCGGCGCCGTACGTGGCGGGTGGCGCAGGGTGCGTGGGGGCTGGTGCTGCCGTCAGCGTGAGGCGGGGCGCTGGAAGCCGGTGGTGTCGAGGGTGCAGCCGAATGGGTCCGGGATGTCGAGCTTCTCACCGAACGACTTGCTCACCCGTGCCTGGTAACCGCGGTTCGTCGGCAGCCAGAAGACCGTGGCTCGGTCTTCCTGCATGTCGAGGACCAGGTAGACCGGGACGCCGGCTTTTGCGTACATCTCGACCTTGTCCGTCAGGTCGACATCCCTGGTAGAGGGCGAGGTCAGCTCGCCCACCAGGGAGAGGCCCTCCCCGTCCAGGTGACTGCTACCCGTTTCGTATGTCCGCTCATGGGCGGCGTGAATGTCCGGCCCGTAAGCACGCTCAACGCCTGGAAAGACGAACAGGTGAGGAGTCCGATCGATGATGTGGCCCTCGGGAAGGTGCGGCTGCAGCTGGTCGCACACGAGCCTCATGACGGGGGTGTAGAACCCCTTCGACCACGGCGACAAGACGATGTTCCCCCTGATGATCTCGGCCTTATAGCCGTCACGCACGTCCAATCCGTCGAGGACGTCCAGCATCTCCTCGAAACCGTCACGGGGCTCGGTGCCGCTTATCGTCGGTCGCTCTGTCATCAACGTCATGATGCGCCCTCCCTCTGATGCAGACCAGCCGCCACCCAGCGTAGCCGGACGAGCACAATGCCGCGCAGAGATCCAGCAGTTCGCGCCCTCAATGGTCTGGTGACAAATATTTAACCCCGCCGACCCCTTCCCGAACCCCCGTGCGGTCCACCATCCTGCTCCATCAGGACCCACCAGCGGCACGCACACCGGACAGGGAAGGGGCCACCCGATGGCAGTGGACGAGGGCGTCGCCCCGGCGGCGGGGACGGACGACGGCGAGGCGGTTCACCGGCTGAAACCCAATGCGATCGGGCTGCTCGGCGTGGTGTTCATGGCCGTGGCGACCGCCGCGCCGATCACCGCGATGACCGGCAACGTGCCCTTCATGGTGTCGTCCGGCAACGGGATCGGGGCGCCCGCGAGTTATCTCGTCGCAATGGTCGTCCTGGCAATCTTTTCCGTCGGTTTCACGTCGATGGCGAAGCACATCACGTCCACCGGCGCCTTCTACGGATTCATCTCCTACGGACTCGGGCGGACCGCCGGGCTCGCCTCCGGGCTGCTCGCGACCTTCGCGTACGTCGTCTTCGAGCCCGCGCTCATCGGCATCTTCTCGACCTTCGCGACGACGACCCTGCGGGACCAGACCGGCCTGCACGTGCCCTGGTGGGCCTTCGCCGTGCTGATGCTCGCGATCAACGCGACCGGCACCTGGTTCGGGGTGAGCGTCGCCGAGAAACTGCTGGTGGCGCTGCTGGCGACCGAGGTGACCGTCCTGGCGGCGATGGCGGTGTCGGTCGCGCTCCACGGGGGCGGGCCGCACGGGTTCACCTTCGCGCCCGTGAACCCCGTCAACGCCTTCAAGGGCACCTCCGCCGGGCTCGGGCTGTTCTTCGCCTTCTGGTCCTGGGTCGGCTTCGAGTCGACGGCGATGTACGGCGAGGAGTCCCGGGACCCCAAGAAGATCATCCCCAAGGCGACGATGATCAGCGTCCTCGGTGTCGGCGTCTTCTACGTCTTCGTCTCCTGGATGGCGATCAGCGGCAACGGCGAGGCCGAGGCCGTGAAGGCGGCCTCCTCCGCCAACCCGCTGTCGCTGTTCTTCCTCCCCACCGAGCGCTACGTCGGGCACTGGGCGGTCGACGTCATGCAGTGGCTGATGATCACCGGCTCGCTGGCCTGCGGCATGGCCTTCCACAACTGCGCCGCCCGCTACCTCTACGCGCTGGGCAGGGAGGGCGTCCTGCCGTCGCTGAAGAGCACCGTCGGGCGGACCCACGCCCGGCACGGCTCCCCGCACATCGCAGGGCTGGTGCAGACCGCCGTCACCGCGGTGCTGCTCGGCGCGTTCTGGGCGGCGGGCAAGGACCCGTACACCGGCACGTACGTCCTGCTCGCCATCCTCGGCACCATGGCGATCCTCGTCGTCCAGGCCGTGTGCTCCTTCGCGGTGCTGGCCTACTTCCGCTCCCACCACCCCGAGAGCCGCCACTGGTTCCGCACCCTCGTCGCACCGCTGCTCGGCGGCATCGCGATGCTCGGCGTCGTCGTGCTCCTCGTGTCCAACATGGGCGCGGCGGCCGGCCCCGAGTCCGGCTCGCTGGTGCTGAGGGCGACCCCCTGGCTGGTGGCCGCCGTCGCGGCGACGGGCGTCGGGTACGCGCGGTACCTGAAGCGGCGGGCGCCCGAGCGGTACGCGCTGCTGGGGCGGACGGTGCTGGAGGAGACGAAGGAGCGGTGAGGCCCGGCCTCAGCGGCCGTACCTCTCCTCCCGGTACACCCGCCACCGCTCCATCATCTGCGCCACGTCCCGCTCGATGAACTCGAAGAAGGCCAGCGTCTCGGCGAGCCGGCGCCCCGCGGGGGTGTCGGCGCCGAGGCTGTCCACCCCCTCGCGCAGGGCGTCCTCCCAGCGCTTGATGATCGCCTCACGGCTGGTGAGCGCCTCGTACCACTGATCGCTGTGCACCCGGTACCGCTCCCGGCGCGAACCGGGCTCGCGCTCCCTCGACACCATGTGGACCTGCGCGAGATAGCGCACCGCGCCGGAGACCGCCGCGGGGCTGATCCGGAGCCGCTCGCCCAGTTCGGCCGAGGTCAGGGAGCCGGTGTCGGAGGCGAGGAGGGAGGCGAAGACCCGGGAGGGCATGCGCTGCATCCCGGCCTCCACCAACTGCGCCGCGAACCGCTCCACGAACCGCGAGACCCCCTCCGGGTCCCGCTCACTCCCCGACTCCGTCATGCCTCCCACCCTATCCGGGCTTCATGCGTTTCCTTAACTTCACAAATTTCTGAAAAAAGTGTACGTTCTGAACCATGACCAAGGCAATCACGGTCTCCGGGCTGCGCAAGTCCTTCGGCCGTACCCACGCGCTGGACGGCCTGGACCTGGAGGTGGAGGCCGGAGAGGTGCACGGCTTCCTCGGCCCCAACGGCGCCGGCAAGTCGACCACCATCCGCGTCCTGCTCGGACTGCTGCGCGCCGACGCGGGCGCCGCCCAGGTGCTGGGCCGCGACCCCTGGCGGGACGCGGTCGAGGTGCACCGCCGCATCGCCTACGTCCCCGGCGACGTCACCCTGTGGCGCAACCTCTCCGGCGGCGAGGTCATCGACCTCTACGGCAGGCTGCGCGGCGGGCTCGACACCCGGCGCCGCGCCGAGCTGATCGAGCGGTTCGAGCTGGACCCCACCAAGAAGGGCCGCACCTACTCCAAGGGCAACCGGCAGAAGGTCGCCCTGGTCGCCGCCTTCGCCGCGGACGTCGACCTGCTGATCCTCGACGAGCCGACCTCGGGCCTGGACCCGCTGATGGAGGAGGTCTTCCAGGCCTGCGTGGAGGAGGAGCGGGAGCGCGGGCGCACGGTCCTGCTCTCCTCGCACATCCTCAGCGAGGTCGAGGAACTCTGCGACCGGGTCAGCATCGTCCGCAAGGGGCGGACGGTGGAGAGCGGGTCGCTCGCCGAGCTGCGGCATCTGACCCGCACCAGCGTCAGCGCCGAACTCGCCGGTCCGCCCGACGGGCTCGCCCGGCTGCCCGGCGTGCACGGCCTCGACGTCCAGGGCCACCGGGTCCGGCTCCAGGTAGACGCCGACCGACTCGACGCCGTACTGCGCTCGTTGAGCGCCACGGGAGTGCGCTCGCTGACCTCGACACCGCCGACGCTGGAGGAGCTGTTCCTGCGGCACTACACGGAGCAGACCGAGGGGGCGGCGGCACGATGACCCGCCAACTGGCCGGTACCGGCACCCTGTTGCGCTTCGCCCTGCGCCGTGACCGCGTGATGGCCCCGGTCTGGATCGCGGTGAACGCGCTGATGGTCCTGTCCATGCCGAACACCCTGAAGTCCCTGTACGCCACCCCGGTCCAACGCGCCGGCCTGCGCCACCAGATGGCCACCAACACCTCGCTGCGCGCCCTCGTCGGGCCGGTCTTCGACGACTCGCTCGGCGCGCTGACCGCCTGGCGCGTCGGGGTGTACGCGGGCGCGCTCGCCGCCGTCATGAGCCTCCTCGTCGTCGTACGGCACACCCGGGACGAGGAGGAGAGCGGGCGGCAGGAGCTGATCTCCTCGGGGGCGGTCGGGCGCCGGGCCCCGCTCACGGCGGCCCTGCTCGCGGCGGCGGTCGACAACGCCGTCCTCGGCCTGCTGATCGCCGCCGGACTGGCCGGACAGGGCGCGGCCGGTGCGGCGGCCTTCGGGCTCGCGGCGGCGGGCACGGGCCTGGTCTTCGCCACGGCGGCGGCGATCGTCGCCCAGCTGACCGAGAGCGCCCGGCTCGCCCGGGGTCTGACGGCGGCGGTGCTGGGCGCGGCCTTCGTGCTGCGCGCGGCCGGCGACTCGGCCTCCGCCACCGGCTCGTCCGTCCTGACCTGGCTGTCCCCGCTGGGCTGGCTGGAGAACGTGCGCGCCTTCGCGGCCGAACGGTGGTGGGTGCCGGCGCTCTTCGCGGCGGCGACGGCCCTCCAGGCCTGGCCGGCCTACGCGCTGGCGGGCCGCCGCGACACCGGCATGAGCTTCCTGCCCACCCGGCCGGGACCGGCGCGGGGCCGGCTCGGCACGGCCGGCGCGCTGGCCTGGCGGCTGCAGCGGGGCAGCGTGCTCGGCTGGAGCCTCGGCTTCTTCCTCGCCGGGATCGTCTACGGCGGCCTGACGGACGGCGCGGCCAGGCTCGTCGGCGACAACGCCCGGGCCCGCGAGATCTTCCAGCGCATGGGCGGGCAGTCGGGGCTGACGGACGCCTTCCTCGCGGCGATGGTCGGCATGCTCGGCCTGGTCGCCGCGCTCTACGTCGTCTCCTCCGTGCTGCGGCTCGGCGGCGAGGAGACCTCGGGCCGCACCGAACCGGTGCTGGCCTGCGCGGTCGGCCGACTGCGCTGGGCCGCCGGCCACCTGCTGATCGCCTTCGGCGGCTCCGCCCTGATCATGCTGCTCGCCGGTCTGGGCTTCGCCGTCGGCTACGGCAGGCAGATCGGCCCGGTGCTGGGCGCCTGCCTGCTCCAGGTCGCCGCCGTCTGGGTCATCGGCGGGCTCGCCGTCCTGCTCCAGGGCGTCCTGCCGCGGGGCGCGACGGCGGCGTGGGGCGTGGCGGGCGCGGCCCTGCTCATCGGCTGGGTCGGCCCGGCGCTGAACGTCCCCCACGCCGTCCTCGTCCTCTCCCCCTTCGGCCATCTGCCCAAGCTGCCCGGCGGCCACCTCGACTGGGCGCCGGTGGGCGTCCTGCTCGCCCTCGCGGCCCTGCTGGTCGCGGGCGGCCTGGCGGGCCTGCGCCGCCGGGACCTGATCGGCTGAGCGCGCTGGTCAGCCGACCTCCACCCGCAGCTCCTCGAGCCCCCGCATCACGAAGTTGGGCTTGCGCCCCGGCTCGGCCGCGAGGGCCAGGGTGGGCGCCCGCTCCAGCAGGGCCCGCATCGAGGCGGCCAGTTCGATGCGGGCCAGCGGCGCGCCGATGCAGTAGTGGATGCCCGCGCTGAAGGAGATGTGCGGGTTGTCCGCACGGGCCAGGTCCAGCCGTCCGGGATCGGCGAAGACCGCCGGGTCATGGTTGGCCGACCCGAAGAGCATGGCGATCTCCGCGCCCCGCGGGACCGTCGTGCCGCCGATCTCGATGTCGTCCAGCACCCAGCGCTCGAAGAGCTGCAACGGGGTGTCGTAGCGCAGCAGTTCCTCGACCGCCGACGGGACCAGCGAGTGATCGGCACGCAGCGCGGCCAGCTGCCCGGGATTGCGGAACAGCGCCCACCACCCGTTGGCCGTGGCGTTGACGGTCGCCTCGTGCCCCGCGTTGAGCAGCAGCACGGCCGTGGAGATCATCTCCTGCTCGGTGAGCCGGTCGTCCGCGTCGTGCGCCGCGATGAGCCCGGAGATCAGGTCCTCCCCCGGCTCCTTGCGCCGCGCCGCGATCAGCTCGCGCAGGTACTCGGAGAACTCCACGGAGGCGCGGACCGCCCTCGCGGCCGTCTCCCGTGACGGGTTCAGCTCGTACATCCCGCAGATGTCCGCCGACCACGGCCGCAACCACCCCCGGTCCCGCTCCGGGACGCCCAGCATCTCCGCGATCACCGCGACGGGCAGCGGCTCCGCCACATCGGCCAGCAGATCGCCGCCCCCCTCCCGGACCAGCCCCGCCACCAGCTCGTCCGCGAGCGCGCGCACGTACGGCGCCAGCCGCTCGACCGTCCGCGGCGTGAACGCCTTCGACACCAGGCGCCGGATCCGGGTGTGGTCCGGCGGCTCCAGGTCGAGCATCCCGTGGTCGTTGAGCGTGTGGAACGGCTCGTGCTCGGGCGGGGGCGCGCTCCGCCCGAACTCCTCGTGCGAGAACCGGTGCTGGTACGTCCGACCGAGCCGCCGGTCCCGCAGCAGCGCGGAGACGTCCGCATGGTGCGGGACCAGCCACTGGTCGGTCGCCTCGTACCGGATCACCCGGCCGCGTGCCCGCAGCTCGGCGTAGGCCGGGTAGGGGTCGGCGAGGAACGCCGGGTCCCAGGGGTCGAAAGCGAGGTCCGCGGCACCTGTCATGGACGGACGCTAGCTCCCCCTCACCCGGTGACGCCAGCCCCGCTCACCCCGGTGTGACCAGCCGTGCCTCGTACGCGAACACCGCCGCCTGGGTGCGGTCCCGCAGGCCCAGCTTGACCAGCACGCGACTCACATGGGTCTTGATCGTCGACTCCGCCACCACCAGGCGCTCGGCTATCTCGGCGTTCGACAGGCCCTGCGCGATCAGGACCAGCACCTCCGTCTCCCGTTCCGTCAGTTCGCCGTAGGCCGACCGGGCCGCCGGTATCAGGCGCGGAGGTTCCGACAGGCGGGAGAACTCCGTGATCAGGCGTCTGGTGACCGAGGGCGCCAGCAGCGCCTCGCCGGAGGCCACCACCCGCACACCGTCGGCCAGTTGGCGGGCGGAGGCGTCCTTCAGCAGGAAACCGGAGGCGCCGGCGCGGAGCGCCTGGTACACGTACTCGTCCAGATCGAAGGTGGTCAGCACGAGGACCTTCGCCGCACCGTCCGCCGCGACGATCTCCCGGGTCGCCTCGATGCCGTTCAGCTCCGGCATCCGGATGTCCATCAGGACGACGTCCGGGGCCAGCTGCCGGACCCGGTCCACCGCCTCCCTCCCGTTGACGGCCTCGCCGACGACCTCGATGTCCGGCATCGCGTTCAGCAGGACCGAGAAGCCCTCGCGGACCATCATCTGGTCGTCCGCGATCAGTACGCGGATGGTCATGCGTCCCCTTCGCTCGCGGTGGCCGGCACCGGCAGGAACACCGTCACCTCGTAGCCCCCGTCGTCCGTCGCGCCCGCCGTCATCTCGCCGTTCAGCATCGACACCCGCTCCCGCATGCCCGTCACCCCGTGCCCGGCGCCGGGCGAGGGTTTGACCAGGTGGGGGGCCGGCGGCGGGGTGTTGAGGACCCGCAGGCCCAGGCCGCCGAGCACGTAACCCATCTCCACTTTGGCGGTCCCCCCCGGCGCGTGCCGCAGGGTGTTGCTGAGGGCCTCCTGGACGATGCGGTACGCCGACAGCTCCACGCCCTGCGGGAGTTCGCGGACGGCCCCGGTGACCGTCTTCTCCACCTCCAGACCGGCCTCGCGCACATTGGCCAGCAGCCCGTCCAGATCGGCGAGCGTGGGCTGCGGGGCCTCGGGGGCCTCGTAGTCCTCGGCGCGGACCACGCCCAGGACCCGGCGCAGCTCGGTCAGGGCCGCCACCGCGTTCTCCCTGATGGTGGCGAACGCCTTCTCCAGCTCCGGCGGCGGGTTCTCCACCCGGTACGGCGCGGCCTCCGCCTGGATCGCGACCACCGACATGTGGTGGGCGACCACGTCGTGCAGCTCACGGGCGATCGTCGTGCGCTCCTCCAGCAGCGTGCGCCGCGAGCGCTCGTGCGCCGTCACCGTCTGCTGCACCGTCATCTCCCGCTGGGCCTGCCTGCGTGTGTGCCGGACTGTGACGACGAGCAGGATCAGCGCGGACAGGAACAGCATCTGCGGGGTGTCGGTGCCGTAGTCGCCGCCGAAGCCCACGTCGGCGAAGACGCCGAAGACCGCGGTCAGCACCCACATCCAGGCGGCCGTGCGCGGGCGGGTGCGCAGGGCGACGACCGTCAGCACCAGCAGGTGCGACAGGAAGCTGCCCGGCAGCCACGGCCAGCTGCCGTCACCCCGGCCGATCACCGACATGACGACGGTCGCCACCATGGACACCCAGAACGCGCCCACCGGACGCACCAGGGTCAGCAGGACCGGCACCAGCGCCGACAGACCGCACAGCAGGACCCTCACCGGCGCTTGCTCGCCGGCCGTGGCGACGAGCAGGGCCACCACGCCGCCGAGGCCCACCAGGACGTGCGGGGCCCAGGCGCCGTACTCCCGGGTCCGGCCCGACAGGCGCCGGATGATCGGGCCCCCCTCGCCGGCCCGGGGCATCGGGTCGTAGGCGAAGGCGTCCTCGAACAGCTCCTGCCGCAGCCCCCTCAGGGCGTCCGCGGCGAGCCGCATCTCCGGGCTGCGCGGCCGGCCGGCCGGGCCCGGCGTCGTCTGCGTGTGCGTCGTGTCGGTCACGTACAGAACGGTAGGCGGCGCCGGTGGTCGCGGTCGTCCCCTTGGAGAGGGGTCCTGCGGGGTCCCTCTCAGGTACTACGGGTCTGCCCTGCCGGGCCGTGGGCCCGGGTCCGGGACGCGCTCAGAGGCCGCCTCCGGGGCGGACCAGGCCCGACTCGAAGGCGAACACCGCAGCCTGGGTGCGGTCGCGCAGGCCCAGCTTCACCAGGATCCGGCCGACGTGCGTCTTCACCGTCTGCTCGGCCACGACCAGCCGCTCGGCGATCTCCGCGTTCGACAGGCCCTGCGCGATCAGCGCGAGCACCTCCGTCTCCCGTTCCGTGAGATCGCCGATGCGCTGCTTGAGCGGGACCTGGCGGCCGCCGTCCATGCGGGCGAACTCGGCGATCAGCCGCCGGGTGATGCCGGGCGCGAGGAGGGCGTCGCCCGCCGCCACCACCCGTACCGCCTCGGCCAGCTTGTCCGCCGAGGCGTCCTTGAGCAGGAAGCCGGAGGCACCGGCCCGCAGCGCCTCGTACACGTACTCGTCCAGGTCGAACGTGGTCAGCACCAGCACCTTGACGGCGGGGTGCTCCACGGTGATCCGCTGGGTCGCCTCCAGGCCGCCCATCTCGGGCATCCGGATGTCCATCAGCACGACGTCCGGAGCCAGTTCGGCGGTCCGGGCGATCGCGTCCCGACCGTCCACCGCCTGCCCGATCACCTCGATGTCGGGCTGGGTGTTGAGCAGCACGGTGAAACCCTGCCGGACCATCTCCTGGTCGTCGGCGATGAGTACACGGATGGTGCCGGCACCGCTCGTCATGGGGACTGTTCTCCTGTCGGGGGCTCGGGGTGGTGCGGATCGGTCGCCGAAGCGGGGGGTGACGGCGGGCGTGACTGCTGCGGCGGATACGGCGGGCGCGGGGACGGCGGAGGGCCGGACGGCGCCGGGCGGGCCGGGTCCGTCGGATCCGGGGTGCCCTCGCGCGGCAGGAACGCCGTGACGCGGAAGCCGCCGTACCGGTCGCCCGTCGCGACGACGTGCCCGCCCAGCATCGCCGCCCGCTCCCGCATCCCGAGCAGACCGTGGCCGCTGCCCGGCGACGGCGAAGCCGGGTGGCTGGGGCGGGAGTTGATGACGTCCAGGCATATCCCGTGCGGGTAGTGGATCACCTCCACGCTGACCGACGCGCCCGGGGCGTGCCGCAGGACGTTGCTCAGGGCCTCCTGGACGATCCGGTAGGCCGACAGCTCCACGCCCGGCGGGTAGCCGCGCGACTCGCCGTCCGTCTTCATGACGACCTCCAGACCGGCCGCCCGGGTGTTCTCGATCAGCGCGTCCAGCCGGGCGAGGTTCGGCTGGGGGGCGTCGGGGGCGGGTCCGGTACCGGGGGCGGATAGCCGGTAGGTGTCGTTCACGGCGTCCGGGTCGTCCGGGCCCGCCGACCGCAGGACGCCGAGCACCCGGCGCAGCTCCGTCAGCGCCTCCAGGGCGTTGTTGCGGATGCCCTCCAGGTTCTCCTTCAGCTCGTCGGAGGGGTTCTCGACCAGGTGGGGGGCGACCTGGGCCTGGATCGAGATCACGGACATGTGGTGGGCGACGACGTCGTGCAGTTCGCGCGCGATCCGGCTGCGCTCCTCCAGCAGGGCCCGGCGGGCCCGCTCCTCCGCGGTGATCGTCGTCTGCCGGGCCAGCTGCGTGCGCGCCTCGCTGCGGCTGCGCAGAGCGGTGCCGATCAGGACGGCGATGGCGAAGAGGGCGACGGCCATCACACCGGACGAGTCGTATCTCTGGGCGCCGATCAGGCCCTCCACCAACCACGTCAGCACAGTCGTGGCGCCGAGCGCGGCCAGCGTGCCGCGCAGGCGGGTGCGCAGCGCGAGGAGCGCCAGCACGAGCATGTGGGCCAGCATGACGGGCGTCGCCCAGGGCCAGGTGGCGTGGGGGGCCGCGTCCGTCGCCAGGTGCTGGCGGGCGAGCAGGGCGGTGAGGACGGCGGCGGCCAGGGACGCGACCCAGGCGGGGACGGGCCGCCAGATCGCCAGGACCACGGCGACGCCCTGGACGAGGCCGAGGAGCATGCCGACCGCGGAGGTGAACCGGTACTCGTTGTGCAGCTCCGCCCCGCCGCCCAGGCCGATCGCCAGGGCCGTGTAGGCGGTGAGCAGGTAGGTGAGGATGCGCAGCCAGCGGTGCCGGGCGAAGGGGGGCGACTGGGGGGAGGGGTTCTCGCCCAGCCAGATGCGCAGGCGACGGCGACGCGTGGGTCCCTTCCCGGTGGCCGGTCCGTCGCCGGACGAGGCTGCGCCGCCGGAGGCGGACGCGCTGCCGGGTGCGGAGGCGTTCTCGGGTGCGGGGCGGCGCGGTCGGTCGTTCTCGTCGTCGGCGGCCGCGGTCTTCACGGTGACAACCCTAGGCACTGCGGGGGGCCTTCGCCGGAGGCAGGTGGCGGCGGACCACGTGCGACGGGCGGTTCCGGGAGCGGCGCGGGCCCTGTTCGTGGTGCCGGAAGGCCGTCCAGAACACGGCCAGGACCAGCGCGAAGACGGGGAGCCAGGCGAGCCGGTACGTCACCCACTCCAGCGAGTCGGGCGCGGTGTGCAGACCGGGCAGGCGGCCGGCCGTCAGTCCTGTCGCCGTCGTGGCCATCATGGCCGTCTGGTGCCACAGGTAGATCGTCATCGCCGAGAGGTTGACGAGGGCCACCGCCGACCAGAGCAGCGGGCGCGCCATCGCGCGGCGCAGCCGGTCGCGCAGGAGCAGGGCCAGCCCGCACTGCGCCAGTCCGAAGGTGACGGCCGCGAGCGTCGGCGGGTCGAGGTTGGAGATCTTCGCGCCGGGGACGCCGACCATCGACGCCGGGTAGCCCGCGAAGCAGACGAGCAGGGCCGTGGCCGTCGTACCGCCGAGGAACAGGACCCAGGCGGCGCGGCGGCTGTCCGGCTCGCCGCGGGACCAGGCCGCGCCCAGGGTGTACGGCACGAGCCAGCCCGCCGGGAGGTTGAGCCAGGCGAGCCAGGAGGGGCCGAGGTGGAGGCCGAAGCGGAGGAGGTCGACGTGGAGCACGACGGCCAGCGGCCAGAGGGGGTTGAGGCGGGTGAGGAGCGGGGTGGCCGCCGTCAGGGCGGCGAAGACCAGCAGGAACCACAGGGGTGAGACGGCCAGTTTGACCAGGGCCTCGATCGTGGCCGGCGGGGTGCCGGTGAGGAGCAGGGCCGTGGCGGTCACCGCCCACAGGCACAGCAGCGCGGCCACCGGACGCAGCAGGCGGGTCATGCGGGCGCGCAGCCAGGTGCCGTATCTCTCGCCCCCCGCGCGGGAGGACGCGAGGCCGCGGGTCGCCACCAGCCCGCCGACCAGGAAGAACACGGCCAGGGTCTGGAACAGCCAGGAGATCGGGGCCAGCCACGGCATGTGCTGGAGCGGGCTGGTGGTGTGCAGGCCGCCGTCCTTGGCGACCAGCGCGGTCACCAGCCAGTGGCCCAGGACGACGCCGAGGATGGCGAAGGCCCGCAGGGCGTCGACCGCGCGGTCCCGGTCGGCGGGCGTGACGGAGTCGACGCGGTGGGCGCCACGGCGCAGGGCGTGGAGGGGGTGGAGGCCGCGAAGCGGGCGCAGGGGGTGGCTGCGAGAGCGGCGGGTGGGGTCCTGGCGGGGGTGGAGTACGGCGGGCTCAGGCACGGGTGACCTCCGAGGTCTCGCCGAGGGTGATCCGGGCCAGGTTGGCGAGGGCGGCCGAGCCCGGGGTGAAGTAGCCGCTGTGCTGGGCGTCGCCGGCGTCGAAGACCCGGGCGCCGAAGGCGCGGGAGACGGGGTCGGTGCCGAAGCCGATCGTGGTGCCGAAGAGGTGGACGCTGGTGTGCGGGACGTGGGCGATCCAGTCGCCGCTGCCGCGGGCGGCCCAGACGCGGGCGCGGGTGTGCAGGGCGGCGGCGGAGTCCGCGCCGGTGCCGGGGCTGCCGACGAGGGCGATGGCGTCGGCGTCCAGGCCGGGGGCGGCGCGACCGCAGACGACCGAGCCGTAGGAGTGGCAGAGCAGGGAGAGGCGGGCGCCGGGCTTGGCCGC
The DNA here is from genome assembly GCF_055584345.1 of Streptomyces sp. NPDC104106. NCBI lineage: Bacteria > Bacillati > Actinomycetota > Actinomycetes > Kitasatosporales > Streptomycetaceae > Streptomyces > Streptomyces sp. NPDC104106. The sequence continues at coordinate 292,227 of NZ_JBVJMF010000011.1, forward strand.
CGCGCGCAGGTCGCGTACGAAGGCGCGCAGGTGGGGGGCGGCTTCGTCGGCGCGGGTGGTCGTGGTGACCGTGGTGCTGACCGTGGCCGGGGTCGCGTAGCCGAGCCAGGCGACGACGGCGGCGCGGGTGCCGTGGGAGACGCGGTGGGTGAGGTCGGCGTAGAGGGCCGCGGCGGCCTTGTGGAAGCGGGCGTAGGTGTCCAGGGAGGTGTCCGAGCCGGGGACCAGGACGGCGATGTCGTCGGCGTGGGCGAGGTCCCCGAGCACCTCCGTGGCCTGGCCGGCGCCTCGGCCGTCGAAGGTGAGGAGCATACGGGCGGGGGAGGCGAGGGCGCGGTCGGCGGCGGCGCGCCGGGTGTCGCCGTCCGCCGCCGCCATCCGCGCCGCCTCGGTGGCGTCGGCGCGGTTGGCCGCGTAGGTCGTCCGGAGGGTGCTCGCCGTGAGGGCGGGGAGCGCGGCGGGGCGCGGAGCGGGGATGTGGGGGTGGGTGGTCGCGGCGGAGAGGGGGGCCGCGATGGCGGTGGTGAGGAGGGCGGCGAGGAGGGCGCGCCGCCAGCGCCCGCGGCGCCTGGGAGGCGCCAGCCGCCGCCTCGGCTTCGCCGTCGCGTGCGGGCGGCCCTGCGCACAGGCAGGCGCCGTGGGCCGCTGCGGGTGTGTGGTGCGCGGGGACTGCCCCATGGTCGGCTTCCTTTCAGAAAGCCCGGCCATCGGGCGTTCCTGGCAAGGAAGTTATGGATCGGGGCCTGTCGTCGGCGTCCCGCCTGAGAGCGGTCCTTCGGGGTAGCTCTCAGGTATTACGGGTATGACCGGGGCGTCCCCCCAGGGGCAGAACCCGCCCCCTCACCAGGCCAGTTGGGCGATCTCCTCCGCCACCACCGCACACGCGTCGGCCGCCGGGTCGATCAGCGGGAAGTGGCCCACGTCCTGCAGCAGCGTCAGGCCCACCACCTCCCCCGCCTTCGCCGCCGCGTCCGCGTACGACTCGGCCACCGCCTGCGGTACGACCAGGTCCGCGCGGCCCTGGACCAGCGTCGTCGCGATGCCCGTCGGCAGGAGCAGGACGGGGTCGGCGTGCGGGCGGCGCTCGGCGAACGTGTCGTGGCCGCCGAGCAGTTGCAGGCTCGCGTTGCCGCACACGTCCAGTTTCTCCGCCACGTCGAAGTCCGCGATCGGGGCGAGCGCGACGACACCGCGCAGGACCGCCGGGCCCGCCGTGCGCCAGGGGGAGCCGGCGGGGAGGACGTGCCGGGCCGCCGCCCACAGCGCCAGGTGGCCGCCCGCCGAGTGGCCCGTCAGCACCGTGCGACGCGGGTCGGCCCCCGGCAGTGCCGTACGGACGAGGTCCGGCAGGGCGTCCAGCGCGGCCGCCACGTCGTCGAAGGTCTCCGGCCAGCGGCCGGCCGGCGGGGTGGCCTCGGCCGTGTTCTGCCCGGGGATCGGGGACGAGGGCTCGCCGCCGCGCCGGTACTCGACGTTCGCCACCGCGAAACCCCTACGGGACAGGTAGTCCGCGAAGGGCGTGATGTGCCTGCGGTCGTACCGGGCCCGCCAGGCGCCGCCGTGCAGGACCACCACCACAGGGGCGATGCCGCCGGGACCGGCGGACCGCGGCGCGTAGAAGTCGATCACCTGGTCGGGGTGGTCGCCGTACGCGGAGCTGACGTCGGGGTCGACCGGGGGGTGCGAGAAGGCCGACTCCTCTTCGGCGGCGGCGCGGGCTGCTGCGGCGTCGTCCGGCATGCTCCAACCTCTCAGTGATGGAACGGGTTTGGCGTGTGGCGGACCAGGCGGTGAACTGTGCGCTCACCGTTGGCGGGGACGGTATCAGGCCCGTGACGTGCGCGGACATGGGGTCGTCACGCAGGGTGAGGGGAAGGGCCTTTCGGACAGCCCTCCGCCCTTCCCCGCCCGCTCCGCGAAGCCCGCTACGCCAGTTCCTCCGCGAGGATCCGCGCCGCCCGCTCCGTCTCGGCGAAGCCGACGTACAGCGGCGTGAAGCCGAACCGGAGCACGTCCGGATGCCGGAAGTCGCCCACGACACCCCTGCTGATCAGGCGTTTCATCACCTCGCCCGCGTCCGGGCAGCGCAGCGCGACCTGGCTGCCGCGCTCCGCGTGACGCTCGGGGGTCACGCACTCGACGCGCCCCGGCTCGGTGTACGCCCGCACGCAGCGCAGGAAGAAGTCCGTCAGGGCGAGGGACTTCGCGCGGACCGCGCTGACGCGGACGCCGTCCCAGACCTCCAGGGCGGCCTCCAGGGCCAGCATGGACAGGATGTCCGGCGTGCCCACGCGGCCGCGGAGCGCGCCGGGCGCCGGGGTGTACGACGGGCTCATGCCGAAGGGCTCGGCGTGGGAGTTCCAGCCGGGCAGCGGGGAGTCGAAGCGGGGCTGGTGCTCCTGGCGGACGTAGAGGTACGCCGGTGAACCCGGGCCGCCGTTCAGGTACTTGTAGGTGCAGCCGACCGCCAGGTCGACCCCGTGCTCGTCCAGTCCGACCGGCAGCGCGCCCGCGCTGTGGCACAGGTCCCAGACGGCGAGGGCGCCGGCCGCGTGGATCGCCGCGGTCAGCCCCGGCAGGTCGTGCAGGCGGCCGGTCCGGTAGTCCACGTGGTTCAGCAGGACCGCCGCCGTGCGGCCGCTCAGGGCCCGCGGCACCTGCGCCGGGGTCACCAGGCGCAGCGTGCGGCCGGTCAGCCGGGCCGCGGACCCGGCGATGTAGCCGTCCGTGGGGAAGGTGGTGGCGTCGACCAGGATCTCCGTGCGGCCCCCGCCCGCCGCGTCCGCCATCCGCACCGCCGCCACCAGCGCCTTGAAGACGTTGACGCTGGTGGAGTCCCCGACCACGATCTGCCCCGGCGCCGCGCCGACCAGCGGGGCGATCATGTCGCCGATCCGCTCGGGCGCGGTCCACCAGCCGCTCTCGTCCCAGGACCGGATGCGCAGCTCGCCCCACTGGCGGCGGACCACGTCCGCCACCCGGTCGGGGACGTGCGCCGGGAGCGCGCCGAGCGAGTTCCCGTCCAGGTACACCACGTCGTCGAGGACGAAGCGGTCCCTGAGCGGCGCCAGCTCGTCCGCCGCGTCCAGCTCCCGGGCCTGCAGCTCGTGGGCTTCCAGCACCTGCCCGGACACGTCGAGCGCCTCAGACATGGGACCTCGCCGTCCACAGCTCGGGGAACACGTTCTTGCGGGCGCGCTTCTCCAGCCAGGCCACCCCGGCCGAGCCGCCCGTGCCGGGCTTGGCGCCCATCGCGCGGCGGGTGGCGACCAGGTGGTCGTTGCGCCAGCGCCACACCAGTTCGGCGACGTCGGTCAACGCCTCGCCCAGCCGGGCGAGTTCGTCGTCCGGGTCGCCGGAGTAGATCGCCGCCCAGGCCTGTTCGACCCGGTCGGAGGGCTCGTAGCGCTCGCAGACGTCCCGGTGCAGGACGGAGGCGGGGATCGCGTGGCCGCGGCGGGCCAGCAGGCGCAGCACCTCGTCGTACAGGCTCGGCTCGTGCAGCGCCTTCTCCAGTTCCGCGTGGGCGCGGGGGGCACCGCGGTGCGGGACGAGCATGGACGCGGACTTCTCGCCGAGCAGGAACTCCAGGCGCCGGTACATCGCCGACTGGAATCCGGAGCCCTCGCCGAGGGCGGAGCGGTAGGAGTTGAACTGGGCGGGGGTGAGCTGGGCGAGCGGGGTCCAGGAGGCGTTCAGGGCCTCCAGCTCGCGCACCGAACGCTTCAGCGCGGCGATCGCGGTCGGTACGTCGTCCGAGCGCAGGGCGTTCGCCGCCGTCTCCCACTCGTGCACGATCACCGTGAACCACAGCTCCATGACCTGGGTCGTCACCAGGAAGACCATCTCGCCGGGATCGTCGGAGAGGGTGTGCTGGAGGTGGGTGAGGACGTCCGCGCGCACGTAGTCCTCGTACGGCGTGGTGCCCTGGAAATCGAGATGCGGGGTCTCGGGCTCAGCGGCCTCGTGGGGGTGAGCCTGTTGGGACATCGCTGTCTCCTGTTGTACTCCGGGTAGCGGTCCGCCCCTGCCGATTCCGGCACGGGGGCCCCGGTCCCCACCGGCATCCTCCGCAATCGACTCCCGTACGGCAAGGCCCGCCCGTTGCCGGACGGGCCACACCGACCGCTCGGGGGAGCGTCAGCCCAGGGTCTGGGCGGCCGTCGCGGAGGAGTCCTTCAGGAACTGCGAGCAGCGCTCGTACTCCTCCTGCTCGCCGATCGCCTGCGCGGCGCGGGCGAGCGCGTGCAGGGCGCGCAGGAAGCCGCGGTTGGGCTCGTGCTCCCACGGCACCGGGCCGTGCCCCTTCCAGCCGCTGCGGCGCAGCGCGTCGAGGCCCCGGTGGTAGCCCGTACGGGCGTAGGCGTACGACTCCACGACCGCGCCGCGCTCGAACGCCTCGTCGGCCAGCTGGGCCCAGGCGAGGGAGGAGGTGGGGTACTTGGCGGCGACGTCCGCGGGGGCGGTGCCGTTCGCGAGGAGTTCGCGGGGCTCCGGGTCGTCGGGGAGGTGGGTCGGGGGCGGGCCGCCGAGGAGGTTCTGGTGAATCGTCATGGGGTCCAGTGTGCTACGGGGGTCCGACAGCCGCTGCCGGGTGGGCACCGCGCCCCGTGCTCACAGCCGCGGGCTACCCCCGGCTCTCCCCCTCCAGCGGCGGCGCCGTCACGCTCCCGTGGGTCCGGCATTCCGGATGACGGCAGTCCGGGGCCGGCCGGCGGACCAGCGCGAAAGCCAGCACCGAACCCAACAGCAGCGTCCCCGCGCAGACCGGCATCGCCCGCCGGAACGCCGCATCGAAAGCCGACGGCACCCGATAGGCATCCGGCCCCATCCCCGCCAGCAACGGCAGAGCCGCGACCGCGACCAGGCCCGCCGCCCGCGCCGCCGCGTTGTTGACGCCGCTGGCCAGGCCCGCCCGGGCGGTGTCCACGGAGGCGAGGACCGTCGCCGTCAGGGGAGCGACCAGGGTGACCATGCCGACGCCCATGACCAGCACGGCGGGCAGGACGTCCGTGAGGTACGAGGCGTGCGGCCCGACCCGCAGCATCAGCAGCATCGCCGCCGCGCACACCAGCGGGCCGGCCGTCAGGGGCGCGCGCGGACCCGTGCGGTCGGCCAGGGCACCGGAGCGGGCCGAGAACAGCAGCATCAGGACGGTCGTCGGCAGCAGGGCCGTACCGGCCGTGAGCGGCGAGTAGCCCGCCACCACCTGGAGCTGGAGCGCCACCAGGAAGAAGAAGCCGCCGAACGCCGCGTACACGCACAGGGTGACCAGGTTGACGGCCGTGAACTGGCGCGAGGCGAAGATGTCCGGCGGGAGCATCGGGTCCGGGCGGTGCCGCTCGACGTGGACGAAGGCCACCGCCGCCGCCACACCGGCCGCCCCGGTCAGCGCCACCGCCACCGAGCCCGCCCTCGCCTCGATCAGCGCGTACGTCAGCAGGGCCAGGGCCAGCGCGCCCAGCACCGCGCCCAGGACGTCGAAGCGGGCGTGCGCGCCGCCGTCCCTCGACTCCGGGACGTGCCGCAGGGCGACCGGTACGCACAGCAGCGCCAGCGGCACGTTCAGCAGGAACACCCAGCGCCAGCCGGGACCGCTGACCAGCCAGCCGCCGAGGAACGGGCCGACGGCCGCGCCGATGCCGCCGAAGCCGGACCACAGGCCGACGGCGCGGCTGCGGTCGTCGGGGTGGAAGGAGGCCTGGATCAGCGCGAGCGAACCGGGCGTGAGCAGCGCTCCCCCGATGCCCTGCAGCGCCCGCGAGGCGATCAGCGTGCCGGCGTTCGGCGCGAGGCCGCACAGCAGGGACGCGACGGCGAACCACACCACGCCCAGCACGAAGACCTTCCGGCGCCCGTAGTGGTCGCCGAGCGAACCGCCCAGCAGGATCAGCCCGGCCAGCGTGACCATGTAGGCGTTGACCGTCCACTGCAGCGCGCCGAGACTCGCGCCGAGGTCACGGCCGATGCGTGGCAGCGCGACGTTGACGACGGTCGAGTCCAGCAGGGCCATGCTGGAGCCGAGGACCGTGGTGAGCAGGATCCACTTGCCCCGGGGCGAGGCCAGCCGGATGTCGGGCACCCGTCCAGGTATACAACGGGCCCGGCGGCTTGGACAGCCGCCGGGCCCGCCGTGGAGCGGACGTGCCGCTTACTTGATCTTGTTGCCCGCCGAGCGCAGGTTCCGCGTCGCCTCGACGACACGCGCGGCCATCGACGCCTCGGCCAGCTTGCCCCAGGTGCGCGGGTCGTAGGCCTTCTTGTTGCCGACCTCGCCGTCGACCTTCAGGACGCCGTCGTAGTTCGCGAACATGTGGCCGGCGACCGGACGGGTGAAGGCGTACTGGGTGTCGGTGTCCAGGTTCATCTTCACGACGCCGTTCTCCAGCGCGGTCTGGATCTCCTGCTCGGTGGAGCCGGAACCGCCGTGGAAGACGAAGTCGAACGGGGACTGCTTGCCGAACTTGGCGGCGACGCCCTCGCTCAGCTCCTTCAGCAGCTCGGGGCGGAGCACGACGTTGCCCGGCTTGTAGACGCCGTGCACGTTGCCGAAGGACGCGGCCAGCAGGTAGCGGCCCTTCTCGCCCAGGCCCAGGGCCTCGGCGGTGCGGATGGCGTCGTCGACCGTGGTGTACAGCTCGTCGTTGATCTCGTGCGAGACGCCGTCCTCCTCACCGCCGGTCGGGGTGATCTCCACCTCCAGGATGATCTTGGCGGCGTGGGCGCGCGCCAGCAGTTCCTGGGCGATGGCGAGGTTGTCGGCGAGGGTCTCGGCGGAGCCGTCCCACATGTGCGACTGGAAGAGCGGGTTGCGGCCGGCCTTCACGCGCTCCTCGGAGATCGCGATCAGCGGACGCACGTACCCGTCGAGCTTGTCCTTGGGGCAGTGGTCGGTGTGCAGGGCGATGTTGACCGGGTACTTCTCGGCGAGGATGTGCGCGTACTCGGCGAGGGCGACAGCACCGGTCACCATGTCCTTGCTGTACTGGCCGCCGAGGAACTCGGCACCACCCGTGGAGATCTGGACGATGCCGTCGCTCTCCGCCTCCGCGAAACCGCGCAGCGCCGCGTTCAGGGTCTGCGACGAGGTGACGTTGATGGCCGGGTAGGCGAACTTGCCTGCCTTCGCCCGGTCGAGCATCTCGTTGTAGACCTCGGGGGTTGCGATGGGCATCTGTCCGCTCCTTGTGTTGCGGGTGAGAGGTTCTGCGTTACGGCCCTGACCTAGACCTTGGGGGTGACGTCATCGTCGTCCCCATCTTTCCAGACAGGGCGGGATGGTCGGCGCCCGGCCGAGTACCGGCCCGGTCCCCCCAAGTCCAGGTCGAACCGCCCGGTCAGTCCAGACCCAGTTCATCCTTCGAGAAGGCGAACCGGTACGGAACGCCCGCGCCGGCCTCGATCTTCTCGGCGGCGCCGGTCGCCCGGTCCACGATCGTGGCGACGGCGACGACCTCGGCGCCCGCCTCGCGCACGGCCTCGACGGCGGTCAGCGGGGAGCCGCCCGTGGTGGAGGTGTCCTCGACCACGAGCACGCGGCGGCCGGCGATGTCCGGGCCCTCGACCCGCCGCTGCATGCCGTGCGCCTTGGCCGCCTTGCGCACGACGAACGCGTCGAGCCGCTTCCCGCGCGCCGCGGCGGCGTGCAGCATGGCCGCCGCGACCGGGTCGGCGCCCATGGTCAGCCCGCCGACCGCGTCGAACCGGAGGTCGGCCGTCAGATCCAGCAGGACCTGGCCGACCAGCGGGGCGGCCTCGCCGTCGAGGGTGACGCGGCGCAGGTCGACGTAGTAGTCGGCCTCCAGGCCCGAGGAGAGCGTCACCTTGCCGTGCACCACGGCCTTGTCCTTGATCTGCTGCAGCAGCGCGCCGCGTACGTCCGTCATGCCGACCAGCTTAGAGGCGCCGCCAGCTCCAGGTCGTCGTCGCCTCCAGCGGTTCCAGCGGGGTGACCAGGCGCGGGAGGGTGTTCAGGCCGTTGGGCGGGCCGGTCTGCGGCTCCACGCAGACGGCCTCGGCCTGCTCGTCGTAGACGACGACCCACTCCTCGCGGGCGGCCACCTTCAGCTCCAGCTGCCCCGGCCAGGTGAGGGTGACGTCGACGCCGTCCGGCATGCCGAAGCAGTCGTCCCAGGGACCCGGCTTCGGGTCGATCCGGTTGCCGGTCGGCAGGTGGTCGCCGCCGCGCTCCTCCTGCCAGGCGGGCTTGAAGTCGAGCGTCACGTCCTGGCCGCCGAGGTTGCGCTGGAACCACGGGTGCCAGCCGATCTGCGCCGGGAAGGAGTCGTCCCGCGCCTCCACCGACATCGTCAGGGTCAGGCTGTCGGCACCGAGCGTGACGACCTGCGTGACGCGGCCGGGGTGCGGCCAGGGGTCGACCAGGTCGTACGTGATGACGGCCTCGTTCCCGCAGACGCGCGCGGTGCGCCAGGCGCCGTCGCGGGCGGTGCCGTGGATGGCGTGCGGCGGGGAGTTCAGCGGCATCTGGCGGACGGTGCCGCCGTCCAGGAAGCGGCCCTCCTTGATCCGGCCGCACCAGGGGACCATCGGGAAGCACCCGAAGCGGTCCCCCTGGCGGAGCAGTTCGAGGGAGTCGACCTTGAGGCTGGTGACGCGGCCACCGTGGGCGGGGCTGAGGCGTACCTCCGCGTCGCCCGCTGTCAGCGTGATGTCTTCGTTACTCACGGCACGACAGTACTGGGGGAGATCGCGCTACCGCCGTCTGCGCAGCGCCCTCGTCACGACGATCGCCGACGCCAGTGCCAGCGCCGCCGCCGGGGCCGCCCAGCGCAGGACCTGGGTGCCGACGACCGTCTGGGGGGCGGGGACCGGGGCGTAGCGGCCTCGGGGCGGGGCGTGGTCGACCTCCTCGGCGCTGCGGCCGATCATCGTGCGGCGCGCGTGCGCGGCCTCGGCGGGGGGTTCGCCGGTGTCGGTGAAGTCCGGCTCCAGGGAGGAGGGGGGCACCTCGGTGTCGTGGACCGAGGTGTGCGCCTCCTGCTCCGCCCGCTCCCCCTCCGCCTGCTCCTGCTCCTGCTCCTCCGCCAGGTTCTCCACGAACCGGTTCAGCAGGCGCGCCGCCGCCGAACTCACCGCGTCCGCCGGGAGTTCCGTGATCCGGCCGGAGGCGTCCGCCGTGCCCTCGGCCGTGACCGTCGTGCCGCCCTCGGTGTCCGCGAGGCGCAGGGTCAGGGCGAGTTTCACGATGCCGGTGCCGCGGGCCTCGGTGGCGTCGCCCGTGACGCCGTACCCGCCGCCCGCGCCGGGCGTGATCCGTACCGTTCCCCGGTAGGTGACGGAGTGGCCGCCGACGCGCAGCTTCAGACGGCCGGCGACGGGATCGGCACCGGCGTCCTGCTGCAGGCCGGGGATCGCGCGGGCGACGCGCGCGGGGTCGCCCAGCGCGGCGCGCAGTCGCTCGGCGGGGACCGGAACGAAGACCTGGTGCCTCATGTCCGCTGAGCCTACCCAGCGGTCGCCGGAACGTACCCTCACGCGACCGACCGGTCAGTACCGCGGACGGACCAGGGTGGACGCGGGCAGTCCCGGTATCCGGGTCCGCTCGGCCGCCGCCCCGTCCGCCGTCAGGCCGGCCTGGGTCAGGGTGCGCAGCCGGACGGGGCCCAGGCGCAGCGGCGGCGGCGCGGCGGGGGCCGGGGCGGCCAGCAGGAAGCCCCAGTCGTGCGGGGCGCGGGAGGCGCCGGCCGAGCGGTCGGGGCCGGCGGCGAAGCCGCAGTCGTGGCCGAGGACCCGGTACGGGGAGACGGCGAAGCCCGCGGCGCGCAGGGTCGCGGCGACCGTCCAGAAGACGCGGGGGCGGGCGGTGACCGGTCCGGCGTGCACGACGAGCCGTCCGCCGGGGGCGAGGACGCGGCGGGCGAGGCCGTAGAACTCCTGGGAGTACAGCTTCGTGCTGGCGGTGATGCGGGGGTCGGGCAGGTCGGCGATCACGACGTCGTACGCCCCGGGCGGCGCCCCGCGCAGCCAGCCGAAGGCGTCGGCGGTGACGACGTGGAGGCGGGGGTCGGCGTAGGCGTGGCCGTTGACGGCGGCGAGTGCGGGGTCGTGGCGGGCCAGCCGGACCAGGCCGGGGTCGATCTCCACGAGGTCGACGCGGCGCACCCCGCGCTCGCCCAGCGCCTCGCGGGCGGCCATGCCGTCGCCGCCGCCGAGGATGAGCACGCACGCGTGGGCGCCGCCGGCCAGGGCCGGGTGGACGAGGGCCTCGTGGTAGCGGCGTTCGTCGCGGCCGCCGACGCGGAGCCGGCCGTCGAGGAAGAGGTCGAGGGGCTTGCCGTCGGTGCCGCCGGCCAGGACGACCTCCTGGACGCCGGTCTGCACGGCGACCCGGACGTCCTTGCCGTAGACGGCGTGCCGGGCGGCGCGCTCGAAGTCGCCGGCGAGGGCGGCGGCACAGGCGAGGACGCCGAGCACGACCAGGCCGACGAGGAGCAGGGTCCAGCGGGCCCGGCGGGACAGGTCGCGGCGGAAGAGGCCGAGGACCAGGGCGCCGCCCGCCACGACGTTGACCGTGCCGGTGACCAGCGCGCCCGTCAACTGGCCCAGGAACGGCAGCAGCAGGAAGGGGAAGGCGAGGCCGCCGACCAGCGCGCCCACGTAGTCCGCGGCGAACAGGTCGGCGACCGCGCCGCCCGCGTCCTGCCGCCGGATGCGCTGGATCAGCTCCATCAGCAGCGGCACCTCGGCCCCGATGAGCAGGCCGATGGCGAGCGAGAAGGCGACCAGCAGGCAGCGCGGGCCGTCGGCCCACACCCCGCCCCAGCCGCCGGTCCAGGCGAAGACGGCGTACAGCGCCATCGCACTGCACCCGCCGACCAGCGCGAGCACGGTCTCGATCGCGCCGAACCCGGCGGCCGCGTGCCAGCGCAGCCGCTTGGCGCCCAGCGAGCCGATGCCCATCGCGAACACCATGACGGAGAGGACGACGGAGGACTGGGTGACCGAGTCGCCGATCAAGTACGAGGCGAACGCGACGAGTTCGAGTTCGTACACGAGTCCGCAGGCCGCGCAGACGAAGACGCACACGAGGACCAGGAACCGCCCGGTCCCGGGCCGCACGGGCAGCCGGGCGGGGCCTGTCCAGCGGGGCGGGGCCCCCGGCGGCGCGGGGGCGTGCGGTTCGATCACGGTGCGACGTTACGTCACGCACACGGCACGCTTCGTCACCCACACGTGTGGATCTGGAGCCCTGTTGAGGCCGTGGGGGTTTATGCGGCGGGCGCCGACACCCGGGCGCCGACGCGGGTGCGGGTGGCCACCAACTGGCCGTCCTGCGGGTAGGCGTGCCAGGTCCGCCAGTGCACCTGGCCCTCGTGGCGCTGGGCCAGCATCGCGGTGAAGGCGTGCGGGCTGCCCGGGAAGACGCCCGCGAGACCGTGCGGATGGTCGGAGACGAGGGCGAGCAACTCCTGGGCGCGGCCCGCGAACGAGCCGGGCGTGAGCAGTTCGACGCGGGCGGCGAACTCGTACTCCCAGTCGCCGACGCGCTTGGCGACGCCGAGCGGCAGCGGGGTGCTGGAGCCGGGGATGCACGCGACCGTCTCCGAGCAGTTGCCGCGCTCCTCCTCCAGCAGCACCTGATGGGACGCGCCGAGAAGTCTCAACTGGAGCTTCGCACCGGCAAGTTCGAGGTCGAGGGTGGCCAGAGCGGGCAGCGGCTCGCGTCCCAGGGCCCAGGCGAGGTCGGCGGCGCGCGTATCGGTGTAGGAGGTGTTCAGGGTCGTGAGCATGGATCGGCTCCGCTAACGCACGAAGAGGGGGAGATCGGCCATGTCAGCCCAGCCGGCCCGGCCGGAGGAGGGAGTCTGCGGGACGTCCGAGGGGCTGCGTTGGCGATTTAGAGGGAATCATGAACAGAGGGGCCGCCACAGCGTTTTTACCCAACTTCGTGGGGTTTCCATCCCTCAGAGGGCTCCACAGTTCAACTGTTCAACCATGGCGTGCGCCGGGCGCGCGCCAACCACGGCCTGGCGCCCGCCGGTTGCCTTCGCCGGCGGGCGCCCGTGAGAAGCTCAAGCGCCCCGTGTCAGCTGCCTCCCCCGCATCCGCCGCCGCAGCCGTGGCCGCCCCCGCAGGAGTGGCCGCCCCCGCACGAGTGGTGCCCGCCGCCGCACGAGTGGTGCCCGCCGTGATGCCCTCCGTGGTGTCCCCCAGGGCTGTCCGGGGACGAGCCCGACGACGACCCCGAGTCGCCGGCCCACCAGCTGGCGCCGCCGCCCCCGAACGCCCCCGACGCGGACGACGAGCGGGACGTCCGGGAGCGGGACCCGGACCGGGACGCGCCGGCGCCGCCCTTGCGGAGCGACACCGCACGCCGCCCGTTCCCGGCGCGGCCCGCCCGCGCCGTCAGGACCACGATCGCGCTCACGACCAGGATGAAGATGATGCCCGCAACCACGGCGTCACCCTCCTTCCGTTCCCCCGAAGCGGCCCCCCGTGGACCGCGGTGACCGGGAGATGCCCGGCCGCCGGAGGGCTCAAAGCAGAGTTGAGGAACTTGAGAGCTTGGGCGCAGGATGACCGGCATGACCTCCACCGCGCGCCCCCACCTCAACCGACGACTGGCCGAGTTCGGCACGACGATCTTCGCCGAGATGTCCGCCCTGGCCACGGCGACCGGTTCGATCAACCTCGGGCAGGGCTTCCCCGACACCGACGGTCCCGAGGAGGTCCGGGAGGCCGCCGTACGGGCGCTGCGCGAGGGCCGCGGCAACCAGTACCCGCCGGGGCCGGGCATCCCCGAGCTGCGCACCGCGGTCGCCGCGCACCAGCAGCGCCGCTACGGGCTGTCGTACGACCCCGATACCGAGGTGCTGGTGACGGCGGGCGCGACGGAGGCGATCGCGGCGAGCCTGCTGGCGCTGGTCGAGCCGGGCGACGAGGTCGTGGCCCTGGAGCCGTACTACGACTCGTACGCGGCGAGCATCGCGCTCGCGGGCGGCCGCCGGGTACCGGTGACCCTGCGCCCCGACAGCGGCGGCTTCCGCCTCGACCTGGACGAGCTGCGCGCGGCCGTCACCGCCCGCACCCGCCTGCTGCTGGTCAACACCCCGCACAACCCGACCGGCACGGTCCTCACGCGCGCGGAGCTGGCCGCGATCGCCGAGCTGGCGGTCGAGCGCGACCTGCTGGTGGTGACGGACGAGGTCTACGAGCACCTGGTCTTCGACGACGCCGAGCACGTGCCGCTCGCCACCTTCCCCGGCATGCGCGAGCGCACGGTCACCATCGGCTCGGCCGGCAAGACGTTCTCCTTCACCGGCTGGAAGGTCGGCTGGGTGACGGGCTCGCCGGAACTGGTCACCGCGGTCCGCTCGGTGAAGCAGTTCCTGACGTACGTCGCCTCCGGCCCCTTCCAGTACGCGGTCGCCGAGGCCCTCGCCCTGCCCGGCTCCTACTTCGAGGACTTCCGCCGCGGCATGCGGGCGCGCCGCGACATCCTCGCGCAGGGCCTCACGGCGGCCGGCCTGAAGGTCTTCGCCCCCGCCGGCACCTACTTCATCACCACCGACATCCGCCCCCTCGGCGAGAAGGACGGCTTCGCCTTCTGCCGGGCGCTGCCGGAGCGGGCCGGGGTGGTGGCCATCCCCAACGCCGTGTTCTACGACGACCGGGAGGCCGGAGCCCCCTTCGTGCGGTTCGCGTTCTGCAAGAAGGAGGAGGTGCTGCGGGAGGCGGCGCAGCGACTGCGCGCCATGTGAGGGGCGCGCGCACTCGCACACGACCCGCAGACGGGCGACGGCACACCGGACAACGGCGCGTCACCGCACGAGCGCACCCCACCGTCGCGCATGGTGCTCAGATGTGACCACCGCCAGCCCCGCCCGCGCCATCACCAGCGCCCTCGCCCCGGCCAGGCCGGCGCAGCCCCTCGTCGCCGTAGGTCTGTTCCTCGGCGCCCGGCTCGCCGGCTCGGCCGTGCTCACGCTCGTCGCGCTGAGCACCGGCCGCCACCCGCTCACGCTGCTCGGGCGGTCCTGGGACTCCGTGTGGTACCTGGCCGTGGCCACCCGCGGCTACGGCCACAACCTGCCCTCCAGCGCCTCGGGCGTCCACAGCGACCTCGCGTTCTTCCCGCTCTATCCGGCGCTGCTGCGGACGCTGACGGCGGTGTTTCCGCTGGACGGGGAGCCCGCCGGGCTGCTGGTCTCCTGGACCGCCGCCACGGTGGCCGCCGCCGGGATCTACGCCGTCGGCGCCCGGCTGCAGGGGCGGCCGGCCGGGATCGCGCTGGTGCTGCTGTGGGGGCTGCTGCCGCACTCGGTGGTGCTGTCGATGGCGTACACCGAGCCGGTGCTGGCCGCGCTCGCGGCCTGGTCGCTGTACGCGCTGCTGGCCGGGAACTGGCTGTGGGCGGGCACGCTCGCGGCGCTCGCGGGGCTGGCCCGGCCGAACGGGTTCGCGGTCGCCGCCGCCGTCCTTGCCGCGGCCGGGGCCGAGGTCTGGCGGCGCCGCGGGGAACTGTCCGGAGTTTCCCACAGGCTGTGGACGGGCGCGGCGCTCGCCCCGCTGGGCTGGACGGCGTACGTGCTCTGGGTCGGCATGCGCGAGCGCGATCCGCTGGGCGGCTACTTCGATGTCCAGCGGGCGTGGGGGTCGACGTTCGACTTCGGCCGCGGCTCGCTGCACTTCGTGCACCTGATGCTGGCGCACGGCAGCCGGTTCGTGTTCCCGATGGCGCTGCTGATCGTGGCGGCCGGGACGGTGCTGTACGCGCTGCTGCTGCTCGACCGCACACCCCTGCCGCTGCTCGTGTACAGCGGGGTGCTGCTGGTGGTCGCGCTCGGCGGGTCGGGCTTCTTCGAGTCCAAGCCGCGGTTCCTGCTGCCGGCGTTCCCGCTGCTGCTGCCGCTCGCCCGGGGCCTGGCCCACATGGCGAGAACCCGGCCCTGGCACGCCACCGTGCTGGTCGCGACCCTGGCCGGGTTCAGCTATCTCTACGGCGCGTACCTGCTGCTGTACGCGCACGCGCCGCTGTAGGGGCCGTACCGGGCCCCGGACGGGCTACTGCCCCTCTTCGTCCCCGGAGCCGGAGTCCGGGCCGGAGCCGTCCGTCTGGTCGATCTCCTGCTCCAGGCCGAGCTGCTCGACCAGCCACTTGTCGAACTCGATCGCGGCCCGCACCCAGCTGACCGTCGAGGAGACGAAGTGGTTGATGTCGACGCCCGTGCCGATCAGCATCTGCGCCTCGCCGATGAGGCGGACGGTGCCGTCGTCGTGGGTGTGGGTGTAGACCTTGGGCCACAGCGTGCGGCGGTTCCAGTCGTCCACCGACTCCAGCAGCTGCGGCTTCTCGTCGATCTTGTGGGGGCGGTCGTAGAAGGTCCGCACCGAGAAGACCGCCTGTTCGGCCTCCCCGCGGAACATGAAGTACGTGCGGAACTGCTCCCACGGAGCCGCGAGGTCACCCTCCTCGTCGACGACGTACTTCAGCTCCATCTGGTCGAGGAGCTGCTTCACGAGGTCCTGATCCGGAAGGACGGGGCCCGCCGGTCCCTGGGGCTGCGGGTCGGGCTGGCCCCCGAAGTTCGGAATCGAGGACGGGTCGATGCTCACCGTGATTTTCCCTTCATTGGATGCCGCCATCCTCCCCCATGCGGGGAGGGGGGTGGCAAGCCCCGTCGGCCCCGTGTCAGCCGTAGGCCGGCACGGGGCCCTGCGCGCGTACCCCGGCTACAGCGTCTTGCCGGTGGCCGGGCCCACCAGCAGGCCCTCGCCGAAGCGGTCCACGCGGACCGTGTCGCCGTCCTTGATCTCGCCGGAGAGGATCTCCCGGGCGAGCCGGTCGCCGATGGCGCTCTGCACCAGGCGGCGCAGCGGCCGGGCGCCGTACGCCGGGTCGTTGCCCTCCACGGCGAGCCAGGCCAGCGCCTGAGGGGTGACCTCCAGGGTGAGCCGGCGCTCGGCGAGCCGCCTGCCCAGCCGGTCGATCTGGAGCTGGGCGATCCGCTCCAGCTCGGGCGTGGTCAGCGCCGAGAAGACCACCAGGTCGTCCAGCCGGTTGAGGAACTCCGGCTTGAAGGAGGCCCGGACGACCTCCAGGACCTGCTCCTTCTTCTCCGCCTCGCTGGTGATCGGGTCGATCAGGTACTGGCTGCCCAGGTTGGAGGTCAGCACCAGGATGGTGTTGCGGAAGTCGACCGTACGGCCCTGGCCGTCGGTGAGCCGGCCGTCGTCCAGGACCTGGAGCAGGACGTCGAAGACCTCGGGGTGGGCCTTCTCCACCTCGTCCAGGAGCACGACGCTGTACGGCCGCCTGCGCACGGCCTCCGTCAGCTGGCCGCCCTCCTCGTAGCCGACGTAGCCGGGAGGGGCGCCGACCAGCCGGGCCACGCTGTGCTTCTCGCCGTACTCCGACATGTCGATGCGGACCATGGCCCGCTCGTCGTCGAAGAGGAAGTCGGCGAGCGCCTTGGCGAGTTCGGTCTTGCCGACACCGGTCGGGCCGAGGAAGAGGAACGACCCGGTGGGCCGGTCGGGGTCGGCGATCCCGGCCCGCGAGCGCCGTACGGCGTCGCTGACCGCGCGCACGGCCTCGCCCTGCCCGATGAGCCGCTTGCCGATCTCCTCCTCCATGCGCAGCAGCTTCTGCGTCTCGCCCTCCATCAGGCGGCCGGCGGGGATGCCGGTCCAGGCGGCGACGACGTCGGCGATGTCGTCGGAGCCGACCTCCTCCTTGACCATCGTGTCCCTGGCGGCCTCCTCCTCGGCCTCGGAGGCGGCCTCCAGTTCCTTCTCCAGCTGCGGGATCTCGCCGTACAGGAGCTTGGCCGCGCGGTCGAAGTCGCCGTCGCGCTGGGCGCGTTCGGCCTGGCCGCGCAGGGAGTCCAGGCGCTCCTTCAGCTCACCTACCCGGTTGAGGGACTGCTTCTCCTTCTCCCAGCGGGCGGTGAGGCCCCGCAGCTCCTCCTCCTTGTCGGCGAGGTCGCGGCGCAGCTTCTCCAGGCGGGCGACGGAGGCCGGGTCGGTCTCCTTGGCGATCGCCAGCTCCTCCATCTTCAACCGGTCGACGGCGCGCTGGAGTTCGTCGATCTCGACGGGCGAGGAGTCGATCTCCATGCGCAGCCGGGAGGCCGCCTCGTCGACGAGGTCGATGGCCTTGTCGGGCAGGAAACGGGAGGTGATGTACCGGTCGGAGAGGGTGGCGGCGGCCACCAGGGCGCTGTCGGCGATCTGCACCTTGTGGTGGGCCTCGTAGCGCCCCTTGAGGCCGCGCAGGATGGCGATGGTGTCCTCGACGGTCGGCTCGGCGACCAGCACCTGCTGGAAGCGCCGCTCCAGCGCCGGGTCCTTCTCGATGCGCTCGCGGTACTCGTCCAGGGTGGTGGCGCCGACCATGCGCAGCTCACCGCGGGCGAGCATGGGCTTGAGCATGTTCCCCGCGTCCATGGCGGAGTCACCGCCCGCGCCGGCCCCCACGACCGTGTGCAGCTCGTCGATGAAGGTGATGATCTGCCCGTCGGAGTCCTTGATCTCGGCGAGCACGGCCTTCAGCCGCTCCTCGAACTCGCCGCGGTACTTGGCACCGGCGACCATCGCGCCGAGGTCGAGCGCGACGAGCCGCTTGTCCTTCAGCGACTCGGGGACGTCCCCCTTGACGATCCGCTGGGCCAGCCCTTCCACGACGGCCGTCTTGCCCACACCGGGCTCGCCGATGAGGACGGGGTTGTTCTTGGTGCGGCGGGACAGCACCTGCACCACCCGCCGGATCTCCTGGTCCCGCCCGATGACCGGGTCGAGCCGGCCCTCGCGGGCGGCGGCGGTGAAGTCGGTGCCGAACTTCTCCAGCGCCTTGTACTGGCCCTCCGGATCGGCGGTGGTCACGCGGCGCCCTCCCCTGGCCTTCCTGAAGGCCTCCAGCAGCTTCCCGGCGTCGGCGCCCTGGTGCTGGAGCACCTCGGCGATCCGGCCGCCCTTGGCGGCGATGCCGATGAGCAGGTGCTCGGTGGACAGGTACTCGTCGCCGAGTTCCTTCGCGCGCTCGCCGGCGTCCGCGAGGGCGGCCAGCAGCTCGCGGTTGGGCTGCGGCGGCGCGACGGTGGATCCGGCCACGCTGGGCAGCGAGGCGAGGATCTTCTCGGCCCCGGAGCGCACGGCGGCCTGGTCGGCGTCGACGGCCGCGAGCAGGTCGGTGATGTTCTCGTTGTCCTGGCCCTGGAGCAGAGCCAGCAGCAGATGAGCGGGGGTGAGGTCCGGGTGTCCCTCGGTCACGGCCCGGTTGCTTGCCGCGTTGATCGCGTCCCGGCTCCTGTTGGTCAGCTCGGCGTCCACGTGTCCGTTCTCCTCCTGCGCGACTCTCTTCCACTGCTGACTTACCCAGCGTACACAAAGTTGAGTCTATTCCGCTCAAGTCACTGTTCCGGGCCGCGGACGGGACTAGGTTGCGGGCATGACGAGACACCCTGAGGAGTACCTGGCGTTCTGGCGCGAACGGCACCTGTGCACGCTGACCACGCTCCGGCCCGACGGCAGCCCGCACGTGGTGCCGGTCGGGGTGACGTACGACGCCGAGGCCGCGCTGGCCCGGATCATCACCAACGGCTCCAGCGCGAAGGTGCGGCATGTGCGCGCGGCCGGTCCGGAGGGCGCCCGGGTGGCGGTGTGCCAGGTGGACGGCCGGCGCTGGGCCACGCTGGAGGGGCGGGCGCGGGTGCGCACGGAGCCGGAGCGGGTCGCGGAGGCGGTACGGCGCTACGCCGAGCGCTACGAGCGGACACCGGGGCCGAATCCGGCGCGCGTGGTGATCGAGATCGAGGTGCGGCGGACGCTGGGGCACGGGTGACGGCACAGGCACAAGGGGCACCTGAACGAATATTTTCGGCCACCGTGCGAGCGCACCCATATCCTGATATGTCGCCACAAACGACAGCGGCGTCACCGTGTTCAGGTCACGGTGACGCCGCTGCGGGGGGAAGCACCTGAGCGATCTTTTACGACGGGGGAATCGCGTCAGGCACTGCGGGGGGTGGCCGAGATGGTTCGCAGATCGTGGTCCGTCGGCTCGGCAAGCCGGTGGTCACGCTGGTCCAGGTTCACAAAGATCATTCCGTACCGGATGGCACAGCGCACCGGCTGAGGGGCGCCGCGCGGCTTGCGCAGACACCGGTACGCCCGCACGTCCCCGTCCTCGTCCCGCGTCACGACGACCGGCTCACCGAACACGGTCACCATCAGCGAGTCACCACTGTGGGGGATGGCGGTGACCAGATCGATGAAGTGCCAGCCGGAGCGGTAGGCGGTGGCCATTTCGCGGCGGAAGGATCGGTCGTCGGGTGGAGTGGTCACGTCAGCTCCCGGCTCCATCGGTCGTCGAGGCAGGTCCATTGGTGTTGCCTTCGGCGGCGACAGTCGCCGCCGCGGCCGGCCACCCGGTGTTCGCCCGAACGTCCCCGTTCGCCTCGGACAAGCCGCTCCACGCGCTCGCGATCGCTATGGCGGAGAAAGCGGCTACAAGCACCGAGCGAAGCATTCTCTTGCGCATGTCCGGCTTCGTCCTCACTTGAAGGTCCCCTTTTCCCCCGTCAGGTACGACGATGGCTCATTCGGGCACGTCATGACCACACAATCGGTGCATCATGTTCCTGCATGTTCAGGACCCTGGGGGGTGGAGATTTGACAACGAATCGGGCGAAAGCGGCACATCCCCACGGCGTGGCCGACCTCTGTGAGGACGGACGTCGGATTTATGCCGCCGCTCTGCGTGCCGGCGGCGTCGCCCGCCCGGACGCCGCGGAAGCCCCCTGCCTGATGGAATTCGGCCTGCTCCAGCCGGATCCCGTCGACCCGGACTGGCTGCGACCGCTCCCCCCGGCGGTCGCCCTGGCCCACCGACTCGGCCCGATCGAGCGTGAGATCACGGAGCGCCGGCAGTTGTCGACGCGGCTCGCCGACGCCTTCGAGCCCTTCATGGCCCTCGGCGTGCAGACGATGACGGGCAGCGACTCGCTCACCATCCTGGAGGGTGGTGACCTCATCAACAATGCCCTCAATCTCGCGACCGCGCAGTGCCAGACCGAAGTACTCACGATCCAGCCGAGCGACCGCCTTCCCGAAAGCAGCCAGCGACGGGCACTGGAGCGGGACAGGCCGCTCATAGAACGCGGTGTCCGCATCCGCACCCTGTACCAGCACACAGCCCGGTACAGCCCTGAGAAGCTCGCGTACGCGGCACATCTCGCCGACGGCAAGGCAGAGTACCGGACCATCGACGAACTCGTGGAGCGGCTCATCATCTGCGACGAGACCGTTGCGTTCATCCCTGTCCGCGACGATCAGCAGGTCGCCCTGGAAGTGCGCCAGCCGGGCCTGGTCCGCTACCTGATCAAGGTCTTCGAGTTCATGTGGAGCCGCGCGGTCCCGCTCAGCGTGGGCGGCCCGTACGAAGTCGCCCCGGGCGGCATCACCGAGATCCAGCACTCCATCGCCAAACTCCTCGTCGAGGGCCACGTGGACGAGGCCATCGCGCGCCGTCTGGGCATGAACGTCCGCACCTGCCGCGCCCACATCGCCAAGCTCGCCCAGGCCCTCGGCAGCGGCAGCCGCGCCCAGCTCGGCTACCTCATAGCCCAGTCCGGCATCCTCGATCGGGAGCAATGACAGTTCGGTGAACATCCGCACCGCGCGGCTGCTCGGTCGTCTCATCGCACGGTCGGGGAGTCCCGCTCGGGAGTCGTGAGGGCCGGCGCGGCCCCGGGCGGGCCGGGGCGGTGGACGTGCAGGCCCACCTGGGCGATGCGGACGCCGAGTTGGGTGCGGCTGGCCGCGCCCAGGGTCTCCGACAGGCGGGCGATGTGGGCGCGGCAGGTGCGGACGCTGATGCCGAGGCGCTCGGCGATCACCGCGTCCTGGTGGCCCTCCGCCAGCAGCGCCGCGATCGACTGCTCGCGGTGGGAGATGCCCTCGATGCCGGTGTCGGGAAGCGGGGCCGTCAGGGGGATGGCGAGGCGCCAGAGGCGTTCGAAGACCGTCACCAGGTACTCCACCAGGGCCGGGTGGCGCAGCTCCAGGGCCATCGTGCGGTCGGCGTTGGCGGGGATGAAGGCCACCGTGCGGTCGAAGAGGATCAGCCGGTCGATCACCTCGTCCAGGGTGCGCGCCTCCACCGTGTCGCCCATCAGCTCCAGGTAGTTGAGCAGGCCCTGGCCGTGGCGGGCGACATGGGTGTAGAGGTCGCGCATGCGTACGCCCCGGCCGCGCAGCGCCAGGGCTCGGTGCAGGCCCTCCGTCAGCTCCGCCTCACGCCGGATGCCGCCCGGCTGCACGGTCAGCACCTCGGTCGTGCACGCCTCGGTCGCCTCGTCCATCGCGGCCTGGATCCGGGACAGGCCGTCCAGCACCCGGATCGCGCTGCCCTCGGCCGGTGCCGACAGCGCGTGCAGCCGGCGGCCGAGGCCGGCGTACCACTCGAAGGCGGCCACCGCGGAGCCCATCCGGCGCTGGCTCGCGCTGACCTCGTCGTAGACCCCGCGCAGCAGCCGGGTCATGACCTCCTGCGGGGAGGTCGGCACCAGCCAGTCCATGTCGTCGGGGTCCGGGTGCAGCAGGGCCAGCTCCAGCAGGCACGGCACCGTCTCGACGTCGGTGCGGGGCACCCGCCCGCGGCGCACGGCCCGGGAATACAACCGGTCGCCGGCCGCGCACAGTCGGTCGGCGCCGTGTGGATGCTCCTCCGCCCCGCGCCCGGCCATCACCCATTTCACCCCCGGTGTGCTGCCACTTCCGCAGCGCAACTATGCGCGGCGCCGACCGGGTCCGCAACACGGCTCGCCTCAACAGACCCACCGGAAAGGGGGGTTATGCCCGGATATCGACCGGGCTCCGCCGCGCGCCGTTGCAGGAAGCTGCGGCCTGCCCGCGCCCGGGCGCGGGCAGTTCCGCCCGGTCGCGGGCTACTTCAGGCCGATCGCCGCGCACGCCGCCTTGTACTTCGCCGTGCAGATGTCGCCCACCGTGTAGATGCCGTCCGCGACGACCGTCGCCTTGATGTTGCTCTTGGTCAGCGCGACCGGCTGGATGAGCTTGGCCGGGATGTTCTTGGTGGTGGGGCTGTCGGCCTTGTCCTGGGTGAGGGCGTCGAACTGGATGTCCTTGCCCTGGACCCTGGCGACGGCCATCTGGGCAGCGGCCTGGGCCTCGTCCGGGTACGACTTGTACACGCTCATGTACTGCTCGCCGGCCACGACCCGCTGCACGCCCTCGAGTGAGGCGTCCTGGCCGGTGATCGGGGGCAGGCTGGTGACGCCGGCCGCCTCCAAGGCCTTGATGACACCGCCGGCCATGTCGTCGTTGGCCGAGTAGACCGCGGCGATGTTGTGCTTGCCGATCTCGTTGATCGCCTTGGTCATGTTCGCCTCGGCGATCTCCGGCTTCCAGCCCGTCGTGTCGTACGACGCCGCGATGGTCACCTTGCCGTTCAGCTCGGAGAGCGCGCCCTCCTTGAACTGCTTGGCGTTCGGGTCGGTGGGCGAGCCGTTCATCATGACGATCTTCTCGGAGCTGTCGGCGTGCGAGCCGAGCGCCTCCAGGAGGGTACGGCCCTGCACCTCGCCGACCAGTTCATTGTCGAAGGAGACGTACGCGTCGATCGGGCCCTCGGCGAGCCGGTCGTAGGCGATGACCGGGATGCCCGCGTCCTTGGCCTTCTTCACCTCGTCGGCGATGCCGTGCGCGTCGACCGCGTCGAGCAGGATGACGGCGACCTTGTCGTCGATCATCTTCTGCATCTGCCCGGCCTGCTTGTCCGCGTTCGCGTCGGCGTTGGCGTACTCGACCTTGCCCCGGTTCTTGGTGAGCTGGGTGACCTGGGACCTGATGATGGGGTAGTCGAACTTGTCGTAGCGGGTGTTCGCCGTCTCCGGCAGCAGCAGGCCCACGGTGAGGTCGTCACCCTTGCTCGGGCTCGCGCTCGCGCCGCTCCCCGTCGCGTTCAGCATGCCGCAGCCGGCGAGCGAGACGGTCATCGTGGACGCGGCCACGGTTATGGCGATACGGCGCATGCGGGGGCTCACTTCGGGTGCGTTGCAGGTGTCTGAAAAGACAACGCGGAGGGCACACCCGGCGTCAAGAAGAACTACTTAACGAGTGCGCAACACCACGCTCCGCTGCGCCTGTGGAGGAGGAGCGCAATCGTCTTCAAACACCCTTTACGGGCTCTCCATCCAAGGGGAGTTCACGCGGAGGCAAAGAACGCGAAAGGGGCCGGGAGACCTCGCTGGTCTCCCGGCCCCTGCGCAGGCACCGCTCGTTTCCGGCCAGTTCAGTCGCGCTGCTGCCGCTTGGGCCGCCACACGACCAGCGCGCTGGTCTGCTGCACCTCCTGGTACGGCACGAGGTCACGGCGGTAGGAGGCGTGTACGGCGGCCTCGCGCTGCTGCATCGCGGCCGCTGCGCCGTCCAGGGCCGCCTGAAGCTCCGCGACGCGGGACTGCAGCGCGGCGACCTGGTTCTCCAGCTCGATGATGCGCTTGATCCCGGCCAGGTTGATGCCCTCGTCCTGCGACAACTGCTGCACCTGGCGGAGCAGTTCGATGTCACGGGCCGAGTAGCGCCGCCCCCGGCCGGCGGTCCGGTCCGGGGACACCAGGCCGAGCCGGTCGTACTGGCGCAGCGTCTGCGGGTGGAGTCCGGAGAGCTGGGCCGCCACCGAGATGACGTAGACCGGGGTCTCCTCGGTCAGTTCATACGGGTTACGTCGACGGCCGTCCATCTCTCTCTCAGTCTCCCTTCGCGGCCTCGAACAGCTCCGCCCGCGGATCGTCGCCCGCGGTCGCCTCGCGATACGCCTCCAGCGCGTCACGAGCCTTCCCCGTCACGTCCTTCGGGACACGCACCTCGACGGTGACCAGCAGATCACCCCGGGTGCCGTCCTTGCGGACCGCGCCCTTGCCCCGGGCGCGCATCGTGCGGCCGTTGGGGGTGCCGGGCGGGAGTTTCAGCGTGACGGGCGGGCCGCCGAGGGTCGGCACCCGCACCTCGCCGCCGAGGGCGGCCTCGGGATACGTGACGGGCACGGTGACCGTGAGGTTGTCGCCCTTGCGGCCGAACACCGGGTGCTCGCCGACGTGCACGACCACGTACAGGTCGCCCGCCGGTCCGCCCCGCTCGCCGGGCGCGCCCTTGCCGCGCAGCCGGATCCGCTGCCCGTCGGTGACACCCGCCGGGATGCGGACCTGCATGGTGCGCGAGGACTTCGCCCGGCCGCTGCCCTTGCAGTCCGGGCAGGGGTGCTCGGCGATCAGGCCGCGCCCCTTGCAGTCGGGGCAGGGGTCGGTCAGGGAGAAGCCGCCGCCCGAGCCCCGGGCCACCTGGCCGGTGCCGACGCAGGTCGGGCACACGCGCGGTGTGCCGTTCTTGTCGCCGGTGCCCGAGCAGGCCTTGCAGGGCGCCTGGGAGGACATCCGCAGCGGCACCGTGGCGCCCTCGATGGCCTCCGTGAAGCTCAGCGTGACCTCGGACTCGATGTCCTGGCCGCGCCGGGGCTGGGTGCGGGTGCCCGCGGCGCCGCCGCGGTTGAACAGCCCCCCGAAGACGTCACCGAGTCCGCCGCCGAAGCCTCCGCCCTGGGTGCCGCCCGCGCCTCCGAAGAGGTCGCCCAGGTCGAAGTTGAAGGAGCCGCCGGCGCCCGGCCCGGGGCGGAAGCCGCCGCTGCCGAACAGGGCGCGGGCGTCGTCGTACTCCTTGCGCTTCTTGGGGTCGCCGAGGATGTCGTTCGCCTCGGAGATCTCCTTGAAGCGCTCCTCCGCCTTGGCGTTGCCCTTGTTGGCGTCCGGGTGGAACTCGCGCGCGAGCTTGCGGTACGCCTTCTTGATCTCGGCCTCGGTGGCGTCCTTCGGGACGCCGAGGACCTTGTAGTAGTCCTTCTCGATGAAGTCCTTGGTACTCATCCCCGACGTCCCTCCTTCCTGCTCTCAGTGATGACGTCAGCCCTCCTCCGGGCCACCGCTCTCCTTGTCATCGGCGGCGGAGGCCTTCTTCGCCTCGGACGTGTCGTCCTCGGCGGCCTCGGTCTTGACGGTCTGCGCGCCGGGCTGCGGCTCGGCGACGGCCACCCGCGCGGGGCGGATGGTGCGCTCGCCGATGCGATACCCGGGCTGCAGGATCGCCACGCAGGTCGTCTCGGTGACGTCCGGCGCGTAACTGTGCATCAGGGCCTCGTGGATGGTCGGGTCGAAGGGCTCGCCCTCCTTGCCGAACTGCTGCAGGCCCATCTTCGCCGCGACGGTCTCCAGCGACTCGCCCACCGACTTGAAGCCGCCGACCAGCTCGCCGTGTTCCCGTGCGCGGCCGATGTCGTCGAGCACGGGCAGCAGCTCGGTCAGGAGGTTCGCGATGGCGATCTCCTTGACCGTGACCCGGTCCCGCTCGACCCGGCGGCGGTAGTTCTGGTACTCGGCCTGGAGGCGCTGGAGGTCGGCCGTGCGCTCGTTCAGCGCGGTGCGCACCTGGTCCAGCTGGGCCACCAGGCCCGCGTTCTCGGTTCCGTCCCCGGCCGGGGCCGCCCCCTTCTCGGGGGCGGCCTTCGACTCGGCGTCGTCGGGGGTCGCGCCGGAGGGGACGTCGGGCTTCTCCTCGAAGCCCGGGGTCTCCTCCGACATCACGCGGCACCCTTCGGCTTGTCCTCGTCCACGATCTCGGCGTCGACGACGTCGTCGTCGGCCTTGGCCTCACCGGCACCGCCGGCGGCACCCTGCGCGGCCTGGGCGTCGGCGTACATGGCCTGGCCCAGCTTCTGCGAGACGGCCGCGACCTTCTCGGTGGCGGTGCGGATCTCGGCGGTGTCCTCGCCCTTGAGCTTCTCCTTCAGCTCGGCGACGGCGGTCTCCACCTCGGTCTTGACCTCGCCCGGGACCTTGTCCTCGTTGTCCTTGAGGAACTTCTCGGTCTGGTAGACGAGCTGCTCGCCCTGGTTGCGGGTCTCGGCGGCCTCGCGGCGGCGGTGGTCCTCCTCCGCGTACTGCTCGGCCTCCTGGCGCATGCGGTCGACCTCGTCCTTCGGCAGCGAGGAGCCGCCGGTGACGGTCATCTTCTGCTCCTTGCCCGTGCCCAGGTCCTTGGCGGTCACGTGCATGATGCCGTTGGCGTCGATGTCGAAGGAGACCTCGATCTGCGGGACACCGCGCGGGGCCGGCGGCAGACCGGTCAGCTCGAACATGCCGAGCTTCTTGTTGTACGCCGCGATCTCGCGCTCGCCCTGGTAGACCTGGATCTGCACGGACGGCTGGTTGTCCTCCGCCGTCGTGAAGATCTCCGAGCGCTTGGTCGGGATCGTGGTGTTGCGCTCGATCAGCTTGGTCATGATGCCGCCCTTGGTCTCGATGCCGAGGGACAGCGGGGTGACGTCGAGGAGCAGGACGTCCTTGACCTCGCCCTTGAGGACACCGGCCTGGAGCGAGGCGCCGATGGCGACGACCTCGTCCGGGTTCACACCCTTGTTGGCCTCCTTGCCGCCGGTCAGCTCCTTGACCAGCTCGGCGACGGCGGGCATGCGGGTGGAGCCACCGACGAGCACGACGTGGTCGATGTCGTTGATGGAGATGCCGGCGTCCTTGATGACGTTGTGGAACGGCGTCTTGCAGCGCTCCAGCAGGTCGGCCGTCAGCTGCTGGAACTGGGCGCGGGTGAGCTTCTCGTCCAGGTGCAGCGGGCCCTCGGCGGACGCCGTGATGTACGGCAGGTTGATCGAGGTCTCGGTCGAGGAGGACAGCTCGATCTTCGCCTTCTCGGCAGCCTCGCGCAGACGCTGCAGAGCCATCTTGTCCTTGCTCAGGTCCACGCCGTGGCCGGACTGGAACTGCTTGACCAGGTAGTCGACGACGCGCTGGTCCCAGTCGTCACCGCCGAGGTGGTTGTCACCGTTGGTGGCCTTCACCTCGACGACGCCGTCGCCGATCTCCAGCAGGGACACGTCGAAGGTGCCACCGCCGAGGTCGAAGACGAGGATCGTCTGGTCGTCCTTGTCGAGGCCGTAGGCGAGGGCGGCGGCGGTCGGCTCGTTGACGATGCGCAGGACGTTCAGGCCCGCGATCTCGCCGGCCTCCTTGGTGGCCTGGCGCTCGGAGTCGTTGAAGTAGGCCGGGACGGTGATGACCGCGTCGGTCACCTTCTCGCCCAGGTAGGCCTCCGCGTCCCGCTTCAGCTTCTGCAGGATGAAGGCGGAGATCTGCTGCGGGTTGAAGTCCTTCCCGTCCAGCGCGATCTTCCAGTCGGTGCCCATGTGGCGCTTCACCGAGCGGATGGTCCGGTCCACGTTCGTGACCGCCTGGCGCTTGGCGACCTCGCCGACGAGCACCTCACCGTTCTTGGCGAAGGCGACGACGGACGGCGTGGTCCTGGCGCCCTCGGCGTTGGTGATGACGGTGGGCTCGCCGCCCTCCAGAACGCTGACGACGGAGTTAGTCGTGCCCAGGTCGATGCCGACCGCACGTGCCATGGTTGATTCCTCCAGCTGACTTGAGTGGAACGGACTCAAGTGTGCACGACTCCCTCCGCGGGGTCAACAGACCTGAGTCGGCACGACTCAAGTCTTATCCGCTCCTTACGCGCAACTGGCTCGTAACCTGGCCGCTGACCTGCATGGATTCCGTCCTCCGGGAGCGCTGGGCAGGGATGCGAAGGAGTACGACGACGGTCAGCAGCACCCCTCCGGCCACCCACAGGGCGGCCTCCTCCGCCGTCCACCCGGTGTGCACGAGCACCCCCACGAGCACCGTGGAGAAGGCGCCCGCGCCGAGCAGCACGACTGAGCCGGGCGTGGTGAGCCCGAGCCGCCGCAGCCGGTGCGCCAGATGGTCGGGGCCGCGCCGCAGCAGCGGGCGCCGGGCCAGCCGCCGCGCGAGCACGACGAGCAGGGCGTCTGCGGCGGCGACCGCCCCGAAGCACGCCAGTACGGCCGCGGTCGGCGCGAGCCCGTACCCCGCGCGCGTGAGGACGAGCGAGGCCGACAGCAGGAAGCCGGTGAAGAGCGCGCCGCAGGCGCCGAGTCCGATCCGCGCGGGGTGCCAGTTGTGCATCAGGAAGCCGGTGAGGGCGGCGGCCAGAACGCTCAGCACCACGGCGAGCCCGTCGAGCACCTCGGCGGCGGCACAGGCCCCGGCCCCGAAGGCGGTGACGACGCCGACGGTCCCCGCCAGTCCGTCCGCGTGGTCGAGCCCCTTGAAGGCGAGGGAGGCGGCGACGATCCAGCCGACGGCGAGGATCCCGCCCGGTACGCCCGTCTCGTCGTAGGGCACCACGAAGGCCGCCGCCACGGCCGTACCCACCACGAGCACGCGCGCGCGGAGCCGCCACACGTCGACGACCAGGCCCAGACCGGCGAGCGCGGCGGCCACGCCCAGCAGCCGGCCGACCCCCTCCCCGAGCGGGGCGATCCGGGTCCACTCGCCGGCCCAGGTGACGAGACAGGTGACGGTCACCACCGCGAGCCCGCCGAGCAGCGGCAGTCGGCGCTGCACCCGCCGGTCGACGATGCCCGCCCGCAGCGCGGGCCCCCGCAGCAGCGCCGCGAGCAAGGCGGTGAGCAGGAGCGCGGTGGTGGCGGCGGTGATCCCGTAGAGCACTGCTCCACGGTAGGGGCGAATGTAGCAATTCGGTATGAATAACACGATCCGATTGCCGCTCGGCGACCCAGATCACCCCGTGCTCTACTGCATCCCGACGGAAGATGGAGGTAGTCTCGGACGGACTCCATAAGTTACCGCTTAGTAATGTCGCCCAGCTAACTCAGGCCGCCTCAGGAGCCCCAATGCAACTCGCCGCGATCATCGTGTCGCTGGTCCTGATCGTGGTCGGCGTGGCACTGTTCGGCCGCGCCCTCCTCCAGATCTACCACTTCATGCGGATGGGCCAGCCGATTCCGGCCGGGACCCGGACCAACGACCCCGGACAGCGCACCCTCACGGTGGCCAGGGAGTTCGTCGGTCACACCCGGATGAACCGCTGGGGCGTCATCGGGGTGGCGCACTGGTTCGTGGCCATCGGCTTCTACACGCTGCTGCTGACGATCGTCAACGCCATCGGCCAGCTGTTCAAGGCCGACTGGGTGCTGCCGGTCATCGGCGACTGGGCGCCGTACAACATGTTCGTCGAGTTCATCGGCACCACGACCGTGCTCGGCATCGCGGTGCTGGTCGTGGTCCGCCAGCTGAGCAGGGCGGACAAGCCGGAGCGCAAGTCCCGCTTCGCGGGCTCCAACTGGGGCCAGGCGTACTTCGTCGAGACCGTCATCCTCATCGTCGGCGTCTGCATCTTCATGCTGCACGCCCTCGAAGGCGCCCAGCACCACGTCGACGGCTACGAGGCCTCCTTCTTCATCTCGTACCCGGTCGTGGCCTGGCTGAAGGGCATGGACGTCTCCACGCTCCAGAACCTCACCTACTTCTTCGCCGGCCTGAAGATCGCGACCTCCTTCATCTGGATGATCGTCGTCGCCCTGAAGACCGACATGGGTGTGGCCTGGCACCGCTTCC
>NZ_JBVJMF010000012.1:0-287096 GCF_055584345.1 Streptomyces sp. NPDC104106
GCGTTGGCGAGGGCCTGCCGGATGACACGCTGCTGGGAGGGGCCGTTGGGCGCGGTCAGGCCGTTGGACGCGCCGTCCTGGTTCACCGCGCTGCCGCGCACGACGGCCAGCACCTCGTGGCCGTTGCGGCGCGCGTCCGAAAGCCGTTCGAGCAGCAGCAGGCCCACGCCCTCGGACCAGCCGGTGCCGTCCGCGGCGGCGGCGAAGGCCTTGCAGCGGCCGTCGGGGGCGAGGCCCCGCTGCCGCGAGAACTCCACGAAGCTGCCCGGTGTCGCCATCACCGCGACACCGCCGGCCAGCGCCAGGGAGCACTCCCCCGAGCGCAGCGCCTGGGCAGCCAGGTGCAGGGCCACCAGCGACGACGAGCAGGCCGTGTCCACTGTCACCGCGGGGCCCTCGAAGCCGAAGGTGTACGCCACCCGGCCGGAGACGACGCTGCCCGCGCCGCCGACGCCGAGGTAGCCCTCGATCTCCTTCGCGGGCCGCACCGCCCGCGCGGTGTAGTCGTGGTACATGACGCCGGCGAAGACACCGACGTCCGCGCCGCGCAGGGCGGTCACGTCCAGGCCGGCGCGTTCGAAGACCTCCCACGAGGTCTCCAGAAGCAGCCGCTGCTGCGGGTCCATGGCGAGCGCCTCGCGCGGGGAGATGCCGAAGAAGCCCGCGTCGAAGCCCGCGACGTCGTCGAGGAAGCCGCCGACCTCGACGTAGGAGGTGCCGGCGGTGCCGGGGTCGGGGTCGTACAGCTCCTGGAGGTTCCAGCCGCGGTCGGCCGGGAAGGGGGACAGGCCCTCGGCGCCCCGGGCGACCAGGCGCCACAGTTCCTCGGGGGAGGTGACGCCGCCCGGCAGCCGGCAGCCCATCGAGACGATGGCGATCGGCTCGTCGTGGGCCGGGCCGGTCGTAGCGGGCTGGGGCCGGGTGCGGCCGTCGGCGGCTTCGCCGAAGACCTCGGCCAGCAGCCGGTGCGCGAGGGCCGCGGGGGTGGGGTGGTCGAAGGCGCTGGTGGCGGGGAGCCGCAGGCCGGTCGCCGCGCCGAGCCGGTCGCGCAGGGCGACGGCCATGACGGAGGTGAAGCCCAGTTCCTTGAAGGCCCGGTCGGCAGGGATGCCGTCGGGATCGGTCCGGCCCAGGACCGCGGCCGCCTCGGCGCGCACGAGCCGCAGCAGTTTCTCCGCGCGCTCGGTTGCGGTCAGGGGCTCCAGGCGTTCGCGCACGTCCGCGGCGTCGGCGGGGGCCTGCCGGGCCGTGGTGTCGACGAGGC
The DNA here is from genome assembly GCF_055584345.1 of Streptomyces sp. NPDC104106. Taxonomy (NCBI): domain Bacteria; kingdom Bacillati; phylum Actinomycetota; class Actinomycetes; order Kitasatosporales; family Streptomycetaceae; genus Streptomyces; species Streptomyces sp. NPDC104106. The sequence goes on from NZ_JBVJMF010000012.1 coordinate 1,265, forward strand.
CGCGCAGCGGGGCAGGGACGGGGCCGCCGAGCAGGGCGGCGTTGTCGAGGCGCATGGCGACGAACGCCGCCTCGTCCGCGGCGTGCGCGGCGTCGAACATCACCAGGGCCTGCTGTTCGGTCAGTTCGCCCGCCGCGTAGGGGACCGCGTCCTCGGCGCCCTCGGCCATGGCGTCCCGCCAGGGGCCCCAGGCCAGGCACAGCGCGGGCAGGCCGTGGGCACGCCGGTGCTGTGCCAGCGCCTCGAGCGCGGCGCTCTCGGCCGCGGCCTCGCCGGCGCCGGGAGCGCCGAGGACGCCGAGCGGCGAGGAGCACAGGACGAACGCGGCCAGGTCGCGGCCGGCGGTCAGCTCGTGCAGGACGTGTGCCGCCTCGGCTGCGGTGCCGGTGCCGGTGGCCTCCTCCGCGTGGACCACGGCCGTCAGTGGCGGCCGTTCGCCCTGCGCCAGCAGTGCGGCGAGCGCGGTGCGGTCACCGGGGTCGCAGGCGGCGGCGGTGACCTGGGCGCCGGCCGCGGCGAGTTCGGCGCGCAGCGTCTGCACGGTCTCGTCGCCGTGCCCGGGCGCGAAGGTCAGCAGCAGGTGGCGGGCGCCGTGCGCGGTCACGAGGTGCCGGGCGAGCGCGGTGCCCTGGGCGGTGGCAGCGCCGGTGACCAGGACGGTGCCGTGCGGCCGGAGCGGCGCCAGCGGCGGCTCGTCCCGGTCCATGGAGACACGGGCGAAGCGCGGCAGCAGTACGACGCCGGAGCGGATGGCGAGCTGGGGCTCGCCCGCGGCCACGGCGGCGGTCAGCGGCCGCGCCCCGTGCTCGCCGAGCCCGTCCGCGTCGAGGTCGGCGAGCACCAGCCGGCCGGGGTGTTCGGTCTGGAGCGCCCGGACGAGGCCCCACAGCGGGGCGTGGGCGAGGTCCTGCACGTCCTCGCCGTCCCCGGCGGCCACGGCGCGGCGGGTGAGGAGCACGAGGGTGACGCCCTCGGTCCGCTCGTCGGCGAGCCAGTCCTCCAGGGCGGTGGCGAACTCCCGGACGCCGGCCGGGGACAGGTGCGCCGGGCCGGGTGCGCCGGCGGTCCGGTCCAGGAGGAGGACGCCGGGGCCGCCCTGGGCCGCAGGGCGGGAAGCTGCGTGGGCGGTGGCCAGATCGACGTGGACCTCGCACGGTGCGCCGGCGTCGTCCAGGGCGGCAGCCAGGCCGAGGCGGTCGGGGCCGGCCAGCGCCCAGCGGCCCGGCTCGCGCGGGGGGCCGCCGAGGGACAGCGGGGAGCGCGGGATCCAGTCGACGCGGAACAGCGAGTCGTACAGGCCGCTGCTGGTGGCGCGCAGCCGGGCGCGGGTCTCCAGCAGCCGATGGCGGATGATCTTGCCGGAGGCGGTGCGCGGGATCGACTCGGTCTCGTACAGCTCCTCGGGGACCTTGAAGTAGGAGAGCCGGTCGCGGCACTCGGCGAACAGCCGTTCCGTGTCCGGCCCCTGCGGGCCGGGGACGATGAACGCGACCGGCACCTCGCCGAGGACGTCGTGCGGCTTGCCGACGACCGCGACGTCGGCGACGCCGGGGACGGTGCGCAGGACCTCCTCCACCTCGCCGGGGTGGATGTTCTCGCCGGCGCGGATGATGAGTTCCTTCTTGCGGCCGGTGATGGTGAAGTAGCCGGCCTGGTCGCGGCGTGCCAGGTCGCCGGTGCGGTACCAGCCGTCCTTGAAGGCGGCGGCGGTGGCCTCGGGCTGGTTGTGGTAGCCGGCCATGACGCTGGGGCCGCGCACCCACACCTCGCCCTCGTGTCCGTCGGCGACGTCCTCGCCGGTCTCGGTGTCCACCAGCCGTACGCCCAGGCCCACCACCGGCAGGCCGCAGGAGCCCTCGGCTCGGTCGCCGGAGGGCCAGTTGACGGTGATGGAGCCGCAGGTCTCGGTGGAGCCGTAGGCGTCGATGAGCGGGACGCCGAAGACGCGCTCGAACGACTGGCGCAGCGAGGCGGTGGTGACGGCGCCGCCGACCAGGGCCACGCGCAACCGGGGTGCGGCGAAGCCGCGTTCGCGGGCGGCGTCGAGCAGGTAGTGCAGCAGGGTGGGGACGCCGGCGAGCACGGTGGCACGTTCCTCGTGCAGCGCGGTCAGCACGTCCTCGGCCGACAGGCCGTCGACGATGCGGGCGCCGGCGCCCACGGCGACGACGGACAGCACGCAGGCGATGTGCGACAGGCTGTGGAAGAGGGGCAGGGGCCAGACGACGCGGTCGTCGGGGCCGAGTCCGGGCACCGGCACGTAGCAGGCGGCCACCGACCACAGGCAGTTGCGCTGGGTGGACAGCACGCCCTTGGGCCTGCCGGTGGTGCCGGAGGTGTAGAGCATCCACGCCAGGTCGTCCAGGCCGAGGTCGTCGCGGGCCGGGGTGGCCGGGTCCCGGGTCGCGAACGTCTCGTACGGCAGGAAGTCCGACGGTGTCTCCTCGTCACCGACCAGGACGACCGTCAGGTGCGGGCGCTGCGGCAGCAGTCGGCGCAGCTGCGCCACGTGGTTGTGGTCGGTGATGACGATCCGGGCGCCGCTGTCGTCGAGGATGTGCGTGAGTTCCGCGTCGCTGCTCTGCGGGTTGACGGGGACGCCGATGGCGCTGGCCCGGGTGATGGCGTAGTAGCTCTCGACCGTCTCCACGCGGTTGCCCAGACAGATGGCCGCGCGGTCGCCGGGTTGCAGTCGCAACTCCGCCAGATGCCCGGCCAGCCGTCGGGTGCGCAGCTCCAGCTCGGCGTAGCTGACGCTCCTGAAGGCATCGCTGTAGGCGACCTTGGACCCGAAGCGCCGGGCCTGGTGAACCAGCAGTTCGGGAACGGGTCGGATCAGCTCCGTGCGCAACATGTGTCGTCATCCCTCCGGGGTGACAGCAGACGGGCAGCCAGCAATGGCAGATGTTCGCCCTACCCGGAACAGTCTTGTCATCCGACGCCCTTCGGCACCCCCCTCACTACCCCCCTATGTCTCCCCAACCATCAGGGTGACCAGAATCAATCCAGGAGAAGTTTGAGGCGGCGGACCGCCGGAAATAGGCTCCAGCGCCGCAGGATCATTGCGTTTCGGCCGTCCACCCGAATAAGCCCGTGAAAAAACGGCCCGCGATTGCCGCGGACATTCGAGGAGAAGAAAGTTACTCCTCGGAAGCCGTCCGGCGACGGCGGGGCGACAGGGAAAGGGACATAAACGGACATGACGAATTCGACGCGTCGGCACACCCGGATCCGGGTGGAACTCGGCGACCGCTCCTACCCCGTCGACATCGGTCCCGGGGTCCGGCACTCGCTGCCCGTGATCGTCCGGCAGCTGGGCGCGCGGCGCGCTGCGGTGGTCTCCGCCCGGCCGGACGAGTGGACCCCCGATCCCGGGGTGCCCTCGCTGGTCGTGCGGGCGCGCGACGGTGAGGCGGACAAGACCCTCGGCACGGTGGAGGAGCTGTGCCGGGCGTTCGTGCGCTTCGGCCTGACCCGCACCGACGTGGTCGTGTCGGTCGGCGGCGGCACCACGACGGACGTGGTCGGCCTCGCCGCCGGCCTCTACCACCGCGGGGTGCCCGTGGTGCACCTGCCGACCTCCCTGCTCGCCCAGGTGGACGCCAGCGTCGGCGGCAAGACCGCGGTGAACGTACCCGAGGGCAAGAACCTCATCGGCACCTACTGGCAGCCCAGCGCGGTGCTCTGCGACACCGACTACCTGCGGACCCTGCCCGAGCGGGAGATGCGCAACGGCTACGGCGAGATCGCCCGCTGTCACTTCATCGGCGCCGGCGACCTGCGGGAGCTGCCGCTGCGCGAGCAGATCGCGGCGAGCGTGGCGCGCAAGGCGCAGATCGTGTCCGCCGACGAGCGCGACACGGGCCTGCGTCATCTGCTCAACTACGGCCACACCCTGGGCCACGCCCTGGAGCTGGCCACGGACTTCCGGCTGCGGCACGGCGAGGGCGTGGCGATCGGCACCGTGTTCGCCGGACGGCTCGCCCGCGCCCTGGACCGGATCGACGCGCCACGGGCGGTGGAGCACCTGGAGGTCGTACGGCATTACGGGCTGCCCCACGAACTGCCCGCCGGCGTCGCTCCGGAGCGGCTGATCGAACTGATGCGGCGGGACAAGAAGGCGACGAAGGGGCTGACCTTCGTACTGGACGGCAGGCACGGGCCGGAGCTGGTGTCCGGTCTGCCCGAGGACGTCGTCGCGCGGGTGCTGGCGCAGATGCCGCGCGCGGCCGGCTGAACGGCCCGCCTGAGCCGCAGGTGGCGGCCCGCACGGACGGGGACCGCCACCGCCGGCTCAGGTCACCACAGTTCAGACGCCCTGCGGCCCCTTGGCCAGCAGGACCGCCCCCCGCAACGAGGACAGCCCGTGGAGGCGGGCGGCCTCCACGGGCGGCAGCGGGTGCCCGGGGCGGGCCAGTCGCGCCATTTCGGCCGCCACCGTGGCGGTGAGGCCCGGCAGGCCGGCCGCGAACCCGCCGCCGATCACGACCAGTTCGGGCCGGAGCAGTTCGCTCACCCCGACGGCGGCCGCGGCCAGCGCCGCGCAGCCCTCCCGCACGGCGTGGGTGGCCCAGGGCACGCCGTCGGCGAGCGCCTGCGCCAGCTCGGCGAAGGACACCTCGGCACCCCGGGCCCGCGCCGCCCGGCGCAGCACGGCCGGTCCCGACGCCACGGACTGGACACAGCCGTGCCGTCCGCAGTCGCACCGCTGTCCGGCCCGGTCCACGACCAGGTGACCGACCTCGCAGGAGCCGCGGGACGGGCCGGGCAGCAGTCTGCCGCCGAGGACGATGCCGCCGCCGACGCCGGTGCCGACCCCGAGGTACAGCAGGTCGGTGCGGCCGGCCGCGCGCGCCTCGGCGAGCGCGGCGAGGTCGCCGTCGTCCGCGCAGCGCACCGGCGTGGGGCCGAAGAACGTGCGCAGCACCCCGGCCAGGTCGGTGCCGACCCAGCCGGGGCGGTTGGGCCAGGCGGTGACGACGCCCGCCCCGTCGAGGGTGGCGGGCATCGCCACGCCGACGCCCGCGGGCTCGCCGGCGGCGCACAGCTCGCGGACGTGGCGGACGAGCAGGTCCAGGTCCGCCGCCGCGTCCGCGGGCCGCGCGCCGGCGGCCACCGGCCACCGGAAGCCGCTCTCGCGCACGGTGCCGTCCTCGTGCTCCGCGCGCAGCGCCACCTTGGTGCCGCCGACGTCGATGCCCAGGTGGTAACGGATGGCTGCCTCCCGGCCCGGTCAGTCTCTCAGGTGGTCGGTGACGATCGCGGCGGCCTGGCGCAGCACGCGCGGGCTGCTGAGCATCTCCTCGTGGCCGCAGTGCAGTTCGTGGCGTACGATCTCGCCCGCGACGTAGGGCGCCCAGGCCTCGCTGGAGGCCGCCTCGGCCACCGGACTGGGGTCGGCCGCGAACAGGTGCATGGTGCCGCTGTACTTCTCGGGCCGGTGGTTCTTCCATGCGCCGAGGTCGGTCAGCATGGTCTCGACGAAGGTCTCCGCCGCGCTCTTCCTGCCGCGCCAGGCGTAGTTCGTCGCCATGTCGGCGAACTCGGCGATGTCCTCGTACCGGAGCGGGCGCGCGTAGTCGGCGAGGTCCTTGCCGTTGATCAGGAGGATCAGCTCGATCAGCCCCTGCTCGTCCCGGTCCTCCTTGTCCGTGATGTGTGGGTTGGTATTGAACACGCCGAGGAACTCGATCTCCTCGCCGCGCCTTTGGAACTCGGCGGCGACGGCGTGGGCCAGGACTCCGCCGAAGGACCAGCCCAGGATGCGGTAGGGGCCCTGGGGCTGCACGCCGCGGATGCGGTCCGCGTAGTCCGCCGCCATGGCGGCGACGCTGTCGACGGGCGTGTCGAACTCCTGGAAGGTGTGCGACTGGAGGCCGTAGATCGGGTAGTCCAGGCTGAAGTGCTGGGCGAGCACGCCGTAGCACCAAGCCGTGCCGCCGAGGTGTCGCAGGCAGAACAGCGGCCGCGCGGAGCCCTTCGTCATCAGCGGCAGGAGTACGGCGAAGGAGTCCTGCGGCGCCTCACCGGTCAGCCGCCGGGACAGCTCGGCCGGCGTCGGGGACTCCACGAGCATCCGGATGGACAGTTCCAGGTCCATCTCGGCGCGCACCCGCGCCAGCAGCCGTGCCGCGAGCACCGAGGAGCCGCCGAGGTCGAAGAAGCTGTCGCGTGGGCCCACCTGCGGCACGCCGAGGACCTCGGCGAACAGCCGGCTGAGCATGAGTTCCGACTGGGTCAGATGCTGCTCGACCATGGCGGTGTGGGCGATGACGGGTGCGGGCAGGGCCTTGCGGTCGAGCTTGCCGTTGGGGGTGAGGGGGAACTCCTCCAGGGCCACCACGGCCGACGGCACCATGTACAGCGGCAGCGTCTTCGCCACCTCGTCGCGCAGTTGCCCGACGTCGGGCACGCGGCCCGTCGCGGCCGTCACGTAGGCCACGAGCCGCCGGTCGCCCGGCCGGTCCTCGCGGACCGTCGCCGCGGCCTGGTCGACGTCCTCGGAGCGCTCCAGGGCGGCCTCGATCTCGCCCAGCTCCACCCGGAAGCCGTGCAGCTTGACCTGGTGGTCGGCGCGGCCGACGTACTCCAGGTCGCCGTCCGGGCGCATCCGCACCACGTCGCCCGTGCGGTACATCAGCCCGGCGCCGTCACCGAACCGGTCCGGCAGGAAACGCTCGGCGGTCAGCTCGGGCCGGTTCAGATAGCCGCGGGCCACACCCGCGCCGGCGATGAACAACTCTCCCTCGGTGCCTGGCTCGACGGGCACGAGGTCCTCGTCGAGGACGTACAGCCGGGTGTTGCGCAGGGGCTTGCCGATGACGGCCGCCGACCCGGGACCGGTGACCGGGTGGACCGTGGACCACACGGTGGTCTCGGTGGGCCCGTACCACTGGACGACCTCGGCGCCGAGTTCGAGCAGGGTGGCCGCCAGCTTCTCCGGCAGCGCCTCGCCGCCGATGAGGATGCGCAGGCCGCGCAGGGCCTCGGGGCTGACGGTGGCCAGCATGTGCCAGTGGGTGGGGGTGGCCTGGGCGGTGCCGATCTGCCTGCGGATGATCAGGTCGCCCAGTTCCCGCGGTTCCTGCCCGGTGGCACGGGGCGCGATGACCGCGCGGGCGCCGGTGTAGTACGGCAGGAACAGCTCGGGCACCGACATGTCGAAGGTGGCGGTGGTGACCGACAGCATGCGGTCGCCGGGCCCAAGGGCCAGCCGCTCCCGCATCGCCTCCAGCAGGTTGTGCAGGGCGCGCACGGGGATCTCGACGCCCTTGGGGGTGCCGGTGGAGCCCGAGGTGTAGATGATGTACGCGAGGTCCTCGGGCCCCGCCGGGGCGGCCCGCTCGGCGTCCGTCAGATGGCCGGCGGGCAGCGCCGCCAGCGTCTCGGCGGTCGCGGGATCGTCCAGTACGACCCGGGCGATGCCCAGGTCGGTGCGGTCGGCGTCGATGCGCGCCGACGTCACGAGGACGACCGGGGCGGCATCGCGGACCTGGAAGGCCACGCGCTCGGCGGGGTGCTCCGGGTCGAGCGCGAGGTAGGCCCCGCCGGCCTTGAGCACCGCCAGCAGCGTCACCAGCAGGTCGGTGGAGCGGGGCAGCATCACCGCGACGACGCTCTCGGGCCCCACCCCCAGGCCGACCAGGTGGCGGGCCAGGCGGTTGGCCCGCTCGTGCGCCGCCCGGAACGTCAGCTCCACGCCCTCGCATTCGAGGGCCGTGTGGTCGGCAGCGGCGTCGGCCCGCTCCTCCAGCGCCTTCACCAGCATGTTCACTCCCCAGGGCTCGTACGGATTCTCGTCACGGCGCGGTCAGACGGCCGGGGTGCGCACCCAGCGGTTCCAGTACGGCCGCCAGCCGACGCGGTGCCAGAACGGCATGGAGATCGGGTTGAACATCGCGTGGTAGCCCACTGCCGCGCCGATGCCCATGGCGTCCAGCTCGCTGTGGACGTGGTTGGCGAGGGAGGTGCCCACCCCCAGGCCGCGATAGCCCTCCTTGACGGCCTGGCAGACCAGGTGCGCGACCGGCGTGGCGGTGATCTTCGTCGCGAGCCACGCCTGCTGCGGCTCGGACGGGTCCTCGCCGCGGTGCATACCGACGATCCGGCCCTCGTACTCGGCGACCCAGATCATCGGTTCGTCCAGCTTGAGCGACTCGGCGACCTGCGCGCGCAGCAGTTCCTCGGTGGTGGCGCGCTCGACGGCACCGCTGACGGCGGCGTCGAAGCGCGTCTCCACCATCTGCAGTGCGTAGACCTCCTCGCTGTCGTCGGGGGTGGCGCGCCGCACGTGGACGTTGCCCGGCTCGGCGACCAGGTCGTTGCCCTTGAGCCGGCCGATCATCACGAAGTCGGGGACGAACCCGAAGGCGCGGAAGACCGCGGTCATCTCGACGTCGCGGCTGGGCCACTCGACGGCGGCCATGGAGTCCTCGCCGGGGCGCTGCGGGTGGCTGTCCAGGTACTGCGTCAGGCGGGTGAGCAGCGCCGCCATCGCGTCGGGGCCCGAGACCCTGGGGGTGAACTCCCAGCGGTCGAGCGGGCCGAGCACGGCTTCCAGCTCGTGCGCGGCGACCCGGGTGTGGGTCAGCAGGCCCTGCGCGCCGTCGGCTTCGAGTATCTCCTGGCCGTCGGCGGGCTCCGGGAGCGGATCGGCCTCCGGGATGAGCCGGTCGACGGGGCGCAGTCGGTCGCGGTGGGCAGCCAGTACCGATGCCGCCGTCTTTGCCTGGTGCATGCTGTCGTGTCCTCGGCTTTCAGTGGTGTCCGTGGCGACGTCGCGGAGGGCCTGCTCCGCGGGGTGCGGGGGTGTCCTGGTCGGGGGCGGGCGCCGGGTCAGCTGTCGGTGACCTTGTCCAGCAGCGCGCGGGCCGCGAGCCGGTAGCCCGTGGCGCCCAGTCCGAAGATCACGCCGGTGGCGAGCGGGCCGGTCACCGACTCGTGGCGGAACTGCTCGCGCGCCCAGACGTTGGAAAGGTGGACCTCGATCCACGGGCGCGGATAGTTGGCGAGCGCGTCCCTCAGCCCCCAGCCGGCCATCATGAGGGCGGCCGGGTTGATGATTGCGCCCACGGTGTCGTAGTTGGCCTGGATGGAGCGGATCATCTCCGCCTCGCCGTCGTGCTGGAGCGCCTCGACTTTCCAGCCGCGGGGTGCGACTTCCTCGGCGACCCATCGTTCGATGTCGGCGAGCGTGTCCGTTCCGTAGATCTCGGGCTGACGGGTACCGAGTATGCCGAGATTCGGTCCGTTCAACAACAGGAGCCTGCTCATTGCGCACCTCGCGCTCTACGGGACTGTTGCGGAAGTGCTTTTTATAGCACGGCGGCAGAAGGTGAACACCGGGGTCGACCGCGCCTGCGGGGAAGGGGGCACATAGGGGGGTCCCCAGGGGAATACGACGTGTCGGCCGCTGGGTTAGCGTGCCGATCGCGACGACCCCGCCGGGGGTGCGTGCCGAACGGCACGGCCCGGTGTGCGGACCGCACCGACGGCGCGTTCCGGCGCCGGCGTCCGCGTGGACACCCGGTCCGCGAGAGGCAGATGGTGTCGTGCCTCCATGACGATCGATGCGGAAGCAATTCGCATACGCATAGACCGAGGAGTAGGGAACAGCATGAGCAGTGGTGTGCGACTGAACTCAGACCTTCCGGCGTGGCCGCAGTACGACGACGCGGAACGCACCGGCCTGATCCGTGCGCTGGAACAGGGGCAGTGGTGGCGCATGGGCGGCGGTGAAGTCGACGCCTTCGAGAGGGAGTTCGCCCGGTACCACGGCAGCGAGCACGCGCTGGCGGTCACCAACGGCACCCACGCCCTCGAACTGGCCCTGGAGGTCATGGGTGTCGGCCCCGGCACCGAGGTGATCGTCCCGGCCTTCACGTTCATCTCCTCGTCCCAGGCCGCGCAGCGCCTCGGCGCCGTCGTGGTGCCGGTGGACGTGGACCCGGACACCTACTGCATCGATCCGGCCGCGGCCGAGCAGGCCATCACGTCGAGGACCCGCGCCATCATGCCCGTCCACATGGCCGGGCAACTCGCTGACATGGACGCCCTGGAGAAGATCGCCGCGGACTCCGGGGTGCCGCTCATCCAGGACGCCGCGCACGCGCAGGGTGCCACCTGGAACGGCCGGCGCGTCGGCGAGCTGGGCTCGGTCGCGGCGTTCTCCTTCCAGAACGGCAAGCTCATGACCGCGGGCGAGGGCGGTGCCGTGCTGTTCCCGAACGCCGAGATGGCCGAGCAGGGCTTCGTCCGGCACAGCTGCGGCCGGCCCCGCGACGACCGCGGTTACTTCCACCGCACCTCGGGCTCCAACTTCCGGATGAACGAGTTCTCCGCCGCGGTGCTGCGCGCCCAGCTCGGCCGCCTCGACGGGCAGATCGCCACGCGCGAGGAGCGCTGGCCGCTGCTGTCCTCGCTGCTCGCCGACATCCCCGGTGTGGTGCCGCAGCGGCTGGACCGCCGCTGCGACCGCAACCCCCACTACATGGCCATGTTCCGCGTCCCCGGCATCACCGAAAAGCGGCGTGCCCAGGTCGTCGACACCCTCGTCGAGCGCGACGTCCCCGCGTTCGTCGCGTTCCGCTCGATCTACCGCACGGACGCCTTCTGGGAGATCGGGGCGCCGGAGGCGTCCGTCGACGAACTCGCCCGCCGCTGCCCCCACTCCGAGGCGCTCACCTCGGACTGCCTGTGGCTACACCACCGTACGCTGCTGGGCTCCGAGGAGCAGATGCACGAGGTCGCCGCCGTCATCGCCGACGTGCTCGGCTCATGAGCGCGGCGCGTCTCGTCGGCCGGCCGATCCGCACCGCCGTGGTGGGCCTCGGCTGGGCCGCGCGGTCCATCTGGCTGCCCCGGCTGCGCCGGCACCCCGCCTTCACCGTGTACGCGGCGGTGGATCCCGACCCGGCCTCGCGCGCGGCCGTCGCCGCCGACGACCCCGGCACCGCGGTCCTGTCTGCCGTGCACGACGTGGACCCCGCGCAGGTGGACCTGGCCGTCGTGGCCGTGCCCAACCACCTGCACTGCGAGATCGCAAGCGGCCTGCTCCGCAAGGGCATCGCGGTCTTCCTGGAGAAGCCCGTGTGCCTGACGTCGCTGGAGGCGGAGCTTCTGACCGAGGCCGAACGCGTCGGCGGGGCCCGGCTCCTGGCGGGCAGCGCCGCCCGCCACCGCGCCGATGTGGGGGCGCTCCTCGCGGGCCTCGGCGAACTGGGCCGGGTGCGCCACATCGAGCTGTCCTGGGTGCGTGCCCGCGGTGTGCCCGACGCGGGCGGCTGGTTCACGCAGCGCCGGCTGTCCGGCGGCGGGGCCCTGGTGGACCTGGGCTGGCACCTGTTCGACATCGCCGCGCCGCTGCTGGGCTCCGCGGAGTTCGCACAGGTCACCGGCGTGGTCTCCGGCGACTTCATCGCCCAGGACAGCGCGCGCGTCTCCTGGCGCACCGAGGAGGCCGGGCAGGAGCGTCCGACCGCCGGTCCCGTCGACGTCGAGGACACCGCCCGCGCCTTCCTCGTCACCGAGGACGGCATCTCCCTTTCGGTGCACGCCAGTTGGGCGTCGCACGAGGAACTGGACGTCACCCGGGTCCGGGTCGACGGCAGCGCGGGCAGCGCGACCCTGCGCTGCACGTTCGGCTTCAGCCCCAACCGGCTGGCCCGCCCGGAGCTGACCCTCACCCGCGACGGCACGACCCGCCCGCTCCCGGTGCCCGCGGAACCCGTCGGCACGGAGTACGACCGGCAACTCGACGTGCTGCCCGCCCTGTTGCGGGACCCGGCCGGGCCGGGCCGGGCGGTCGCGGAGGTGCGACGCACGATCGGCGCCATCGAGCGGGTCTACGCCTCGGCCCGTGCCGCGCAGCAGACACCGCAGCCGACCCGGGCATGACCGGCATGACCGGCACGACCGGCCGCCTGCCGGCCGGCGCCGCTGCCCGTACCGCCGCGGCAGCGGCTCGTCGCCCGACCCTGCCGCCTCACGAAAGAGAGCGCCACAGCACCATGGACAGTCTGGGAACCAGCCGAGACCCCGCCGCCCCGGGCACCCGTATCCATCGGGCGAAGCCCGTCGGCGCGGTCGTCTTCGACCTCGACGGGGTGCTCGTCAACAGCTTCGCGGTGATGCGCGAGGCGTTCCGGACCGCCTACGCGGAAGTGGTGGGAGGCGGCGAGCCGCCGTTCGCGGAGTACGAGCGGCACCTGGGCCGCTACTTCCCCGACATCATGCGGATCATGGGCCTGCCACTGGAGATGGAGGAGCCGTTCGTCCGGGAGAGTTACCGGCTCGCGCATCTCGTCTCGGTCTTCGACGGCGTACCGGAGATGCTCCGTGAGCTGCGGGCGCGCGGGATCCGGCTCGCCGTCGCCACCGGCAAGAGCGGACCGCGGGCCCGCTCGCTGCTCGAACAGCTCGGGCTGCTGGACCTGTTCACCGTCGTGATCGGCTCCGACGAGGTCGCCCGTCCCAAGCCCGCACCGGACATCGTGCTCAAGGCGGTGGGTGTTCTCGGCTGCGACCCGTCCCGGACGGCCATGATCGGCGACGCGGTCACCGACCTCGCCAGTGCGCGGGGCGCCGGCGTCACCGCAATCGCCGCCCTGTGGGGCGAGAGCGACGCCGAGACCCTCCTCGCGCAGCATCCCGACGTCGTCCTGCGGGACCCGGCGGAGCTGCTGGAGGTGTGCATCGGCACGTCCCGGATGTCCTGACCGACCGACCCGCCGCGAAGACCCCGCCCATCCGGGCGGGGTCTTCGCGTTGCCCGCCGGCTCCGCCCAGGGGGCGGCCCGGCGGCGCCCGCCTCGGGACATGCCATCTGACCAGGCGTCGGCAGCCGCAGGGCGGTACCGGTTAGGGGGGATGTAGGGGATCCCCAGGGGATTGGGGCGGCGGCGCATCGGTGGGAGGCTCGGGCAGGACCGTTCGCGGGGCGCCGGCTTGTGGACCGGACTGTCGCGACGAGGTGGTTCCACCCCTGAGAACCGCCGCTCCGGAAATCCGAGAGAGGAAATTCGGTGGAGTACACACGGCAGGGGTCACCATCCGCTCCCGGGCTCTTGCGGCGGCCGGCAAAGGCTGCCGACGGCCCTTCGAGGACCCGCCTGCCATGAGCGCATTCACATCCCGACCGACATTTCACCGGAGACCCGACGTGGGAAAAGCCGTCACGGAAATGCGCAAGCCGGCCCTGCAACAGCCGGAGTGGGACGACCCGTCGCAGGTGCGGCACATCCGCGAGGTCCTGGCGGACCGTCCGCCGCTGGTCACGGTGGAGGACGTGCGTGCGCTGCGGACCCTGCTGGCCCAGGTGGCCCGTGGAGAGGCGCAGGTGATGCAGGCCGGGGACTGCGCCGAGAACCCGAGTGAGTGCGGCGCCGAGTACGTGGGGCGCAAATCCGCCCTGCTCGGCCTGCTCGCCGAGGAACTGCGGACGGTGACCGGCAGGCCCGTCGTACGCGTCGGACGCATCGCGGGCCAGTTCGCCAAGCCCCGCTCGAACCCGGTCGAGCGCGTCGGCGGCCTGGAACTGCCCGTGTACCGGGGGCACATGGTCAACGGTCCGGAGCCGGATCCGGAAAGCCGCCGGCACGATCCCGTACGCCTCCTGACCGCCTACATGACGGCGAGCGATGTCATGGAGCACCTGGGGTGGCGCGGCGCGGCGGCCCACGGTGCCCAGCCGCCGGCCGGGTCCCGGGTGTGGACGAGCCACGAAGCGCTGGTCCTCGACTACGAACTGCCCATGATCCGTGATCTGGGTGACGGCCACCGCTGGCTCGGCTCCACCCACTGGCCGTGGATCGGCGAGCGGACCCGGCGCCTGGACGGCGCGCACGTCGACCTGGTCGCGGACGTCGTCAACCCCGTCGCCGTGAAGATCGGCCCCACGACCACCGCGCAGGATGTCGTCACCCTGTGCGGACGGCTCGATCCGCTGCGGGAGCCGGGCCGTCTGACCCTCATCGTGCGGATGGGCGCGGAGGCGGTCCTCGACCGGCTGCCCGCGCTGGTCGAGGCGGTCCGGCTGGCCGGCCATCCGGTGATCTGGCTCAGCGACCCCATGCACGGCAACACCGTCGCCGCCCCGGACGGCCTCAAGACCCGGCTGCTGGGCAGCCTGGCGCGGGAGATCCGGGGATTTCGCGAAGCCGTGGCCGCGGCCGGCGGTGTGGCGGGCGGTCTGCACCTGGAGACCACCCCCGACGACGTGCTCGAGTGCGTCGCGGAGCTGTCCGTGCTCGACGGGGCGGCTGCCCGGCGTACGAGCCTGTGCGACCCGCGCCTCAACCCCGAGCAGGCCGTGGCGCTGATCTCCGCCTGGTCGGGCCCGGAGGTGTGCGAGACCCCCGGTCCTTCCGAAGTGCGGATCCACCAGGCCTAGAAGACGAGTTACTGATTCTGCGGTTCTGTCATCGGCCAGGTTTCTTTCCTGCCTCGGCCACCTTTCCATGGTCAGGGAGTAGCAGGCCTCATGCATCTTCTTGTCAACGGAATCCGGCGCCGGGTCACCGGTGAGATTCTTGTTCCGAACTCGAAGTACCACGCGCATCGTGCGCTGATCCTCGCCTCCCTCGCCGACGGCGTCAGCCTCGTTCACGGGCTGTCCGACGCCCGGCACGTCGAGTACACCGTGCGGCTGCTGCGGGACCTCGGCGTGCGGATCACCAAGGACGGGGGCACGTTCGTGGTGCACGGTCTGGGCGGGCGCTACCGGCCGCGCCGGCAGGCCGTCTCCGCCGGCAGTTCCGGCACCACGTTGTACTTCATGATCGGGCTGGCCTCGCTGTCGGACCGTGCCGTGTCGGTGACCGGGCAGAAGTACTTCAGGCGACGCCCGGTGGGCCCGCTGCTGCGCGCGCTGACGCAGATGGGCGTCCGGCTGGAGTCGGCGGACGACTGCCCGCCCGTCCATGTGCAGGGCCGCCGGCCCTCCGGCGGGCATGTCAGGATCGCGGGCACCCTGTCGCAGTGGATATCGGGCCTGCTCCTGCTGGCGCCGTTCGCGACCGGGCACACCACGATCGAGGTGGAGGGCGAGCTGAACGAGCGCTCCTACCTGGAGCTGACCGTGGCGATGATGCGGCAGTTCGGCCTCGAGGTCACCGTGTCCGACGGCTGGCGGCGCTTCGACGTCTCGCCCGGCCAGCAGGCACGTACCGTCGAGCTGACGCTGCCGCCCGACATCGGCTCGGCCGCGTTCGGCATCGCGACCGCCGCACTGCACCCCTGTGACGTCCTGCTGCGCGGCATCACGACGCTGCGCGGCGGCCCGGCCGACCATCCGGAGTTCCACTTCCTCGACATCGCGCGCTCCATGGGCGTGCCGATGGAACTGGACGCGCAGGCGGGCGGATTGCGCATCCGGCAGGACGCACCGAGGCTGACCGCGGTCGACGTCGACTGCCGAGACGTGCCGGACATGCTGCCGATCCTGTCCACGCTCGGCACGTTCGCGCACGGCGAGTCGGTGTTCCGCAACGTCGCGCACACCCGGCTCAAGGAGTCCGACCGCGCCGCGGCCATGCTCCAGCTCAACTCCATGGGCGGCCGGCTGGAGCTGTCGGCCGACGAGTTGCGGGTGCGGGGCGTGGACGGGCTGGTCGGCGCGAAGCTGTCGTCGTTCAACGACCACCGGGTCCTGATGTCGCTCGCGGTCGCGTCGTCGCGGGCGCGCGGCCGTTCGTCGCTGACGTATCCGAACGCGTACCGCATCTCGTACCCGTCGTTCCTCGACGCGATGAACACCCTCGGTGTGCCGATGTCGGTGCAGAAGGGTTCGGCGGGCTCCGCCGGGGAGGACACCCCCGCCGGACCCCCCCGGCAGGGGGCGGTCGTGCCGGAGGCGGCAGCGCGGACCACTCTGACGCAGTGGCTGCACCGGCGGGCCGCCGCCCGGCCCGACGACGTCGCCGTGGTCGACGTACGCTCCGACCACGACGAGGTCGTCACCTGGCGCGAGCTGGCGGACCAGGTGGACCGCGCGGCGGCCCTGTTGTTGCGGCTCGGTGTCCGGCCGGGTGAGAGCGTGGCGTACCAGCTGCCCAACCGGGTCGAGTTCGTCGTGGTGTCGCTGGCGGCGCTGCGCATCGGAGCCGTGTGCTGTCCCGTCATCCCGTTCTTCCGCGAGCGCGAGGTCGGTTTCGTGCTCAGGCGCTCCAAGGCCCGTGTGGTGGTGGTCGCGGACCGCCACCGCGCACGCCGGCCCGCGCAGGAGGTACTGGACCTGGCCGCGCGGGCCGGGTCGGACGTGTGCGTGGAGCACGTGGTGGTGCTGGCCGCGGCAGGGGGCGCCGCACAGCTGCCGGAGACCTCCGTGCGCGGGACGCGCGTGCACGACTGGTTGCGGGCGCTGGAGACGACGGTGGTCGACCGCGCCGCCCTCGACGCGATCGTGCCGACGCCGGACATGACGGCGCAGCTGCTGTTCACCTCGGGCACCACCAGCGAGCCCAAGGGCGTCACCCAGCCCACCCGCAACCTGCTCAGGGCCGCCGCGATGGAGGTGCGCCACCTCGGGCTCGGGGAGCGGGACGCGATCTGGGTGCCCTCGCCGCTCGCGCACCAGACGGGCTTCCTGTACGGCATGGTGCTGGCACTGGTGCTGGGCGTGCCGCAGATCCTGCAGCCCGACTGGGACGCCAAGCGAGCCCTGCGGTCGCTCAACGAGCACCGGGCGACGTTCGTGCAGGCGGCGACGCCCTTCCTGTCCGACCTGGTCAAGGCGGTGGAGGAGAGCGGCGAGACACCGCGGCATCTGCGGATCTTCGTGGCGACGGGCGCGATGGTGCCGCGTGCCCTCGCCGAGCGCGCCGGGCGCGTGCTCGGCGCGGATGTCTGCGGGGCGTTCGGCACCACCGAGACCTGTCTGGGGGCGCTGTCGGCGCCCGGGGACGAGGCGCGGCAGCGTTGGGGCTCCGACGGCCGGGCGCTGGAGGGCATCGAGCTGAGGATCACGGACGACGAGGGGCGCGTCCTGCCCGCGGGCGGGGAGGGCAACTTCGAGCTGCGCTCCCCCACGGTCTTCGGCGGTTATCTCGGGCGTCCCGACCTGACGGCCCAGGCGTTCACCGAGGACGGCTGGTACCGCACGGGTGACCTGGCGACGATCGACAGCGCCGGCTTCCTGCGGATCACCGGTCGTGTGAAGGACGTGATCAACCGCGGGGGCGAGAAGATCCCCGTCGCGGAGATCGAGCAACTGCTGTTCGGGCACCCTCTGGTGGCGGACGTCGCCGTGGTGGCCATGCCGGACGAGCGGCTGGGCGAGCGCGCCTGCGCGTTCGTGGTCCCGGGCGGCGGGGCGGAGCTGACGTTCGCGGAGATGCGGCGCTACCTGGACGGCCACCAGGTGGCCAAGCAGTACTGGCCGGAGCGTCTCGAACGGATCGACGCGCTGCCGCGCAACCCGATCGGCAAGGTGAAGAAGTTCGAGCTGCGGGCCTTGGCCCACGGTCTTCGGCCGCACGACGAGGACGCCGTCTGACAGTCCGCCCGCAGGGGCCGGCGCACCGCACCGGTGAAAGACGAGAGACGAAAGAGGACAGAGGCAGCAGATGACGGATGAGCAGCGGTTCCACGAGTTGCGTACCCGGGTCGAGGAATGGGTGGAGGGACCGGGCGAGCGCTGGGCCGAACGCATCGAGGAGACCGGTCAGGTACCCGAGGAGCTGTGGTCGGAGCTGAACGGCCTGGGGTTCCTGCGGCTTGCGGCTCCGGAGGAGTACGGCGGCCACGGCCTCGGCTTCGCGCGCTGGATGGAGCTGATGGAGATCTTCTCCCGCTCGCACGGCTCCGTTCGCATGATCGTGCATGTCGTCAACGGCATCTGGCGGTCCATGGACGGCCACGCCGACGACGAGCAGCGCAAGCGCTTCGTCATCCCCTCGGTCACCGGCGACATCAAGATCGCCTTCACGCTCACCGAGCCGGGCAACGGCACGGGCGCGGACATCACCACGTCGGTGGTGCGCGAGGGCGACACGTACTACCTGTCGGGGCGCAAGCATCTGATCACCTTCGGGGTGCGCTGCGACTACTTTCTGCTGGCCGCGCGCGTCGAGGGCAGCACCGGGCACGAGGGCACGGTGGCCCTGCTGGTGCCGCGTCACGCCCCGGGCGTCACGGTCGAGGACACCTCCCGGACGATGGGAGTGACGGGTACCGACCACGCGTCGCTGACCTTCGAGCGAACCCCGGTGCCGGTGGACCACCGGCTGGGAGCGGAGGGCGCGGGCCTGGAGGTGTTTCTCGGCGGCTTCCTCACCCCGTCCCGGATCTCCGTCGCGATGAGCTGTGTCGGGCTCGCCCAGCGCGCCCAGCAACTGGCCGTGGAGTACGCCCGCCACCGGGTGACCTTCGGCAAGTCGCTCACCCAGCGCCAGGCCATCCAGTTCATGCTGGCCGAGAACGAGGCGGACATCGAGGCGGCCAGGCAACTGGTCCTGCACGCGGCCCGCCGCTTCGAGGAGGGCGCGGCCGACGCGTCGATGCAGTCGTCGATGGCGAAGATGCACGCCGTGACGATGCTGACGAACGTCACCGACAAGGCACTCCAGGTGCACGGCGGCCTCGGCTACTGGAAGTCGCAGAAGATCGAGCGGGTCTACCGCGACGCCCGTGCCCAGCGCTTCGAGGAAGGCACCAACGAGGTGCAGAAGGCAGTGGTCTTCCGCGAGCTGCTCCAGCGCGCCGCGGCCCGCGACGGGGAAGGGACGCTCCGATGAACTCTCCGATGAACAACCGGCACGACGAGCAGGACGGGCGGATGTCCGAGCGTGAACGGGTCACCCTGATCACCGGGGCCTCGCGCGGTATCGGCCGGGCCCTGGCACTCACCCTCGCCCGGCGGGGCGGCACCGTGGTGGTCAACTACAAGAAGAACGCGGACCTGGCGCACAAGACCGTCACGGATGTCGAGGAGGCCGGCGGCCGCGGCTTCGCGGTCCAGGCCGACGTCGAGACCACCGCGGGGGTCACCGCGCTGTTCGACGAGGTGGCGCAGCGCTGCGGGCGGCTCGACCACTTCGTGTCCAACGCGGCGGCGAGCGCGTTCAAGAACATCGTCGATCTCGGCCCGCACCACCTGGACCGCTCGTACGCGATGAACCTGCGGCCGTTCGTGCTGGGGGCGCAGCAGGCCGTCGAGCTGATGGACGACGGCGGGCGGATCGTCGCGCTGTCCTCCTACGGCTCGGTCCGCGCCTACCCGACGTACGCGATGCTCGGCGGTATGAAGGCCGCCATCGAGTCGTGGGTGCGCTACATGGCGGTGGAGTTCGCGCCGTACGGCATCCAGGTCAACGCGGTCAACGGCGGGCTCATCGACTCCGACTCGCTGGAGTTCTTCTACGACGTCGAGGGCATGCCGCCCATGCAGGGCGTGCTCGACCGCATCCCCGCGCGCCGTCCGGGCACCGTGCAGGAGATGGCCGACACCATCGCGTTCCTGCTGGGCGACGGGGCCGGTTACATCACCGGGCAGACCCTCGTGGTCGACGGCGGACTCAGCGTCGTCGCCCCGCCGTTCTTCGCGGACGCGGGCGAGGCGCTCGCGCTGCCGCCCCGGCCGACGCGCGGCGCCTGAGCGGCGGCCCGACGGAGAGGGATCGGAGGGACCGCGAGTGTTCGATCATGTCTTCAGGCCCTGCGACATCGGCACGCTGACCGTGCCGCACCGCATCGTCATGGGCGCCATGCACCTGAATCTGGAGACCCTGGACGACGGTGGCGCGGCCCTGGCGGCCTTCTACGCGGAGCGGGTGCGCGGCGGCGCCGGACTGATCGTCACCGGTGGCGCCGCGGTGAACCGGTCGGGTGCCGGCGGCCCCGGCTACGGGGTGCTCGGCGACGACGGCCACAGGGCGGTCCTGCACCGGGCGGCCCGTGCGGTGCACGACGCCGGCGGGCTCATCGCGCTCCAGCTCTTCCACGCCGGGCGGTACGCGCTGCCCGGCGGCCGGGGCGAGGACGGCAGGGTGCCGCTCGCGCCGTCCGCCGTGTACAGCCGGTTCTCCCGCACTGTTCCACGGGCGATGACCGAGGAGGAGATCACCGGGACCGTCGCCGACTTCGCGCGGGCCGCGCGGACGGCGCGCGAACTCGGCTTCGACGCCGTGGAGGTGATGGGCTCCGAGGGCTACCTGCTCAATCAGTTCACCGCGCCGCTGACCAACCGGCGCGGCGACCGCTGGGGCGGTGACGCCGAGGGGCGCAGCCGGATGCCGGTCGAGGTGCTGCGGGCCGTACGGGCGGCGGTGGGCCCGGCTTTCCCGGTGCTGTTCCGGATGTCGGGCGCCGACCTCGTCACCGACGGCACGCCGTGGCAGCAGACGGCGGCGCTGGCCGTCGCGCTCGCCGAGGCCGGCGCCGACGCGCTCGCGGTGGGTGTGGGCTGGCACGAGTCGCCCGTGCCGACCGTGCAGGCCCAGGTGCCGCCGGGGACCTGGGCCGGGTACGCCGAGCAGGTCAAGCGGGCGCTGCGGGCTGCGGGCCACGGCGAGCTGCCCGTCATCGCCTCCAACCGCTTCCAGCAGCTCGCGCAGGCCGACGAGGCGCTGGCCGGGGGTGACATCGACCTGGTGGCCATGGCCCGTCCGTTCCTCGCGGACGCGGCCGTCGTCGGCAAGTCCCGCGCCGGTCGCAGCGCGTCGGTGGACCTCTGCATCGCCTGCAACGAGGCGTGTATCGACAGGTCCTTCGGCACCGAGAGGGTGTCCTGCCTGGTGAATCCGCGAGCGGGACACGAGCACGAGTTCCCCGGCTCCCCCGTCGGCGGCTCCGCCCCGCGCCGGGGCCGGTACGCCGTCGTCGGCGCCGGGCTCGCAGGGCTCGAGGCCGCCCGCACCCTGGCGAGACTCGGGCATGCGGTCGAGGTGTACGAGGCGGCCGGCGAGCCCGGCGGCCAGTTGCGGATGGCCGCCCGCGTGCCGGGCAAGACGGACTTCGGCGAGACGGTACGGCGGCGGGTCCGGGAACTCGACGCGCTGGGCGTCCCCGTCCGCCTGGGCCACCGTATCGGCGCCCGGGACGTGCCGCTGCTGCGCGGCATGGACGGCGTGATCGTCGCCACCGGGGTCCGCCCCCGTCGGCCGGAACTGCCTGGCCACACCATGCCGCACGTCCTCGACTACGCCCAGGCGTTCGCCGACCCCGACGCGCTCGGGGCGCGCATCGTCATCATCGGTGGAGGCGGCATCGCTGTCGACCTGGCCCATCTCCTCACCAGCCGATCCTCCACCGCCGTCACTCCGGCGGAATTCCTCGCCGCCCACGCCGTCACCAGGCCTTCGCCGCCGGTCCCGGTTTCCGGGACGAGCGGTGGAGCGGCCGGCAGGGCCCGCCAGGTGACCGTCATGCGGCGAGGCAGCAGAATCGGCGCCGGGATCGGCGCGTCCACCCGGTGGGTGGTGATGGCGGAACTGCGCGCCGCTGGAGTGCGTCTGCTCACCGGCATCGCGTACGAGGAGATCACACACGACGGCGTGCTCGTCGTGGACGCCGACGGCAACCGCCGGCTCGTGGACGCCGACCACGTCGTCCTGGCCGCCGGCCAGGAGAGCGAGCAGGACGTCGCCGCCATGCTCCACCGGACCGGCGTCCGCTTCGAGACCGCGGGAGGCGCCGCCGGCACCCAGGGTCTCAACGCCGTACGGGCCACCGCGCAGGGATTGCGCGCCGCACACCGCATCCTGGGGAACGCGGCGCCCGCGGCGACACGGGACCGGCTGCCCTTGCCGGGGCGGCCCCAGCGGTGACCGCCGGCCCGCACCTGCCGCACGGGCTCGCCGGCGGCCGGCGCGGATCCGGCGGTCCCGGTGTGTCAGCCGACGTCGCTGCGCAGGTATCCCGGCAGGCTCTGGCGGTTCTTGACCGCCAGCTTCCGGTAGACACGTGTCAGATGCTGCTCCACCGTACTGGGCGTGATGAACAGCTTTTCCGCGATCTCCCGGTTGGTGTAGCCCTTCACCGCCATCGAGGCGATCCTGCGTTCGGAGTTGGTGAGCGACGCGAGCCCCGTCGTCCCCTCGGTGTCCTGCGCCGGCCTCGTGTCACCGCTCATGTCCGGCAGCAGTTCCTGGCACAACGGTTGCGCCTTGCACATGTGCGCCACGTGCCACGCGCGCCGGACGATCACCCTGGCCCGGCGGTGCTTGCCCAGCGCGTGGTGCGCCCGGCCCAGGTCGGACAGTGTCCTGGCCAGTTCGTAGGAGCAGTCGGCCGCCTCCAGGATGTCGGCCGCCTCGCCGAGCAGCCGCGGGCGCTGCCCCAGCGAGCTGAACACGGCCATCTGCCGCAGCGCGAGGGCCCGGCTGACGGCGTCCTCCGGGCCGGGGATGGCCAGTTGGTCCTTCACCAGGCGCTTGGCCCGGTCCCGGTTGCCCTGGAGCAGCCACGCCTCGGCCGCGCTGGTCCGCCACGGCACGATGCCGGGCAGGTCCAGGCCCCATTTGCGCATGAGTTCCCCGCAGGACAGGAAGTCCCCGAGCGCGGCCCGCGTCCGGTTCGTGGCGAGATAGTAGTGTCCGCGCGCGTACAGGTAGTGCAGGCCGTACCGGCTCTGGAACATGTCGTCGGGGATGCTCCGGGTGACGAGCGCGGTGGCCTCGTCGAACTCGCCCATGCGGGCGTGGGCCAGGATCAGGGTGCCCAGGGGCAGGCCGACGGCGGTGCCCCAGCCCTGGACCGGGACGTGCTCCAGGGCCGACCTGCCACGCCGGACGGCTTCGGGGAAGGCGCCCCGGCGCAGCAGGATCTCCGCCTCGGCCGCGTCGAAGACGCTCTGCCACATCGGGGAGGGGCGCCCGTTGCGGCGGTCGTCCAGGCTGCGGCACCGGTCGGCGGCCTCGCCCAGACGACCGCTGTAGACCAGGGACATCAGCGCGAGAAGGGTGGCTTCCTCGGCCCAGGGGGCGTTGTGGTTGAGGTCGAGCTGGCCGAGGGCGTGCGAGGCCCATTCCTGGGTCTCGCCGCCGCGCCTGCGGATCAGCCCACCGGAGAGCGCACCGATCGACTGTAACCAGAAGGTCCTGCCCCTGGTGGTGGGCGCCCCCTCCGGTCCGGTCGGCGTGGCCCCGAGCGGCACCCGCCCCGCGAGCGGCGGGTAGGTGCAGGCGAGCCAGAGTTCCATGTCGTGCAGCTCGGCCGGATCCTCCGGGGCGCCGGGCGGGGCCAAGGCTGCGGCGGACGGCTGCGACGCCGGCCTCGTGCGCAGCAGGGCGAGCACGTCCGTGGCCTCGTGCGTGCGGTTCAGCCACAGCAGTTGCCGTACCAGCAGGATCGCTTCGTAGCGGCCCAGCCGGCCGGCGCGCGCCGCTTCCGTGAGGGCCATCAGGTGGCGCAGTGACGCCAGGGGGTTGAGCTGCCATTCGGCCTGGGCGAGCTTGGCCTGGATCGTCCAGCGGTCCTTCTCGCTCGTACAGGACCGCTGAGCCGCGTCCAGGTACCGCACGGCGCGGTGCACCTCGTCGCGCAGCAGCGCCTCGGAGGCCGCCTCCAGCAGCACGCGCAGCGCCCAGGGCTCCGGCACCTGCCCGGCCTCGGCCAGGTGCGGGGCGATGTCGATGGCACAGGCGCCCTGGCCGCGCAGCAGCCGCGCGGCCCGGTGGTGCAGTTCCTCCCGGTCCGGGGCCGGCAGGTCGTCCAGCACGGTACGGGGGGCCACCGGGTGCCGGAAGCGGTCGAGCAGCAGTAATCCGGCCTCCGTCATGGAACGCAGGGCGCGCTCCACGGTCGTGACGTCCGCATCGATCAGCGCCCCGAGTTCCCTCGGTGAGGCGTCGTCGCCGTACACCGCCATCGCGCGGGCCACCCGCAGCGTGTCGGGGCCGCTGCGGTACACGCAGGCCAACAGCGCGCGGCCGTAGCCCTGTTGACGCACCTCCCCGTACAGCCGCTCGTCGTCGATGAGCGCGTCGAGCAGCAGCGGGTTGCCGCCGCTGTACTCGAGGAAGCCGTCGCACAGCCTGCGGGCCGCCGCCGCGCCGAGGCGCAGGCCGATCAGGGAGCGCGCGCCTTCCGGTGAGAGCGGCGCGAGCCGTGTGACGACGAAGGAGGGCTGGCGCAGGAGTTCGGCATGGAACGGTGAGTGGGTCCGGCGCGGCTCGGCGAGTTCGGTGAGCACCATGAGCAGGGGGGCCGAACTCATCCGGCGGACCAGGTGCAGCAGGCACTGCTGCGACGCCACGTCCATGTGGTTGATGTCGTCGACACAGACCACGACCGGTGTGGCAGCGGCCAGTTCGGTGATCGGCGGGAAGAGGTCGTACAGAATCGTGGCCCTGTTGCGCTCCACGGTGTCGTGCACGCCCTCGGTGCGGGCCGACTCCATAAGGCCGCGCAGCACCGGCGAGACGCGCCCGCGCACCTCCGCCGGCAGCGCCGGACTGTCGAAGAGCTGACGGAGGATACCGAAGGGCAGACCCCCCTCCTCGGGAGAGCAGACGGCGTGCAGTAGGATCGCACGGGCGGACAGGACCTGTTCCGTCACTGCGCGCAGGAACTCCGTCTTGCCCACGCCCACTGTTCCCTCGAGCAGGAACACCTGACCCGCCGTGGGCTGAGGATCAGCCAGCCACGCCTGTACGGGCGCGATGTGCTTCTCGCGTTCCACCAGAACGGTCGACGGCTGCCCCGGTGGCCGGGACTGCGCTGCGCTCGACTCCAGGACGCCGCCGGCAGCCTGGCGGCCTTCTCCTTGCGTCACATCTCCCCCCATGTCATATCCGGGCTGCCGACACCCCGCCCACACATCACAGATATGAGGATCATGAAGCCAACGATAGCCAGAGCAACCGTCCACACCGCTGTCGCAATTCCCCCGCGCGTCCGTCACACAGAGAGAATGCGTTCACACTGAACGTGGAACCGCGCCCCTGCGAGCGGCGAGCGGACCGCCCCTCCCGTCCGGGCTGTCCTGGCCGGCAACGGGCACGTTTCGGGCGGCGGTTCGTCAGGCCGACGGCCTTGCCCGAGGCAAGTGCGGGAAAATCTCCGAGCGGCCGTGCCCGTTCGGGCGGCCGACTCCGGGGCACGCCTTCGTCGTCAGCCGGTCCGTCCGCCGTTCCGGCCTTCGGCCCTCATGGAGGCTCGTATGGCGCGCACCCTGCCATGCCTAGGCAATAACAAGCCACTCAAAAAGCCTTCTGCTCCTAGACAATAACGAGCCAATCCACAGTGGGGCGGCGGTTCGGGATGTCCTGCCGACGCCACCAAGGTCCGCCCGCGGGCACTCAGTTCGCACGTGACGTCGGCTTTCTCAGACCTCGCGGCCCGCTGCCGCCCTCCCGCCCCGACTCCACGGGCCGGCAGCGCCCGCCACCCGAGGCGGTGGCTGTCGGAGCACGGCGCGCGTCTCGATCCGCACGGTCTTCTTACCGAAGCAGACGTGTGCTCCGCACCGGGACGTCCGGCGCCCGGAGGAGACGAGCGGCGGTCGGTCGACCGGAACCGGTGGGCCATCGTGATCCCCCCTGAAGTCTCTTACGAGCCCTTGACCTTCCGCTTGACACGGCCCCGCGGCCCGCGGCCCAGAATGGCCGGTTCAGACGCTCCGCTCGTCACCGGCAGGCCGTGTCGCACCGCCGCTGACGGACCGTCGTCGACGCCCTCCCCCAACTCGCCCACGACAGTCGGGTCCCCGCGGCATGACAGGACGGCGTCGCCGCGGATGCCCTGGTGGCAAGGTGGCCCCGGAGGTGCCGGTGGGGTGTCCCGGCGCAGAGGGGATCTTGGCGTGGCAGTCACACAAAGGGCCCACAGGAAAAAATGGTCGCGGTGTTTGCCTTCTGGCTCACATGGACCCGAACTTCCCCCTGCTCTGCGCCATTTCAAGCGAATTCACCGAGTTGGTGAAGGTGAGGCTCGGTGGTGTCGTGGCGCGGGCGTCCATCGCCCCGCAACCACGATGGTCACACGGTAGGGGGAGAGGCATGCGACGGTCACTTCGGGGCAGGGTGGGGTCGCAGCCGTGAGCACACTGGTCCCAGCGTGGACGGCGCGGAAGTGCGCCTCGGCGGTGGTGGCGTTCCACACGCTCCGTGTCGTCGCAGCGCGCCGGCGCGGCCGCTGGTCTGGGGCGCATGAAACCGCCTGGAGCCAGGTGGAGTTCGACCTCGGTGCCGATGGCCACTTCGAGGGCGGGGTGGGCGGCGTCCAGCCGGTGGCAGGCGCCTGGGGCACGGGCGCCAAGCGGGCATGAGGGTGCCGGTGCTGATCGGACCCTGGCCGGATCGGCCGGGTGTGGTGGCCGACTGGGTGCCGCAGTCGGCCAGAACGGTGAGCAGGCCCGGCGCTGCGAAGGCGCACCATCGGGGTGGCGCGCGTCGGGTCACAGCCTGGCCTCCTTGGGGCGGAACACCAGTACCGGGCTGCTACGTGCGCGTCAGCAGGTGTACTCCCCGATCTCGGTGGCCCAGGTGGCCGAGGTCGTGGCGGAGACGGCGTCGCCGTACTCACCGGCCGCCCAGAGCGAGTAGGTGTCAAAGCCGTCCGGCGACATGCCGCTGTAGTCGCTGCCGGAGAGGTCGGTGCCGCCGGGCTGAGCGGAGAACATGCCCAGGGCGGGGTGCGCGCCGGGATCCGACGACACCCCGCGTCGCGTCGAGCACTGGATCAACGCCATCGAGATGGCCCCACGCCGCCGAGGCGCTCCTCCAAGGACCCCAGGACACCGCCCCGTTCACACCGGTACCCCGCGTCTGGTCCCACCAGCACGGCGTACGCATCCGGTCCGCCGGCATGCCCGGACTCGGCACGGGCATGACGGTCCTCGACGGCGACCCCGCCAAACGGCGCATGGTGGCGGGAGACACCCAGCCCGGCCCCGGCGGCGCGCCCGTCCTCGTCGGTGCGGTCGCCCCGGACTCCCCCCGGCAGCCAGATCGACTGCCACGACCGGATCGGGCACCCCCTGGCCTCCTGCCGAGGGGCGCCGAGCCGCCTGAGGCGCGGGGCCGTCACGGCCGGAACTGGCGGTGCGGGAAACACCGCACTACGACAGCACCGTACGAGGAGGCCAAGAGCGGTTACGGTCGCGCTGCGGCGAGTGAAGTGGATACGCGGTGGCCGCTGGTGTCGGTGACGACGGCCGGGGCGGCGCCGTTCCTCGGATGCAGGTGCTCCCCGGCGAGTTCGCGACGCTCGGCCTCGCCGCCGGCCCCGACGTGCACGACGCGGATCCGCCCACCCTCCCTACGCACACGTTCCCGCAACTCGTCCAGAGCCGCGGCCACGGCAGGCCGGTCGGGCAGCAGACACACGGACTGCTGCAGATACAGCGCTCCGAGCCCCTTCAGCTTCCGCCGCTGGAGGGCGAGGTCACGCGGGGCTTCGACGGGTAGCTGTCGCCGCGTATGCCTCAGCAGTCGGTCGGCCGGTTCCCTGTCGGCTGGGCTGAGCTGGTGACGAAGGCCGCTGCTGTGATTCGGGTACGTCGTGGGATTCGGCCTGTGATCAAGGCGGAGAGGGCGAGCGCGGAGGACGCCGAGACGAGGCCGCCCAGGACCAGGGTCGAGCAGGCGCCGAGGGTGTCCGACACCAGGCCGACCAGGGGGGCACCTACGGGAGTGCCGCCGAGGAGGACCAGGAAGTAGACGGACATGACGCGGCCCCGCAGTGCCGCTTCGGCATGGAACTGGGTCAGCGCGTTGGCGGTGGTGGTCACGAGCACCGCGGCGAATCCGGTGGGGATCAGCAGCGCCGTGAACGTGCCGTAGCCCGGCATCAGGCCCTGCGCTGCTTCCAGCGCACCGAACACGACCGTGGTGGAGATCAGACGGCGCGCGGTGGGTTGCTTACCGCAGCTCGCCCCGTAGATCGCGCCGATGAGGCTGCCCAGGGCGTACGCGGCGGAGAGGCAACCGAAGGCGGCGGCGCCCGTGTGGAAGACCGTGATCGCCACGAGGGAGATGGTGACCTGGAAGTTGAGGCCGAAGGTGCCGACGAAGGCGATGAGACTGATCGGCAGGAGCAGTTCGGGCGTCGACGCGATGTGACGAAGGGCGTCCCGCAGTCGGGTACGACCGACTCGGGGCCGGCCGTGGTCCGGCGGGTCGTCTGTACGCATGGTGAGCAGGCCGTAGAGGACGGGCAGGTACGAGGCGGCGTTTACGAGGAACACCGGGCCCGTGCCGAAGGCGGCGACCGTCAGGCCGGCGAGAGCCGGGCCGAGGGTGCGTGCCACGTTGAACTGGGCGGAGTTCAGGCTGACCGCCGTGGCCACGCGATCACGGGCGACCAGTTCGGAGATGTAGGCGTTGCGGGCGGGGCTGTCCACGGCGGTGGCGGTGCCGAGGGCGAAGGCCAGCGCATGGACGGACCACAGATTCACCGCGCCGGTGACGGTCAGCAGCCCGAGCAGGAGTGACTGCGCGCCCATGGCGGTCTGGGTGAGCAGCAGAAGCCGCCGTTTGGGGTACCGGTCGGCCAGGACCCCGCCGGTCAGGCCGAACAGGGTCTGCGGCAGGAACTGCAGCGCGGTCACGATGCCGACCGCGCCGCCGCTGTTACCGGTGAGGTGGAGCACGAGCAGGTCCTGCGCGGCACGCTGCATCCAGGTACCGATGTTGGAGGTCAGCTGCCCGAGCAGGTAGCGACGGAAGTTCCGGACGGTGAGCACGGCCGTCACCGGCAGGCGAGAGCCCTCGCTCATGGAACCCGAGGGGCGTACGCGCCGCCGGTGACGGACAGCTCGACATCTTCGACGTGGTGGACGGTCGGGTGCGGGTGCATGAGAAAGGCGTGGTGGGAGATGTTCCAGGCGTAGGCGCCGGCCAAGGCGAAGGCGACCCGGTCACCGACGCGCAGCCGTTTCACCGTGACCCGGCGTGCCAGGACGTCCTTGGGCGTGCACAGCTGGCCGACCAGCGTCACCGGCTCGTCCCGGGCCTCCGGGCGTTCCCAGTGCCGCGGCCAGATGTCGTCGGGGATCACCTCGAAAGGCTGGTCGTGCTGTTTCGCGGCCGGGGTGCGCAGATGGTGGGTGCCTCCGCGCAGCACGGCGAACGCCTGCCCGCGGCTGAACTTGATGTCCAGCACCTGGGTGACGTACCAGCCGCAGTAGGCGGTGACCGAGCGGCCGGGTTCGATCCGCAGCCTGAGGCGGGGGTGGCGGGCCAGGAGCGGGCGTAGTCCGGCTCCGAAGGCGGACCAGTCGAACACCTTGCGCGGGTGGGCGTAATCGACGCCCATTCCCCCGCCGGCGTTCACCTCGGACAGGTCGACTCCGCGTTCGTGCGCCCAGTCCTCGGCCCAGGTCAGGACCTCGTCGATCAGCTCCAGTTGGGCCGGGGCCCGCAGGCCGCTGGCCAGGTGGAGGTGCAGGCCACGCAGTCGGATACCCGGGGTCGAGGCGATCAGCTCCAGGCAGCGGTCCAGCAGCGCGGGGTCCATCCCGAAGGGGCTGGGGTGGCCGCCCATGACGAGGGCGACCTGGCCGGGATCGACGGGCAGGTTGACGCGCAGCAGGACATCGGCGCTCCGGTCGCCCAGCAGGGTGGTGAGGAGACGTAGCTCGTGCTCGCTCTCGACGTGCAGTCGCTCCACTCCGGCTTCCAGTGCCTGAGCCAGCTCTGTCTGCGTCTTGCCGGGGCCGCCGAAGGCGATCGGCGTATCGGGAGTGAGCGCGCGGACGTGGCTCAGCTCGCCGCCGGAGGCCACCTCGAAGCCGTCGACGTGCGCGGCCAGGGTCCGCAGGATCCGGGGGTCGGAGTTGGCCTTGACCGCGTACAGCAGCTCGACGCGTTCCGGCAGTGCGGCCCGGATCGCGTGCACGTGCTCGCGCAGGGCCGGGAGGTCGTAGATGTACGCGGGCAGGTCGTCGTCGGTCAGCCGTCGGACGTGCTCGAGCAGTGCGGGCCTCACCGGACCACCTCGCGGGGGAAGTCGGCGCCGAGGGGGCTGGGCAGGGGGACGTAGGTGGCGTGCCGGTCGGCCTCGCGGGACCAGCGCAGGAGGAGGTTCGCCTTGGCGGGCAGAGGTACGCCGGAGAGCAGGGCGCGCAGGCGAGGTGGGTCAGCGGCGGTGCGGGCGTAGGCTTCGAGGTGGTCGCGGACCAGGCCCCAGAGGGCGGGTTCCAGCGTCGGGTCGAGGTCGGCCAGGGCGCTGAGCACTTCGGCGGTGTGGTTGACCAGGAGGCAGTACGCGACCCGGTTCCAGCCGCGTTCGGGGTCATAGGTGAGGGGACCTCGGACGTCCTCGGGCAGGGTGTCGAGGGCGCGCTGGTGGTGCGCGGGCAGGAGCTTGGTGCCTTCCAGGTCGCGGAAGAGCATCTGCGCCGGGGCGCCGTCGGGCTGCACGCCCACGACGACGTTCTGCAGATGGGGTTCCAGGACGACGCCGTGTTCGAAGTAGGCGGCCAGCACAGGTGGCAGCAGCAGCCCCAGATATGCGTCCCACCAGGCCAGGACGTCCCCGTCGCCGCGGGCGAGCAGGTGGGAGACGTGGGCTGTCCCGGTCGGGTACTCGTCCGCCACCGCGGCGGCCAGCAAAGGGGTCACCCCGGGACGCAGGTGGGGGCGCAGGCCGGAGCGGACGATGACGCCGAGGCCCTCCAGGAGTTCGCCCGTGGAGTCGAGCGTGCGGTACCCGGGCTCGGCAAGGAGCGCGCATCCCGGGAAGCGGCCGGCCAGTTCGGTGAAGACGGGCTGGAGCAGCCGGTTGAGGGTGACAGCGCCGGTCAGTTCGTAACTCGCGTGTCTGCGGACGCAGTTGGTGAGGCGGACGTTCAGGCTGAACTTCAGGAAGGTGTCGGTGCCGGGGTCGTACAGCGTGCGCACGGATGCGGTCGGCACCAGCTCCGGTCCGCTCACCCCGGTGTCGACGACATCACCGGCGGCCACTGCCTTCCGTAGCCGGTCGTGGTCCTGGAGCAGCCGGTACTGCCAGGGGTGCACCGGCAGGATCACGAATCCCGGGTCGGCCGTCGGGCACAGCGCGTCCATCTCCCGCAACTCGCCCTCCTCACAGATGAGATGGCGGCGCACTGCCAGGTAGCGCAGGCGGAAGCGGGCGCCGGTCTCCGGGCCGTACGCCAGCCAGTCCGCCGGGTCGCCGGTGCGGGACTTGGGGGTGGGGTGGAAGCGATGACCGAACACCAGGGACTGCTCCGACGCCACGTACGGATCCGGGTGCGGCGCGGCGCCCGCCCGCTCCTCCAGGGCGGTGCGGATCGTCTCCCGGCTGTCGCCGACCTGGTTCAGGAACTCCTCGTTGGCGACACCCGTGCGCAGTTCCAGTTCGTCCTGGACGTAACCGGCCAGCTCCCGCCAGCCCACCGTCGTCCAGGCGTCGTCGTCGAGCCGCTGCACCGGGCCCTGGAAGCGGTGGGCTCCCACCAGCGAGACCCGGCGCAGCGGGCACCGCAGCAGGATGCCCCGGCGGGGCAGGCGTAGCAGGAGGTGGTCGTGGTCGACGGTCACCTGGTGCTCGGGCCCGGACACCTCGCGGATCAGGCAGTTGAGCAGCGTGTGGGCGGTGACGGCGTCGGCTGTCCGCACCGGTTCACCGACCGATGCGGCGACGAGGCGGTGCTTGGGGGCGGTGCCGGTGGTCATACGGTCACTCCAGTGGGACGACGATGCGTGTGGGATGTCAACGGCACAGGGCCAGCGGGTTGGGCACGGGCGTCCACTGCGCCCTGCCCGGGTTCTCGGCCAGACGCATGGCGATCGTCGCCTTCAACGGCATCGTGTCGCCGAAGAACGCCGCCGCGTCCTCCTCGTTCAGCAAGCCGGCGTACACCTGTCGGCCGATCTCGGCCACCGCGCCCCAAAGCGCCCGGGGATCGGCCGCCCGTGTCCGGCTGAGGACGGCGACCAGTTCGCTGAAGACTCCGCTGATCAGGCCGCCGAACAGCTTGGTGCGCAGTGCGCTGGTGTCGTCGCCCGCGCGGGTGCCGAGCAGCGGCGGCAGCGTGAAACCGCACCGGGCCAAGCGGCGCGGGCTGACGCGTACGCCGTCCAGGTCCCGGTACAGAACGCGTACCGGCCGCCCGTTGCGCAGCACGACCAGGGTGTTCTGGCCGTGGGCCTCCAGTGCCACGCCCATGGACAGCAGCGTCAGCGCCGACGGCAGGATCAGCCCGGCGAAGTCCGCCAACCAGCGCACCGGGTCGCCTGACACCACGGCGGCTCCGGTCGCGTGCACGGCGGTGAGCGGAACCGCGATCTCACCGGCGTCGAGGTAGCACTCGGTCGACTCCCGGATCATCGCCGCCAGGCTCGCGGAGGGCTGTCCGTCCACGCGCACCGCGCCGCCGCCCAGCTCCCGCAGGATGCGCAGGCTGCCGCCGTAGCCGGCCTTGTCGATGACGGCCGCGACCAGGTCGGACAGCGGGGGCCCGTCGGCGACCTCGGCCGGGGAGATGGTGCGCCGGTAATTGGTGACCTGCACGTCGAGCGCGGTCTTGATGTGGCAGCCGGGCAGGACGCCCAGCGGGGCGAGGGTGCGCAGCGACAGCAGCGGTCGGGCGGGGATCGTCTCTTCCACGACGGCCAGATCGGGGTGGTGCGCGAGCACGTGGTCGCGCTGCCAGGGGTGCAGCGGGAGGAGGATCGTGTCGCCGTCGCGCAGATGCCTCGGCCATTCGCCGGCGCCCTGCCAGCGGTCGGCCGGGACACGGAGCAGTGCCAGCTGGACAACGGGGTGATGCTCGGGGGCGAAGGCGAGTACGTCGGCGACCGACATGCCGGTACGTGTCCGGCAGCAGGGGTGCTGCGGGTGGCCGTCGACCACCGCCTGCTCGGCATCCGCCGAGTCCTTCGGCGGGACTGTTCCGCCGGAGTTCGCGGCCCTGGCCAGGGCCAGGTTGACCACGCTGTTGTCCAGCTCGGCCGCCAGTCGCTGCGCCGCCGGGGTACGCAGACCCAGTTGCGCCAGCAGCTCCGCCGGCCCGCGGATCGGACCCTCGGGCCCGGCTACGGCGAAGTCCTCGGACACCTCGGCGAACGGCTGCGCGCTGGACTCTGCCGCCGAGAGTGAACCACCCCGCCGCAACTCGACCACCCGTGCGCCGGGCTCGCGGCGGTGCCCGCTCAGGCCGGGCAGGGGTTCTCGTACGAAGGCCCCCCACAGCCGGGCCAGAACGGTGGCGCGTGCCGTGGGGAGTGCGGTCGTGAAGGGCTCCACCAGGTCCGGGCGCGTGCGGCGTAGTTCATCAAGGGGCATGGGGCATCCCAGGTGCTTGTGGGGGCGCTTGTCGCGCGGTGCTCCAATGGCACCGGCCGTGCGATCGACGCTACGGGAAGACGATCAAGCGGATTGCAAGAGCACATACAGCGGGAATCGCCGAATTCCTCCGATGAAGCGTTTTTCCGTCCTCGCCTCCCGCTGATTCCACCGGGAAGGCTTTCCTTCCACGCGACCTGACCTTAAATCAGTTCTCGGCTGTCACCTGGAGGAATCGGACACTGACGTTCGCGACCTTAACTCCGCGCTTGCTCCACGCTGTCGATTTCCTGGATGTCGTCATCGCGCCGCGCTTCCGTGGTTGGGCCGTCCGTGGAGGATCACCGGCTCGGGGGAGGTTCCGGCGTTTGCGCCGCACCCCCCGGCCGAGGTCTGTGAGCCTTTCGGCATGCGTGTCTTGCTGATCGAGGACGACGACCGGGTGGCCGGACCCTTGACGGAGGGGCTGAGCCGATTCGGATTCACCGTCGAACATGCCAGAAACGGTGCCGCCGGCCTCGCCGCGCCGGAGGCAGCGATGGTGCTGCTGGACCTGGGACTGCCCGACATGGATGGCCTCGACGTGTGCCGTGCGCTCCGAGCCCGCTCGTCCGTGCCGATCATCATGATCACGGCCAGGGACGACGAGGTCGATCGCGTGCTCGGCCTCGAACTGGGCGCGGACGACTACGTCTCCAAGCCGTTCGGGGTGCGCGAGCTCGTCGCCCGGATCCGAGCCGTCACCCGCCGCGCGCGGCCTCTGCCGGACACCTGCCGCGAGGAGCGGCAGCCCTCGGGTGACCTGGCACGACCGGGGACGTCCCGCCTCCAATGGGTCGGCCCGCTGAGCATTGACCGTCGCACCCGGCAGGTGCACCTGTACCAGACGCCCATCGCCTTGGCGCCCAAGGAGTTCGACCTGCTCGTCTGCCTGGCCGAAGACCCCGGAGCCGTCTGCTCCCGTCAGCAGATCCTCGACACGGCATGGGAACCGAACTTCTTCGGCCCCACCAAGACCCTGGACGTCCACATCGCCGCCCTGCGCCGCAAACTCGGCGACTCCTCCTGGATCGAGAACATCCGCGGAATCGGCTTCCGCCTGGTACCCCCGGCACACGCCGAAACCACGCCCGCCACGCAGTCAGCGGGCGGCGGAGGGGCCCGGTGACACGTCGCCTGCTGCTCAGCCACCTGAGCCTCATGCTGTTCGTCCTGCTCGCGCTCGAAGTGCCGTTCGGCATCTTCTACGCCCGCAGCGAGCTGTCCCGCTTCGCCCATGCGGCGCAGCAAGGGGCGATGACGCTCGCCGAGGTCTGCGAGGACAAGATGGAGCACGGGCTGACGGCCGACTTGCCCGAACTGGCCCGCGCGTACGGGCAGCGCACCGGCAGCCGCGTGCTCGTCGCCGGCCACAGGGGCATCGTCCTCACCGACACCGCCGCCCGCGCCCTGGTCGGCAAAGACCTGTCCGCCGAGCCGGACATCTCCACCGCCCTACGGGGTCAGCCCGCCGTCGGCACCGGCAGTGATCCTTCCACGGGTGGCGAGGTCCTCTTCGTCACCGTGCCGGGTGGCTCGAACGCAACCGTCGTCTGTGTGGTGCGAACGGTCTATGCGCTGGGCCCGCTCAAGGGGAAGATCCACACCACCTGGCTGGCCCTCGGCGCTGTCGGCCTCGGGGTCCTGGCCGCCGTCTCCCTGATCGGCTTCGCACTCGCCCGCTCGGTCACCCGTCCCCTGCAGGCCCTGGAACGCGCCACCGCACAACTTGCCGAAGGCCGGATCACCGATCCACCGGCCACCGATCACGGACCGCCGGAACTACGCCGGCTGGCCGCCTCGTTCACCAGAACCGCGACCCGGCTCCAGCACCTGCTCCAGGCCCAGCAGGCATTCGCCTCCGAAGCGTCCCACCAGCTGAAAACTCCGCTGACCTCCCTCCGCCTGCGCCTGGAGAACTTCGAGCCGCACCTCGCTCCCTGCGCCCAGGACAGCCTCGACCAGGCACTCGGCGAGCTCGAGCGGCTCAGCCGTATGGTGCAGGGGCTGCTGGCGCTCGCCCGGCTGGAGAACTCGGCGATCCGGCCCGAGGCTGTCGACCTGGACGCCGTCGTCGCCGACCGCGCCGCCATCTGGACGGCCTTCGCCGACGAACAGCAGGTCGGCATCGTCGTCTCCGGAGCCACCGCCGCTCGGGTCTGGGCGGTGCCGGGCGCGCTGGAGCAGATCATCGACAACCTGCTCTCGAACGCACTCCGCGTCTCCCCACCGGGAACCGCCATCGCCCTGACGACCGCCTCCGTCCCCAGGGAAGGCAGCCGCACCCCGCCCATGGCCGAACTGCACGTGATGGACCAGGGGCCCGGCATGTCCGAGGCCGAACGGCACCGAGCCTTCGACCGGTTCTGGCGGGCTCCCGATGCCGACCACGACGGCACGGGTCTCGGCCTGCCGATGGTCCGGCAGCTCACCCAAGCCAGCGGCGGCGAGGTCAGCCTTGAGGCAGCCCCGGGTGGTGGGCTCGACGCCGTCGTCCGACTCCGGTGTGCCGCGAGCCGTACTCACCGCGCGCATCCGGATGCCGCTGTGACGGGCATCCTCGCGAGTCAGAGCCAGCGGTCTCACGGCTCACTACAGGCTCGTGGGAGCTTTGGCAGGAGAGGGCCGGGAGCGAGGTAGTGATCAGCCGGACGCCGGTCACAGGGCTACCCGCAGCTACTCCCGCGGCGCGGTGCCCGGCGGTCCGGCGAGGCGGCGCACCACGTTGAGCCCGTCCTCGGTGCCTGGCCAGTGCCGAGTGAGGGTGCCCGCGCCGGCCTGCCGGATGACCGTGCGCAGTCCGAGGGCGACGACGATCGCGTCGTCGGCGTCGATGCCGGCGCGGAGTGCGCCGCCGGCGGCGTCTACCGGTTCTTCTTCGCCCCCGCGTAGCCCGTCACCGACGGCCGACGCCTCCTTCACACCGTCGGCATCACCACCGCCATCGGCTTCCACCCGCTGGGCGGGCTGCGATCAACGGTGACTTCGTGCTGACCACCGACGATAGGCAGGAGGTCATCCGGGCACTGTGCTGGGGCGGCATCGACCCCGTCCACACAGCGGCACGGACGAAATGCGGTTCGCCAGGTGACGAAACGGAGTCCCAGGCCCGCGACGGGTCCTGCGAACAGGCCCTGCGAAGGACACTTCGGCTAACGACCCGCCACCGCTCCGCCCGCGCGATCCGCCACGGCGACACGCCCCGGCGCGCTGGAGGCCCACGGCGCCGACGCCGAAGCCGTCTTCGGCGCCGCATCCGCCGCCCCCGCCGCCCTCGACGCCGTACGCGCCTACGCGGCCACCCTCTCCAACGGCATTGCCGGTGGTGATCGAAACGCGTCGGAAGACTCCCGCGAGCGCGACGGATCCTGAGCCTGCCGGCCGGTCGAAGTGACGAAGGCCGCCCGGCAGCCCATGCCCCCGCCCGGGTCGGTCCTCCCGTTCGTGGCCACGGAGGACAACCCTGCGACCAGTCCACGCCCCTTGCGCCGCGGGGTTCCTCGGCGACCGCTCCAGGCCCGGGAACGCCTTCCATGGCCTGTGCCGGACAAGCACGGGCTCGGCTCCTCCTTGGTCCCGCCGCGCCGCGGCGTTCGAGGGCGATGCCGTGGACGGGTTCGGCATCAGGGCGCCCGTCCTGTCGTCGGGCCTCGCGGACGTCGCCGAGCACGTGCTGCCGATCCCGCGCGACAAGGGGCTGTTCCACGCGGAGTACGGAGGCACGGGACCCTGCGCGAGCACTGCCGGCTCTCGGTCCCCCGCGAACCTCTTCCCCGAGTGATCCGCCTGGGGCTTACCGAGGGGGCGGGGTGCCCGTCGCCGTTGCCGCGGTGTCGGAGAGTGCCGGGCGGAGGGGGAAGTGGCAGGCCGCGATCTGGCCGGTGGCGAAGGGGCGCAAGGAGGGCTCTTCGTGCGCGCACCGCTCACGGGCCAGTGGGCAGCGGGTACGGAAGCGGCATCCCGAGGGCGGGTCTACGGGGCTGGGCAGTTCGCCGCTGATCCCGGTGCCGCGCTTGACCCGTTCCACTTCCGGGTCCGGCACCGGAACGGCCTTCAACAGGCCGGCGGTGTAGGGGTGGGCGGCGCGCAGATGGATGTCGTCGGCGCTTCCGACCTCGACCATACGGCCCAGGTACATCACGCCGATCCGGTCGGCGAGGTGACGGACGACAGCGAGGTCGTGGGAGATGAGGAGGTACGACGGACCGTGTGACGCCTGGAGCCGCTTCATGAGGTTGAGCACCTGGGCCCGTACGGACACGTCCAGCGCTGACACCGGTTCGTCGGCGACGATCAGCTTCGGGGTGAGCGCGAGCGCGCGGGCCAGGCCGATGCGCTGACGCTGACCGCCGGAGAACTCGTGCGGGTACAGCTCCTGGCCCCGCTCGGGCAGACCGACCTCGGCGAGCAGCTCGAGAACCACCCGGCAGCAAGCACCACCGGCGGCAACCGCAACGACGTCACCCAACCGATTCCGCTGATCCATCTGTACGCCGACCGCGGCTATGACCACGAGCTGTACGGGACAAGGCGCGCCGGTCCCGGATCACCCCGCACCCTGTCCGGCGAAGGCACTGGGCACGGCTGTCGGCCTGGGCGTGTACCGCTGGGTCGTGGAAGGAGCGATCGCGCTGCCGCACTGGTTCAGCGGCCTGTGGCTCTCGATACGTCAGAACGCAGCAGTGGGGCCCGCGCAGCCTCACATCCGGGATCTCAGCACGTCGATCTCACAGCCCGGCGCGCAGGGGTCGAAGTCGTGCTCGATCAGCCAGCGAACCGCCAGCAGGCTGCGCAACGACCACCACGCGTGGATCACATCGAGGTCGATTTCGGTGCCATAGCCGGCGACGACGTCGTCGAGGTGCTCCTCGTGTCCCAGCGTGAAGGTGGCGAGGTCGTACAGGGCATCACCCTGGCCCGCCTCGGACCAGTCGATGATGCCGGTGACCTCGTCGCCGTCGACGAAGACGTGCGCGATCTGCAGGTCGCCGTGCGTGAACGCCGGCGTCCAGGGCCGGAGCGCGGCCTCGGCGACCTGGCGGTTGCGGGCGACCAGGCCGGCGGGCAGGAGGCCGTTCGTCACGAGCAACTCGCACTCGTCGTCGAGTTCCGCCGCCAGCGCGACGATGCTCCGGCCGGCCCGGCCGGGCCGGGGCGGCAGCGGCGCGTCGTGCAGCTTTCGGATGGCGGCGCCCGCCGCGGCCCACGCCGCCGGCGACCCGGTGGACGGCCCGCCGAGGCGTCCAAGCGTCGTCCCCGGGAGTGCAGCCAGCGCGAGCACGGGCGGCTTGCACCACAGGACCTCCGGCGTCGGGACCGGCGCCAGGGCCATCGCCTCGACCTCGGCTTCGATGCGCGCCTGATCGGCGTCCACCTTCAAAAACACGTCGCCGACGCGCAGGGTCGCGCGCTCGGAATGGGCGACGACGACCTTGACCTCATCCATGGGCGACCAGTATCCCGGGGATGACCGCCGACGTCGCCGGTTTTGTCGCGTGCGAAGGGCGGGCAGGTCGGGGTCGGCGCCGTCCAAGGCTCCGGCGAGGGTCGCGGCTCACGGCCGGCGAGCCGTCGACGTGCCCGGCCGCGCGGTCAACCGGATGTCGGGCACCTACCGGGGCGAGGGCAAAACGGACGCCCCGGCGCCTGCATCATCGCTGAGACCGCCCGCCACCGCAACGACTTCACTGGCGTCTTCCCCGCGCTGGAGCGGGCTTTCGACCACTCAACGCCCAAAGGTGCGCTGGTGCTGCGGGCCGGGTACCAGTCCCCCCTGCCGCCATCCGGCGCCGCGGCCGGACTCGGGTGACGGTTTGCCCGGCCAACTGCGGCGCCCAGGGCGCCGATACGGTCGCCGCCACCGCCGGTGGCAGCGCCCTGATCGCGGCTCACGCCGGGCGAGGTGCTGCGGCAAAGTCTTGGCTTCCCGCAGAGAACCCTTCGCCCCAAGGGGCCGCGCCCGTGAACGCCGGTCCAACCGGCCCGAGGGTCACCGGATACAGTGCGCGAGACGGCAGCCCGGTCAGGGAGGGGAAGCGTGACCGACACCAGCGACATCCGACCCGCCGAGGGTGAAGCGCAAGCGCCGCGGCAGAGCCGACTGCATCGCCTGATGCGCTACATCCCCCTGATCGCCCCCGTCCTGCTGTGGGCCGTGCCCTGCTGGGTGCTCCTGTACACCGGCCAGCACTGGCCGCTGCCCGTCACGCTGGTCGGCACCGCCCTGTTCGCCCTCGGCCTCATGTGTATGCCGCTCGCGATGGTGCGCGGCCACGGCCGGCGCCAACAGGACCGGGCGGCGATCGTCGGTGACACCCTGCTGGGCACCAGCTGGGTCCTGTTCACCTGGTCCGTTCTGCTCGGCGTCCTCTTGCGGCTGGCCCTGACCGTGGCCGGCGTCGGCGAGAGTCAGGACCGCGCCCGCATCGTCACGTGGGCCGTCCTCGGCATTTCCGCCGCACTGCTCGCCTGGGGGTACGCCGAGGCCCGCCGCGTACCACGCGTGCGCCGACTCGACGTGCAACTCCCGCGACTGGGTGCCGGGTTGGACGGCACCCGCGTCGTCCTCATCACCGACACCCACTACGGCCCACTCGATCGCGCCCGCTGGTCGGCGCGGGTATGCGAGGCGGTGAACGCCCTGGAAGCCGACCTGGTCTGCCACACCGGCGACATCGCGGACGGCACGGCCGATCGCCGCCGCGCCCAGGCGGCTCCACTCGGAACCGTGCGGGCCACCCGGGCCCGGGTCTACGTCACCGGCAACCACGAGTACTACAGCGAGGCCCAGGGCTGGGTCGACCTGATGGACGAGCTGGGCTGGGAGCCGCTGCGCAACCGCCATCTGCTGCTCGAACGCGGAGGGGACACCCTCGTGGTCGCCGGCGTGGACGACGTCACCGCCGAGTCCTCCGGTCTGGAGGGCCATCGCGCCCACCTCGCCGGAGCCTTGGACGGTGCCGACCCCGACCTGCCCGTCCTGCTCCTGGCTCACCAGCCCAAGTTCGTCGACCGCGCAGCAGCAGCCGGCATCGACCTCCAACTCTCCGGCCACACCCACGGCGGCCAGATCTGGCCCTTCCACCACCTGGTCCGCATCGACCAGCCCGCCCTCGCCGGCCTCAGCCACCACGGCACCCGCACCCTCCTCTACACCAGCCGCGGCACCGGCTTCTGGGGTCCGCCGTTCCGCGTCTTCGCCCCCAGCGAGATCACCCTGCTCGTGCTCCGCTCCCCGCACCTGCCCACCTCGACGTAGCAGGAGCTGGCCCCGGGTGACCGCGCCCGTCGCGGCAGCCAGCGCGGCGTTGCCTTTGGCGAGGTCGGCGCCGGTGCTACGCACGGGCTCGGACGCCGCGAGCTTCGTCTCGAGCGGCTCGGCGTTGAGTGGCCCGCAGGAGGCAGGTGCCGCCGTGGTGGCGTACCTCGACGAGCCTCCGCACGTGCGGCGGGACGATCGCCTGCGGGACCGAGTTACGGCTCGCCGCCTTCTTCAGCGGGATCCTTCGATCACCGGGCGATCCGGCGTGGCCGGGCTCCCAGGGTTCCAGTGGCGCGAGATGCGGCCGGGGTCGCAGTCCCGGCGCAGGATCCGTGGTGCCCTCCGGTGGGGAGCACACCGCTGTAGGCGTCCGTTGAGTTCTGCGGCGCGTCGGCATGGGTCTCGACGAACAGCGGCCGTACATCGATGCGGCCGTCAGTGGCGAGGCCCTCGTAGTCCCCGAGGAAGTGGCCCCCGGCGTAAGGGGCCTGCAGCCAGTCGAAGACCTGAGAGACTCGACGCTCGGTGGCACGGCCTTCCGCACCTCGGGGCAGGGTGACCAGCCACGCGGCGGTGGGCAGGGTGGCGGTGTTCCCCGCGGCGAGGTAGCGCACGTCGTAGTAGGTGATCGCCACCGTGCCCCGTGCGTCCACGCTGATGGAGGGTGTGAAGGCGGGCGCGGAGGCGACAGTGTTGACCCGCTTCGGGGCCGACCAGGTCCGGCCGCCGTCCACCGAGTGGACCAGTTCCACGGAGTCGTAGGCACCGGCGCTGAAGTCGGAGCCCTCGTAGGCGACGTACAGCTCGCCGGTGCGTGGGTCGATGGCGACGTTCGGCAGGCCCCCGCCCGCTCGCAGCGACTTGGTCGCATCGGTGGGGGCGTTGGGATCGACCTCCGGCACCGACGTGTCCTTGGCGATGGTGACCGGCTTGCTCCACGTGCGGCCCTCGTCGCTCGACTTCACGACGGCGAAGTGCAGGTCGGTGGGCGTGAAGGTGCCGGTGCTGTAGTCGATGTCGTACGTCTGCCAGTCGAAGACGTCGTAGAGGGTGTCGGTGCGCGGGTCGACGACGATGACGTTGCCGATGGTCTGGGAGTGCGGGACGACGGAGGTGTCCACGAACGGGCGGGCCGTGGACCAGTGCCGGCCGCCGTCACGGGTGATGGAGATGTAGGCGGGCCCGTCGTAGACCTTGGCGGAGTCGTCCTCGTCGATGCGGTCCCAGACCTGGTAGGCGACGCGGGGGTGGACCGGGTCGGCGGTGACGGCGTTCTTGTCGTCGGTGTACTGCGCCTGGGTGTCGTCGATCAGCGGGGTTGTGTGCTGCCAGGTGCGTCCGCCGTCGTACGACGTCGAGGCGGCCACGCCGTTGCGCGCGTCGGTGGCGTCGAACACGAGGCCGCTGGCGTAGACGGTGCCGTCGGGGCCGGTGCTCACCCAGCCGTCGGACGCCCGCTGGTAGTTCAGCCCACCCGGCGCGCAGTGCGAGAACGGCAGCGGGGTCTCGGTGAAGTGCCGCCCGTCGTGGGTGTACGAGGCGGTCAGCCCCCGGGCGCCGCCATTGGACCAGCGATCCTGCTGGAAGATCCCGACCGCCTCGCGCCGATCGCGCGGGGATACGGTGACGTACGGCTCGTCCTCGGCAGACAGGTAGTTGGTGCCCGTCCCGTCGCCGCTGATGTCACAGGCGGCGTAAGGATCACTGGGTGAAACCAGGTGAACGGGCTGACTGTCGCCCGAAGCTGCGGAACTGCCCACCGTGGTGACAAGCAGGAACGCAGCGGCGGCGGCCACGAGAGACGCTCTTGTACATGTGCGCATGGCGATTCCCCCAATTCCGCGATGACGGTTCGTCTTGGGCTGTGCTGGCGCAGGCACGGTCCCGGTGTCGCCGGGACATGAGTCGCCCGGCGAGCCTAGTCCTGCGCTGTGTGGGCGGAGTTGAAGGAAGTAGTCAAGGACACGTCAATAATCATGCCGGTACGGGTCAGTAGTTGGTTTGTCGGTTGTGGCCGAGGACGGGCAGGGCGAGGGCAACGGCGCCGGAGATCAGCTGCGGCACCTGCCCGCCGCAACTCCGGGCGAGCTCGGCCACAGGCGCTCACGGCGTACGGGGCTCCCCGCTCTCGATGGACCCCTCACGTCGTTCGATGACTATGGTCAACACCAAGGCCCCCGCATACCGGTCCGAGTCCGTCTACGGCGTCAGCCCTGCCTTCGCACAGGCGGCCCGCAACTGCGGTGTGCAGATCTGGGCGATGGTGTACACACCGTCCTTGATGAGCGTCTGCTTGATGTTGGCGGTTGTCACGGCGACCGGGGTGAGGAGCACGGACGGGATGTGGCGGGTGGTGGGGCTGTCGATCGTCGTCGTGGCGATGGTCTGCAGCTTCTCGCCGCGGCCCAGGGCGACGGCCATGGCAGCGGCTGCTTCGGCTTCCGCGCGGAAGGGCTTGTACACCGTCATGGTCTGCTCGCCGTTGATGATGCGCTGCACCGCGTCGAGGTCGGCGTCCTGTCCGGTGACCGGTGGAAGACGCCTGACGTGGGCGCTCCTGAGTGCGGAGATGACGCCGGCGGCCATGGCGTCGTTCGCGGCCAGGACGCCGTCGATCCGGTCCGGGCCCAGGGCCGAGATGGCGGCGGACATGTTGGCGTTCGCGTTGTTCGTGCTCCAGCCCGGGGTGTCGTAGGAACGGCCGATCCTGACCTTGCCCCGCAGGACGGACAGTGCACCCCTCTTGTACGACGCCGCGTTGGGGCTGGTCGGGTCGCCGTTCATCATGACGATGGTCCGGTCCTTGGTGGGGGTGTGCATGGCCTTGAGGAGAGCCTGGCCCTGCAGCGTGCCGACCTGAACGCCGTCGAAACTGACATAGCCCGAGATCGGGCCGTCGGCGAGCCTGTCGTAGGCGACGACGGGGACGCCCGCGTCGTGCGCCTCCTGGACGGAGGAGCGCTGCGCCCTGTTGTCGGTGGCCCCGAGGATGAGGACCCTGACCCCCTTGGTGATCATGGCGATCATCTGTTGTCGCTGGTCCGTCGAGTCGTCCTCGGCGTTGGCATAGGTGACGTCGCAGTGCGGGCAGAGCTGTTTCACCCGTTGCTCGATCAGCGGCTTGTCGGAGTTCTCCCAGCGTGGCACCACCCGGCTCGGCAGCAGCAGCCCGACGGTGAAGCTGTCCGTGGGAGCTGCTCCGCCTCCTGTGCAGGCGGCCGAGAACATGGTCAGCAGCCCCATGACCAGCGCGCCGAGGACGTACCACGCACGGGGCGTCACACCTTTCCCACGACACGTCATGATCGGTCCCCGTCCTCGGCGCCCGGTTCCGCGCCCACCGAAGCCGGTTCACGACGCGGTACCGCGATCTCGCTGCACACCTGCTTGCCGCCGGCCACCGGCACCGTGCCGAAGGACTCCGACAGCGCCTCGACCAGGAGCAGACCCCGGCCGCCGGTCGACTCCCAGTCGACGATCACGGGCTTGGCGGGCGCCCGCGGAGAGG
The DNA here is from genome assembly GCF_055584345.1 of Streptomyces sp. NPDC104106. NCBI lineage: Bacteria > Bacillati > Actinomycetota > Actinomycetes > Kitasatosporales > Streptomycetaceae > Streptomyces > Streptomyces sp. NPDC104106. Next base: position 45,241 of record NZ_JBVJMF010000012.1, read on the forward strand.
AGTCGCTCACGCAGACGCGCACCCGGTCCGCGCGGAGCATCAGGTCGAGACGGACCGGCCCCTGGGTGTGCACCAGGGCGTTGGTCACCAGTTCGGACACCACCAACAGCACCGGGTCGGTGGCTTCTTCGACCTTCCAGCGGCGCAGCGTGCGCGCGGTGAACCGGCGGGCGTGCATGACCGCGTCGGGCAACCGCCACACCACCCAGCCCGACCGGATCGGCCGCGTCCGCATGCCGTCGTAGCGCAACAGGAGCAGCGCCACGTCGTCCTCGCGACGGCCGAAGTCGCCCAGCAGGTCGTCGGCCACCCGCCCGGGATCCGACGGGTCGGCCGCGGCGAGGGTGGCGCGCGTGCGGCGCATGCCCTCGTCCAGGGACAGGTCGGCGGCCTCGATCAGCCCGTCGGTGACCAGGGCGAGCATCGTTCCGGGCGCCAGTGCCACCGCGGTCATCGGGAAGTCCGCCTCCATGGAGATGCCCAGCGGAAGGCCGCCCTCGGCCTCGACCTCCTCGGTGCTGCCGTCGGGATGGCGCAGCAACGGTGCGACGTGCCCGGCCCGGACGAACAGGACGTCGCCCTCGTCCATGTTCAGTTCGGCGTAGCAGCAGGTGGCGAAGAGATCCGTCTCCATCCCGACGAGGAGGCGGTTGGCGTGCGAGACGACCACGTCGGGCGGATGGCCCTCCACCGCGTACGCCCTGACCGCGGTACGCATCTGACCCATGACGGTCGCGGCGGCGGCGCTGTGGCCCTGGACGTCGCCGATGACCAGCGCCACCCGCTCCTCGGAGAGAGCGATCACGTCGTACCAGTCGCCGCCCACCTGCAGTCCCCGCCGGGCGGGCAGATAGCGGGCGACGGCGATCCCGCCGGGAAGCTCGGGCAGACGTCGCGGCAGCAGGCTGCGCTGCAGCATCGTCGCGAGTTCCTGTTCGGCGTCGTAGGCGTGGGCGCGCTTGAAGGCCTGGCCGGCCAGTGAGGCGGTGGCGATCAGCAGCGAACGTTCCTCGGGGACGAACTCGTGCGGCCGGTCCCAGCCGATCAGACACAGGCCGGCGACCCGGCCCCTGGCAGGCAGTGGCAGGACCGCCAGGCCTCCGGGGCCCACGCCGTCGAGTCCCGGTTCGAAGGCGGTGCCGGCCGGCCACAGGTCCATACGCCCGTCTCGCAGGGCCATCTGCAGGGTGGGAAGGGCACTGAGGGGCGCGTCGGGCCACTCCGAACGCCACTGGAGGCGCCATGACCGCGGCCAGGCAGCGGGCTGCGGCGGGTCGAGGAGGGTGACCTGGAGCCGTTCGTGCTGCAGTTCGGCGAGGGCCACCCGGTCGGCGCTCAGGGGCTCCCGCAGGGCGGTGACCACGACGTGGCTGACGTCGCGCACGGTGGTGGCCTTGTCGAGTGCGGCGGTCAACCGCTGGATCCGGGAGACGTCGTCGGCGCCCCGGTGCAGGACGGAGGCCGCCGTCACCAGGCCCAGCACCTGCTCCGGCCGGTCGTCGGCGGCCGCGGCCACGCGGCACCTCAGGCTCAGCCAGCGCATCTCACCAGTGGGGCAGCGGACGCGGAAGTCCAGTTCCCGTCGGCCGAATGTCTGGGTGGACGGTTCCAGCACCGACATCAGCGCGTGCAGGTCTTCCGGCAGTGCGTGCGCGAGCAGGGACTCCGCCTTGCCGTCGAAGTCGTCCGGCCTGATGCCGACCAGTTCGCGCAGCGTCTCGTCCGCGTCGATCACGCCGGTTTCCGGCACCAGGACGAAGGAGCCGACGCGCATGCGGCGCAGTGCGGAGACCAAGGGTGCCGGCGGCGGCCCTCCACCGGCCCCGGCCTCCAGCACGTCGGCGACCGCGTCGGCATAGCGCTCCAGGAAGCGCTGCTGCTCGGCATCAAAGCCGTTCTCACCTGCGCCCACGACGACGAGGCAGCCGAGCCGTCTCCCGTCGGCGCCGAGGGGCAACGCACCGAGCGACGTGCGGGCTCGCAGCGGCACCGGACGCCCTTCGGGACAGGAGGCGAGCACCGCGGGGGTCAGCCACACGGGGTGGGCGGCACGGAAGGCGTGGGCCGCGGGCGAGCCACCGGACAGGGCCAGACGCTCCGGCAGCCCGTACTCGGCAGGAACGCATCCGGCCGTGTCCACCAACCGAAGGTCGTCGGAAGCGGCCTCGGGCACGTAGAGCACTGTCAGCGCCGCTCCGGCGAACGTCAGGGCGCGGACGTTCGTGGGCGCGGGCCCCGGTGGTGAGCCGGTGTCCGAGACGCCGGCCTCGGCTGTCCCCGGCAGCGGTAGTCCGGTCCGGGCACTGCCGTCGTGAGGCATGTCCGCATCTACCTCCCGTCCGCGCCGGGATGCCGACCATCTGCCACTGGGCGCCCCCCTTGACCAGGATCACATAGGGGAAGGAACCAGACACATTGACGCCGCATCGGCTACGTGACACCGAGTTCGCAGTTCGCCATGGCCGGTGTCACACTGGCGACGTGGTCGTTTCGCCACTTTCACCTGGTCCGGGCGGGTGCGGGTCGAGACCGTGCCTCGCCCCGGTGGGCCACACCGCTGCGCCGCGGTCGCGGCCGCGTGGCTCCGGGGAGGAGGGAGGCCTCGCGCATGAGAGCCTGCGTTCGGGACACCGCCCTTGCCCTGGCCGCGGTCTCGACGGCCGTGTCCCTCACCGCCTGCGGATCGGGTACCGGGAACACCTCCGCCTCAGGGAGCGCTCGGAAGATCGGCGTGCTGCTGCCGGACTCCACCACCGCCCGCTGGGAGACGCAGGACAGGCCCCTGCTGGAGCAGAAGATCCGGCAGCTGTGCGGCGACTGCACCATCGAGCACGCCAACGCCAAAGGTGACGTCGCCATCCAGCAGGAACAGATGGACTCGTCCATCGCCAACGGGGTCAGTGCCATCGTGCTCGTGGCCGTCGATGCCCGGGCCATGAGTTCCTCGGTCGGAAAAGCAGCTGCCGCGCACATCCCGGTCATCGCCTACGACCGCCTCGCCGAGGGTCCGATCTCGGGCTACGTCTCCTTCGACGGCCAGGAGGTCGGCAGACTCCAGGGCAAGGCGCTCCTGACAGCCATGGGCGCCAAGGCCCACGGCAGGCAGATCGTGATGATGAACGGCGACCCCGGTGACCCCAACGCGCTGTCGTTCAAGCAGGGCGCGTTGTCCGAACTCCAGGGGAAGGTGACGATCGCCAAGGAGTACGACACACCCCAGTGGAGCGCGGAGACGGCGAACCTCAACATGTCCGGAGCTATCTCCGCTCTGGGCCCCCGGAGCATCGACGGCGTCTACGCCGCCAACGACAGCCTCGCCGCCGGCAGTATCGCCGCCCTCAAGGCCAACAAGGTCAGCCCGCTGCCCCCCGTCACCGGGCAGGACGCCGAGCTGGCAGCCGTCCGGCGCATTGTCAGCGGCGATCAGTACATGACGGTGTACAAGCCGTTCGGACCCGAGGCTGCCGCCGGCGGCGCCATGGCCGTGGCAGCCGCGCATGGTCAGCGCCTCGACGGAGTGGCCACCACGCGGGTGAAAACCCGCAGCGGGGCGGAGGTTCCGGCCGTGCTGCTCACTCCGGTGCCCGTGACCCTTGCGACCATCAAGAACACCTTGGTGAAGGACGGCGCGTACACGCTCAAACAGATCTGCACCCCGCCACTCGCGGGTGACTGCCACAAGGCCGGGCTGACCTGACAGGCGGGGCCCGCCGGCTCAGGCCCGGGAAGGAGATGATTCTCTTGTCACCCCCCTTGCTCGCCCTGCACGGCGTGTGCAAGCGCTTCGGCGTCGTCGAGGTCCTCCGCGACATCGAGCTGGAGATCCACGCCGGCCAGGTCCTCGCCCTGCTCGGCGACAACGGAGCCGGCAAGTCCACCCTGGTCAAGGTGATCGCCGGAGTCGCGCCCGCGGACAAGGGGAGCATCGCGTGGGAGGGCCGGCCCGTTCACATACGGCGCCCCCATGAAGCCCGGGACCTCGGCATCGCCACCGTCTACCAGGATCTGGCGCTGTGCGGAAACCTCGATGTCGTCGGCAACCTCTTCCTCGGACGAGAGATCCGCCGCTTCGGCTTCCTCGACGAGGTGGAGATGGAGCGCCGCACCAGGCAGCTGCTGGAGCGTCTGACCCGGAGCGTCCCGAATCTGCGCGGTCCCCTGGTGTCACTGTCCAGCGGTCAGCGGCAGACCGTCGCGATCGCCCGCTCGCTTCTCGGCGAACCGCGCGTCCTGCTTCTCGACGAACCGACCGCGGCGCTGGGGTTCGAGCAGACCACCGAGGTCCTCGACCTCGTCGACCGTCTCCGCGACCAAGGCCTGGGGATCCTGCTCATCAGCCACAACATGGGCGATGTGAAGGCCCTCGCGGACCGGGCCGCCGTGCTGCGGCTCGGCCGCAACAACGGCTTCTTCGACGTGAGCACTGCATCCCAGGAGCAGATCATCTCCTCCATCACGGGCGCCACGGACAGCGCGCCTCGCCGGCCTGCCCACCGCGAGGCCGAGTGGTGAAAGGGATGCGTGACATGCCTGACGAGACGCGGGCCGATTCCGCGGCCACCGCAGAAGCCCGTCAGCGCCGCGCAGGGTGGGCCGTCACCCGTGCGGTGGCCGGCTGGCTCGCCGTCCGGCGGCGCAGGCTGAGCGCCGGTGAGCTGGGCTACCTTCCCGTGACACTCGTCCTCGCCGCGGTCTGGATCATCTTCCAGTGCATCAACTCCACCTTCCTCTCGCCCCGTAACCTGTCCAACCTCAGCGTGGACATCGTGGGCACGGGCCTCATCGCGGTCGGCATCGTCTTCGTGCTGCTGCTCGGTGAACTCGACCTGTCGGTCGGCTCGGTCAGCGGGCTCGCCGCCGCCGTCTTCGCCGTGCTCAGCGTCAACAACGGCGTGCCGGAGTGGCTTGCCCTGATCGCGGCCGTGCTGACGGGCACCGCGGCAGGAACCGCCCAGGGGTATTCCGTCGCCAGGACCCGGGTGCCGGCCTTCGTGGTCACCCTCGCCGGGCTGCTGACGTGGAACGGCCTCATGCTCGCCATCCTCGGCACGAGTGGCACCGTCAACCTCGACGAGAACGGGCTCATCGCCCACCTGACCAGCTACTACTTCACCAACGCCGGCGTCGCCTACGCCGTGGCGGCACTCGCCACGGCTCTGGTCTTCCTCACCGCCTACCTCGACAGGCGCCGTCGCAGGGCCGTCGGCATGCCGCACCGCCCGCTGCGTACCATCGGGGCGCGCACAGGAACGGTGGCGGTGATCGCGTTCGCCTCCGCCTATCTGCTGAACCAGTTCCAGGGCCTGCCGCTGGCTCTGCTGATCTTCCTCGCCGTGGTGGCGGGCCTCGACATCATCCTCCGGCGCACGGCCTGCGGACGGCGGGTCTACGCGCTGGGGAGCAGCGTCGAGGCGGCCCGTCGGGCCAGCCTCAGCGTGACCGGCGTACAGACGGCCGTGCTCGCGGTCTCCGGCTCCCTGGCGGCGACCGGCGGCCTCTTCCTGGCCTCGCGCATCACGTCCGTGAGCCAGAACTCCGGCTCCGGCGTCCTGCTGCTCAACGCCATCGCTGCCGCCGTCATCGGCGGCACGAGCCTGTTCGGAGGACGCGGTACGACCTGGTCAGCGGTCCTCGGCATACTGGTCATCCAGTCGATCGCCTCGGGCATGGCCCTCACCGACACGCCCACCGCGGTCCAGCTCGTGATCACGGGCGGGGTGCTCTTCGCCGCGGTGGTCATCGACTCGCTGTCCCGACACACGCAGCAGACGCACGGACGCGCCTGACACCTCCATGGACGGCGCCGGTGATGCCCGCGGAGGACGCCTCCACAGGGTCGTGTCACACTCCTGGCCGCTGCTCGCGGAACCATCGGCGCCGCACATGACTGGATACCTGAAGGCCGCCGTCGACGGGAGGACGTTCCATCCCGGCAAGACCGACCACGAGAGCACCGTCGTGCGGGTGCGCGACGGACTTCTCGAAGACCAACTTCCCGCCCCGCTCGTCACCGCCGACGGCGGCACGTACGGTGGCGTCCCCAGCCTCAAGAGCACCGACAGGTCTCTGTGGGGCAACAACCTCGGCTGACACCGCGTCCGACCGCTCTTGGCGTTGCTGTGCCGGTGTCGATGGACGCTTCGGCCTCCGGCCACCACTCGTCGACGGTAGCGGCAGCTTCCTGCCCTCCAATACATCGGAGTCCGCGCACCAGGTGGGGAGCTTCCCACGGGTCCGGCCGATCGGGTGGCGGTCGGCACGCCGCGGGCGCACGAGAGGCGGGCGCGGAGGTTCTCCTCGGCGATCCACGGGGTCGGGAGTATCCGTCCGGTCTTCCGTCGGCCGGCAGCGCGTTCGGGGGGACGGGCCGGTCAGTGGGACGTCCAGCCGCCGTCCAGGGGGATGGAGCGGCCGGTGAGGTGCGGTCGAGGAACACCTGGTCCAGGACGTCCGCCTCCGAGATGCCGTGGGCGAGCGCCTGTTCCTCGACCAGCGGTGTGCGGACGTAGCCGGGGTTGACGCAGTTGCTGGCCACGCCGTACGCGGCCCCTTCCCGGGCGACCACCTTGCTCAGGCCCTCCAAGGCGTGCTTGGCCGCGACGTACTGGGTTCGTACAGGTCGGCGACGACGGCGATGCCGCCGATCGCCTCCGCCACCTCTTTCGCGGCCTGTGCGGCCCGGTCCACCACGTGGACCTCCGCGGCCCGCGAGGAATCCATGGCGGAACACGGTAGGGAGGTAGCCAGAGGCGAGACACATGGGTCGTCGCCATATTTTCGCCCCATGATGTGGGTGCCGAACCCATGTGTCGGCCTACGACGACCGGCGCGGCAGGCAGTGGGGACCAGGGAACCGCGCGGTGACTGCCGGACGTTTGCGATCCGTACGATCGACCAGGGCGGCACGCCCACCGCGCATGTCACGACGGTATCTGCCGGAACCATGTGTGTGCGAGCCACGTCAACTTCCTTTTTCCTGGCTGCCCTTCACATATCGCGCTCCTGCCGCCGGCCGTACGGTCCGCATCCAGCAAGCAGGTACGTCCTGTCTCCCCCACCCCATGGAGCCGCCCCATGCATTCCTCCACCATGCGCAGATTCCTCAGGCGCACCGCGGTGACCGCCGTGCTCGGTGCCTTCGCCGCGGGCCTGGGCCTGGTCGCGCCCCTCACCCCGGCCGCCGCGGCCTCCGGAACCTTCCAGCAGGTCGCGAACTTCGGTTCCAACCCCGGCAATCTGGCGATGTACGAGTACGCCCCGGCGAACCTGCCCGCGAACGCCCCACTGGTCGTCGCGCTGCACGGCTGCACGCAGTCGGCGAGCGACTACCACACGCACTCCGGCTGGCAGAAGTTCGCCGACGAGTGGGGCTTCGCCGTGGTCTATCCGCAGACCGGCACGGCCAACAACAGTCTGTCCTGCTTCAGCTGGTTCGACTCCGGCAAGGACAGCCGCGGCAACGGTGAGGCGGCCTCGGTCAAGCAGATGGTGGACACCGCCGTGGCACAGTACGGCTCGGACCGCAGCCGTGTCTTCGTCACCGGGCTGTCGGGCGGCGGAGGCATGACGGCCGATCTGCTCGCGGACTACCCGGACGTGTTCGCCGGCGGTGCCGTCGACTCCGGGCTGCCCGCCCAGTGCGCCGGCACACTGAGTGCCGCCTCCGGATGCCAGTACAGCAGCCAGAACCTCACTCCGCGGCAGTGGGGCGACAAGGTCCGCAACTCCTACCAGGGATACACCGGCCCGTGGCCGCGGGTGGCGATCTGGCAGGGCACCTCCGACACCACCGTCGCCCCGGTCAACGGCACCGAGTTGCGCGATCAGTGGACCGACGTCTGGGGCATCGGACAGACGGCCTCCGGCACCCGGAGCCTGACCGGCGGCACCACCGAGAGCATCTACAACGACTCCGCAGGGAAACCCGCCGTCGCGCTCTTCTCGATCTCCGGGATGGCCCACGGCCTCGCCGTGAACCCCGGTCCGGGCGCCGACCAGTGCGGCAGCACCGGCACGTACTACCTGAACTACATCTGCTCCAGCTACTACACCGCGAAGTTCTGGGGTCTGGACGGCTCCGGCGGCGGCTCGGGCAGCGGTTCCCTGCCGGCTCCCGCCGGCGTGACGGTCACCGGCACGACCGACACCGCTGCCTCGCTGTCCTGGACCGCCGTCAACGGCGCCGCCTCATACAACGTCTACCGCGACGGCACCAGGGTCGGCTCCGTGACGGGCACGTCGTACTCCGACACCGCTCTGGCCCCCGGCACCTCGTACCAGTACACCGTCGCCGCGGTCGACTCCACCGGCGCCGTCGGCACCTCCTCGGCGCCGGTCACCGCGACCACGACCGGCGCCGCGCCCCAGTGCTACACCGACAACAACTACAACCAGGTGGCGGCCGGCCGCGCCCACCAAAGCGGCGGTTACACCTACGCCAACGGCTCCGACCAGAACATGGGTCTGTACAACGTGGCCGTCACCCACACCCTGAAGGAGACCTCTCCGGGATACTTCGTCATCGCTGACGGCGGCTGCTGAACCGCGGAAGCCGGCCGGCCGGGCGCGGCCGGAGCGCGCCCTCCGGATACGACGCTCGACCGGGCAACTCCCCGAGGAAGACGAGGACATGCTGCCGACCGGGCACGACCGCCGCCAGCTCCGCGTGTCCGAACTCGCCGCACCCGAGGACGACACCGCATCCTGGCAGCGCGGCCCGCCCTGGCGTACGGCACGTGGGTGCTGTATCCGTGGTCGCTGCGGCTGGTACACCTGCTGCCCGAGACGGCGTACCGCCAACCGCGCCATGGGATGAACGGCAGGGGCGGCGCGGCAATCAGGCGGGGCCTTTCGAAAGCCCCGGTCAGCGGCGCGTGGCCCGGTTCGCCGGGGCGGGCGGGTCCGCGTGTCCTGTTCCGGCGTCCGCCAGCCGGGCTCGTGCGTAGTGGGACTGCCGCTCGCGGTACAGGCGTGCGAGGTGGTGCTGCAGCCGGATGTGCCGGAACTGGTAGACGGCGCCGGTCTGGCGCAGCACGCCCCGGCGGTAGGCATCGTCAAGGAAGGCGACCGTGTCCCACGGCAGCTTCCCTGTCAGCGGGAGCCAGATCCGCACGAGCACCACCCAGTGCCCCCAGGCGGTGAAGGAGAGCGCGTAGGACACGGCACCCCCGAGCCCTCCGACGACGCCGACGACGAGCCCGTCCGCCAGGCGCCAGCTCAGCGGTCCGAGCACGCCCTGGAGCAGGTCGACCACCAGGCGCCCGCCGCCGGCGATCGCCAGGGCCAGCGCCGGCGCCAGGACGGCGATCTGCCGCTTCACCGTCGTACGGTTCGCCAGGAGCAGGGCCGTGGGAGTGGCCGCGGAACGCGGCGACCCGCTCGGCTGTCGTCGTCGACGGGGACCACCCGGCGGGCTCCGAGGATCCCGGCGGCCTCGGCGGCCTGGGCGCTGTCGAGAACGATCACCTGGGAAGTCGCCGTACTCCGTGCGGACGAGGGCGTACCGGCCCTCCGAGTGACACCGTGGCCTGGATCGCGCTGCTCCCGAAGGTGCCGGTGGGCGTCTCCAGCACCGCGCCACTCCACCCGGCGGGCGGCCGTCCGGGCGGCGTCGACCACGATGGCTCCGCGCCCGAGGCACGACCGATCAGATGACGCGCCGTGAACGCAACGCGGTGTCGCCCCGCGCGGCGCCAGGCCGGCTCGAAGGGAGCGACGGAGGCACGCCCCGGGTGGTGAGGCGGCGGCCCGGGTCAGATCGTCGCCGTGTCGATCACGAACCGGTACCGCACGTCGCTGTTGAGCACGCGCTCGTACGCCTCGTTGATCTGGCCGGCGCCGATCAGCTCGATCTCGGCGCCGATGCCGTGCTCGGCGCAGAAGTCCAGCATCTCCTGCGTCTCGGCGATGCCTCCGATCATGGAACCGGCGAGGGTCTTGCGGCCGGCGATCACCGAGAAGAGGTTGAGGGAGACCGGCTCCTCGGGTGCGCCGACGTTCACCAGCGCGCCGTCCCGCTTCAGCAGCCCCAGGAAGGCGCCCAGGTCCAGCGGGGCCGACACCGTGGAGATGATCAGGTCGAACGTGCCGGCCAGTTCCTCGAAGGTCTTGGGGTCGCTGGTGGCGTAGTAGTGGTCGGCACCCAGCTTCAGGCCGTCGTCCTTCTTGCGCAGGGACTGCGACAGGACCGTCACCTCCGCGCCGAGGGCGTGGGCGAGCTTGACGGCCATGTGGCCGAGGCCGCCCAGGCCGACGACGGCGACCTTCTTGCCGGGGCCGGCGTCCCAGTGACGCAGCGGGGAGTACGTGGTGATGCCGGCGCACAGCAGGGGCGCGGCGATGTCCAGCGACAGTGCGTCGGGGATGCGGACGACGAAGTTCTCGTCGACGACGATCTTCTCGGAGTAGCCGCCGTAGGTGGGCTCGCCGTCCTTGCCGACGGAGTTGTACGTGCCGACGTTGCCGCCGGTGCAGAACTGCTCCTGACCGGCCTTGCAGCTGTCGCACTCGCGGCAGGAGTCGACCAGGCAGCCGACGCCCACGCGGTCGCCGACCCTGAACCTGGTGACACCGGAGCCGACCTCGGAGACGACGCCGGCGATCTCGTGGCCCGGGACCATCGGGAAGATGGCGGTGCCCCAGCCCTCGCGGGCCTGGTGGATGTCGGAGTGGCAGATGCCGGAGAACTTGATGTCGATCAGCACGTCGTGCTCGCGGACCGCACGGCGCTCGATCGTGGTGCGCTCCAGGGGAGCCTTGGCGGCGGGTGCGGCGTATGCGGCAACGGTCGTCATGGGGGAGGTTCTCCTCAGATGGGTTCACGCCCGGCTGTCTTCCGTCTGTCGATCCGCCGGGCACGCTCCCCAGCCTGCCGGACGGGTCAACGGTCCGCCCAGATCACGGCTTTGCATACGTTCGCTGTGCCTACGACCAGCAGGGTCAGGCTGCGGGGCGCACGGGATCGTCCGGCTCGGTTCCGGATGCCCTCGCCGCCCGCGGTGACGGTCGTCGGGAACGTGAGGTAGGGAATTCCCCTCTTGTGGGGTACAGGACCACGGTCGACTTACAGCTACCGCCCCTGGACCATGGGCGGTGACCGGGCCGTGGGTTTTCGGACCACAACGAGGGGCAGGACAGCGAAATGGGTCGTGGTATCGGCTCTGCCGGGGAAGCCGGCTTCCGCCGTCAGGGGGTCAGGGCTGCCACGGTGGCCGCACTGGGGGCTGCCGCCGTCGCGCTGGCGGTGACACCGGCGTTCGCCAAGGGCAGCGTCGTGCTGAGCACGTCACCGGGCACCGTCCGCGTCGGCCAGACCATCCACGTGGCCGGGCACGGCGGCAGCGACGCGGTGCGGTACGGGAAGCTCTGCGCGCAGGAACGCACGGGTACGCGCGGCGCGTGGCACACGCTCGCCTGCGGCCGCGTCGTGGAGATCGCGGGCCACGATGCCAAGGTGGACGTGAAGACCAAGGCCGGTCACCGCGGAGTCGTGCAGTTCCGCGGTGTGCTCTACGGCGTGGACGGCCCGCGCGGCGGTCACCCCCGGCAGGACATCAGTACGTCGGCCAGGACCGTCCACGTGCGCTGACGCGGTCACTGCGGAGCCGGCCGGGCGTCCGGTGCACCCGCTCACCGGATTCCCCGCGTGACGTCGCCCCACCCCTGCCGCGTCGCGCCACCGGATCGGCAGGAGCCCCGCCCACCGCGCGGTGCCGCGCGGTGGGCGCCGCGGTGGCCCACACTGGAGGGGCAGTGGTGGGCAGGACAGGGGACGCGGGGATGCGCGCATGGGTGGTGCCCCGGCCGGGGCCCGTCGAGCAGGGACCGTTGCAGCTCCTGGAGCGGCCCGTAGCGGAGCCGGGGTCCGGTGAGCTGCTGGTGCGGGTGCGGGCGTGCGGTGTGTGCCGTACCGATCTGCACGTCACCGAGGGTGATCTGCCGGTGCGCCGGGCGGGTGTGACGCCCGGACACGAGGTGGTCGGCGTGGTCGCCGGTCTCGGCGCGGGGGTGAGCGGCTGGGCGGCCGGCGACCGGGTGGGGGTGGCGTGGCTGCGCCGTACGGACGGCACCTGCCGGTACTGCCTGCGCGGGGACGAGAACCTGTGCCCCGGCTGCGAGTACACCGGCTGGGACGCCGACGGAGGCTACGCCGAGTACACCACCGTTCTGGCCGCCTTCGCCTACCGGCTGCCGGCCGGCGTGGACGACATCACGCTGGCACCGTTGCTGTGCGCGGGCATCATCGGATACCGGGCGCTGCTGCGGACCTCGCTGCCACCGGGCGGGCGGCTCGGGCTGTACGGATTCGGCGGCAGCGCCCACCTGTGCGCGCAGGTCGCCCTGGCGCGGGGAGCCACCGTGCATGTCCTGACCCGCGACGAGGCGTCGAGGCGGCTCGCGCTCGACCTCGGCTGCGCGTCGGCCCGTGACGCGTACGACCGGCCGCCGGAGCCGCTGGACGGGGCGATCCTGTTCGCGCCGGCCGGTGAGCTGGTGCCGGTGGCGCTGCGGGCACTGGACCGGGGCGGGGTCCTCCCGGTCGCCGGCATCCATCTCAGCGACATCCCGGTGCTGCGCTACGAGAGCGAGCTGTTCTACGAGAGAGAGCTGCGCAGCGTCACCTGCAACACACGGCAGAACGGCCGGGACTTCCTGGAACTCGCGGCCCGGTACGGCGTCCGGGCCACGACCCACCCGTACCCGCTCTCCGAGGCCCAGCGAGCGCTCAGGGATCTGAAGGCAGGGCGCTTCGACGGCGCCGCCGTCCTCCTGAACGACCTGTGACAACGGCGAGTTCCGCCGCGAGGGACCGGGGTCGTGCGCGGGGCAGCACGCCGATGGCGGCGCCCGGGATCTGGCGGGGGGGCGGTCGGCGGCCGCGCGCGAACGGGCCGTCGGGCGGGCGGCGAGGTGGCCTCGGCGGCACCACCTCGGCGGCGGCGTGGGTCAGTAGTTCGCGCGGCGCGCGGTGGGCACTGATGGCGCGGGGGCCAAGACCTTGGCCATGGACGGGTGTTCGGACGTGGCCTCGGCCTGGGGCCGCTGGGCACGGACGAGGAGGTTGACGGCGGTCACGGTGCCGGTCGCGGGCGGAGCGAGGCGCTCCTGCTGGCCGGAGGGGCCCTGCCGCAGCGGGCGGGGTCGCCTGCGAGCCCTCGCCGCGCCCGTTGACCCCGGCTTCAAGCCGCGTTTCGGCTCCGCCGGGAAGCTGGACGCCGAGACCGCCCCGGCTTCGTCGGCACCGGACTGGTCCACCGGCGCGCACACGACGCGAGGCGCTCTCGGCGCCCGTCCCGGAGCCGTGCGATCCCCAGATCCGCGCACTCGCCCCCCGACTGGAAACGCGAGGTCCACGTGACGGCCCACGGACACGGCCACGCGTCCACCGTCTCCTCCATCGCGTGGCTCCAGCTCGCAGCCTCCGGACGCCCGGTCGGGCGGCGGCGCGCGCCCTGACCGGGCGGGTCTCATCAGGGCCGTTCGACCCCTGCCGGACGGGACCCGGCGGGTCGAGTCTGGTGGACAGGAGGGTGGGTGGACAGGGGGGCAGTGCCGTCGAAGGGCGTGGGACCGGTGATCACACGAGTGCGGATGCCGCGCCGGCATCTGACGCCGCCCGCCAGGTCCGGGCCGCCGCACGAACGGCCCACCCCTCCGTCCCAGCAGCCGCGGCCGGCCGGCGGACGGTGGGCCGTGTGGTGGGTGCTGATGACGGCCGTCATCCTCCTGCTCCTCTTCCGCGCGCAGTCCGGGCCGCACGCGACGGCGCTGGCCTACAGCGACTTCGTCGGCAAGGTGGGCGCCAGCCAGGTCCAGACGGTCGACATCAGCGACAAGGGCGCGGTCAGCGGCACTCTGAGGGACGGCACGAAGTTCACCTCCCAGCTCCCCACCGCGCTGGGCACCGGTGCACAGCTTGAGCAGCAGCTGTCCGCGCACCACGTGAAGATCACCGGCAGCCAGAGCGGCGGTGGCTCGTCATGGCTGTCCGCATTCGTCGCGTTCCTGCCGTTCCTCCTGTTGATCGGCTTTCTCGTCTGGACGGGACGCCGTGCCGCGGGGTCGCTGACCGGCGGGCTGAGCGCCATCGGACGCTCCCGCGCGAAGATCATCGAGGCCGAGCGGCCCACCACCGGCTTCGACGACATCGCCGGGTACGACGGGGTCAAACAGGAGATCAGCGAGGTCGTCGACTTCCTGCGCAATCCCGGCCGGTACACCGCCGCGGGCGCCAAGGGACCGCGTGGCGTGATCATGGTGGGGCCGCCGGGAACCGGCAAGACGCTGTTCGCGCGGGCGGTCGCCGGCGAGGCGGACGTGCCGTTCCTGTCGGTGACCGGATCCGCCTTCGTGGAGATGTTCGTCGGGGTCGGCGCCTCCCGGGTGCGCGACCTGTTCGGCGAGGCTCGCAAACGGGCCCCGTCGATCATCTTCATCGACGAGATCGACGCGCTCGGCTCCCGTCGCGGCGGCGGGAGCCGGCTGGGCGGCAACGACGAGCGCGAGCAGACCCTCAACCAGCTGCTGTCCGAGATGGACGGCTTCGACCAGTCCAGCGGCATCGTCGTCCTCGCCGCGACCAACCGGCCCGAGGCGCTCGACCCGGCCCTGCTGCGTCCCGGGCGATTCGACCGGCAGGTCACCGTGCCCCTGCCCAACCAGGCCGAGCGCGCGTCGATCCTCGCCGTGCACGCCCGTGACAAGACGCTGGCTCCGGAGGTCGACCTGGACGCCGTGGCCCGTGCCACGCCGGGGTTCTCCGGTGCGGATCTCGCCAACCTGGTGAACGAGGGAGCCATCAACGCCGTACGGGGCGACCGCACCCGGATCGAACCGCACGACCTCGACGCGGCCCGCGACCGCGTGCTGCTCGGCCGCCGGGAGTCCTCCAACGCGCTGTTGCCCGAGGAACGCCACTCGGTGGCGGTCCACGAATCGGGGCACGCGCTGGTCGCCGCCCTGTGCGAACACGCCGACCCGGTGGCGAAGGTCACCATCCTGCCCGCCGGCGTCACGCTGGGCGTGACCGAGCAACTGCCCGAAGCGGAGCGCCACTTGTACAGCGAGAGCTACCTGCACGACCTGCTGGCTGTGCGTCTGGGCGGACGCGCGGCCGAACTCGTGGCCTTCGGCGAGGGCTCGACGGGAGCGGCCAACGACCTGGCCGGAGCCACCCAGCTCGCCACCCGCATGGTGCGCGAGTTCGGCCTCTCGGCCGAGCTGGGCCCGATCGGCTACGCCTCCGCCCACCCGCACTTCCTCGGCGATACGGCCGACGAGCCCGGCCGGCCGGCGTACTCGGAGCAGACCCAGCGCATCGTCGACGAGGAGATCACCCGACTGCTGCGCCGGGCCGAACAGCGCGCCATCGCGCTGCTGCGCGCCCACCGGAACGCCCTGGAGCACCTGGCCGAACAGCTGATCGCCCACGAGACCGTCGACGGCGCCGTGGTCCTCGACGTGCTGCGCCAGGAGCACCGCCGGACGGCCGGAGCAGGCGACGGCCTCGCCGAGCAGGTCGGCACCTGAGGCCACCTGGGCGGCCTGCCCGGGCGAGACGCGTTGCTGACGGCACGCCCGTGCGGGTCCGGTGGTACCGGTCAGGCCGGGGACGCTCGTCGGGCGGCCGACTGCACGCGTCCGCGGCGCGATTGCGGTCTTGTGCGGCCGTGCCCACGAGGGGGCATGGTGGCGCCGGGACCGAGGACCGCTTCTACGCGTGCCGGGCCGTGGCCCAACGGCGGCGCCGGCGAACGCGACCGGCCCGGAGAGCCGGCTGGTCGCGGCGCCGGCCGAGACCAGGGCACGAAGGACGGACCAGCCCCGCCCCTGGGCTCCGGCCGTCGCCCCCGCATGGGGCTGCCCACGGCCGGCCGCGAGGTCCCGTGCGGACCGCCGCCATGCGCAGGACGTGGCCGACCTGGAACGCGGAACCGGCCTTCGGCTGGTGCCGGAGGCCGGTTCGCTGGGGGATCGTCGGCGGGGAGGCCGGGTACGGGTCGGCTCAGCTGATGGCGTTCAGCATCGCCTCTTCGACGTGGTCGGCGGCGTTGCGGTGGCCGAGGGCGTTGGGGTGGACGAAGGACGGCTGGTCAGGGAGGGTGACGAAGCCTTCGACCCACTTGGTGTCGTCGCAGACGCTGTGATGCTGGGAGGAGGTGTAGAGGTCGACGAAGCCAGCGGCTTGCTGGGTGCCGGTCGAGTCGTCGATGGCCTTGTTGAGGGGTTCCAGGACATCCTTGCGCAGCCAGGCCAGGTCACCCTGGGTGATCGTGCCGAACTTCGTCAGGTCGCCGAAGCCGCACTTGGAGGTGTCCTTGGGGACGATGGTGGGGTAGCCGACGGCCAGGATCTTCGCGTGCGGGGCGCGCTCGTGGAGCACGCTGAGCATCCGGTCGTATTCCTGGCGCACCTTCTTCAGCCGGGCCGGGATGCCGGCGGCCAGGGCGTCCTTGCACGGGGTGCCCTTGCCGTCGCTTTCGCCGCCCAGTTGCGGGCACTTCATGAGGATGTCGGCGAAGCCGAGGGTGTTTCCGCCCACGCCGACGGTGATGACGTCGGTGTCGGGGCCCACCGCCTCGGACTGAGGGGGCACCGCGGGGAAGGGGTAGTCCGGGTCCTCGGAGAGGGGCGGCAGGTGACGGCCGATCGGGTGCTGGGGCGTGTCGGTGACGTTCTCGACGGTGGCGGCGCCGCAGCTGACGTTGGTCAGCTCGAAGAGACCGCCGAGGTCGCGGTCGATGACCTGGGGGTAGGACCGGTCGGTGCGCTCGCAGCCGTCGCGCGGGACTTCGAAGGTGTTGCCCGCGGCCCGGATGACCCCGGCGGTGTAGGAGTCGCCCAGGGCGACCCACTGGCGGTCCGCAGCAGCGGCGGGTTGGGCCCCGGCCAACTGCGCGGGAACCAGAGCGCCGGCGGCGAAAGCTGCGGTCGAGCCGAGCAGGGCCAGACGAGTGCGGAAGCGTGCCACGAATCCTCCATGGATATGGCTTTGGCGTCGCTTTGACCATAAAGAGACCATCACTAAACGCACTAGATCCAATGCACACAGTCACACCCGGGCTACACGGCACGTCTCTGTGGGTGACTCGGTTTCAGCGTGTCGACCACTTGCCCCCCCTGCCGGTGACCGCTCTAGTGCGGTACTTGCGCGGCGCACGGAAGGTTCTTGACCGAACGGAGGATCTCGCGGGGAGGCACGGCCTCTCGCCGGCTGTCCTGTTCTGGATCACCGGCAAGCTCCGACTCCTGCCGCCACTGCCTCAGGAAGCCCGGATCCCCTGTCCCCAGAGGCTCAACGGTCGTCCCGCCAGCGTTGCGATCTGCATCCGCTGGGCGATCTCCGCCTCGGACTCGCCGTTCGCACGGCCGAGCCCCGACAGTTGTGCATAGGCGCGGAACCTACGCACTCCCGCCAGCTTGTGCCGACGGCTGGACGGAGCTGCGGCCCCGCCCCTCCTCAAGCCCTCGGCCCCGCGCGCCGGTCCCGCGGTGTCCCGGTAGGCGTATGCCTCGGCCATCGCTGCCGCTACCCTGCCCTGGTTGATCTCTCGTTCCATCTCGGCCGGTGGGGGCGGACCATGGCGGACGACGACCACGTCAACTGGACTGCGGTGGGATCGCTCGCGGGGGTGGTCGCGGCTCTCGTCGCCGTTCTGACCTACCTGGCCCAGACGCCCCACCCGGGGCAGAGCTCCCAACCGAGCTCCCAGGCGCCACCCCCTGCGACCAGCACCTACGTGCCGCCCGCCCCGTCGCCGTCCTCCGCCTCAACGCCCACGTCAACGCCCACCTTCGCGCTCGGCTCGCTGCCCAACCCCTGCAGCCCGGTCAGCGCCGCCCTCATGGCCAAGTACGGCCTGGGGGCAGGCCGGTACAGCGATGACTCCACCTTCGATGAGAAGGAGTGCCAATGGTGGGCGCAGGAATCCTTGCTCACCCTGACGTACTGGGTGAACGCCGCGGCACCGTCGGGGCACTCAGGGCGCTCCGCCGTATCCATCACCGGAGTGTCGAACGCCTTCGAGACGCCGAACGACCCCGTCCAGGGCTCCTGCGTCATCGTGTGGAATACCTCGTTCGGCTACGTGGAGCTGCACGATACGGGATTCCGGGCCGGGAGCGTCTGCGCCCGGCTGGAGGCCTTCGCTGACGACGTCGCGCCCCGCCTGCCGAGCTGAGAACGCCCTCACCAAGCCGGCCTCCGGTTGTGAGCAGCGGAGCACGTCGCCGTGCAGCAGAACGGAACCGAACGCCTGCAGGCCGACCGCCCGCGGGCGCGCGTGGGCGGCGGCCAGGCCAGGAGCGCAAAGCGCGCCAGGAGCTGGATTCGATCGGCGGCGCCGCTGGACGGAGATCTCCAGCTCGCCGAAGGCGTGATCTCCACCGACGCCAAGGTCGATGAGGTGCGGCGCGTTCTGGAGAACCGGGCGATTGCGGTGCTCGCGCGGCAGCAGCCGGTCGCAGGCTTCCACGGCGTCGAGGTCACGGTGGAAGCCGTTGACCAGCGGGTGCAGGGCGGGCAGGTCGTCGGCCTTGCCCCGGTCCCTCCAGGCGGGCAGGGCCTTGGTCTTCCGGTCTTGCATCCAGCGGACCACGCGCCGCGGCTTGGGGAGGGTCCTGAGCGGGGGTAGAGGGTGCCACGGCACCATGGACAGGAGGAGAGGGGCGATGTCGTCGGTGCCGGGAGTTTCGACCAGTCCGTCGGCGTAGAGGGCGAGGGTACGCGACCATGGGTACGCCCCTCGGTCTGAAGCGGCGCTGCGTGTGACGTCGGTCGGTGCAGGTAGCGGTGGCGGGTGTCGGACGACCGCAGACCCCATGCCAGCAGTATGCCGGTGGACAGTGCTGTCACGTGGCCGACGGGAGTGACCCCCAGCGCGGTCAGGCCGCTCGTGATGTGGGGTGCGCGCACCGCGAGCGCGGCGAGCGCTGCCCATCGGTGCCACCGCCGGGCCCCCGCTGCCATCACGGCGGCCAGGGCCGAGACGATCACGTAGGACGGGCCGACGTCCAGCGTCGCACGCAGCGCCGGGTCTGCTTGGCCCGCCGCGATCCGCGCTGCCAGCAGCGACGGGCCGGTGTCCAGGTCGAGTTGACGGTCAGCGGTCACCCGCACCCCCTGCCCGGAGGTCCGGACCGCGCCGCCTACCGCATCGTGCAGGAAGCCCTGACCAACGTCGTCAAGCATGCCCGCACCAGCCACGCCCGGGCGACGGTCGCCTACGCGCCGGGCGAGGTCGCTCTCACGGTCGTCGATGCGGGGGCCGCCCGTACGACCACCCCGATCATCGAGGGCCACGGCCTGACCGGTATGAAGGAACGCGCCACCCTCTACGGCGGCGAGGTTCACGCGGGCCCGCTCTCGCCGCACGGCTTTCGCGTCACCGCCCGGCTGCGGTACGCCACGGACGAGGGAACAGCCCAGTTCCCCGTGGGCGCCGGTCTGGAGGGCGCATGACGGTGCGGGTCGTCGTGGTGGACGACGAGACGCTGGTGCGTGCCGGGTTCCGTGTGCTGATCGAGTCGGAGAACGATCTCCAGGTCGTCGGCGAGGCGGCCGACGGGACCCAGGCGGTCCAGGTGATCCGCGAACTGCGCCCCGATGTGGCCCTGATGGACATCCGGATGCCCGGACTCAATGGCATCGAGGCCATCCGCGCGCTGCTCGGCGGCCCGTCTCCGGTCCCCGTCCACGTCCTGGTGCTCACCACCTTCGACCTGGACGAGTACGTCTTCGAGGCGCTCCGCGCAGGCGCCGCGGGCTTCCTCCTCAAGGACACTGCACCCGCACGCCTGATCGACGCCGTGCGGGTGATCGCCACCGGGGAGTCGCTGCTGTCACCCGGGGTCACCCGCAGGCTCATCGAGACCTACGTCCGCCGCCCTGGCTACTCCGGCCCGGTCACCCATGCCCTGGACGGGGTGACCGGCCGCGAGCGTGACGTGCTGGGCCTGATCGCACGTGGCCTGTCCAACAACGAGATCGCAGCGGAGCTGTATCTGACCGTGGGCACGGTCAAGACCCACGTCAGCCATCTGCTGACGAAGCTGGGGGCCAGGGACCGGGCCCAACTCGTCATCGCCGCCTACGAAAGCGGACTGGCCGGGCCCGCACGTCGTTGAGGCAGGACGAGCAGGACCCGGTTGTGGGGCACGAGATTCAGGCCTCGGCCGGTGCGATCCGCGCGGGGCACGACACAGGCCGGCCACCCGCGGATGCGTCAATCGGCTTGACGCCGGGGCGGCCGTGCGGGGGCAGTTTCCGGACACCGTTCGGAGAGGCGTCGCCGGAGTCCACGTTGCGGTAGACGGAGCCGTCGCTGCTGCCGGTGGCGGTGATCCGAACACCCAGGCCCGCGCTCACTTCAGCCCGGTTGTCCATGCAGCCAGCGCAGGTGGACGGCGTGGGCGCTGGGGGGTTGGGGCGGCTCAGGGAACGGAGCCCTTGGCCCGCTCCCCCTGCCGAGGCCCGTCATGGACACAGATGGCGCAGTCGGCGACGCCGCGGCGCGTCCGTGACCGTTCCAGCCGGTATCCGGTGACCAACTCCGCTTCGATCCGGACGTCCTTCGACCCTCGCGGACGCCCCGGACCGGTGCTCTGCACACCCACGAGGTGTCGGTCACGGCGTGGTGGCGGTGTGGGGCTGAGGCACGGTGGCACCTTGCCCCGTGCGGACCGCTTCCACCGCCGCCTGGTGCAGCTCCCGGCTGTGCCGTTCGGAACGGCAGGCCACCGGGCTTCCGGCGAGGGTGAACCACTCGGACGTACCGCTGTACTGGACCGTCACGTCGGCTTGGATGCCGTCCCACGTGGTGTGGACGGTCAGGTCGCCGGAGACGATCCCGGCTTCCTGCGTACGGACGCCGCCCCGGCCGGTGAAGACTCCGGGGGTGGTCCATGATGCCCAGGGCATGTTCTCGTCCTTCCTGCTCGTGGCCTCCTGGCGTGCTCTTCCTCCATCGTGATCGGCCCGCCCCCGTGCCGGGAGCGGGCCACCCGTCCCACTCACGGGTCCGAGCGGCCCTTTCGCTCGGCTCCGCGGTGGCGCGACGATGCGTGGACCGGCGGGGTTTCCGGCCCTGTCGGGGCCGGTCCGCCCTGATGGTCGGGGCGGGCTCGTGCCGGGCGATTGTCCGGACGTGCCGTGCCGGACGGTGGGATGAAATGGGACGGGGTGGGGCTGCGGCATGGGCCGAAGGGCCCAAAGCCGGGTCCTGGCGGCCCGTGGTATCGGGTCCCGGACGCGGCCAGGCTGGAGGCACACGCCATGAAGGGAGCCGGTGCGATGACCTCCGCCACCATCATGACCTCGGCCCTTGAGCCCGCGCATCGTGAACGGCTGATGGGCCTCGCCCGCGAGGCGTCCTTCGAGGCGGGGACCCGCCTGTTCGAAGAGGGGCGGCGCGCCGACCGCTTCTGGATCGTGCGCACCGGAACCGTCGCCCTCGACCTGCACGTACCCGGCCGCCGTCCCGCCGTGATCGAAACGCTCGGGCACGGCGAACTCGTCGGCTGGTCCTGGCACTTCCCCCCGCACCTGTGGCATCTGGGCGCCGAGGCGACGAGCCCGGTGCGGGCCTGGGAGTTCGACGCCGGGGCCGTCCGGCGTGTGTGCGCGGAGGACGCCGGGTTCGGCCGGGCGATCGCGGTCTGGGTCGGACAGGTGGTCGCCCAGCGGCTGCACGCCTCCCGGGTCCGTCTGCTCGATCTGTACGCCCCCTACGGCAGCGGAGGTCTGACATGACAACCCGGCCGCGCGAGGAGGAGACCATGGGGACCAGCCCCCACCGAGTGGGCGACGTGATGACGCGGGCCGTCGTCGCCGTGGGCCGCAAGGCCCTGTTCAAGGACATGGTCGAGCGCATGGAGCAGTGGAACGTCAGCGCGCTGCCCGTGCTGGAGGGCGACGGCCGCGTGATCGGGCTCGTGTCCGAGGCGGATCTGCTGCCCAAGGAGGAGTTCCGCGACAGCGATCCGGACCGGTGTGCCCAGCGGCGCCGGCTGCCGGACCTGGCCAAGGCCGGGGCGGTCTGCGCGGAGGAGCTGATGAGCACCCCCGCCGTGACCGTGCACCCCGACGCCACGCTCGCCGAGGCCGCGCGCATCATGGCGCTGCGGCACGTCAAACGGCTGCCTGTGGTGAGCGCAGAGGGCCTCCTGGAGGGCGTGGTGAGCCGCGCGGACCTGTTGAAGGTGTTCCTGCGCCCGGACGACGACCTCGCGGACGAGATCCGGCGGGACATCGTCGACGTGCTGTTCCCGGCTCCGGTCGAGCCCGTGCACATCACGGTCACCGACGGCGTCGCCACGCTGACCGGGCGGGTCGAGGACGCCGCCCGCATACCGCTGGCCGTCCGGCTGGTGCGTGGCGTCGAGGGTGTGGTGGGCGTCGACTGCCGGCTCACCGCGACCGGGATCGGCGCCGGGTCCGGGACCCGGACCGGGGAGGAATGAGACAGGCGGGGCAGCGGGGAGGCGTGGACCGGGGCGAGCACCGCCGGACAGGACGGTCCCCGGGGCCGTCCCCCACGGTCCGACCCACCACCCGGCCCGCTCAGCGCCGCTCTCAGCCTCTGCCACCGCTCAGGTTCCACCGCGGTCCGACCCGCTGCCACTCCTCGTCCCACTCGGCCATGCGCCGCCGGATGAGCCGGCCGCGGATCACCCGGCCGGCGCCCCAGACCACGGCAGCGGCCGCGGGGGCGACGAGGGCGCCGGCCAGGACCGCCTCCAACGTGGCCGCGACGCCGGTGACCGGTGCGGGGACGGCCCGGTCCCGCTGGTCCGCCCATACGGTGACCCGGGTGCCCGCCGGAGCGCCCGGGAAGACCTTGGCCTGCCCCGTGTGCGCCGAACCGTGCGCGTCCGTCCAACGCACGGAGGCCCACACCCGCCCGTCGTCGTATCCGCCGGCGACAGAGGGGGCGGGCGGCGCGGCGCCGGTGAGGACGGCGGACACCGGGTGCACCCGGGTCGAACGATCGACGGTCTGCGCGGCCACCGTCCCGGCGGCTGCTCCCGCGAGTACCGTGAGCAGCCAGACGGCGAGGACGATCCAGCCCTCGACGACGTCGCTGTGCCGCCTCAGCGGGTTGCGCCGCCAGTGCCACAGC
This sequence comes from Streptomyces sp. NPDC104106, assembly GCF_055584345.1. Lineage (NCBI taxonomy): Bacteria > Bacillati > Actinomycetota > Actinomycetes > Kitasatosporales > Streptomycetaceae > Streptomyces > Streptomyces sp. NPDC104106. The sequence goes on from NZ_JBVJMF010000012.1 coordinate 68,358, forward strand.
CGTACCGGGGTGACCGTCGCGGGAGGAGTCCCTGTCATCGTCGCCGCCTCCTGCCGTGCGCCCGGACTCCGCCTCAGGCCGGGCGCGCCCGGCTGCCGCCGGCGAGACCGGGAGCGAGGCCGCTGCGGCGGGGCGGGCCGGTCAGTGTGCACTCGACGTCGACGACGCCCGGCACCGACCGGGCGAGCCGGGCGGCCAGCGGGAGCAGAACGGTCTCGCGGACCTGCCCGGAGAGCGTGACGACGCCGTCGTGCACCTCGACGCGGATGCCGGCAGAGGGCGGCCCGAAGAGCCGTGCGACGATCTCGTGCCGCACGTCCTCGGCGATGTCGTCGTCGGACCGCAGGAAGACCTTCAGCAGGTCGGAGCGGCTGACGATGCCTTTCAGCGTGCCGTCGCGGCCGACGACGGGGAGCCGTTTGACCCCGGCTCGGGCCATGACGCGGGCGGCGTGCGCGAGGGTGGCGTCGGCCCGCACGGTGACGGCCGGTGCGGTCATGAGCCGGCCCGCGGTCACGGCGTCCGCCTTCTGTGCGTCGGCGAAGTGGCCCAACTGCCCGTACCGGCCGATGTCTTGGTCACTGTACTCCTGCTTGGCCAGCAGATCGGCCTCGGACACCACGCCCACGACCACGCCCGAGTCGTCCAGCACCGGCAGCGCGCTGACCCGCCACTCCCGCATGGCGTGCACGATGTCCTTGAACACCGCGCCGGTACGCAGGGCGACTACCCGGTGGGCCATCACGTCGTTCACTATCGTGGGAGTGCCGTTCATGGCGTCCTCCAAGGGCTCCGCCGCCGTCATCGGACACCATCAGGCTGCGGCCCCGGGGCTTCGGCGTCTTGGGCCGATCGGACCCGATACCGCCCCCGTCGGCCCCCGTCCCACGTCGTCAGCGCGCCGGCCGGACCGCGCCGGCGGCGTGGGGGCGTGGGCGGAACCGCCCGGGAGCCGGAGGAAGGAGCGCCGGAGCCGGACGGGCCGGTGCTGGGGCCGTACGAACCCATCAGCCGGGCCGGTGTCTCCGGTTCGCTCTTCCCATGGTCGAGGACCACACGGCGCACGCGGCCCACGAGCACTCCGCCTCCGGCTCGGCCGGTTCCCCTCGCAGAGCTGGGCGGGCGTCGTCGGACGGCGGGGGCCGGCCGGTGCCCGGCGGCCCGCCGACGCGTGGGCGGTCATGGCGCACCGGGCACTGTGCCGCCGGGCTCAGCCGTTCCAGCTCCACTCGGCGACCTCGGGCAGGTCGGTGCCGTGTTCACGGATCCAGGCGTGGTGGCGGGTACGGGCGTCGGCCATGGCCTGGCGTACGGCGGCCGCGCGCACGGCCAGGCCGGGAACACGGTCGATGACGTCCATGACGAGCCGGTAGCGGTCGAGGTCGTTGCGGACCACCATGTCGAACGGCGTGGTCGTGGTCCCGGACTCCTTGTAGCCCCGTACATGCAGGTGCCCGTGCCCCCTGCGGCGATACGCGAGGCGGTGGATCAGCCACGGGTATCCGTGGTAGGCGAAGATCACCGGCTTGTCGGTGGTGAACAGGCCGTCGTACTCGAAGTCGGTCATGCCGTGCGGGTGTTCCTCGTGCGGCAGCAGCCGGGTCATGTCGACCACGTTCACCACGCGCACCGCCAGGCCCGGCAGATACCGGCGCAGCAGTTGTGCGGCGGCCAGCACCTCCTGCGTGGGTACGTCGCCCGCGCAGGCCAGGACGACGTCCGGCGCGCCGCCGTTCTCGGTGCCCGCCCACTCCCAGATCCCGGCTCCGCGCGCGCAGTGCACGCGTGCCTGGGCCGGCGAGAGCCAGTCGAAGCACGGCTGTTTGCCGGCCACGACCACGTTGACCTGGTCGCGGCTGCGCAGGACGTGGTCGGTGACGGCCAGGAGGGTGTTGGCGTCCGGCGGCAGATAGACGCGGACCACGTCGGGGCTCTTGTTGAGGACGTGGTCCACGAAGCCGGGGTCCTGGTGCGAGAAGCCGTTGTGATCCTGGCGCCACACGTGCGAGGTCAGCAGGTAGTTGAGGGAGGCGACCGGGGCGCGCCAGGGAAGTTCGCGGGAGGTCTTCAGCCATTTGATGTGCTGGTTGACCATCGAGTCCACGATGTGCACGAACGCCTCGTAGCAGGAGAACAGTCCGTGCCGGCCGGTGAGCAGGTAGCCCTCCAGCCAGCCCTGGCAGAGGTGTTCGGAGAGGATCTCCAGCACCCGGCCGTGCCGGTCCAGGTGTTCGTCGACCGGCAGCATCCGCGCCTGCCAGGCCTTTCCGCTGGTGTCGAAGACGGCCTGGAGCCGGTTGGAGGCGGTCTCGTCCGGGCCGACGAGCCGGAAGTCCCGGCGCTGCCGCGTGTCGTTCATGACGTGTTCGAGGAACGTGCCGAGGACGCGGGTGGGTTCGTGCAGGGTCGCCCCGGGCTTGTCGACGGGTACGGCGATGCCGTCGAGGGGCGGCAGGGGCAGCTCGCGCACGAGGAGGCCGCCGTTGGCGTGCGGGGTGGCCCCGAGCCGCCGCGGTCCCTCGGGGACGCAGGCGAGGACGTCGGCGACCGGCCGGCCGTCGGTGTCGAACAGTTCCTCGGGCCGGTACGACCGCAGCCAGCGCTCCAGCTGCCGCAGGTGCGCGGGGTTCTCCCGGACGCCGGGCAGCGGCACCTGGTGGGAGCGCCAGGTTCCCTCGACCGGTTCGCCGTCCACCTCGGCGGGGCCGGTCCAGCCCTTCGGTGTGCGCAGCACGACGACCGGCCAGTGCACCCGCTCGCACACGCCCTCCTCGCGCGCCGTGCGCTGCATCAGGGCGATGCTGTCCAGTGCCTCGTCGAAGGCCGCGGCCAGCGCGCGGTGCACGGCGGCCGGGTCGTCGCCGGTGACATGGAGGGGTTCGTGGCCGTAGCCGCGCAACAGCGCGTCCAGCTCCTGCTCGGGAAGCCGGGACAGCACGGTCGGGTTGGCGATCTTGTAGCCGTTGAGGTGGAGGATCGGCAGGACGGCTCCGTCGTGCACCGGGTCGAGGAACTTGTTGGAGTGCCAGGAGGCGGCCAGCGGCCCGGTCTCCGCCTCGCCGTCGCCGATCACGCAGGCCACGACGAGGCCGGGGTTGTCGAAGGCCGCGCCGTAGGCGTGTGCGAGGGAGTAGCCGAGTTCACCGCCCTCGTGGATCGATCCCGGGGTCTCGGGCGCCACATGGCTGGGCACCCCGCCGGGGAAGGAGAACTGCCGGAACAGCCGTTCCATGCCGGCCGCGTCCCGCGACACGTCCGGGTACGTCTCGCCGTAGCTGCCGTCCAGCCAGGAGCCCGCGAGGACGGCCGGGCCCCCGTGGCCCGGGCCCCATACGCACAGGGCGTCCAGTCCGCGTGCCTTGATGACCCGGTTGAGGTGCGTGTACACGAGGTTCAGCCCGGGTGAGGTGCCCCAGTGGCCGAGCAGCCTCGGCTTGATGTGCTCGGGTGTGAGCGGCTCGCGCAGCAGCGGGTTGGCCATGAGGTAGATCTGGCCCGCCGCGAGATAGTTGGCGGCACGGAAGTGTGCGTCCAGCGTGCGCACTTCCTCGTCGGTGAGTGGGGTGAGTCCGGCCTCGGTCATGGAGAACCTCGGATTCGTCGTCCGTTGACGGTCAGTTTGCCGGTCTTACGGGGAAAGTTCGGTTATGACGGCCATCGGACACGTCGGCCCGGGCCTCGTCCGCAGCGCATCGCCGTGGCGGTGTCACTCCGATGCGATCAAGGAGTGCTGCGCTCTCCCGGGAACCGGCGGCCCTCGCGGGCCAGGCGCTGCCCGCGGCGGCGGAGCCGGGGCCGCGAGCACGGGCTCGCCGACGTGACGGATCTTCGGCGGCGCTCCGGCTTTCGGGCGAGCGAGCTCGAGTCCTGCGGTGGTGGGCCGGGTCATGGCCGTCGCCTCCCGGGGCGAGGGATCGGATACCAGCGTGGTGAGGCCCCGAGGGCGCGGTCAGGGGCCGCAGGTCCCGATGCGGGGCCGAACGGCCCCGTGACCGGCTTGCCCCGGCGACGCCGCCCGGCTCACCACGTTCCCCGCAGACCTCCCGGCGTATCGCCGTGGCGCCCCACCCCGGCCACCGGGGCCGGGTGGCCCCTGGCGATGCCCGCCGCACCGGAACAGGCTGGTAGTGCAGGACCGACGCAGACCTCATGGAGTTCACCATGTACGGCACCCCGCGCATCGTCAGCGATGTCATGACCCAGACGGTCGCTGCCATCGGCCGCCGGGCCCCCTTCAAGGAGATCGTGCAGCTGATGCAGGACTGGCAGGTCAGCGCGCTGCCCGTGATCGAGGGCGAGGGCCGGGTGGTCGGGGTCGTCTCGGAGGCCGACCTGCTGCCCAAGGAGGAGCTGAGGGACGACCCCGACGCGGGCTACCTCCGGCTGCGCCGGCCGGTCGACGTGGCGAAGGCCGAGGCGATGACCGCGGGCGACCTGATGTCGTCCCCCGCCCTCACCGTCGAGGCGAACGCCACCGTCGCCGAGGCCGCACGGATCATGACGCGGGGCGGGGTCAAACGACTCCCCGTCGTGGACGGGACCGGACTGCTCCAGGGCGTCGTCAGCCGAGCCGACCTGCTCAAGGTGTTCCTGCGCGACGACGAGGACATCGCCGAGGAGGTCCGGCGCGAGATCGTGTCGTACCTCTTCCCGCTGTCGTCCTCGGCCGTCCAGGTGGAGGTGGAGGACGGGGTCGTCACGCTGGCGGGCCGCGTCCCCGACAGCTCTGTGGTCCCGGTGGCGGCGCGCCTCGTGCGGGCCGTGGAAGGCGTGGTGGACGTCCGGTTCGACCTCGCGCCCCACAGTCATGGCGTGCACAGCCATGAGCTGCCGGGCCGGTGATGGCTCCACAGGCCGGCGAAGTACCGGGAGTGGACGTTCGGCGTGCGCGGCCGGCCACGCACACGTCCAGGGCCCGCTCACCGGCCCCCAGCAGGCGGGAGGCGCGGAGCAGAGCTGTGCCTCGTCGGTGACCTTGCGCAGCGCCGCCTGTCCGACGCCCATCCGCACCGCCGACGCCCGGACAGCCTCGGCCAACCGCCTCCTGCGCTCCTCGCGTTCCCCATCCCGGGTCCACCGGGCCGGGGCGCCGGCCGGCCCACCGGCCGACGGGCCGCCGGAGACCGTGGGAGGCGGCCGCGCCGCCCCACACGGTCGCGGGGGTCCCGCGGTGGAGTCAGGCCCGCACCGGCGCGCCACCCGTACGGCTGCCGTCCCGGACGCTCCGGCGCCCCAGCGCGTGGAAGCGGGACCGCGCTGGGGGGTCGCGCGTCGGGTCAGCAGCAGCGCGCTGACGGGGTGCAGCCGGGACAGCTCCGCCTGCCGTAAGGGCGTGAGACGGCAGTACACCGCCTGCCCCGCATCCCAGGGCGCCAACGGCAACACGCCGAGGGCGACGGCCGTGAGGAACGACGCCGAGCCGGCGCTCCAGCCGGTCCACCGGTCGCTCCAGGGGGCTGCACGGCCCGAACCGGGCGGGCTCAGGCGGGCCCAGGCGGACCGGCGGCCGGAAGGACGAGGTGCCCGCATGTTCCCCGTGGCACGGCACTCCGCTCCGCGGTCGGCAGATCCGTACGCACCTCACCGTCCCCACCGCGGACCCGCCGGACATGGGCCCACGTCCACGCGAGTTCCGTTCGGCCCCACCCGGCCGCCGCGGCCCGGCGCGGTGGCGCTGGTGCGCGCCGCCGACCGACCGGGCGTCGAGGACGGCTCGGCGGTCAGGCCCACTCGTCCTGATCGGTCCTCGTGGCCGCTCGTCCTGCCGCCCCGTCGCCCCTGACCACGGCGACGGGACAGTGCGCGTGGTGCAGCAGGGCCTGGCTGGCCGAGCCGAGGAGCAGCCCGGTGAAGCCGCCCCGTCCGCGTGCGCCGGCCACCACCAGCTGGGCCTCACCGCTGGCTTCCAGCAGGGCCGGGCGGACCCGAGCCCGCACCAGGCGCTGCTCCACGGGGACCCCGGGCCGGCGCTGCCGCCAGGGGGCCAGTGTCGCGTCCAGCAACCGCTGCCCCTCCGCACGGAGCCGGTCGATGTCGACCACCAGGTCGAGAGGATTGTCCGGACCCACGGAGGCCGACTCGCTCCAGGTGTTCCACACGTGCAGCGCCACCAGGTCCACGCCGCGCAGCGACGCCTCCACGAAGGCGAACTCGACGGCCGAGGCGCCGGCCGGTGAACCGTCGACCGCCAGCAGCACAGGGCCGCCCGGATCCGCACGGCCGCGTACCACCAGTACCGGACAGCGGCCGTACGCGGCCAGGTGTACGGCGGTCGAGCCCAGCAGAAGACCGCCGAACACGCCGAGTCCGCGGCTGCCGACCACGGCGAGCGAGGCGGTGCGCGACTCGGTCTCCAGCACCGCGAGGGGCTCTCCCAGGGTGATCTCCCGGGTGATCTCCACCCCCGGTCCAGCCGCGTGAGCCCGCTGCTCGGCCTCGGCCAGCGTGCCGTCCACCAGCTCGCGCAACCCCGCCGCGGCAGGACTCCACGGCGGCGCGCCGGGCGGCGGGAGCAGGGACGGCGTGCCGAAGGCGTGCACCAGCCGCAGGCCCACGCCGCGCAGGCCGGCCTCCCGTGCGGCGGTCTCCACCGCGGCCAGGCTGGACGGGGAGCCGTCCACGCCCACGACGACCGGGTTGTCCATGACACACCTCAGGCTTCTCGCGGGTTCACTCGCGGTGCAGCACGACCTTCAGGGCTCCGTTGGCAGTGCCGTGGGCGACCACCTCGTAGGCGTCCCCCATCCGGTCCAGAGAGAAGGCGTGGGTGACCAGCCCGGAGACGGGGAGGCGTCCGAACCGCATCAGCTCCAGCAGCCACCGCGTGGAGGACGTGTCCACCTGGCCCATGCTGATGGTCACGTTCTTGCGCCAGAGGAACTCCAGATGCAGCGTCGCCGGTCTGCCGTGGGTGCCGATGGTGGCGATGTGCCCTCCCGTGCGCACGGCACGCGTGCACAGGACGAAGCCCTCCGGCTCGCCCGACGCCTCGACGACCACGTCGGCGCCCGGTCCCTCGGCCAGGTCGGCGATCATCCGGCCCGGCGACTCGGCGGCGTCCGCCCCCATCCGCAGGGCGGTCCGCAGCCGGGCGTCGGCCAGGTCCACGACGATGACGCGGCGGGGCGAATAGAGTCGCGCGACGAACACCGTGGCGAGCCCGACGGGTCCCGCGCCCACCACGACGACCGTGTCGCCCGGGCCCACATGTCCGTTGCGGACCCCGACCTCGTAGGCGGTGGGGAGGAGTTCGGCGAGCAGGACCGCGTCGTCGAGCGGGAGAGCGGACGGGCGCCGGGTGGTGGAGTGGTCGGCGAACGGTACGCGCACCAACTCGGCCTGGGTTCCGTTGACGAGATTGCCCAGGATCCATCCGCCGCCCCCGCGGCACTGCCCGTACCTGGCGTCGCGGCACTCCTCGCAGTCGCCGCAGGCCGACACGGACGACACGATCACCTGGTCGCCGGGACGCAGGTGATGGACTTCGCCACCGATCTCCATCACCTCGCCGACGGCCTCGTGGCCGAGGACCGTCCCCGGCTTCACCTCGGCCAGGTCTCCCGACCGGATGTGCAGATCGCTGCCGCAGACGGTGGTGGCGTCGATGCGTACGATGGCGTCGGTCGGCTCCTCGATCACCGGGTCCGCGACGGTGTCCCATGAGGTCTGCGCCGGGCCGTGGTAGACGAACGCTCGCACGGTTCTCACTCCCTCGCTCCCCACCTCCCACGGTCACTCCCGCCGTACGTCCGGGCAACACGGCCGCCCGAGTCGTCGGCAGGCCGCGTGGCAGCGGCCCCCGACGCGCAACACGCTGGACGTGTCGGCGAACAGTCCGGCCGGGAACAGGGCGCGGGAGGAGGCAGCGGCGGTGGATTCCCCTGGTGGTGCGTGTCGACGGATCCGACGGATTCCGAGAGGGGGAGCCTTCAGGTGGTCGACCGGGCCGCCGCCGATGGGGCCCGGCACGGGGTCCCGTTCCGGCTGGTGCACGCGGCGGCCGGGGACCGTGAGGCGTCGGAGGCGATCGGCAACGCCTCGACACGGCCGGACAGCGCGCTCCCGCCGTACCGTTGACCGGCGAGGTCTCGCACGAGCACGCGGCCTCACCCTCGTCGCAGCCGACGAGGGCGCCTTCGCTCCGGTCCTGGGATCCCGAGGACTCGGAGATCTCGACGGCAGGCTGCCGGGCTCGGTCAGCCTCGCCGTCGCGGCCCGCGCGGACTGCCCGGTCGTCGTGGTGCGCGGCGGTGCCGACCACCGGGAGGCCCGGATCGGCAGGGTCTCGTGGGCGTCGAGGAAGGGGACGGCAGTCGCACGGTGGTGGCCTTCGCGTTTCGCGAGGCCCACGTCCGGCACTGCGGACTCCGCTGCACGCCTGGACCGCGCCGTCCGGCGCGTGCACGACACCGCAGGCCGGTTCCTGGTTCCTGGAAGCCCACCGCCGCCCGCCGGCGCAGGTGCTCGACGACGCCCCGCGCCACCGCGTGGCACGGTACGGCGACACCACGGCGAGCCGCCCTCTGATCGAGCGACCGGCGCGACCGGCACTCCTGGCAGCCGCGTCGACGGCGGACCTGCCGCGCACCGCGCCACAGCCGGACGACGGGGAACCGCTGCCGTGCCGTACAGCCGTGAAGCGAACCGTCCGGGCCGACCCGGCGAGCCCGGCCGCCCTCCGCGGCGCCCCCGCGTGTCCGCTCCCGGCAGGTGCCTCCGCCGCCCGGAAGCCCGCCCCCCGTACGCCCACGGCCGGCAGCCACCGCGCGCGGCCCTCGCCTCCGGCACCGCCATACCTCGGCCGCTGGCATGTCGCGGCGCCGGGCGGGCGGTGCGACGGTATTCACAGGGACTGCTCGCAGCGTGCGCGCGGGCTGTCGGCACCCTGGCGGAGAGGGCGGTGACGGCGATGGACCTGCCACTGGTCGTGGGCGTCGACGGATCGGACTCCAGTCTGACGGCCGTCGACTGGGCGGTGGACGAGGCGGCGCGGCACGGACTCCCCCTGCGGCTGGTCCATGCCTCGCTGTGGGAGGTCTACGAGGAAGCCCAGCCGTCCTTCGGCACCGACCGCCCCGTCCCGGAGGTCATGGCGGAGCACATCGTGGCGTCCTGCGTGGAGCGTGCCCGGCGGCGCGACCCGGAGGTGAAGGTGTCGGGCAGCGCCATGGCCGAGGGCGCCGTGTCCATGCTGCTGCGGGCGGCGCCGGATGCGTTCGCCCTGGTCACAGGCTCGCGTGGGCGTGGAGAGATCGCCGGGATGCTGCTCGGGTCCGTCAGTCTCGCGGTGGCGGCTCGCGCCGTGTGCCCGGTCGTCGTGGTGCGTGGCGGCGAAGCCCACCGCGCGGGAACCTTCCGCCGGATCGTGGTGGGGGTCGGGGAGCCGACCGGGGCCACGGGCGCCGTACGGTTCGCGGTGCGCGAGGCCGAGGTGCGCGGCTGTGCCCTGACGGCTGTACGGGCCTGGCGTACGCCCGCGCAGGAACCCGTGGACCACATGCTCATCGCGGACGACGCCGCACGGCTGCGCGAGGAGCGGGCGTCGACCGCTCTGGAGGACGCCCTGCGCACGACCCTGCGGGAGCATCCCGGCGTCGATGTCCTGCGCCGTCCCGTCGAGGGCCCCGCGCACCGCGTCCTGCTGGAGGCCTCGGCCGAGGCCGATCTGGTCGTCGTCGGCGCTCGGCGCCGGCACGGTCGTTTCGGGCTTCAGCTGGGCCGGGTCGCCCACGCCCTGCTGCACCACTCCGCGTGCCCGGTGGCCGTCGTCCCCGAGCCGGTCTGAGGCCCGCCGCACGCATCCGCGCCTCTGTGACCGTTGCGCGGGCAGGGAAGGGCGGGGCCATGTCTACTGGGACGGGCTGTTCGTCCTGCCCTTCCTCAACCCGCACCTCCCGGAGTCTCCCGGGCGCTGCTCGACCGCCGCTGCCGGCGTCTGCCCCGGGCACGCCGAACAGGGCTCGTGCGCGCCTCAGCCGCCCGGCGGGGCGGTGCTGTGCCGGATCACCAGGCGGGCCGGGACGAGGTCCGTGCCGGGCCGTGCGCCGTCGCGGGTGCGGATCTGGCGCAGGGCTTCCCGGACACAGCGGCGTCCGACCTCCGCGAAGTCCTGGCGGACCGTGGTGAGGGGCGGGGTGAAGAACGCGGCGTCGGGGGTGTCGTCGAAGCCGACGACACTGATGTCCGAGGGGACGGACACCCCGCGTTCGTGGAAGGCGTGCAGCAGGCCGAGGGCCATCTGGTCGTTGGCGGCGAAGACGGCGGTGCAGCCGGGCTTCTCGGCGAGGGCGAGGCCGGCCGCGTGGCCGGACGCGGCCGACCAGTCGCCGTGCAGGGGCGCGGGCACCGGGCGCCCCGCCTCCTCCAGGACCGCGCGCCAGGCCTCGGTGCGCCGCCGTCCCGCGTACGACGTCTCGGGCCCGGACACGTGCCATACGGTCCGGTGGCCGAGACCGAGCAGGTGCCCGACGGCCTGCCGGGCACCATCGGTCTGATCTGTGTCGACCACGCTGTAACGGTCGCCGGCGTCCGAGTCCACGACCACCACGTGGACGCCCGGCGGCAGTTGCACGGTGCCGGTGTCGAGCAGATGGCTCTCCATGATGACGATGACGGCGTCGACGGCCAGCTCTCCCATGCGGGTGAAGGCGCCCAGCACGTTGTCCTGCGTGGGTACGTCGATGGGGATCAGCGTGATGGCGTATCCCGCGGCCGCCGCGTGGGTGGCGATCGCCTCGACGGTACGGCTGTTGCCCGTGGTGGAGAGGTTGAACAGGATCACACCGATGGTGTTGAACTGTCCGTATCGCAGGGCGCGTGCCGCGCTGTTGGGCCGGTAGCCCAGCTGCTGCATCGCGGCGAGCACCTGTTCACGGGTGGAACTGACCACCCCGGCGTGGCCGTTGGCGACCCGCGAGACCGTCTGTGACGAGACACCCGCCAGCTTGGCCACGTCCGCCATGGAGACCCGCTGTCTGCGGCGGCCGCCGGGCACACCGGAACTCCCGCGTCGCACACCACCGGCCGGCGGCGCGGCGGCGCGCCGCTCCGGTCCGTCGGGACTCATCGTGCCACCACTCCGACCTCTGTCACGCACCCGGATGTTACGCGGGACGACACCTTGACGACCGCCGGAGCGGGTGCCACGATTCCGTCGCCTTCATGTTTACGTAAACATTCCCCCGCGGCCAGCGCGAGCGGAGATCCCGTATCGCCTTGGGACGCGAAAGATGTTCACGTCACCATCGATGTCGTGGCCGGACCGCGGAGCCATCGAGGGGTGTCTGCGTGCGTCCCGTCCGGCACCCGACTCGCCTCTCCCCCGCGTCCGTCCGCCGAGCCGCCGTCTCCCGAAAGGGCCCCTTCCCATGCGCAAGCCTCCCGCCAGAGCCCGTCTCACCGCCCGTATGCGCGGCGCCTTCGTCGCGGTCGCGATCGCCGCGGTCAGCGGTACGACGCTCGCCGGCAGCCCGGCCTCCGCCGCGGTACCGGGCACCGGCACCACCCAGTTCAAGGGCGTCAACTGGGCCGATCCGCGCGACAACTACGCCGACGACGATTTGCACCTGTCCGGTCTGTCGCTCTCCGACGACTACGCCCGCACCTACGCGAAGGCGAGCCGGATCATCGAGGCCTTCCGCGCGAACCTCGGCGCCAACACCGTACGGCTGCCGATCAACCCGTACACGGTCAACGGCTCCTACTGGAAGTCGTACCGGGGTGTCATCGACGCGGCGACGGCCCGGGGCTTCAAGGTGATCCTCTCCTACTGGGAGGGCACGGGCGCCGCCAAGGACGGGTTCATCGACGACCCCGCCACCTTCTGGCCCATGTGGAACACGGTGGTCAAGACCTACACCGGCAACCGGCGCGTCTACTTCGAGCCGATGAACGAACCGCACGGCTACACCGGCAGCCAGTGGGCCGACATCGCCGCGACGTGGCTGTCGACCTATCCCTCGGTCCCGCGCGACCGCGTCTTCGTCAGTGGCGCGGGCTACAACGACCACGTCACCTCGGTGTGCGCCGACCCGCGTCTGAAGGGCACCTATCTCTCGCTGCACCACTACGGGTTCTGGAAGGACTACGCCACGTACGACCAGTGGGTGGCCGACCTCAAGGCACGCCTCGGCGACTGCGCGAACCGGACGGTCGCCGACGAGTTCGGCGCCCCGATGACCACGGGCCTCGACTACGACAGGCCGGCTCCCGACAACAACTCCGTCAACTTCATCCAGGCCGACACCGACACCTTCCGCAAACTCGGCATGGGGTCGGTCTACTGGCCCGGCCTGCGCACCGACGACACCTATTCGATCCAGACCCTGACCGGCACCACGGCCCGCCCCTGGCTCGCCACCACCAACCCGTCCGGTGCCGACCGGCTCGCCTGGGCCTGGGGCCGCGGCACGCCGGTGCGCCGCTGACGAGGCGGCGGGGCGGCGGGAGGCGCGGCGTCTGGAACATGGTCCGGGGCGGAGCCGGCACAGACTGCCCCAGATACCTGTCATGACGGCACGCTCCGCGCATCGAGACCGGTAGCACGCCGGCCGGCGGACCAGGGGACTGCGGGCCGCGTACCCCTCGGGCCGTCCGCCAGGGGGCAGGGGCCTGCCGCCGTCGCCGCCCGTCGGGGCACAATGACACGGACGACAGCACCAGCCGGCGCGACGTCGCCACGGGGGCCATGCGGCACGGGGACGTCGGGTTCCTCGCACGACGGGGGGCGTGCTCGATCTCGTCGACGAGGGCGACGGCGTAGTACTGCGTCGACTTCGTCACCCACCCGTGCCGCTCCGGCACGCCGCTGTGGATCGGCCCGGCCAGGTCCAGGGGTTCGGTCCAGCGGGGAGGGCGGTGAACGGCCCGCACCGGCTTTTCACCCCGTCCTTTCCCGGCCCCCGCCACCGGCATCGACCGGCTGATGCACCAGTGGTACGGCCCGCTCTGCCAGCAGCTCGGCACCGGCCCCGGCCACGCCGCCCTGCGCACCCTGCTGGATCAGCCGCGGGCCGAATTCACCCGGCCCGCCGGCAGGGTGTCGCAGGAGATCCCCCAACTCCTCCCCGCCGTCCTGCTGCGCATCGATCGCCTGCCGGGAGACGACGAGCCGGGCGACCCGCGCGTCGACGGCGAGATCCACGCCCGTCTCCGCACCGAGTTCGAAAGGGCGTACGCCACGACCCGTTGCGCCGGGGAGTACGCTCAGCGTCTCGGCTACCCGGTCAGGACTTTGACGCGCGCCTGTACGGCCGCCACCGGCCGGCCCGTCCCACAGGTCATCGACGCCCTCGTGGATCCTGGAGGCGCAGCGCCTAACCGACGCACACCGACACGCCGATCGCTGTCGTCACCCGCCGGCTGTGCTTCTCCGAATCCACCGACTCCCCCGGCGACTTCCGCCGCGTCCACCGCGGCCCGCCATGACCCCCGGGGCCCCGCACCGCGCCGGCCTCGTCCGTTTCCCACCGGGGTGAACGCTCGGGCCTCATGGCAGCAGGCTCCGCAAAGCGGCGCCGATGAGGGCGATGCCCTCGTCGATCTCGTGCGCGGCACCCGCCGCGTAGCCGAGGACCAGTCCCGGGGGGCCGGGGTTGATGCGGTGCCAGGACAGCGGGTGCACCTTGACACCCCGTGCGAGAGCGGCCGCCGCGAGGTCGGTGTCCCGCAGCCCGTCGTGGGGGGCGCTGCCCGGCGCGGTGCCGAAGGTGACGGTCAGATGCAGGCCGGCGGCGGCACCGTGCACGCGGGCGCCGGGCAGATGCCGCTCGATCGCCCGCAGCATCGTGTCCCGGCGACGGCGGTGGCGCTGCCGGAGATGGCGCAGATGCCGTTCCAGCTCGCCGGAGTCCATCAGGCGGGCGAGGACGAGCTGGGTGAGGATGCCGTTGCCGAGATCGGCGTACCGTTTGGCCGCCACCACGGCGTCCAGCCGGTCCCGCGGCACGAGGAGCCAGCCCACGCGGAGCGCGGGGGCGAGCAGCTTGGAGACGCTTCCCGCGTAGCACACGCCCTCGGGCATCAGCGACCGCAGCGCCGGCACCGGCGGCCGGTCGTAGCGGTGTTCGGCGTCGTAGTCGTCCTCGATGACCGTGCCTCCGCCGGCCGCCCAGCCGAGCAGTTCGCGGCGGCGCTCCCCGTCGAGGACGACGCCGGTCGGGAACTGGTGCGCCGGGGTCAGGAGTACTGCCGGTGCCCCGCTGTCCCGCAGCTTTCCCACGTCGAGGCCGGCCGCGTCCACGGGGACGGGCACGATCTCGTGGCCGCCGTACTCCAGCTGCTGGCGGGCGCCGAGCGAGCCGGGGTCCTCGACGGCGATGCGGTGGACGCCGTCCGCCCTGAGGATCTGCCCGAGCAGGCCGAGCGCCTGCGCCACGCCCGCGACCACCACCACCTCGTCCGGGTCGGCGCGGATGCCCCGGTTGCGGGCCAGCCAGCCGACGACGGCCGTGCGCAGCGCGGGCGTGCCGCGGGCGTCGCCGTAGCCGAAGTCGGCCGGGGTGGCGCCCGCGAGGACGGCGCGCTCGGCGCGCAGCCAGCTCGTGCGGGGGAAGGCGGCGAGGTCGGGGACGCCCGGGGCGAGATCGATACGGCAGGGCAGGGTGCGCAGGGCGTCGATGACGCCCTCGCGGTCGCCCGAACCGAAGAGCGCGGCCCCGTCGCCGGTCCGGGACGCGGGCCCGGCCATGGCCGCGGTCGATGTCCCCGACGCGGCCGTGTGGCGGGTTCGGATGGCGGCGGGCGCCGCCACGACCACCGTGCCGTGGCGGCCGCGGCCGGCGATCTGGCCGGACTCGGCGAGCCGCCGGTAGGCCTCGGTCACCACGCCCCGGGTGACGCGCAGTTCCCCGGCGAGGACGCGGCTGGCGGGCAGTCGCGTGCCGACGGGGAGGCGGCCGTCGGCGATGGCCGACCGCAGCTGGTCGGCCAGCCAGGCCGTACGCCCGCCGGGCGGCGCCTGCCCCATGTCCAGTTGGAGGAAGTCCGAGCCGATTCCCGCGCCGGCCGCCGGCGGGGCGGGCGCCGGCGCGTCCGCTGCCGCTGCCGCGGCCCGGCGCGGAGTTTTGGACCCCTGTACCGACGAGGTTGTGGACCTGCCCATGACGTCCATTGTGGAGGCAGCCTGGCGCCATGAACAAACCTTCCGCTTCCTTCGCCCCGCTCGTGCCGGGCGTGGTGGGGATGACGCTGGTCGGCAGCAGCGTCACCGTCTCCCGCGCCCTCGTCGGCGCCCCGCTGTTCACCAGCCAGGCCGTCCGTTACGCGGCTGCGGCCGCGATCCTGCTCGTCATGGCCCGGCTCACGGGTGCCCGGCTGTTGTGGCCGCGCGGCCGTGAGTGGGTGTGGCTCGGCGGGATCGCTCTCACCGGTCTGGTGCTGTTCAACGTGGCCGTGGTCAGGGGTGTCGCCCACGCGGAACCCGCGGTGATCGCCGTCGCGGTCGCGTGCGTGCCCGTCGTGCTCGCGCTGGCGGGCCCGGTGCTGGAACGGCGCAGGCCGAGCCGGCAGGTCCTGTGGGCGGCGCCTGTCGTCATGGGCGGCGCGGTGCTGGTGGAGGGCACCGGCCGCACCGATGCCGTCGGGGTGGCCTGGGCGGCGCTGGCCCTGGGGTGCGAGGCCGCGTTCACACTGCTCGCCGTACCCGTGCTGCGGCGGCACTCGCCGTGGGGCGTGTCCGTGCACGCGATGTGGCTGGCCGCCGCGCTGCTGTCCGTCCTCGGCCCTACGACGGAAGGGCCGGGCGCCGTGCGGGAGTTGAGCGGGACGCAGTGGGCGGCGGTCGGATATCTGGCGTTGCTGGTCACGGCGGTCGCCTTCGTGCTGTGGTACTCGACGGTCCGCGCCGTCGGGGCCGGGCGGGCCGGGCTTCTCACCGGTGTCGCGCCGCTCACGGCGGCGGTCGTCGGCGCCGTCACGGGCGGCGGCACACCGAGGCCGTCGGTGTGGCTGGGCATCGCCGTGCTGATGCTCGGCCTGGTCGCCGGCCTGCGCTCACGGCCCGTTCCCACCGGGGACGCGGACCGACCGGCCGCGGCCGGCGCCGCGCGCGCATCGGCCCGCTAGTGCCCGGGCAGGCAACGTTCGCCCCGTCGCGACGCCCGGCACGCTCCCCCGCTGCGCGGGAGGTGCCCCCACTCGCCGCACCGGCCGAAAGCCCAGGTACGCCCAGTACGAGGACTTCCGGCCGGCACGCCGACAGCACGCACCGGACGCCGCTCCTCGACGGGCAAACGATGCCTGCCGGGGCACTAGACCACGGTCTGGTCGAGGGCGGCGATGAACATGCCGAGCATGAGCCCGGACAGGACGGTGACGATCTGCCGGTGTTCCAGCCGCGGGAGCCGCGGAACCGCCGCCGGCACCCCCGTCGGGGCCGCCCTCGGGGCCGTCCTGGGTGCCGGAGGTGGTGGTGTCGGAGGCGGTCATCCCAGGTGCTCCGCTCACGCCGTCACACCGGGCCCCACCGGCCGCGGCCGCTGGGGTGGTGGGGCGTCGGGTCGGCTGCACGGCGCCGGACGAGATCGTCGCCGGGGGTCCGCGAACGCTGTCGGCCACTCCCGGAAGCCGAGTTGACGGAGGGCGGTCCGCAGATCAACGACCCGTACCGACACGCTACTTGGGGCGCCGCGCCATGTGTCAACGCTCGATGACATCGGTCGGCCGCATTTCGACAGGGCGCGCCGGGACCGCGAGGCTGTACACAGCGAACCGGGCGGAGGGAGCACCAGGTGGGCGGGGCGGGTGAGCGGCAACGGGGCGGCAACGGCCGTTCCGCGCCTCGGAAGTACGACGCGGCGGGCACGCGGGCGGCTCTGCTGAGCGCGGCGGCGCGGCGTTTCGGGCGCCGGGGGTGCGACGGCACGAGCGTCCGCGACGTCGCCAGAACCGCCGATGTCCACGCCGCACTCGTCTACCGGTACTTCGGCGCGGAACATGGGCTCTTCGAAGCGGTCGCGACGAGCGGCACCGCGCTGTTCGAACCGCTGCGGCACCTGCCGCTGGAGGAGGTGTCGGAGTGGATCCACTCCGTCGCGTTCGACGGCCCCGGTGAGGGCGAGGTGCCGCATCCGCTGCTGACGACACTCCGCTCCCCCAGCCGGGAGGAGGCCGTAGGACGCCTGCGCGCGGACGTGACCGACGTCTTCTCGGAAAGGTTCGCCGAGCACCTCGACGGGCCCGCCGCCGCGGTCCGCGCCGAGTTGCCGGCGGTGTGGATGCCGGGCATGGCGCTGATGCGCCTGGCCATCCAGACACCGGCGCTCAGCTCCGCACCGGACACCACCGTCCTGCCCTACATCACCACGGCCGTCGACTCGCTGCTCCGGCCGCCCGGCGAGGACGGGGAGACGGGCGCAGGGCGCCGGTGCGAGGCGACCGGGCGGTGGCACCACGGCGTCGGCGCCCGGTTCCGGCGAGCACCACGAGGACAGACCCGCACCGTGCGGCCACGACGTCACCTGCGAGAGGACGACTCGACCATGACATCAGTCCAGCGACCCCCCTTGACGGGACAGGGGCGGCGAGCGATCGAGGCGTTTCTGATCGACCGCGGTGCGGCCCGGATGCCGCACCCCGGCGGCACCCTGCTGGAACACCTCAAGCGTGTCGAGGAGGCCCTGGCCGGATGGGGCGCGGACAGCGTCGTCCGGACCGCGGGCCTGTGCCACGCCGCGTACGGCACGGACGGTTTCGGACCGTCGCTGCTGCCCGTCGCCGACCGGGCGACGCTCATCGCGCTGATCGGCGGACCGGCGGAAGCCCTCGTCCATCTCTACGCGAGCTGTGACCGCGCCGCCACCTACCCACGCCTCGACGGCACCGGGACCGTCGCCTTCCGGGACCGCTTCACCGGCCGTGTGCACCAGCCGCCGGCCGACGACCTGCGCGCGTTTCTCACCATCACGGCCGCCAACGAACTCGATGTGCTGGCCCACAGCGCGGAACTGACCAGGCGGCACGGCCCCGAACTGCACCGCTTCCTGGGCAGGGTGAGCCCGCTGCTGCCTCCGTCCGTACGGGACGCCGTCAGCCGGCGGCCGGCCTGACGGGATGTTCGGGCCGGCCGCCGGCGCTGGACGGCGCCGGCGTCAGGCGGGGGTCGGCGGCGTGAAGTCCACCGGCGGATTGAGCCGGGCGAAGGCCTCCTGGCGCTGGTAGGGGAAGTAGGGGTAGGGCGCCGGCTTGCCGCTGGCCGCGTCGAGCCGCGCCATCTGGTCCCGGGTGAGTGACCAGCCGACGGCGCCGAGGTTCTGGCGCAGTTGCTCCTCGTTGCGGGCGCCGATGATGACGGACGACACGGTCGGGCGCTGGAGCAGCCAGTTGATGGCGATCTGCGGGACGGCCTTGCCGGTCTCCTGTGCGATCTCGTCGAGCACGTCGACCACGCGGTAGAGCTGCTCGTCGTCGACCGGCGGGCCGTAGGCCGCGGTTTCGTGCAGCCGGCTGCCGGCCGGCAGCGGCTGGTTGCGGCGGATCTTGCCGGTGAGCCGTCCCCAGCCGAGCGGGCTCCACACCAGTGCCCCGAGGCCCTGGTCGAGTCCGAGCGGCATCAGTTCCCACTCGTAGTCGCGACCGACGAGGGAGTAGTAGACCTGGTGCGCGACGTAGCGCGGGCGGCCGTACTTCTCCGCGAGCGCGAGGGACTTCATCGCCTGCCAGCCGGAGAAGTTGGAGACGCCCAGGTACCGGACCTTTCCCGCGCGCACGAGATCGTCCAGGGTGGACAGAACCTCCTCGATCGGCGTGCCGGCGTCGAAGGCGTGCAGCTGGAAGAGGTCGATGTAGTCGGTTCCCAGGCGCCGCAACGCGTCCTCGCACGCGGCGATCAGCCGTGACCGCGAGGAGCCCGCGTCGCCCGGGCCGTCCCCCATGGGCAGGCTCGTCTTGGTGGACACGAGCACCTGGTCCCTGCGGCCCTTGATCGCCTCGCCCAGCACTTCCTCGGACGCGCCACCGGAGTAGACGTCGGCGGTGTCGAACATCGTGATCCCCGCGTCCAGGCAGATGTCCACGAGCCGACGCGCCTCCCGCACGTCGGTGCTGCCCCAGGCGCTGAACAGCGGTCCCTGGCCGCCGAACGTGCCGGCACCGAAGCTGAGCGCGGGAACCTCGAGCCCGGAGGCACCCAACCGCCTGTATTCCATCGCCACTCCCCCACCTCTTGAAACAGCCCACCTAATGGGTCATCGGTTCCGTTAAGATGCCCCCACCGTAGCACGCGAAGCTCGCTAATGAAACTGGAGTCCCGTTATGAGTTCGATGGATGCCGAGCCGGGAACGCTCCGGCCCGGTGGGCGTACCGCGCGGGTCCGGGCCGCGGTGCTCCAGGCGGTCGGCGACACCCTCGCCGAGCAGGGCTTCGCCCACCTGGATCTCACCGACATCGCACGCCGCGCCGAGGTGGGCAAGACGACCGTCTACCGCCGCTGGGGGACCGTCACCGGCCTGGTGGCGGACCTGCTGACGGACATGGCCGAACAGTCGCTGCCGCGCACGGAGACCGGCTCGCTGCTCGGCGACCTCAAGGCCAACGCCCGGCTGGTGCAGCGCACTCTGGCCGACCCGCGCCAAGGAGCGCTGTTCAAGGCCGTGATCGCGGCCGCGACCTGCGAGGCCAGGACGGCGGAGGCCCTGCACCGTTTCTACGAGGTCCGCGTCGACGAGTGGGCGCCGTGCGTGCAGCAGGCCGTCGACCGGGGCGAGGTACCGGCCGGCACGGACCCCCATGAGGTCGTCCGCGCCGTCTCCGCCCCCCTCTACTACCGCTTCCTGACCACCGCCTGCAGCCCCGACGAGGCCGCCGCGGACCAGGCCGCCGAAGCCGCGGCGGCCGCCGCGCGCGCCGGAGCCTACCTGCGCCGGGAAGAACGTCCCGCGTGACCCGCCTCCCCCGGACAAGCCCGTTCACGGCGCACCCACCTCACCGGCGCCGTCAACTTCGGCCTGGGTGGGTGCCGCGATCGAGCGTCCGGCGCGGTGTCATGAGGCGGCCCGCGACCTCGGGACAGAAGGAGACGACTCCGCGTCCGGGAGCCCGGCTTCCGGCGGGCCGGCGTACTTCCCCCTGAGGCCGCAAATGCTGTGATTCGGAGGGATTCAGAGGAATTCCGCGTCAAAGGCGGCCCGGCGTCGGCAGGATGGACGCATGGAACTTGGGGATGTGTGGCCGGGCGGGGTGCGGCCGGTGGCGGTGCGGGTTCCGGTGGAACCGGTCGAGGCCGCCGTGGAGGCCGACGCGGTCGACGCCGTGGTGCGGGCCGGCAGGGTGGCCGTCCGCGGCCCGCTGTTCGGAGTCGCCGCGCAGGACGCGGACGACGGCCGGCGGTGGCGGGTGGTGGTCGCGGTGTCGTCCGGCTGTCCGCAGGTGGCGCGGGACAGCCTGAACTCGCTGCTGTGGTTCCGCGCGAAGGACGAGGCACAGGACCGGGTGGAGCGTCGGGCCCTGCTGGCGGCGGTGGCCCGGCTGGAGCGCGAGCGCGTCGACGAACTCACGGTGCTCGGCACGCGCTACCGCGTCGTGCGCGCCGAGGAGTACGCCGGCACCGGTCCGGACGGCATCGAGCCGCCGCGCCCGACCGATCCGGAGCCCATCACCCCGGACTGGGACACGGGCACCAGGGAGGCGAAGGTCGACGCCGGCCTCGTCCTGGATCCTGACGCGCCGCTCACCCCTTCCCAGGCCGCCGAACGGCTCGCCCGGCGCGGCCTCGCGTACACCGGCTCCCGGTTCCCCGACGACGTGCGCGCCGAATCGCACCGCGCGCTCACCACCCACCCCGACGTCCTGCTGCTGCCGGCGACCTTCACGGTCGTGTCGCAGAACGGCCCCGGATGGCGGCCGGTCAGCGGCACCCACGCCACGGCGCACGGCGCCCGCAGGTCGCTCGACTTCCTCCTGACCTGGCTCGTGCCGCGTCAGCGCGACCTCCTCCCGGTAGACGCCGACCGGCAGGTCACCGCCCGTACGTACGTCGCCGACCATCCCGACGGCGCGGATTCGGAACTGGTCGCCTACGCCGAGGCCGCCGACCGGCTGCGCGCCGGCCGGGTCGACCGGCTGGACGTCCTGGGCACCGTGTACCGCATCGGCCGCACCCGCCGTCTGCTGCGCTGGGGACCGGACGGGCCCGAGGGACCGCGCCCGTCCGACATCAACAGCCAGGACCCCATGCGCCTGCACCCCGTACTCGACGAGGACGGCACCGTGCACCACGAGGGCGGCGAGGACCAGGTGGACTGAGCCGGGCGGAGCCGGTCCGGTCGGTGCCGGCCGTCGTCTCGCCGGTGGACCGCTTCGGTGGCGCGCAGTCGGAGCGCACGGCGGCTTGGGCGCATGGCCGACGTGGCCGGCAGACCGCGCAGTGGCCGGGCCGGCCCCGTGAACTCCTGGTCGCTCGTCCACACGGAGGTGGTCGACGGCAGGCCGACGAGGGCGGCGGCGGACCGTGCTGCCCCAGGAGCGCAGGCGGGCAGGCCAGGCCGGCCGGGCGGCGGCCGGCCGGTGCTCGCACGCTTCCGTCACGCGCCGACAGCTCCCGTACGCGCACCGATCGACGGGACCCGGCCACCCCGGCCCGGCGGCCGGCCGAGCGCCTCGCAGCGATGTCGGGGGGCGCGTCGATTCCCGGTCTCGGCCTGCCGGTGGTGCGGTCGGGAGCCGGCGCCGCGAGCGGGCGGTTGCGACCTCACGCGGCGACCATGTCGTCCCAGCTGATCCGGTGGTCGTACTGCCAGGCCATCCTCTCCGGGGTGGCGAGGCGGGCGAACACCGGCAGGAGGGCGTCGCGGACCATCCTGCCCACCGGCCCGGCGGCCTTCCCGCTGTTGGTCCGGGCGGCCTGGGCGATGACGCGCTCGACCCGGGCGCGGCGGCGGCCCTCGTACGCGGCGAACGCCTGGGGGTGCGGCAGGTCCCGCAGGGCACGGGCGAGTTCCACCGCGCTCTCCGCGGCGAGCGAGGCGCCCTGTCCGGAGCTGGGCGAGGTGGCGTGGGCGGAGTCGCCGACCAGCACCATCCGGCCGCGGTGCCAGCGCGGGACGTGCGGCAGGTCCTCCATGGGGCCGGCGGTGACCAGGTCGTCTGGCGCGGTGCGGCGCAGCAGGTCCAGCGCGGGGACGGTGTCGCGGGCGAAGGCCTCGCTCAGCCGCCTCAGCCACTCCTCGTTCGCCGTCCGCCGCACCTCCTCCCAAGTCAGATGGGGGTGCGGGAGATTGGCGAACCAGACGCCGCTGCCGTCGGCGAAGGTCTGGTGGCCGAAGAAGGCCTGTCGCCCGAAGGCCATGTACATCCGGTCGCCGGTGGACGGCAGTCCGGCGCCGTCGACGCGGGCGCCGAAGCCGAGGAGCCCCGAGTAGCGCGGCCGGGGAGCCCCGGGGTCGATCAGCCGGCGCACGGTGGAGCGCAGGCCGTCCGCGCCGATCAGGATGTCGGCCTCCTCGCTGGTGGTGCCGTTCGCGAAGACGGCCCGGATGCCGGTGGCGCTCTCGCGCACGTCGACGAGTTCGTGGCCGTGGTGGACCGGCACGCCGCGGTCCACGGCCAGGTCGTAGAGGCGGCGGTACAGCTCGGAGCGCCAGCTGAACTGCATGGGCTGGCGGATCTCGGTGATGGTCCGACCCCGGTGGTTCTGGAGCACGATGGCGTTCACCGGCGCCCCCACCCGGTCGAGACCGACGAGGCCGAGGGCGGCCCGGCCGTTGGGGGCGATGCTCAGGGCCCCGCCGATCCCGTCGGCGGTGGCGGTGTGGGACTCGTGCACGATGGCCTCGATCCCGGCCCGGCGCAGCGCGAGGGCTGCGACCGGGCCGGCGATGCCGCCGCCCACGACGATCGCGGTGCGGGTGCGGGTCATGTCAGTGCGTCCTTACGCGGGTGGGGTCGTCGACGGTGGGCAGGGCGCCGTCGCGGTGGGCGCGGCTCAGGTCGTTCAGGTAGGCGCGCGAGCACATGGCGGTGAGCTGGGCGGTGCCGCCGCGGCGGACGCGGATCTCGCCGTCGCGGGCCGCTCCCGCCAGCAGCAGCCGGGCCTCACCGGTGCCGGGCTGGGCGTCCTTGACCCGGCCGCGGCCGGAGAGGGCGAGGTCCCAGCCGTCCACGGTGACCGTCTCGGGCAGCAGCAGGGTGAGCGCGGCGGAGACCAGGTTCAGCCGCACGATGACCGGCCGCTCCCAGCTGATGCGCGGGGAGCGCAGGTCCAGCACGACGGTGGCGCGGCGGGCCCGTACGTCGAACTCGGCGGCCTCGGTCCAGTGCCCGAGGTGCTTCACGGTGGCGTGGTCCGCATGGATGCGCTCGGCGGACGCGAGCGGGATCGCTGTCGTCATGCGTTGATAGTTGCATTGAAACTAGTGGCAGGTCAACTAGTTCCGTTGAGAGCGGTTCGGGTAGGCTCCGGCCATGCGCAGCTCCCCTCTCGGTCTCACCGTCCTGTCACTCCTGCACATGCGGCCCTTGCACCCGTACGGCATCCAGCGGCTGATCAAGCAGTGGGGGAAGGACCAGGTCGTCAACGTCAGCCAGCGGGCGAGCCTGTACCGGACCATCGACCGGCTTCTGGACGCGGGACTGATCGCCGTGCGCGAGACGAGCCGGGACCAGCAGTACCCGGAACGCACGGTCTACGAGGTGACCGACGCGGGCCGCGCGGCGACGCGTGAGTGGCTGCGGGAGATGCTGGTCGCCCCGCGCGCCGAGTATCCCGAGTTCCCCGCCGCGCTCTCCTTCACCATGATGCTGCTGCCCGACGAGGTGGCGGCCGACCTGTCCGCACGTGCCGCCCGACTCCGTGCTCAGCTGGCCGAGTTGGAGGCCTCGGCCGAGAGCGCCCGCCGACTGGCGCTGCCCCGGGTCACCACGCTGGAGGACGAGTACCGCCGCGCCCTGCTGACCGCGGAGCTGACCTGGCTCGACGCGGTCGCCTCCGACCTCCGCTCGGGCACCCTCACCTGGGACTTCGAGACACTGTCGGCCCTGGCCCAGGCATCCTCCTGACGCCGGCACCGGCCGATGCGGCTGCTCCGGCGGGCGGAACACGGCGGCAGCCTCCTGGACACGGACGGGTGTGAGCCGTGGGGCGGGCGCCCGCGGACGCGCCGGAGGCACTGGATGACGGTCGGCCGGCGAGCGTCGCGCTTGCCGTACAAGCCGTCCTGAATCAGGGATCCGATCGCCGGGGCGGGCGTGCGACGCTCGGTGTCGAGGCCGCGCCGCCGGGTACGCGCGAGGCGGAGCATCGACGGAACGACATGCGAGGTGGGTGCATGGCAGGAGCCGGACTGGCCGCACCGTTGTGGGATATTCACAACGGCCAGGGACCGCGGCAGCTGGCCGAACTGGCGCTGGCCCTGTTGCTGTCGAGCCTGATCGGCTGGGAGCGCGCTGCCCAGCAGAAGAGCGCCGGTATGCGCACGCACACGCTCGTCGGGATCGCCAGCGCGCTCATGATGGAGGTCTCCCAGCACGGGTTCACGAACGTGCTCGGACTGGACCACGTCTCCTTCGACCCCTCCCGGGTGGCCGCGCAGATCGTGTCCGGGATCGGCTTCATCGGCGGAGGCCTGATCTTCGTACGCCGGGACGCCGTACGGGGCCTGACGACCGCGGCCACCGTGTGGCTCACCTGCGCCGTCGGCATGGCCTGCGGCGGTGGCCTGCCCGTTCTCACGCTGGCGGTGACGGCACTGCACTTCCTGGTCGTACGCGGCTATCCCCGTGTCATGTCCCAGCTGATCCCCGGGACGACGGCCACCGTCTTCGAGGCCCGCCTGGCCTACCGGACCGGCTCGGCGCTGCTGCCGCGTCTGATGCAGACCTGCACCCGGCGCGGGTTCCGGATCGTGCAGGTGAAGGTCGAGCGGCTGCCCGGCCGCACGGACGACGCCGCGCGGGTGCTGCTGGCGCTGGAGGGCACCTCGGACCCCACCCGGCTGGCCTCGGAACTCTTCCAGGACGACGACGTACTCGACGTCGAACTGACCGCGGCGTCGGACGACGACGAATAGCCGCTGCCGCCCGGCTCCCGACGCGCCCCTGCCCGCCGCCGGCCGGCCTTCGGTCCGTCGCGCTCCATCACCGCGCGTACCGCGTGAGGGGCGCCCGCGCGGGTACCCGGTGCCGGCGCGGTCGGTGTGCCCGGCGCGGAGTCGGCGTGCCCGTCGCGGAGGACGAGAAGGGAGAACCCAGATGACGCGTTCAGTCGGTATCGACCTGGGGACGACGAACTCCGTGGTCTCGGTCCTCGAAGGCGGCGAGCCGACCGTGATCACCAACGCGGAGGGGGCCCGGACGACGCCGTCGATCGTGGCGTTCGCGAAGAACGGCGAGGTGCTGGTCGGGGAGGTCGCCAAACGGCAGGCCGTCACGAACGTCGAGCGCACCGCGCGCTCGGTGAAGCGGCACATGGGCGATCACGGCTGGCGCTTCCCCGAGCACGGTGACATCGACGGCAAGCGCTACACCGCGCAGGAGGTCTCCGCCCGCGTGCTGCAGAAGCTGAAGCGGGACGCGGAGGCGCACCTGGGCGAGGACGTCACCGACGCGGTGGTCACGGTCCCCGCCTACTTCGACGACGGCCAGCGGCAGGCGACCAAGGAGGCCGGGGAGATCGCCGGCCTGAACGTGCTGCGGATCGTCAACGAGCCGACGGCCGCGGCACTGGCGTACGGGCTGGACAAGGAGAACGATCAGACGGTCCTCGTCTTCGACCTGGGCGGCGGCACGTTCGACGTCTCCCTGCTGGAGATCGGCGAAGGCGTCATCGAGGTCAAGGCAACCAACGGCGACACCCACCTCGGCGGCGACGACTGGGACCAGCGGATCCTCGACCACCTGGCCACGACCTTCAAGAACAACTACGGCGTCGATCTCACCAAGGACAAGATGGCCGTGCAGCGGCTGCGGGAGGCCGCGGAGCGTGCCAAGGTCGAACTGTCCAGCTCGACGGAGACGACCGTCAACCTCCCCTACGTCACCGCCTCCGCGGAGGGCCCGCTGCACCTGGACGAGAAGCTGACCCGCGCCCAGTTCGAGCAGCTGACGGCGGATCTGCTGGAGCGTTGCAAGGGCCCGTTCCACCACGCGGTCGCGGACGCCGGGATCCAGGTGTCCGACATCGACCACGTGATCCTGGTCGGCGGCTCGACCCGGATGCCGGCGGTGACGAACCTGGTGCGGGAGTTGACGGGCAAGGATCCGCACAAGGGCGTGAACCCGGACGAGGTGGTGGCCGTCGGCGCCTCGCTGCAGGCCGGTGTCCTCAAGGGCGAGGTGAAGGACGTTCTCCTGCTGGACGTCACCCCGTTGTCCCTCGGCATCGAGACCAAGGGCGGCATCATGACCAAGCTGATCGAGCGCAACACCACCATCCCGACCAAGCGCTCCGAGATCTTCACCACCGCCGAGGACAACCAGCCGTCCGTGCAGATCCAGGTCTACCAGGGCGAACGCGAGATCGCCGCCTACAACAAGAAGCTCGGCATGTTCGAGCTGACCGGCATCGCGCCGGCCGCGCGCGGGGTGCCGCAGATCGAGGTCGCCTTCGACATCGACGCCAACGGCATCATGCACGTCTCCGCCAAGGACCTGGGCACCGGCAGGGAGCAGAAGATGACGGTCACCGGCGGCTCGGCCCTGCCCAGGGACGACATCGACCGCATGGTCCGCGAGGCGGAACAGCACGCCGAGGAGGACCGCCGGCGCCGCGAGGCCGCCGAGACCCGCAACCAGGCCGAACAGCTCGTCTACTCCACCGAGAAACTCATCAGGGACAACCCCGACAAGATCCCGGCGGACGCGCGCAGCGAGACCGAGGCGGCGCTCGTGGAGCTGAAGGAGAGGCTGAAGGGCGACGACGACGCCGCCATCCGGCAGGCCATGGACCACGCGGCCGAGGCGGCCCAGAAGATCGGCACGGCGCTGTACGAGAGGTCGCGCACAGAGGGCCAGACGTCCTCCGCCCCGGGCCCGACTTCTGCCGATTCCGCCACCTCCTCGTCCTCCGCCACCTCCTCGCACCAGGCCGCGGACGACGTGGTGGACGCCGAGATCGTCGACGACGACAAACCGGAGGCGGGCTGACGATGGAGAACAGCCGACTGCCGGACCCGGCCACGGCCCAGCTGCGGCGCCTGCTTGAGGAACGCACGGCCGACCTGCAACGGGTGAAGGCCGAGTACGACAACTACCGCAAACGGGTGCGCCGGGACCAGCTGGCCGTGGGCGAGATCGCCGTGGCCAACGTCCTGCGCGCCCTGCTGCCCGTGCTGGACGCCATGGACCGCACCTGCGCGCACGAGCCCATGACGCCGGGATTGACGGACATCGCCGACACCCTCGCGACACAGCTGGGAGCCCTGGGCCTCCAGGCGTTCGGCGAGGTGGGCGATCTCTTCGATCCGGTGTGCCACGAGGCAGTCACCCATCACGTCGCACCGGGTGCGGACCAGCTGATCTGCACGAAGATCCTCCGCGCCGGCTACCGCCTGGGACCGCGGCTGCTGCGGCCGGCCGGTGTGGAGGTCACGGGACCGCCGTCACCCATGGGGAACCCGCTCGGGCGCGAACACGGAGGGCGGCGACACGGCCTGGTGAGCGTCAGCGGCTGCCCGAGCCTGCCACGGGCAGGGCACGACGATCACCGAGGCTGAGCGGACCCGGAAATCCCCGAGCGGGTCCCCGGCTCCAGGGACGGCATGCCGACAGCCGTTCCGCCGGCCGTCCCGGGCACCGGCAGCGGGCGTTCCACGGGCACGGGGAGCGGCTGCCGGCATGGCGTGGACGCGTCCGTGTCGGGGGCGGCCCGGCGCAGCCTCCGCACCATGGCCTCGCCGTCCCGGCCGTCCCTCGCGGCTACGGCGAGCAGGCGGAAGGGAGCGGACGGCGAAAGTTCGACGCAGACGACGGGCCTGCCCGGCCGCACGGCCACGAAGTCCTGCCCGCCCTGGTGCTCCCGGGTGCCGAGGCACAGGACGCCGGGCACGCACACACCACGCCGTTGAACGCCGCGCAGGGCGCGCCACCAGTCCCCTTCGAGCGCCACCCGCCGCACCGCCCTCAGCGGGACCCGCACATCACCGCGGCGCACGGCCGCCCGCTCCCACCAGGCGGTCCGCACGACCAGGTCATCACCGTCGACCAGGAGGCGTGCCATCGTCAGCGCCTTCTCTCGCGCCCGATCCCAAAATATTCGTTCGCAACATCGAATAATGCGGGGGCCGGGGGTTGCGACCCCGAGACCCCCTTCTATCATCCACAGCATCCAGGAATCGATCAGCGTTCGGCATGCCGACAACGGCACGGTCGGCGCCTGAGCGCGCTGGACCGCGAATTCCCACGAGAACCATCCGCCCAGCACTCCCAACTGCCCAGCCGGGACTCGGCGATCACCGACGCCACGACCCTGCGCGGAGTGATGCGCAAGCACATCACCACTGAGATCTACGCTTGGGACGTGGTCAACGAGGCGTTCGCGGACGATGCCAGCGGTGGGCGCCGCGCCTCCGTCTTGGAGAAGACCTGCGGCGACGGCGTGGACATCGCGCAGGCTCCGGCCACCGCGTACGCCGGCACGGTCAAGGCCTGCGTGAGGGGGGCGCGCGCTGCACCGCATCAGCGTGCGGGGCATCCGAGACAGCGACTCCTGTTGCAGCGCCAAGAGTCCGCTGCCGATCGACGCCGCCGGCAACAAGAAGCCGGCCGACGGTGGGTGATCTGCGACAACGGGCACCTCCGCCGATCCCAGACGACGGTCGGCCAGTTCCCGAACGGCTTCAGCAGCGCCCTCATCGCCTCCCAGGACCCCAACTCTGCTCACCCGGACCGACTCCACCTGCCGACCCGCGCCGGCGGCTACTCCCCGCCCGGGAGACGGCCGCCGGGGGCCGGGCGGTCGCGCACGGGTACGGAGGGCGCGTCCGGGCGCGGGTCGGCGCGTCCGGCGGGCACGAGGCCCGCCTCCCGGTCGGTGTCCCGGCCCCGGCCGGGCGCCGCCCCGCTTTCCCGATGCCGGTGCACAGCGCCCGAACTGCGGGCCTCCGCGGCGAGCAGGACGAACCAGGCGGCGACGCTGACGAGGTGGATCCGCTGGGCGATGCCCTGGCCACCGGGGTACCCCAGGTAGGGGCCGACGGTGGCGATCGCGGACGCCATCGACACCGGCATGACGTACGGCGCCCACCGGCCGGCGACCGACCCCGCGCGGCCCGGGCCGCCTCGGCGCGCCGCCAGGCCGAACAGCGCCATGGACAGGAACAGGGTGAACTCCACCAGGCCGCTGGTGGCGGTGTGCTGGATGTTGTCGGGCGGGCAGCCGTGCTCCACCGACGGCGCGCATCCCATCGGCAGCAGCACGTCGAGGACGGAGCATCCGCCGAGCAGCGCGACGGCGCTCCAGCCGGCCCGCGCCGGGCCCCGCGGTATCGAGCAGGCTGCCAGGACCGCGGAGGCGACCAGCACGACGGCGCAAGCCAGCTCGACGATGCCGAACAGCAGCCGGTGCGGCTGATCCGCGGCGAAGGTCTCACTGACGTAGGAGTCGGTCTGCGACAGGCCGGTGGTCACGAAGAACTGCAGCAACCAGTCGTTGTAGAGGACGGCGGCGACGCACAGGAGCACCGACGCGGCCGTCGAAGCCGCGCCTCGCGCCGGACCTCGTGTCAAGTGATCCAATTCAGCCGAGCCCGCACCGGTGCCGTTGCCGTCCGAAAAGCCATGCGGTGATCACCGTACGCGACGTCGTACGACGGATGACGGACCGCAACGAGCATGATTGAGGTTCACGGTCGATGGGTCCCCCGGAACAGGAGAAGAATGCAGTCCTTGTCGCGTCACGAGGTGCCGGATGCCGCTGAGCTTCCCGCGCGGCTGCGGCACGTCAACTGGATCGGCGGGGGGAGCGGCGCGGGAAAGTCGACGGTCGCCCGCCGGCTCGCCGCCCGCCACGGATGGCGCCTTTACGCGACCGACGACGTCATGCGGGAGCACGCCGGGCGGCTCACGCCCGAGGAAGCCCCCTTTCTGCACAGGTTCCTGGCCATGGGCATGGACGAGCGGTGAGTGGACCGGTCTCCGGAGATCATGCTGGAGACCTTCCACTGGTTCCGGGGCGAGGGTTTCGGTCTGATCGTCGAGGACCTTCTGCGCATGCCGCGGGAGCCGTGTGTCGTCGAGGGCTTCCGGTTGCTGCCCCACCTCGTGAAACCTCTGCTCGCCGCTCCCGAGCACGCCCTCTGGCTCCTGCCCACGCCCCATTTCCGCCGGGCAGCCCTGCGGAGCCGGTCCTCCGCGGGGGTGGAGTTCCTGGCGAAGACCAGCGATCCGGTGACGGCCGGCCGCAACCTCGCCGCACGCGACCACATGTTCACCGAGCGCCTCCAGCAGGAGACCGAGCGCCTGCGCCTGCGCACCGTCCACGTCGACACGACGATGACCGAAGACGCTCTCGATGAGCAGGTGACCAGGGCGTTCGGCCGCTGAACCCCGAGGGGCACGACTGACGCCCGGTGCCATGGCCCTGGCGCCGGCCATGCGACCCGGGTCCAGCACGGCCCACCCCCGGTCGACCTGGTCGACGCGCGCCGACGGCTACAGCCGGGAACTCCCGCGCGCCCTCGCCCGCTTGTCCAGCGTCGGGCCCGAACACCACCGCAGAGCCGTCGGCGTAGGGTCGCGCCATGAGTACCCTCTCGGCCCGGGCCATCAGCACCGCGCGACTGGACCTGTTGCCCCTGCGCGTCCAGGACGCGCAGGAGATGGCGGAGGTGCTGTCCGACCCGGCCCTGCACACCTTCATCGGCGGCAGGCCGGACACCCCGCAGGCGCTGCGCGCCCGTTACCGGCGTCTGACCGCGGGCTCCGGCGATCCGGCCGTCTCCTGGCTGAACTGGGTCATCAGGCTCCGCGAGGAATCCTGTCTCACGGGCACCGTGCAGGCGACGGTCGGTCCCTCGGGCCAGGGCCCGCGTGCCGAGATCGCCTGGGTGGTGGGGACCCCGTGGCAGGGCCGCGGCATCGCCTCCGAAGCGGCCCGTGGACTCGTCGACTGGCTCGGCCGGCAACCGGTGCGCACCGTCGTCGCACACATCCACCCCGAGCACCGGGCATCCGCGGCCGTCGCCACGGCCGCCGGGCTCCGTCCCACCGACATCCTCCACGACGGCGAGATCCGATGGCACCGGCCCATCGGACGATGACACCATCGCGCCGTCGGGCCGTGTGACGCCCGGGTGTTGGGGCACATGCTGTGATCCGCCGGACATGGACGGGCGGCGCAGCGACCTGGTGGAGAGGCGGCGCGCACTCGTGGCCGAGCGACGACAGGGGACGGAAGGCGGGGGCCGCGACCACCGTATGGCGGGTGACGGCGGAGCGTACGGCGGCGCGAAGGTCGGCCCTGGCACGCACGCGAGTCCGGGACCGTGCGCGTCGTGTGGGTTCCCCAGCAGCGCGACTGGGAAACGGCCGCGTCACGGCCGTCGTCCCAGCCCCGCAGGCAGCCCTCGACCTGTATCAGCGCACCAGCGGCAGGGACTTCAGGTCGCTGTGCGGCATCGCGCCGTCCGGCAAGCGCGCGGCCGAGTCAACGGCACGCCGCTCCCGGCACGGCCCCAGGACGATGAGCAGTTCGCCCTCGCTCCCGAGGACACGTGGCATCCGGTCCTGCGGGCGCACGGACTGCCCGCCGGCCGGCCGGGGGACGACCGCATCGGCACCAAGCCGTGGCTGCGACGCGACCTCGGTGCGGATCAGAGCGACCGGCCCCGGCCCGGCCCCGGCGCCTGCGGCAGGACGGCCAGCGTGCCAGGAGGGAAGCGCCGGAAGCAACGCCTGTCGGACGACTCAGGAAGGGATGATTCCCGGCCGGAACGGCTCGACGCCGACGATGTGCCGGACCCGCTCCGCCTCGACCAGGACGTGCACCCGCTGCTCGCCCTCGATCAGCCAGGGGTATCCGTCCAGACCGAGGTACTTGCGAGCCAGCCGGTCCATGCCGCGCTCGGCCTCGTCCCCCTCCACGAAGCGCACCACACGCCCGGAGATCTGCACCCGGTCGTAGGGGTTCTCGCTGTCGGCGTGCGAGAGGTAGACCCGGGCGTCGTGGCGGAGGTTCTCCTCCTTGATCCGGCCGACCGAGGTGTTGAAGACGATCAGGCCGTCCTCGAGGTGGACCCACATCGGCGTGACGTGCGGAGCCCCGTCCGGGGTCACCGTGGCCACGTACCAGAAGTTCGGCTCCGTCAGCCGCTTGCGCACCTGCTCGTTCAACTCCGCCGCCATGGCAGGGCCCTCCCGATCTTGATCATCTCTTGCAGGGGCCACTCTGCCACAGGGCCCTGGTGACGCCCCGTCAGCCCCAGACCGTCCCCCGTCCCTCCTCCGACCCGCCTCCCTCCGGGGGCGTTTCCCGCCACAGGCCGACGGCGCGTGGGTGGCCCTCGACGGTTCGGCGAGCGCCGAAGGGTCCCGCCATTAGCGTTCCACGTGCTGCGCGGGAGGTGCCCGCGCCGGTGACACCGGAGGCCACCCCATGCCGGACAGGGACCTGATACAGCGGCTCGCCGAGCGGTTCCGCGAGGTCAACGGCGACCACCCGATGACCGCGGCCGACGACGCCTACGTCAGCGCGCAGTTCGCCGACCTGGAGCGCCTGTGCGCGGTCCACGGCCGCGATGCCGACGAGGTCCGCCGGCTGATGCTGGACGGGTGTCTGCCGCTTCCGGGATATCTGCGCTCCGACGGCGCCGAGATGGTGCCGGCCGATCTGTTCGCGCTCGCCGAGGAGGCGGGTGGCGTGGACCTGCTCGAAGCGTGGTTCACCGCTCACTGGGACGACCCCATCACCGCGAAGGCGGAGTGGAACGCCTATCTCAGCGGACAGTACGTGTGCCTGCACTCGGTGACGCCGGCCACCATCCGGCGCAAGGACCACCTGACGGCCGCGATCGGTGCCGCGGCGCAGGAGCCGGATGCCGGTGCGCCGTGCTGGGCGGAGCGACTGCATGCCCTGATCGACGAACTCGACGCTTTGGAACCGGAGTTCACCGCCTACGACCGTCTCCGCTTCGGCGGGCCGACGTCCCGGGACACCTGTGTCACCGCGATGCGCGTCCGCTTCCCGCGCCGCCCATGACCCGGGCGAAGCCGTCGTAGCACCGAGCGCCGCCGCCACCCGCCCGCCGTGCCGGGCCGGAAGGGCCCCCTCGCCTCCCCGGAACGCGTCCCAGCCACCCTCCCACGGACCGGCGCGCGGCTCCTCCCGCCGCCCGACACCGCGCCGGGAGGCAGGCGGCCCGCGTGGGCCGGTGGGTCCAGTCGGACCGCGCCCGCCACCCCCACCGAGATGAACGGCAGGGCCGCGCCCGCGCGAGCGAGGAGACGATCTCCCCGGGCTCGGCGGCCGGGCCGGGCACAGGCATCGCGTCGGCGTGCCCGACCGGGCCCGCTCGTCACGGCGACGATCCCCCCACGGCCCGCCCGGACACACGGCCGGCGAGCGACACCGCCACCGGATGCGCCGGCCCCTTCGACCGGCGCACGCCGCGGGGCCATGGTGTGGCCGCCCGCTCGAAGCCGGCGGCAGGACCACCCCATGGCCGCGGCTCGGCCGCGCGTGCGACCGGGGCACGCCGTCCCCGCTCACCGGACGTAGCTCACCGGAAGTAGATGAGAATGCGGCCGGTGTTGCCCGGGTCGACCTCGCGCCGGATGTACAGCCTCCTGATGTGCTTCTGGTCCAAGAAAGCCAGCACGCGCGCCCTGAGCCGCCCGGCCCCCTTGCCCGGGATGATCTCCGCGACGGGCTCGCCGGCATGGTTGGCCCGGAAGAGGAACTGCCGCATGGCCAGTTCGATGTCGCGGTTGTTCCGGAAGATCGGGTGCAGATCGAGCGACATCATGGAGAGCCTCCTGGTGCTGCGGCCGTGTGCCGGCCGCGGGGCGGGCCACCCTCGCGGCCCACAGGAAGCCTCCCATGCGCGACCTCGGTCCGGCCCTTCCCGGTGCGGGAAGCAGGACCCCGGCCCGACGGGGGAACCGGTGATCACTGGCCGGACTCCTGCGCCGGGTCGAGCGTCTCCTGTTCCGGCTGGGACTCCGGTGCCGGTGGGAACAGCAGATCCTCGTATGCGTCCAAGGCGAACACGACGAGCATGACCATCACCGGCACAAGCAGGGCCACCACGATCATGACGCCTCCCGGCACAACAGTGGTCACGGGATGGGCAACGGATCCGTGTCCAGCTTGCCCCGAACGGGCGAACACGGCATACCGGACCGGCGTGGGCGTGAGCCGTTCGAGTGACATCCGCAGGCGGTGAGGGTCTTGTTTACGGAGCGCGGCACTGGGCACGCGGGAGGTACCCCGAAGACGGATGAACCGTTGATCGTTCAAGGAGGTGCATTCGCCATGGCGGCTGGTGAGAAGGCCAAGGCGAAGGCCGAGCAGGCCAAGGGCAAGCTCAAGCGGGCTGCGGCACGGGCCGTCGGCGACGACCCGAAGGCCGCCGAGGGACACGCGGAAAAGTCCAAGGGCGATGCACGGCAGGCCAAGGAAAAGATGAAGGACATGTTCAAGCGCTGACTCCTGGCGCTGCTCATGCACGTTGGGCCTTCCCCCTCACCGAGGAGGAGGGCCCTTCCTTCGACCGAAGTCGCGGGCGGGATCGTCTTTCGGGTGCCCGCCACCGCCACGCGAGCAACTTTCGGCGATGCGGTCCGGACGCCCGGCCGATGGAGCGCGCACAGGTCCGGGGCGAGGATCGGGTGCATGAAGAAGGCGCTGGAAGTGACCGGGTTCATCGCTCTCGTGCAGGGAGTGCTGGGCTTGGTGCAGGAGTACACCCACTGGCACGTCGGCATGGTGCGACGGCTGCCGTTCCTCCACGGCTACGAGGCCGTCGCGAGCCTCCTCCTGATCGTGCTCGCCTGTGCGCTCTTCGCCGCCGCAGAGCGATTCCGGCATTGATCATACGTTTTTGAACGGTTTTTAAGTACTCAGATCCCCTGAATGATTCTGTTCGAATCTGTCATCTGTTTCGGCTGCTAGATCGCTGGACCGCCACCGCATACGCCCGGTGGCCCTGGCGGGCGGCATCGGCACAGCCGGTACGGCACATGCGGCGGGGCCGACCACCGGTGGGACGAGGGTGGAGGGGCTGACGGTCGAGCACCGCAGGGATCCCCTGGGCGTCGACGCGGCCCGGCCGCGGTTCGGCTGACGCATGGTCTCCTCGGTCCGCGGTCGCCGGCAGAGCGGGTACCGGCTCCTGGTGGCCACCAACGCCGGGCGACTGCGCGGTGGCCGGGCCGATGTGTGGGACAGCGGCCGGATCGCCTCGGCCGACTCGGTCGCCGTACGGTACGCGGGCCGGGCGCTGCGGCCGTCGACCCGCTACTTCTGGACGGTCCTGGTGCGGGACGAGGACGGGCGGGCGATTGCCGGGGCCCCGGCGGCCTCCTTCGAGACCGGCCTGCTGAGCACCGACGGTACGGCCGGCTGGGACGGCGCCCGCCGGATCACCATGGCCGGAAAGAAGCCGAACACCCCGGGCGCCCCCCTGCTGCGCCGGGAGGCCCCGTTGCGGGGCGGGTGCGCGCGGCGCGGCTGTACGTGTCGGCGCTCGGGGTGTACGAGGTGTACGTCGACGGCGGGCGGGTGGCCGTACCGGTCGGTGGGTCCACCGGCGGCGCCACCGAGGAGCTGCTCACACGGGGGTGGACGAACTACGACACGACCGTCAGCTACTTCACCTACGACGTGACCGCACTGCTCGCGGCCGACCGCAGCGTCACGCTCGCCGCCGTCCTCGGCAACGGCTGATACAACGGCCGCGTCTCCAGGGGAGCGCCTACTACGCGCAGGACGCCAATCCGCTCGCCCTGACGGCCAGGCTCCTGCTCCGCTACGCGGACGGCTCGACGCAGAGTCTGGTGACCGCGCCGGGCGCGGGCTGGAAGGCCACCGACACCGGTCCGTACCGCGCCGAGGACATCTACGACGGCCAGTCCTACGACGCCCGCGAGGAGCTGCCCGGCTGGACGGCGCACGGCTACGACGACTCGCGGTGGGCGGACGTCGCCGAGCATCCGTACGCGACCCGCTTCCCCGGCGCCAGGCTGGTCGCCTACCCCGGCGAGAGCGCCCGGCTGGCACCCGAGCGGGACCGCAGGCCGCACTCCGTCACGGTCTGCACCGGCGTCGCGGGCCAGGACGGCAGCCCCGACGGCAAGGGGCACATCGTCGTCGACGCCTCGCGCACGGTCACCCGCCCCCGCCAGCGCCGCCACCGCGTCCGTGACCCTCGCCGAGGGCGACACCGCCGTCTTCGGCCTGGGCGAGAACATGGTCGGCGTGCCCCGCTACTCCCTGCGCGGGCCGGCCGGTGCCCAGGTCACCTTCGGCTTCGGCGAGATACTCAATGACGCGGGCAAGGCCGCCGACGGCCCGCAGGGCTCGGTCTACCGCGCCAATCTCCGCGGCGCGCGGGCCACCAGCACGTACACCCTCAAGGGCGACCCGCACGGCGAGACCCACCAGGACTCGCTCACCTTCTACGGCTTCCGGTACGCCTCCGTCACCGTCACCGGCGGCCCGGTCACCGTCACCGGCCTGACGGGCAGGGTCGCCACCTCCGCCCTCCGGCGGATCGGGTCGGTCACGACCGACGACTCCACGGTCAACCAGCTGATCAGCAACGTCCATTGGGGCCAGCGCGGCAACTACCTGTGGATCCCCACCGACTGTCCGCTGCGCGACGAGCGCCTCGGCTGGACCGGCGACACCCAGCTGTTCTCGCAGAGGGGGTCTGTACAACGTCGACGCCGTCGCCTTCCTGAGCCACTTCGAGGACATCCTCGTCGACTCGCAGCAGACCTACGGCGCCGACCACGCCCAGTTCACCCATGTCGCACCGGGCAACCGAGGTCCGGCGACACTACCGTCGTCGAGCGCGCCTGGGCGGCGATGACGGCGTGCATGGACTGGATCCGGGGGCGCACCGGGGACAGTTCCAGCGTTTGCGGACGGTCGTCGCGCCGTTGCCGACGGAGCACAGCCAGGACGGCGTGGCGTTCTGGTGGAGCAGCTTGTAGGCGGGGTCGGCGCGGCCCTCGTCGGTGAGGACGGGAGCGAGCACGTTGACGCCGAGGAAGCCGACGGAGAGGGTGTCCTCGGCGTACCCCACCCGGGTGCTGTCGAGCATGGCCGGTGTCGCCAAGGACCCGGCCAGCCCATGCTGTTCGTGAACTGACTCCCGGCGCGTCGCGCCGGCGGTCCCACTCGCCGAGCAGGGGTGTGAACCAGGCGTCGAAGGCGGCAGGCACCGGTCAGGGCGGGCATCCGCTCATGCCCGCCCGCCGTCGGAGCGCCTGCGGTGGAGGGTGAAGGTCTCGAACACGGACAGCTCGCCGTGCGGCTTGTTGACGTTGTAGTACGTCACGTGCATCCGGGTGGTGTCCCCGGCGTGCCGGCCGGGATCCACGGTGAACGCCGCGAAGCCATAGGGGTGCTCGACGTCCCGGACCCCCATCCAGACGGCCTCCTCCTTGGCGTAGGTGGCAGTGCGCTTGCCGTTCGCGCCGGCGGTCCCGGACACCGCGGTGATCACCTTCGCGGTGCCGTCGGTGAAGAACTTCTGGTTCGTGGTCCCAAAGACCCCTCCGCCGCCGAGGACCATGTGCACCGTACCCAGTCCGGTGTCGATGGAGTCGGTGTCCTGGGAGGCGGGGCGGGGTGTGAGCGTCTCGCTGCCCGTGACGACACCGCGGACCGCCAGCGAACGCTCGTAGTTGTGTTCGTGGCCGCACAGGACCAGGTCCACGCCGTACCTGTCGAACAGGGGGCCGTACTTCTGGCGCAGGCCCAGGTCGGCGCCATTGGCGTCGGTGGAGCTGATCATGACCTGATGCATGGCGACGACCACCCAGTCGACGTCGCGGGAGGCTCGCGCCGCCTTCAGCTCCTTTTCCAGGAAGGCGAGCTGGCGTCCGCCGGAGTAGCCGCTGATGTAGAGGTCGCCGCCGTCCTGGAGGCAGTTGTCGTCGTTCTGCAGGACGATCACCCGTACCGAACCGACCGTGAAGGCGTACCACAGGCCGGCCAGTTCGGCGTCGGTCTCGGTGGAGGGGAGGGAGAAGTAGGTCTGGTAGGCGCCGAGGCCGAGCGGGCCGTTGGCCTTCTCGATCTCGTGGTTGCCGGCGGCCGGCATCCAGGGGCGGAAGCGTGCCGAACGGGTGTTGTTGGCGAAGAAGTTGTTCCAGGTGCGCACCCGGTCGACGTCGAGGTTGGCGTAGCACAGATCGCCGTTGAGGAGGTGGAACAGCGGGGCGACCTGCTCGATGCCGGTGACGATGTCCTTGGTGGCGGGCGTCGAGTTCGCGTCGAGGGCCACCGTGCCGTCGGCCGCCCAGGTCACCTGCGGAGCGGACTGGTCGCCGAAGCTGGTGAAGGTGAACGGCTGCCGCCCGCGCGGCGCCGTGCGGAACATACCGCTGTCGGGCGTCGTCCCCTCGTGGGTGGCGAGGTAGACGTAGTCGGTGCCGGGGGCGAGCCGGTGCAGCGAGGCGTGGTGGACGTAGACGGTGCGGCGGGACGTGCCGTCCACGTAGCTGACCGTCCGGGCCGCGGCGCTGGAGCCGAACCCGTGCTCCAGCGTGCCGTAGTGCACCACGGGTCTGGTCACCGGTCGGTCGGTGATCCAGGACACGGTCATCTGCGTACGCGGGTCCGCCCCGAACGTCAGGTGGAGCCCCTGGACCGGAGGCGCTCCGGACGCGTCAGCGGTGCGGTGCAGAGCCGGGGCGGTGAGCGGGGCGGCCTGTGCCGTGCCCGCTCCCAGCAGCGGGGTGACGGCCGCGCCGGCCCCGGCGGTGCCGATCAGGCCCAGCGCGTGCCGGCGGCTGACCGCCTCGGAGGCCTCCTGGGTTCCGTCCGTCGTTCCGGCCTGTGTGCTCATGGAGCCCTCCCTGGCGCGCAGTCGAGCTGACGACCACCGCACCCTGCCGCCCCTCGGCGGCGCCCGGGTGAACACCGCATGGCCACCTGGTCATGCCGCGACGGGTGACGGGAGCGCACGGGGCGGCGGGACGGGCGGCGCCGGTCGGGCCGACCCGTGGATTGGGTAAGGGAATATAGGCCAACACTCACCTTCGTTCTTGAATGAGGCATCGGCCCTCCCCGTACTCACAGGTGCGACACAAGGCGAAGTCAGCGGCGACCAGCGCCAGTTGACGGCCCTTCAGGAAAGGATGACCATCATGTCCTTCGCCAAGATCACCCTGGCCAAGAAGGCCAAGAAGAAGGAATCCGGTGCCGCCGCCAAGGCCAAGCACCACAAGAAGCACCACCGCAAGCACAAGAAGGCCGCCGCCAAGTAGCAGGCATCGCGGAACGCGACCACGCAGGCGGACGTGCCGGGGTCCGGGCGTGCGGAACAGCCGCGCGCCGGATCCCGGCACGCCGTCGGACCGGGCAGTGCCCAGGAAGTGTCGGCCATGCACACCGTGCCCACCGCAGCACCCCTCACCGTGCCCGTCACCGGCTCCGGGACGGCAGCCGCGGCCGGCGCCCCAGCGCCCTCGCGGATGCGTCACGCCCGCATCTCCCCGCTGGCCGCGTTCCGCACGTTCTGGCCGCTGGTCAGCGTCAACCGTGCGGTCGTCCTGGTGTCGGCCCTGCTGCTGGTGGTGTCCGCCGGGTGCGACGCGGCCGCGATCGGCATCGTCGGTGTCCTCACCGACGACGTGCTCACCCCCGGGGACCTCGCCGCCTTCTGGGGTCCCGCCGCACTGTGGCTGGGGCTCGCCGTGGCCGGCGCGGTCGCCTCGGCGGCGGGCGGCTATCTCGCCGGCTGGACCAGTGAGCACTTCCTGCTCGGCCTGCGCGACCGGGTCTTCCAGCATCTGCAACAGGTGCCGCCGGACACCCTGGACCGCTTCGGCACCGGCGATCTGGTCTCCCGGCTGACGGGAGACATCGAGGCGGTGGAGTCTCTGGTGGCCTCCGCGCCCGTCGAGCTGATCACGTCCGCCGCCGGTGCGGTGGTGTTCGCGGTGGCGGCCCTGTGGACGAGCTGGCAACTGACCCTGATCACCTTGGCGGCCGCCCCGCTGATCTGGTTCGGCGCGCGGTGGTTCGGCACCCTGATGCGCTCCGCCACGCGCGCCGAACGCGACAGCAACGGCCGCCTGGCGTCGCTGCTGGAGGAGAGCCTTGCCAACATGCCCCTGGTGCAGGCCTATGGCCGACAGCAGGCCGAGCGCGGCAAGGTGCACCGCGAGGGACGCGGTTGGATGCGCGCAGGGCTGCGGCAGATCAGGCTGTCGTCGGTGTACGGACCGATGGGCGAACTGGTCGAGACGCTCAGCGTGCTGGCCGTGATCGGGGCCGGTGCCTGGCAGATCTCCGAGCACCATCTGAGCGTCGGCGGCCTGCTCTCCTTCGCCGCCTTCCTCGGCTATCTCCACCCCAAGCTCCAGGAACTGGGCGAGCTGGTCGTCAGCGCCTCCTCCGCGACCGCCGCCTGCGAGCGCCTCATCGAGGTGCTGCGCACGGGCACGGTCCGCGACAGCGCCCCGGAGCCGGGCGTGCCGCCGCTCGCCGAACCGGTGCGCGGCGCGGTCACCTTCGAGGACGTCGGCTTCTCCTACCCCGGCAGCGGCCGCCCCGTGCTGAACGGGGTGCGCCTCGACATCGCCCCGGGCCTGCTCGTCGCGGTCACGGGGCCCAGCGGCACCGGCAAGTCCACCCTCGGCAAGCTGCTGCTGCGCTTCCACGAGCCGTCCCGGGGCCGGATCCTGCTCGACGGCCGGGACATCGCCGAACTGCCCCTCGACGAGGTGCGCAGGCACATCACCCTGCTCCCGCAGGACAGCATGCTCTTCGACGGCACGGTCCGGGAGAACATCGGCTACGGCCGTCCCGACGCCACCGACGCGGACCTGCTCGCCGCAGCCGTCGCGGCCGACGCGCATGACTTCGTCAGCGCTCTGCCCGACGGTTACGACAGCCGCGTCGGCAAACGCGGCAACAACCTCTCCGGCGGGCAGCGCCGCAGGATCGCGCTCGCCCGGGCCATGCTCCGCACCGCGCCCGTCCTCATCCTCGACGAGCCCACGGCCGGGCTCGACGACGACTCCACGGCCCGCGTCATGGCGCCCCTGCGCCGCCTCACCGCCGGCCGCACGACCTTCCTCATCACCCACGACCTGCGCCTGGCCGCCCAGGCCGACCTGATCGTCCACCTCAGCGACGGCACCGCGGTCGTCACGACTCCCGGCGGGGTGCCGCGTCCGGATGTGGAGCCGGAGCCCGAGGCCGCCTGAGGACGGACCGCACCGGCCCCGCACCCGGACGGCGCGCGGGGCGCAGTCCCTCCTTGATCCATGAAGGAGCCATCCTTCTCCCAACAGCCGACAACGTCGGCGCAACGTACGGGTGTGGGCGGTCACAGCTTGGCCAACCCCTTTCCGCACGTTGGCCGCATGTTCACCATTCACCCCTGATGTGCTCGTCTGTCCTGGGCAGAGAGTGATGGGCGGCCGGCCCCCTCCGGGGCCGACCGCGCCTACGGAACTCCGCTCTCACTCAAGAAGGGGCATCCATGCCCGAGTTGACACGCCGTAGACTCCTCGGGTCAGCCGCCGCGCTGGGCGGCACCGCGGCCCTCTCCCTCCTCCCCCCGAGCGTCCAGAAGGCCGTCGCCGCCGGTTCTCCCCGGCGCGGTTCCCTGCGCGACATCGAACACGTCGTCATGCTGATGCAGGAGAACCGCTCCTTCGACCACTACTTCGGCACCCTCTCGGGCGTCCGCGGCTTCGACGACCCGCACGCCCTGAGGCTGAGCACCGGACGCAGCGTCTTCCACCAGCCCGACGCCAGGAACCCGAAGGGCTACCTGCTGCCCTTCCACCTCGACACCCACAAGTCCAGCGCCCAGGCCATCCCGTCCACCAGCCACGCCTGGTCCGTGCAGCACGAGGCGTGGAACCACGGGAAGATGGACCGGTGGCTGCCCGCCCACCGCAAGGCCGACGGCGTCAACGGCCCCTATGTGATGGGGTACTACACCCGCGAGGACATCCCGTTCCAGTTCGCGCTCGCCGAGACGTTCACCATCTGCGACAACTACTTCTGCTCGGTGTTCGGTCCCACCTGGCCCAACCGGCTGATGTGGATGACGGGGTCGATCGACCCGGGCGGAACCCACGGCGGCCCGGTCATCAGCAACGATGCGCCGACGCCGTACCGCTGGACGACGTACGCCGAACGACTGCAGGCGGCCGGTGTCAGCTGGAAGGTGTACCAGCAGGACGACAACTACGGCTGCAACATGCTGGAGCAGTTCGCCGCCTTCAAGCATGCGAAACCCGGCTCCGCCCTGTACGAGCGCGGCGTACGCCGGCAGCCCGCGGGCACCTTCGAGGACGACGCCCGCAACGACCGTCTGCCGGCGGTGTCGTGGATCATTCCAACCGGCTA
The DNA here is from genome assembly GCF_055584345.1 of Streptomyces sp. NPDC104106. NCBI lineage: Bacteria > Bacillati > Actinomycetota > Actinomycetes > Kitasatosporales > Streptomycetaceae > Streptomyces > Streptomyces sp. NPDC104106. The sequence continues at coordinate 110,825 of NZ_JBVJMF010000012.1, forward strand.
CCAGTCGGAGCACCCCGACTTCCTCCCGGCGGCCGGCGCCGACTTCGTCGCCTCGAAGATCGAGGCGATCGCGTCGAATCCGAAGGTGTGGCGCAAGACCGCGTTCATCCTCAACTACGACGAGAACGACGGCCTGTTCGACCATGTGGCCCCGCCGACCGCACCACCGGGGACCCCGCACGAGTACGTCGGGGGGCTGCCGATCGGCGCCGGCTTCCGCGTCCCGGCCATCGTCATCTCGCCCTGGACGGTGGGCGGCTGGGTCGCCTCAGAGGCGTTCGACCACACGTCCGCCCTGCAGTTCCTGGAGCGGTTCACCGGGGTGGCGGAGCCGAACATCAGCGGCTGGCGGCGTGCCGCCTTCGGTGACCTCACCACGGCGTTCCGCTTCCGTGCCGCCCGCGCCCGCCCGCCCCGGCTCCCCCACGACACCGCCCGGCAACTGGAGCAGGCCAGGAAAGAGGTGGCCACGCTGCCGAAGCCGAAGCTGCCCGGAGCGGCCCAGTCCGTCCCCCGTCAGGAGAAGGGCCACCGACCGCACGTGTGAGAGCGGCCGGAAGCCGCTCAGCTCCCGCCGTGGCGCTTCCAACGAGCCCAGCGCTGGAAGCGCGTGGGCGGCTGGGTGCTCGCCGCGCGCTCTTCCGGAGGCGGCACCCGGGGCGACGCGTCGTCCGCGGCGGGTGAAGCGGAGGGCGTCGGCGGGCTGTCCTCGGGCGGGCTCAGTCCCTCCAGGGAGTACCGGGTGGTGGCGATGCTGTCCACGATCTGCCGCTCGGTGAACTCCTCCGAACCGGGCACATGAGAGACGTAGCCGACGAGCACACCGTCGCTGACGATCTCCGCGTCCAGCCCCGACGCGCCGTCGACGTCCCACAGCGCCTCGACGTTGTCGTCCAGGACGACCCTGACACCGAACTCGTAGACGCCCGCCTCGACGACATGGGCCATCACGTCGCGCGCCCGCAAGGCCGCCACGACGCGCCGCGCGCGGTCCTCATCCATGACGGGCGATCCCTTCGCGGTGGAGTCCGGGAGGCGTCCGGCCTGCCCATGACCTCCACGCTACTGCGCCCCGCATTCTCCGGCCGCCGCACGGTGGCCCGCCCGCCACGCCGCCCGGCTCACGCCGCGGGCGGCACGGGGGTCACCAGGGCACCGGGGTGCCGTCCCAGGAGAAGAAGCCACCGGTCGGTCCGTCGTCCGGCAGCAGGGCCAGCCGGACGGCGCCGCGGGCGCCCTCCTCCGGGTCGCCGCCACGGACCCGCGCCCGGGCAGTGAGATCGGTGGCGCGGGCGCCGGGGGCGAGCGCGTTGACCTTGAAGGGCTCGCCCAGCGTCTGGGCGTAGAAGACGGTCAGCGCGTTGAGCGCGGCCTTGGAGGAGCGGTAGGCGGCGCCGGATCCGTTACCGGGGGTGAACTGGGGGTTGGGGCCGGTGCTCCAGGTCAGGGAGCCGGTGCCGCTGGAGACGTTCACGACGCGGGGCCGCGCCGAGCGGCGCAGGGCGGGCAGGAGGGCGTTGGTGACGGCGACGACGCCGAAGACGTTCGTCTCGTAGGTCCGGCGGAAGTCCGCCAGGGTGGCCTCGGCGGGCGGGTCGAGGGGTTCGGCGACGCCGGCGTTGTTGACCAGCACGTCCAGGCACTCGACGCGGGCCGCGGCGCGTGCGATGCCGTCCACGTCGGTGACGTCGAGGACCAGTGGGCGGGCGCCGCCGCCGATCCCTGCCGCCGCGGCCTCCCCGCGTCCGGCGTCGCGGGATCCGACGTACACGGTGAAGCCCTCGGCGGCGAGCAGGCGGGCGATGTGGTGGCCGATGCCCTTGTTGGCACCGGTGACGAGTGCTGTGCGATCGTTCATGTCAGCCACGGTTCCCCGGCCGGCGCCGCCTTGCCAGGGACCACCTGTACCAGACAGGAGGAGGAGGCCACGGCATGGCGAGGCAGGAACTGGCCCGCTTCCTGCGGGAACGCCGGGCGGGGCTGAGCGCGCGGAACGTCGGGCTGCCGGAGGGCGCCCCGCGCCGGACGCCGGGGCTGCGCCGGGAGGAGGTCGCGGAGTTGGCGCACATGTCGGTCGACTACTACGTCCGGCTCGAACAGGCCCGTGGGCCCCGCCCCTCCCCGCGCGTGCTGGACGCCCTCGCCGGCGCGCTGCGGCTCGATCCGGCCGAACGCAGTCATCTGTTCCGGCTGGCCGGCACGGTCGCGCCGCCCGCCGCGCGGCCCGTGCGGGAGGTGCGTCCGCAGGTGGCGCGGATGCTCGGACGGCTCCAGGGAACCGCGGCGGTCGTCACCGACGCCACCTACGAGGTGATCGCCTGCAATCCGGCGGCCCGGTCCCTGCTCGGCTACGACCCGGCGAAGCACCGGACCAACCTGGCCCGGCGGTGCTTCCTCGGTGAAGGGCGGACGTACGAGACGTCCGGGGCCCGGGAGTTCGGGCCGATCGCGGTGGCACGGCTGCGCCGGGCCGCGGAACGCTACCCCCGGGATGCCCAACTCTCCGATCTGTTGGCGGAGTTGAGTGACAGGAGCGAGGAGTTCCGCACCATCTGGCAGGCCCATCCGGTGCACGCGCCGGGACACCGCGCCAAGACCCTGGACCATCCGGAACTGGGCAGGCTCCGGCTGAACTGCGATGTGCTGCTCGTACCCGAGGACGACCAGGAGGTGGTCCTGATCACGGCCGACCCCGGTTCGCCCTCCGCCCGCGCGCTTCAGTCCCTGTCGCTCACCGCCGCTTCCGCCCCCGGGGAGCCGGGATGCTGACGGAGGCCGGCGGGGGGACGTTCGACGAACGGGTACACCGGCGGTAAGTCCCTGGCGGGGCGCCGGGGAGAGGCGGAGACTCCGGTCATGACCGACGGGGACGGGAGCGTGCCGGGCGTCGCGACGGGGCGAACGTTGCCTGCCCGGGCACCCGGTCTTCCCCTCACCGGGCTGTGCGACCAGGCGCACCGCTTCTACGCCCGTGCCGTGGACCGCGCCGGTGCGGCACAGGAGGCGTTCCACGTCTGCGCCGCGGATCTGGAGGACGAGCCGATCCGGGCGCTCGGCGTGGCACGGGTGACGGAACCGGTCCGGGCGGAGGGCGAGCTGCGCGCCCTGCGGACCTTCCTGCACCAGCCCGCACAGCAGGGCAGGGCCCCGCACCAGCAGGTGCGGCGCTTCCTCGGTTCGAAGAGGGGGGCGGAAGGTCCGCTACGGCCGCGTCCTGGTCGAGGCGCTGGACCCCGACCGCGTGCCCGCCTCACTCGACGGCCTGCTCACCGGCCTCTGAACACCGCCGACGGGCCTTCCCCACCCGGTCCTGCCGCACGCTGCCGCGGCCGCGTGGGCGAACAGCGGTCGGGCGCACCGCGGTCGGGCGACGTACCGGGCGGTGCGCGCCGGCCGTCACGGGGCGTCGCCGGCCCAGTCGAAGTGGCGTGGGTCGCCGGGCCGCGGTTGGTATATCGCCCGTCCGCCGGCGCCGAACCGGCCCAGTTCGGTGGGGAGAGCGACGCCTGCGCCCGTCTCGTGCCGCGCCCGTTCGGTGATGTCGAGCAGCAGCCCGTCCAGCGGGCCGCCGACCAGTTCCGCGTAGCGCTGTCCGGGCCGCGGGCCCGGGTCGTCGTGGTCCCGGCCGTAGACCCGGCCGCGCAGCAGCTGCTCATCGTCCCTGTCCATACCGCCCAGCCTCTCAGCCGCCACTGACAACGGGGGTGCCGAGGGGGCCGGCCTCGCCCGCGTGCTCCGTGACCCGCCGCGCCCGAGCCGGAGGGCTGCGCGGACAGGAACACCGGTGTCACCGGGACCGGGCAGGCGGACCAGTGCGCCGTCGCGTTCCAGGGGACGCGCGGGCTTGCGCGACTCCCCGTGTTCCAAGGGGCCTTGAGCGAGGCGACGGCAGGGAGCGGGTACGGCCCGATCGGTCCGGTCAGGACGGCGGCCCGGTCAGGTCGGGGCGAGCCCCTCGCGCAGGCAGACGACCGTCTCGCCCAGGGCTGCGGCGTGCAGGGCCCTGAGGGTCGCGGCGTGGGCGGGGCTCATCAGCCGGTCCAGGCCGTCGAGGTCGGCGAAGGTGTGATCGTCGTGCTCGTGACTCAGCCGGATGAGGGTGCCTTCCGCGAGGATCCCGCCGTGGAAGTAGCAGTCCAGGACCGGCCCCGTACCTCCGACGTCGGCACGGTGGTCGATGCCGATGAGCTTCGGCACGACGCCCAGTTCGACGCCAGTCTCCTCGCGCATCTCGCGGCGGGCCGCCGTCCAGGGGTCCTCACCGTGGTCCAGCATCCCGCCGGGGAGCCACCAGTTCCCGGCACCCGGCTCGCCCGGACCGTAGCGGAGCAGGAGGATGCGGCCCGCACCGTCACGCACGAGAACGCACGAGGCGATGAGCGCCTGGGGCTGGGTCCTGATCCACTCCTCGCGCGGCAGCCAGATACACGACGACCGGGGCGCACGCCTCACCGAACGGCTGCTGTGGACCCGGGTCAGCTCCTGGGAGCCGTCCAGCCATGGGGCGGATCTGATCGATCTGGTCCTCGGCGGGGAGTACTTCACGCCTGTTCCCGAGCACGCGCGGGGCGTCTGCTCTCCTGAACGGCCGCCCCGCTCGGGCCCGTTCGCGCGCCGAGCGGGGGACGCCGGTGCTCGGTTCAGGTCCTCGGCCCCATGGTGTGGTGGCTCAGGAAGCTGAAGGCCGCCGGGTACAGCCGCGTCCAGGTGTTGTAGTTGTGGCCGCCGTTGGGCAGCACCATCGTCTGCGTCCGGACCATGGTCCCCGCGGCCGCCTTCACGAACTCCTCGATGTAGCGCGGCGGGCTGAGCCGGTCCTCGGCCGACGTGGCCAGGAAGACGCTCACCGTCGCCTTGCTGTGCCGCGCCATGTAGGTGGGGCTGGTACGTTCACGGGACACCGGGTCGGAGATCACTCCCGTGTCGCCGGTCAGCGGGTCGGGGTCGAGTGCGGCGCCGGCGTTGAAGACCTTCGGGTAGGCCAGCGGAAGCCGCGCGGCGCAGAAGCCCCCGGTGGAGAAGCCCATCAGACCCCAGCCCTTGGGCCCGGGGAGCGTGCGGAACTGCTGGCTGATCAGCTCCGGCACGTCACTCGCCATCCAGGTGGCGACCTTCCGGTTGGGCTGGTCGGTGCAGTCGGTGTCGATACCGCCGGGGTCGACGACGGGCATGACCAGGATGAAGGGGTGCGAGGCGCCCGATTTCATCAGGCTCTCGAAGTCCCCGGGCATGCCGCCGTGTTCCATCCAGGAAGCGGGGCTGCCCGGTACGCCGTGCAGGAGCATCACGACCGGGAAGCGCGTGTGCCGGTACTGGGGCTGGTTGTACTGCGGCGGGGTCCACACGATCACCTGCCCGGACAGCTGCGAGTGCTTGCCGCGGAAGTAGGTGTCCAGCGCCCCGGTTTCCGTGTGGGTGAACTTGGCGCGGTCGGCCGGGGGTCCGGGCATGGCGACGGCGGCCCCGTTGTCCTTGCCCATCAGGTCGTCCCAGGAGGCGTACAGGCCGTAGTCGTTGTTGATCCAGGCCGCGACCACCGACACGGCGGTGAGCTGGCACAGGGCGATCATCACCAGTCGAACCAGCCAGCGCAGCGTGTGGGGCCCTCTGAGCCGTGACCAGAGCACCATGGTGCCGGTCACGCACAGCACGGTGGCCACGATCAGGAGGACGAAGAACGACGTCCCGGTCAGGCTCATGGACGATCCCCCAGTAGATCGATGTCGGACGGTTGTAGCCGGATGCCACGGAATCACAGGACGAGCGCCTTGATGAAACCGTGACCCGGCGCGGTCGGAGGACGTGGACCAGCACGGAGACCGGTTCGCGATCAACTGGTCAGACGTTCGTGACCGCGCGCGCGTTCCACGGCCGGGCCCGTGCCGACGGTGCAGTCGCCCGCATATGAGGAGCAATGGGCATGTCTGCGGCGGTGTGCCACGTTCCGAGCGCTGGTGGCCGTGGGCCCCGCGTTCGTCTCACTGGTGGTCATCGGCTCTGTGATCGGAGTCACCCTCGTCGGCCTGGTGGCCGTGTCCATGCGCCGCGAGCAGGAGCCGGCTGCGCGTGGCTGTACGAGGTCGTCGCCGCGCCGCAGGCTGTGCGGGTGATCGTCGGGGATGTGCGGGGGGTGGCGGCGGTCCTCGGCGCGTTCCGCGAGGCGCCCCTCGCCGAAGCGGATCCGGTGGAGGTCGACGGCGCCGCGGGTCCGCTCGATGGACCGGCAGCTGTCGCCGAGCGGGTGGCGTCGGCGGCATGGCGCCGGTGCGCGGCTCGGTCCGCGGTGTCCCGATCCGTTTCCCGTCGCTCGACCGGCCCACCTCGAACGACCGGCAGGCGTCTGATCGGCGCGGGAGCCGTAGCACGCCGACCCGCGCGCCCCGCCCCTCTTCGGTCAGGGATCGGCGGCGGCTCGGCAAGCTACCCTGCCTCAAGTGATGAGCGTGGACGATCTGTTGGCCGTTCTGGCCGTACTGCGGCGGGCCGGGGCCGATGTGTGGATCGGCGGCGGGTGGGGGATCGACGCGCTGGTCGGCGAGCAGACGCGAGAGCACAGGGACCTCGACCTGATGCACCGACGAGACCAGGAACCCGCCGTCCCGGCCGCCCTGTGCGCGGAGGGGTTCACGGAGAGCCTCGACCAGCGGCCCGTCCGGTTCGTCGTCACCGACCCGGACGGGCGGGAGATCGACCTGCATCCCTTGGTCTTCGCCGAGGACGGTTCCGCGCAGCAGGTGTCACCGCGGCCTGAGCATCCCTTCGTCTCCCCCTCGTCGAGCTTCGTGACCGGCACCGTCCGCGGCGCGGCGGTCCCGTGCCTGTCCGCTGAGCAGCAGGTGTACTTCCACCAGGGCTATCAGCCGTCGGAACGCGACCTGCACGACATGGCCCGACTCCGGCGCGCGTTCGGCATCGCCACTCATTTCCGAGGGACCGGCACCCCTCGCCGACGGTCGGCCACTCCACCCGATCGGCCGGTGAGTCCGGCGGTCCTCGCGGCACGCTCTCCGCTTACGATCCGGCCGTGGCAGAGGTACCCGATGAGCTGATCAAGCTGGAACGATCCGCCGAGGAAGAGCGCGCGAAACTCGCCGGGCTCACCGGTGACGCGTACGACGCGCAGTTGCGCCGCTGGCGCGAGGCCGCCGAGGCGGTGCAGGCGGCCATCACCGCGTACGCCACGGCCACCGGAACCAGCCGGTACGAGGTGGAGCAGGCCGTCAAGCAGGGAATGCGGCACTCGCAGGAGGACCCTACCGTCGAATAGCGCGGCACGGCACCCGCAGCGGGGGCGTCGTTCGCGTCCTCGCCCGTGGCGTGGTACGGCGGGGACACGCGGCCTCACACGCGCCTGGGCTGCGAGGTGTCCCGCCCCGCGGGTCAGGCCAGGCGATCACGGCGAAGACGGCGGAGTCAGGCCGGCCGTGGTGCCCAGGACCGGGCCGATCGCACAGTGCCGGGACGCCGCCCGGCACACCGGCACCAGCAGGGTCAGCACCAGTCCGATCACCTGCCACGCCTCGCACGGACCGGTTGCGCAGCCGTCGGGGTGGGCGTCGGACCGCTGGTCCCAGCCCCAGCCAGACGGCCCATGCCGCCGACACGAGTGCCGCGAGCACGGGAATCGACCGTACGTGGGCGATGGACTTCGCACTCCGTGGTCCCCGACGCATGTCCCGGGCGCGGCCGCCCCGCACCGCCACAGGCCAGGCGCGGATACTCACCTCCGTCCGAGTACCGCGACGCGGCAGGGCGGTGGGCCGCATCGGGGGGCTGGTGCCGCCGCCGTGTCAGCCGGCGGGCGCGCGCCCCGGCGGGTGTTCGGCGAGGTACTGCCGCAGGATCGACGGAAAGTGGGGGTCCGGCAGGAGACCCAGCGCGGCCGCGCGGCTGTTGTCGAAGACGGCGGGCCACGAGGCGACGATCGCCTCGACGGCGGGGTCCGCGGTGAAGGTCACCAGGTCGGCGGCGGCATCACCGGCCAGCTGACGCACAGCGGTGAGCATCTCGGCGACCGAGACCGTGAGCGCGGGGAGGTTGACCGGCAGCGGCCCGTCGAGGCGTCCGGGGCCGCAGCCGCGCTCGGCCCGCGCCACGCCGAGGAGCCCTTCGACGGTACGTCCGGGTGAGGACAGGGCGACGCGCAGCCCGGGGTCCACCGGGCAGTTCGACGGGAGACCGGCGAGCGGTTCGCGGACGATGCCGGACAGGAAGCCGGAGGCGGCGGCGTTCGGCCGGCCCGGCCGTACCACCACCGTCATCAGGCGCGCTACCCGACCGTCGATGAAGCCGTGGCGGGTGTAGTCCGCGATCAGGTGCTCGCAGATGAGCTTCTGCGTTCCGTAACTCGACCGCGGCACGGGCAGGGTCGCCTCGCTGACCGCCGGTGGCAGGGGCAGGCCAGGGCCGGCGCCGTACACGGCGAGGCTGCTGGCGAACGTCACCCGCGGCTCCGGCCCGCCGGCGGCCCTCTGCGCCCGGGCGGCGTCGAGGAGGGCGCGGGTGGTGTCCACGTTGGTGCGCATGCCGAGGTCGATGTCCGCCTCGCACTCGGCCGACACCACGGCGGCGAGGTGGAACAGCACGTGCACCGGCGCGGCGAAGACGTCGTCGAGCCGGTCGATCAGGTCGCCGTGCACGACGGTGACCAGCGGGTCCCGCGCCTCGGGCGGGTCGTGCGGCACGGCGCGGTCGGCGAGGACAAGGCGGTCGATCGGGGTGCCGCCGAACGTCCGGTCGCGCAGCAGCGCGGCGGCGATCCGGCGCCCCAGGAAGCCGAACGCACCGGTGATGACGACCCTCACGCGCGACCTCTCCTCAGTAGGGGCCTCCTCGGCCGGGGCCCGGCCCGCCCGCAACCGATGCCGTACGGCACGGTGCCGCGCGGGGGTGCGCCCGTCCCCGGATTCAAGCATGGTGACCGGGCATCAGGGAGACGACGACGGCGAACGCTGTCGAGCCCCTCACCGTCCGGGAGGGGCTCACCCCGGGCCGAGGCGTGCGATCAGCGGGGCCGCCCAGCAGAACAGGACGGCCCGGTCCCTCCGTCGACCATCGGGCACAACGCGTGCGGCTGGTGGACACCGAACGAGGCGTAGGCCATGGACCCGGAGCAGACGACGACCGCCGCCCGTGTGAACGGCCCAGGGCCACCGGAGCGCCGCGCCTGGGGCGGATCAGGTTTCGCCCTGCGGCGGGAACTCCTCGACGTGAGCCACCACGCAGCTGACGTTGTCGGGGCCGCCGCTGCCGTTGGCGAGGGCGATGAGGTCGCGTACGGCCTGCTCGGGCTCCGCCGACTCGGCGAGCACCCGGCGGATCTCGTCGAACTCCACCCTCACCCCTCCTCATACCGAGCGCGTCGCCCGGCCCCACCGATGCTGGGACTTCCCCCAAGGTGACGGTCAACCGGTGCCGCCCGACGCGGAACGGACACGGCTAAGCCGCGGATCGCAGCGGTCCAGCACGGTGAACTGCCCCCACAGAGCCGGACGAAGGAACCCGGCAGGGGGGTTGCCGTGCGCGGGCGAGGCGCAGGCCGCGCCGTCGAGGTGCGGGCGGTGCGTTCGGCGCGGACGAGGACAGGCTCGTCGGCGCGGCACACCTCTGCGGGGGCGCAGGCGAGCCTCGCACCGGGATTCTGCCGGGCGCCAAGAGTCAGAGGGCCGCCGGGCAATGGGCGTTGCCCGAACGGGCGGTGCAAGCGGTTTCCCGTGACCGATGTCACGATTAACCGTGCCCGGTTCATTTCCTTAACCGGCCGGTAAATGACGTGACGGCAAAAGGACGCCCAAGCGGGAGGGCGGGCGAGTATGCAACCTGCGTCACAAGAACGGCAGTTGACAACATTGGCCTAGACAGATAGCCTTTCTACTTGCTATGAGAATCTAATCTTTATTCTGCATTCAACAAGAAAAGCCGCGAACGCTCTGAATGAGCCAGCCAGAACTTTGACCGGATTCACTCGGCACGGAAGTTCCGGGCCATCTCCGCGGACATGGGGAGCCAACGGGGGCATCCACATCGGCCTGCAAGCCTCGAGAGGCTGGTCCGCACTCGTTTTACTTTCCGTCAAGAACCGTTTCACAGACGCCCGAACGGTTCGGCGCGCCGCTTTTGCGGCGGGGCGTCGCTCTCACAAACTCTCGCTCGCATCGTCGTACGCCGCCGTCTCGTCATGTGAGAAGCGGAGTGCGAGTCACACTAAAAATGAATCCAGGGGGGAACCGCGATGCAACTCTTCGGTCGTCAGAGAGAACTTCAGGTCCTGGGCGAGGCGTTCACCGACAGCAGGCGCGGGCACGGGCGGCTCGTGATCATCACAGGCGGCCCCGGATCCGGCAAGACCCAGCTGATACATGAATTCCTCACCACGCTGATCAGCACCGATGCCCGCATACTGACCGGTACGACATGGGCGGCCGAACGGGATCAGCCGATGAGCCTCGTCCGGCAATTACTCCACAACGCCGAGACGGAGTCCGCGGTGTCCGGCGACGAGACGGCCGACGCCCTCCTGCGCCTCGCGGGCGACGGGCGCCCCGTGGTCATCGCCGTGGACGACGCCCACGCCATGGACCGGGCCTCGTTGCATACGATCCTCCACCTGCTGCGCCGAAGCCGTTCGCGCCAGGTGCTCGTGGTGTGCGCCACGTCGGGACACTTCGGCGAGATACGCTCGCCCGCGCACACCGAACTGCTCCGCCAGCCACACCGCCGGGTACGCCTGGCCCCACTGTCCCAGACGCACATCGGCGAACTGCTCGCCGCCCATGCCGGACGGCCCCTGCCGGCCCCCACCCGCAGCGCCTACCACCGGGTCACCGCGGGCAGCCCCCTGCTGGTGCACGCCCTGCTGGACGACAGCACACGCCTGGGCCCCGAGATCGACCGGCCCGTCGCCGGCGCCGCCTACCGCCGGGCCGTACTCGCCCTGCTGCACCGCGGCGAGAGGGCCCACGTCCGGGTGGCCCGGGCTCTCGCCGCACTCGGCGCACTGGCCCGGACCGTGCCCGTCGGAGAACTCACCGACACCACCCCGGCCGGCACCCAGGAAGCCGTCGACGCCCTCAACTCCTCAGGTCTGCTGGACGGCTGGGTCTTCCGGCACCCGACCGCCGCCGCGGCCGTCCTGGAGGACATGGACATCGCCGAACGCACCGCACTGCACGCCCGGATCGCCCACGTGCTGTACCGCTCCGGCACGCCCGCCCTGGAGGTCGCGCATCACCTCCACGCCGCCGACCTCGTCCCGCAGGGATGGGGCTCGGGCATCCTGCGCGCCGCGGCGGAACAGGCACTCGCCGCGGACGACGTCGAGCGCTGCACCGACTACCTCGGGCTCGTCCTGCGCGACTGCACCGACGAACACGAACGCCACGCCCTGTCGGTCGCCCTCGCGCGCGCACAGTGGCGCACCAACCCGGCGGCCGCCGGCCCCCACCTGCAACCGCTGCGCGCGGCCGCGCTGGACGGCGAACTGACCATGCGGGACACCGCCACCGTGCTGCGCCACATGCTGTGGCAGGGCGACACCGAACTGGCCGCCCAGGCCGTGGCCAGCCTCGTCCCGCCGCACTCCCCCGCCGAGGCCCAGACCGTCACCGAGGTGGAGTTCGTCCGGCAGTGGTTCTACGGCGTCGCCCTGCCCGGCAAGGGCACCCCCGGCGCCGGTCCCGACCCGCGCCGCCGCCCGACCCAGGCCGGCACCGGCGGCCTCGCCGCCCGACTGGCCGCACTCGTCGGCGGCGAGGCCACCGACGAGTCCGCCGCCGCCGTCGCGCAGGCTCTCCAGGGACACCAACTCGACCATCTGAACCTGGAGTTGGTCGCGATGTCCCTGCTGGCCATCGCCCACGCGGACCGGCCCGCGCTCGCCGCCGAGGCCTGCGACGCGCTGCTGGACCGCGCCGTGGAACGCCGGGCGACGACCTGGCAGGCCCTGCTCGGCAGCATCCGGGCGGAGATCGCCCTGCTCCAGGGAGACGTGACCACCGCCTCCGAAGGCGCGCTCGCCGCCCTGGGCATCCTCGGCGCCCAGAGCTGGGGAGTGCTCGTCGGACTGCCGCTGTCGACGGCGATCGCCGCGCACACCGCCATGGGCTCCTACGCCGAGGCCGAGGAACTGCTCGGCCACGATGTGCCCGAGCCGATGTTCCGCACCGTGTTCGGCATCCAGTACCTGCGCGCCCGCGGCCACCACTACCTCGCCACCGACCGGCCGTTCGCAGCGCTCAACGACTTCGAGACCTGCGGCCGGCTGCTGCGCGAAGGCAACCCCAGCCTCCAGAAGGGCATCCCCTGGCGGTCAGACCTGGCCCTTGCCAATCTGCGCATCGGCAAGGCCCGCACCGCCCGCGAATGGGCCGAGGAACAGCTCCAGCTGCCCGGCGGCCACAGTTCCCGGGCCCGGGCGATGGCACTGCGCCTGCTCGCCGCGACCAGCAAGCCGCACCGCCGGGCCTCACTGCTGCGCGAGGCCATCGACCTGCTCAAGACCTGCGGGGACCGCTACGCACTGGCCCAGGCCTACGCCGACCTGTCCGCCGCTCACTACGAGCTGGGCGAGTACGCCCGGGCCCGGCTGGTGGCACGGCGGGCGGCCGCGGAGGCCGAGGCCTGCCGCATCGAGTCACCGGTCGACGCCCATCTGCTGCAGGACCCCGCACGCCCCGAGAACGCCGAGCCCCAGGACGGCCCCGCCCTGCTGAGCGACGCCGAATGCCGCGTCGCCGGGCTGGCCGCGCTCGGCTACACCAACCGCGAGATCAGCGGCCGCCTCCACGTCACCATCAGCACGGTGGAACAGCACCTCACCCGCGTCTACCGCAAGTTGCAGGTCGCCAGCCGCTCGGAGCTGCCGTCGAAGATGCTGGAGCACCGCATCCCCAAGCTGTCCGACCGCTGGGCCAGCACCCATTCGTCCGCGGGCTGACCCCGCGCCCTCCCCGACCCACAGCGCACGTAACGCGGTCCCACCGGCTTCCCCGCCGGCGGGGCCGCGCCACTCTTGCGTCGCACGGCACCGCGTGCGCGCCCGGACGGGCCAGGGCCCGGACACCCGGCGGGTGTCCCGGGCCCTGGCCGGGTCATGGCCGAGCGTCGTCAGTCGAAGCTGCCCAGTTCGTCGTCCAGGATGCCGAACAGCTCGTCGGCCGTGGCGGTCGCCAGCCCCTGCTCGCCGGTGGGCGCGGTGCCGTTCTCGCGCCACTCCACGGTGCCGTCCCAGCGCGCGCTGAGCGTGCGCAGCCGGGCGGCGACCCGGGCCCGCTGCTCCTCGTCGCACGCGGCGGAGTCCAGCGCGGCCCCCAGCACCTCCTCCAGGCGCACCACTTCGGCCTCGATGTCGACGGGGTCACCGGAGGTGTCCCCGCCCAGCTCCGCGAAGAGGTGCCGGGCCAGGGCGTCGGAGGTCGGGTAGTCGAAGGTGAGGGTGGTGGACAGCCGCAGGCCGGTCTCGGCGCTGAGCCGGTTGCGCAGTTCCAGCGCGGCCAGCGAGTCAACGCCCAGGTCGCCCAGGGACCGCTGGGGGTCGACGGCGCTGCCGGCGCCGTGTCCGAGGACGTCGGCGACGTGTCCGCACACCGTGTCCACCAGCAGCTGGAGGGCGTCGGCGCCGCTCAGCCGGGCCAGCCGCGCCGGCAGCGGCCCGGCGGACGCCGGTGCCGCGGCGGCCGGTTGCGCGGTGCGGCGCACCGCCGCCGGCGCGAGGCCGCGTACCAGGGCGGGGGCGTCGTCGGTGACCTGGACGCGCACCGGCAGCAGCAGGGCCCGGTCGGCGGCCGGAGCGGCGGCGGTCGTCAGCGCCCGGTCGAACAGGGCGAGCGCCCGGTCGGCCGGCAGCGGCAGAATGCCGTCGCGGGCCAGCCGGCGCAGCTCGGTCTCGCCGAGCCCGGCGGCCATGCCCTCCCCGGTGTCCCACAGCCCCCAGCCCAGCGACAGGGCCGGAAGCCCTTCGCTGCGGCGCCGGGCGGCCAGGGCGTCCAGGAAGGCGTTCCCGGCCGCGTAGTTGGCCTGGCCCGCCGCGCCCAGGGTGCCGGCGGCGGAGGAGAACAGGACGAACGCGGCGACGCCGAGGTCCCGTGTCAGCTCGTGCAGATGCCAGGCGGCGTCCGTCTTGGGCCGCATGACCGTCTCCAGCCGCTCGGGGGTGAGATCGGTGAGCAGTGCGTCGTCCAGGACGCCCGCCGCGTGCACCACGGCGGTCAGCGGGTGTTCGGCCGGGACCGAGGCGAGCAGCGCCGCGAGCGCGGTCCGGTCGGTGACGTCGCAGGCGGTCACGGTGACCGTCGCACCGAGGGCGGTCAGGTCGTCCAGCGCGCCGGACTCGGGCAGGCGCCCGCCGCGGCCGGCCAGCAGCAAGTGGCGTACCCCGTGCCGGGTGACCAGGTGCCGGGCCAGGAGCCGGCCGAGGCTGCCGGTGCCGCCGGTGACGAGGACGGTGCCGTCCGGGTCCAGGGCCGGCGCGCCGCCCGGTTCCTCCTCGGCCCGGGCCAGCTCCGGCACGTACACCGTGCCCGCGCGCACGGCGAGTTCGGGCGCGCCGGTGGCGAGGGCGGCCGCGAGCGCGGCGGCGGAGGCGGGGTCGTCGTCGGTGTCGACGAGCACGAACCGGCCGGGGTGTTCGACGGCGGCCGCCCGCACCATGCCCCAGAGCACGGCCTGCGCCGGGTCGGGCGCGCCGTCGGCGTCCACGGTGACGGCGGACCGGGTCAGGACGACCAGCGGCGCGCCGCCCGCGTCCGGAGCGTCGGACAGGTGCCGCCGCAGCGCGTCGAGGGCCTGTAGCGCACTCCGGCGGGCCAGCGCGGGCAGTTCGGCTCCGGTGGGCGGGTCGACGGTGAGGGTGCGGGGCGCGGGCGCGGCGTCGTCGGCGGTGACCGGCAGCGCCGTCCACCGCACGCGGAACAGGTCGCCGGGCGCGGGGGTCGCCGCGTTCAGCTGCTCGGCGGTCACCTGGCGGATGCGCAGCGACGCCACCTCGGCCACGGGCGCCCCGGCGCCGTCGTACAGACGCAGGGTCATGTGGTCGGTGTCCTGCGGGGTCAGGCGCAGCCGCACCGCCGTGGCGCCCGCGGCGTACAGCGTGACGCCCTCCCACGAGAACGGCAGGGTCATGACGGTCGGATCCTGGCCGTCGAGGAGGTCGATGGCGTGCAGCGTGGAGTCGAGCAGCGCCGGGTGCAGTCCGAAGCCGCCGGCCGCGTCGGCGTCGGGGAGGGCGAGTTCGGCGCAGACCTCGGCGCCGACGCGCCAGGCGCCGCGCAGGCAGCGGAACGACGGGCCGTAGTGGTAGCCCTGTTCGGCCAGGTGGTCGTAGGTCCCGGTGACGTCCACCGGTACGGCCCCGGCGGGCGGCCAGGCGGTGACGGCCGCGGGTTCGGGCGCGGTGCGCGGGGCGAGGACCCCGGTGGCGTGCCGGGTCCACTCGCCGTCGCCTCCCTCCGGGCGGGCGTGCACGGTCAGCGGCCGGCGCCCGTCGGCGTCCGGTGTCCCGGCGGCCACCTGGAGGTGGACGGCGCCGTGTGCGGGGAGCACCAGGGGCCGTTCCAGGGTGAGTTCCTCCACCTGCGGGCAGTGCGTGCGGTCGCCGGCCTGGACGGCCAGTTCGACGAAGGCACTGCCCGGGACGAGGACGACGCCCGCCACGGCGTGGTCGGCGAGCCACGGGTGGGTGGCCAGGGACAGCCGGCCGGTCAGGGCCACCCGGTCGTCGTCGGCCAGCTCCAGGGCGGCGCCGAGCATCGGGTGCCCGGCCGGTGCCTGGCCGAGGCCGGCCGCGTCGCCGGCCGCGCCGGGCGCGTCGTCCAGCCACAGCCGCCGCCGCTGGAAGGCGTAGGTCGGCAGATCGGTGCGGCGGGCGGCCGTACCGGCGAACACCCGCTCCCAGTCGACGGTCAGGCCGCGCACGTGGGCGGTGCCGAGCAGGGTCGCGTAGGTCTGCTCCTCGTCGCGGTCGCGGCGCAGCGCGGGCACGAACGCCGACCGTTCGGTGTCGGCGACGGCGTGCGCGCCCATGGCCGACAGGACGGCGTCGGGGCCGAGTTCGAGGAAGGTGCGCACGCCGTCCGCCTCCAGGGTGCGGATCCCGTCGCCGAAACGGACGGCCTCGCGGACGTGCCGGACCCAGTACTCGGGGTCGCACAGTTCGTCCGCACCGGCGCGCGCTCCGGTCAGGTTGGAGACGACCGGGATCGCGGGCGGCGCGTAGCGCAGGTCGCGGGCGGTCTTCTCGAACTGCGCCAGCATCGGGTCCATCAGCGGGGAGTGGAAGGCGTGGCTGACCCGCAGCCGTTTGGTACGGCGCCCGGCGAAGGCGGCGGCGACGGCCTCCACGGCGGACTCGGTGCCGGAGACCACGACCGCGCGGGGCCCGTTGACGGCGGCGACGGACACCTCGGGGCCCAGGTGGGGCAGCACCTCGGCCTCGGTGGCGTCGACGGCGAGCATCGCGCCCCCGGCGGGCAGCGCCTGCATCAGCCGGCCGCGCGCGGCGACCAGCCGGGCGGCGTCCGCCAGGTCCCAGACGCCGGCGACGTGCGCGGCGGTCAGTTCACCGATGGAGTGGCCGGCCAGCCAGTCCGGGCGCACGCCGTGGGACCGGAGCAGCCGGTACAGCGCGGTCTCGACGGCGAACAGGGCGCACTGCGTGTAACGGGTCTGGTCGAGCAGGGCGGCTTCCCCGGTGCCGGGCTCGGCCCACATCACGTCCTTCAGCGGTCGGTCGAGGTGGGCGTCGAGCGCCTGGCAGGCGTCGTCCAGTGCCTGCCGGAAGGCGGGGTGCGCGGCGTACAGGGCCCGGCCCATGCCGGTGCGCTGGGCGCCCTGTCCGGTGAAGAGGACGGCGGTCCCGCCGCCGGCGGCCCGGCCCCGCACCACGGTGTCGGCGGTGGAACCGTCGGCCAACGCCGTGAGCGCGGCCAGGAGTTCGTCGTGGTCGCGGGCGACGAGCGCGCCCCGGTGGGTGAGCGCGGCGCGGCCGGTGGCCAGGGAGCGGGCGAGGTCGGGCAGGGGCCGGTCGGCGACCGCGCGCAGGCGTCGGGCCTGGGCGGCCAGTGCCTCGGGGGTGGCGCCGGAGAGCACGAGGGGCAGCAGCGGGGCGGGGGCCGCTCGGGTGTCGGGCACGGGCTCCTCTGCCGGTGCCTCCTCGATGATCGTGTGGACGTTGGTGCCGCTGATGCCGAAGGACGACACCCCGGCCCGGCGCGGCCGGTCCGTCCGCGGCCAGGCCCGCTCCTCGGTCAGCAGGCGCACATGCCCGGCGTCCCAGTCGACCTTGGTGGACGGCGCGTCCACATGGAGGGTCCTCGGCAGCAGGCCGTTGCGCATCGCCATGACCGTCTTGATGACGCCCGCGACACCGGCGGCGGCCTGGGTGTGGCCGATGTTCGACTTGACGGAGCCCAGCCAGAGCGGCTCGTCGGCGGGGCGGTCCTGGCCGTAGGTGGCGAGCAGCGCCTGCGCCTCGATCGGGTCGCCCAGCGTCGTGCCGGTGCCGTGCGCCTCGACGGCGTCCACGTCAGCGGCCGACAGCCGGGCGGCGGCCAGCGCCTGCCGGATGACCCGCTGCTGTGCGGGGCCGTTCGGTGCGGTGAGCCCGTTGGAGGCGCCGTCCTGGTTCACGGCGCTGCCGCGCACCACCGCCAGCACCGGGTGGCCGTGGGCTCGCGCGTCGGAGAGCCGTTCCAGGACGAGCATGCCGGCGCCCTCGGACAGGGCCGTGCCGTCCGCGCCGTCGGCGAAGGACTTGGCGTGGCCGTCGGCGGCGAGGTTGCGCTGCCGGCTGAAGTCCACGAACGTGTCGACGGTCGACATCACGGACACGCCGCCGGCCAGCGCCAGGGTGCACTCGCCCTGCCGCAGCGCCTGCGCGGCCAGGTGCAGCGCCACCAGGGACGAGGAGCACGCCGTGTCGACGGTGAGCGTCGGCCCCTCCAGTCCGAGGGCGTAGGCGACCCGGCCGGAGGCCACGCTGCCGAGGCTGCCGTTGCCGAGGTAGTCGCGCACGGACTCGGGGACGCGGGTGAGCCGGCTGCCGTAGTCGTGGTACATCACGCCCGCGAAGACGCCGGTACGGCTGCCGCGCACGGAGTGCGGGTCGATGCCGGCCCGCTCCAGCGCCTCCCAGGACGTCTCCAGCAGCAGCCGCTGCTGCGGGTCCATGGCCAGGGCCTCGCGCGGGCCGATGCCGAAGAAGTCGGGGTCGAAGTCGGCGGCGTCGTACAGGAACCCGCCCGCCCGGGTGGAGCAGTGACCGGCCTTGCCGGGCTCGGGGTCGTAGAGGCCGTCCAGGTCCCAGCCGCGGTCGGCGGGGAAGGCGCCGATGCCGTCGCCGCCGTCGGCCAGCAGCCGCCACAGTTCCTCGGGGGTGCGGACGCCGCCGGGGTAGCGGCAGGCCATGGCGACGATGGCGACCGGCTCGTCCGGCTCCTGCCGCGGGGCGGCCTCGGCGGCCGGCTGCGCCTCGGCTCCGAGGAGTTCGGTCCGCAGGTGGCTCACGAGCGCGCTCGCGTCGGGGTAGTCGAAGACGAGGGTGGCGGGCAGGCGCAGGCCGACGGCGTCGCCGAGGCGGTTGCGCAGTTCGACCGCGGTGAGCGAGTCGAAGCCGGACTCGCGGAAGGAGCGGCGCGGGTCGAGCGTCATGTCGCTGCCGTGGCCGAGCACGGCGGCGACGTGGGTGCGGACCAGTTCCATGAGGGCCGCGTCGCGTTCGGCGGGGCCGAGGGCGGCCAGCCGGTCGGCGAGCGAGGAGGAGTCGGTGCGCGGGGCCGCGGTGCGGCGGGCGCGGACCGGGACCAGGCCGCGCAGGACGGCCGGGACGTCACCGGCGCGGCGCAGGGCGGCCAGGTCCAGGCCGACCGGGAGCAGCAGCGGCTCGTCGGCGGCGAGCGCGGCGTCGAGCAGGCGCAGGGCCTCTTCGGTGGGCAGGGGGCGGACGCCCGCGCGGGCCATGCGGTCCACGTCGGCGTCGGTGAGGTGGGCGGTCATTCCCGTGCGCTGCTCCCAGAAGCCCCAGGCCAGCGCGTGCGCGGGCAGGCCGTGGTGCCTGCGGTGGGCGGCGAGGGCGTCGAGGTAGGCGTTGGCGGCGGCGTAGCCGGACTGCCCGGCGCCGTCGACGGTGCCGGCGGCCGAGGAGAACAGGACGAACGCGGCGAGGCCGAGGTCGCGGGTCAGCTCGTGCAGATGCCAGGCGGCGTCGGCCTTGGGGCGCAGTACGGCGTCCAGGCGCTCGGGCGTCTGGTCGGTGGCCAGGCCGTCGTCGAGGACGCCGGCGAGGTGGACGACGGCGGTCACCGGATGCTCGGCGGGCACCTCCCCGATGAGCCGGGCCAGTTGGTCGCGGTCGGCGGCGTCGCAGCGGGCCACGGTGATCTCGGCGCCGAGGCCGTCGAGGTCGGCGAAGTCCTCGGCGGCGGTGCCGCTGCGCCCTGCGAGCACCAGGCGTCGTACGCCGTGCCCGGTCACCAGGTGGCGGGCGACCAGGGCGCCGAGGACGCCGGTGCCGCCGGTGATCAGTACGGTGCCGTCCGGGTCGAGGACCGGCGGCTGCCCGTGCGGGGTGGCGCGGGCGAGCCGGGGTACGTGCACCGTGCCGCCGCGCAGGGCGATTTGGGGTTCGCCGCTCGCCGCCGCGGCGGCCACGGCCGTGCCCGCGTCGCCGTCCGGGCAGTCCACGAGGACGAAGCGGCCCGGGTGTTCGCCCTGCGCGGCCCGGACCAGGCCCCACACGGCGGCGCCCGCCAGGTCGGTGACGTCCTCCTCCCCCACCGCCACGGCGCCCTGGGTGAGCACCAACAGCCGTGCCTGCGCCGTGCGTTCGTCGGCCAGCCAGTCCTGTACGGCGGTCAGCGCGCGGCCGGTCGCGCGGCGCGCGCCGGTGACCGGGTCGTCGTCGCCGACCGGCAGCACCGTCCACGCGGGCACGGTGTCGAGCACGGCCGGGCCGCCTTCCGCCAGAACGGCGAAGTCGGGCACGGACGCGTCGGGCAGGGGCAACGCGGGCCAGTCCAGGCGGTACAGGTCGTCGGTGCGGGCGGCGGAGGTGAGTGCGCCCGGGTCGACGGGCCGGGAGACCAGGGCCTCGACCTCGGCGACGGGGGCACCCGTGGGATCGGCCAGCTGGAGGGTCAGCGGGTCGCCGCCGTGCAGCCGGACCCGCAGGGCGGTGGCGCCGGCGGCGTACAGCGAGACCCCGGTCCAGGCGAAGGGCAGCCGGGTGGCGTCCTCGCCGGCGGCGGCGAGGCCGTCGGCGTGCAGGGCGGCGTCGAACAGGGCGGGATGGAGTGCGAAGCCCCCTGGCTCCACGGGGAGTTCGACCTCGGCGAAGGTCTCGTCGCCGCGCCGCCAGGCCGCGCGCAGGCCCTGGAAGGCGGGCCCGTAGTCGTAGCCGAGGCCGGCGAGGCGGGCGTAGGCGTCCTCGACCGGGAGGGGCTCGGCGCCCGGGGGCGGCCAGGCGGTCAGGTCGAAGCCGGGCTCGGTGGTCCGGGGGACGAGCAGGCCGGTGGCGTGCGGGGTCCAGGCGGTGTCGTCGGCGCCCTCGGGGCGGGAGTGGACGGTCAGCGCGCGGTGCCCGGTGTCGTCGGGGGCGGCCACGTGCAGCTGGAGCTGGACCGCGCCCCGCTCGGGCAGGACCAGCGGTGCCTGGAGGGTGAGTTCGGCGAGGTGCGGGCAGCCGAGGTCGTGGCCGGCGCCGAGCGCCAGTTCCACGAGGGCGGTGCCCGGCAGCAGGGTGGTGCCGGACACGGCGTGGTCGGCGAGCCAGGGCGCGGTGGCGGTGGTGAGGCGGCCGGTGAACAGGGTGCCGCCCGCGGCGACCGGGACGGCGGCGCCGAGCAGCGGGTGGCCGGTGGTCTGCAGTCCGGCGGCGCCGACGTCGCCGCCGGCGGCGGACCGGCCGAGCCAGTACCGCTCCCGTTGGAAGGCGTAGGTGGGCAGGTCGGCGGAGCGCACCGGCACGCCGGTGAAGACGGCGCTCCAGTCGACCGGCACGCCCGCGACGAAGGCCTCGCCGAGGGCGGCCAGGACGCGCTCGGGGCCGCCGTTGTCGCGCTGCAGCGAGCCGAGGCCGGTGATGTCGGCACCGGCGGCGTCGGCGGTCTCCGCGATGCTGTGCAGCAGCACGGGATGGGGGCTGCACTCGACGAACACCCCGTACCCGGCGTCGAGCAGGGTGCGCGTGGCCGGCTCGAAGAGCACGCTCTGGCGCAGGTTGGTGTACCAGTAACCGGCGTCCAGGCCGGTGGTGTCGTGCCGGGCGCCGGTGACGGTGGAGTAGAACGGCACCTCGGCGGGCCGGGCCTCGACGTCCGCCAGGTCGGCGAGCAGCCGGTCGCGGATCGACTCGACGTGGGCGCTGTGGGAGGCGTAGTCCACCGGGAGCCGCTTGGCGCGGTCGCCGCCTGCGACGATGCTCTGGCGGAGTTCGTCCAGGGCGTCGGCGTCCCCGGAGAGGACCACCGAGGAGGCGCCGTTGACGGCGGCCACCGCGACCCGGCCGGCGTAGCCGGCGACGAGGTCGCGTACCCGGGCCTCGGGCAGGGCGACGGACATCATCCCGCCCCGGCCGGAGAGTTCCCGGGCAATGGCCTGGCTGCGCAGGGCCACGACGCGGGCGCCGTCGGCGAGGGAGAGCGCGCCGGCCACGCAGGCGGCGGCGATCTCGCCCTGGGAGTGCCCGATGACGGCGGCGGGCCGGACCCCGTGGGCGCGCCACACCTCGGCGAGCGACACCATGATCGCCCAGAGCACGGGCTGGACGACGTCCACCCGCTCCAGCGGCCGGCGCGCCCGTACGGTCTCGATGAGGTCCCAGTCGGTGACGGGTGCGAGGGCGGCGGCGCAGTCGGCCATGGTGGCCGCGAACACCGGTGAAGCGTCGAGGAGTTCGGCGGCCATGCCGGCCCACTGGGAGCCCTGGCCGGGGAAGACGAAGACGATCCGGGACTCGGCCGCCGGCCTGCCGCGCACCACGTTCGGCGCGGCGTCGCCCGCGGCGAGAGCGGCCAGGCCCGCGGTGAGGGCGGGCAGGTCGGCGCCGGTGACGACGGCCCGCTCGTCCAGTGCGGCGCGCCCGGTGGCGAGGGTGTGGGCGACGTCGGGTACGGGATCGGTGCCGGTGGTGAGGTGGTCGAGGAGGAGGCGGGCCTGGGCGGCGAGGCCGTGTTCGCCCTTGCCGGACAGCACCAGCGGGAGCGGGCCGGACCAGGCGGGCTCCTCGGCGCGGGTTTCGGGCTCGGGGGCGGCCTCCACGATGACGTGGGCGTTGGTGCCGCTGATGCCGAAGGAGGACACGGCGGCGCGGCGGGGCTCGCCGTCCTCGGTGCGCCAGTCGCGGGGCTCGCTGAGCAGTTCCACGGCACCGGACTCCCAGTCCACCTGGGAGGTGGGCCGGTCGGCGTGCAGCGTTCTGGGCAGCCGGCCGTGCCGCATCGCCATCACCATCTTGATGACACCCGCGACACCGGCGGCGGCCTGGGTGTGCCCGATGTTGGACTTCACCGAGCCCAGCCACAGCGGCTCGCCGGGCCGGTCCTGCCCGTAGGTGGCCAGCAGCGCCTGTGCCTCGATCGGGTCGCCGAGGGGGGTGCCGGTGCCGTGGGCCTCGACGGCGTGCACCTGGTGGGGTGCCAGGCGGGCGTTGGCGAGGGCGGCGCGGATGACACGTTGCTGCGAAGGGCCGTTGGGGGCGGTCAGGCCGTTGGAGGCGCCGTCCTGGTTGACGGCGGTGCCGCGGACGAGGCCGAGCACGCGGTGCCCGTTGCGCCGGGCGTCGCCGAGCCGTTCCAGCAGGAGCAGACCGGCGCCCTCGCCCCAGCCGGTGCCGTCCGCGCCCTCGGCGAAGGACTTGCAGCGGCCGTCCTCGGCGAGGCCCCGCTGGCGGGAGAAGTCGATGAAGGTGTCGGGCGTGGACATCACCGTCACACCGCCCGCGAGGGCGAGGGTGCACTCGCCGGTGCGCAGCGCCTGCACCGCGAGGTGGAGCGCGACGAGCGAGGAGGAGCAGGCGGTGTCGACCGTGACGGCCGGGCCTTCGAGGCCGAGGAGGTACGACACGCGCCCGGAGGCGACGCTGCCCAGGTTGCCGTTGCCGAGGTAACCCTCCACGCCTTCGGGCACGTCGGTGAGCCAGCTGCCGTAGTCGTGGTACATGACGCCCGCGTAGATGCCGGTGCGGCTGCCCTTGAGGGTGTGCGGGTCGATCCCGGCGCGTTCGAACGCCTCCCAGGCGGTCTCCAGCAGCAGCCGCTGCTGGGGGTCCATGGCGAGCGCCTCGCGTGGGCTGATGCCGAAGAAGCCGGGGTCGAACAGCGGGGCGTCGTACAGGAAGCCGCCCTCGCGCACATGGGTCTTGCCGGGGGCGTCCGGGTCGGGGTCGTAGACGGCCTCGACGTCCCAGCCGCGGTCCGCGGGGAAGTCGCCCACGGCGTCGGTGCCGGCGTCGACCAGCTGCCACAGCTGCTCGGGCGTACTGACGCCGCCGGGGTAGCGGCAGCTCATCGCGACGATCGCGACGGGCTCCTGCGCCGCCTCGGTGATCTCGGCGTGTCGCTGGCGCAGCCGCTCGTTCTCGAGCAATGACTCGCGCAGCGCCTCGACGATCTGCTCGACGGATGTGTCCACGGTCGGTGTCGCTCCCTGCTGGCTCGGCGGCGCTGGTGACGCGGTGGAGAGTGCGCCGGACATGGGTGGCCCGGTGCCGGACGCGGCGCGTCGTCCGGCACCGGGGAGGGATCAGCGGGCGCTGCCGCGGTCGAGCGCGGCGCGCACCAGGTCGGCGACGGCCATGGACTTGATGTCCAGGGCCCGGTCGGCCGGGGCGGGCCGCGGGGCCGGCTCGGACAGCTTCAGCAGGCTGTCGAGCAGCCCGGCCTCCCGGATGCGGTCGACGGGGATGCGGGAGATCAGGGCACGCACCTCGTCCTCACCCGGCGGGACTTCGGCCGGCTCGGGGTCCCTGGTGTCCGGCAGGAGCCGCTCGAAGAGGTGTCCGGCGAGTGCGAGGGGGGTGGCGTAGTCGAAGATCAGCGTCGACGGCAGGCGCAGTCCGCTGACCGCGTTCAGCCGGTTGCGCAGCTCGACGGCGGCGAGGGAGTCGAAGCCCAGTTCGGTGAAGGCGCGACGCGGCTCGACGGCGGCGGGGCCGGCGTGGCCGAGGACGGCGGCGACCTCGGTGCGCACCGCTTCGAGCACGGCGTGCTCGTGGTCGGCGGCCGGGAGGTCGGCCAGCCGCTCGGCCAGGGTGCCGGTCCGCTCGTCGCGCTCGGCGCGGACGGTGACACCGGCCAGGGTCCGCAGCACGGCCGGTACGTCCTGGCCACGCCGGCGCAGGGCCGCCGTGTCCAGCCGTACGGGCACCAGGGCCGGGCTGTCACACGCCACGGCGGCGTCGAACAGCTCCAGTCCCTCGGCCGGGTCGAGCGCGCCGATGCCGGAGCGCTCGATGCGCTGCACCTCGGCCGTGTCCAGCCCGGCGCCCATGCCCCCGCCGGACCACAGGCCCCAGGCGAGGGAGGTGGCCGGCAGGCCGAGAGCGGCACGGTGGGCGGCCAGCGCGTCGAGGAAGACGTTGGCGGCGGCGTAGTTGCCCTGGCCGGAGCCGTCGATGGTGCCGGCCGCCGACGAGAACAGCACGAAGTGGGCGAGGTCGCGGTCCCGGGTCAGTTCGTGCAGGTGCCAGGCGGCGTCCGCCTTGGGCCGCAGGACGGTGTCCAGCCGGGCCGGGGTCAGGGAGCCGACCAGGCCGTCGTCCAGGACACCGGCGGTGTGCACGACGCTGTCGACGGGGTGCGCGGAGAGCAGGGCGGCGAGCGCCGCGCGGTCGGCCACGTCGCAGGCGACGATCTCGGTACGTGCACCCAACTCAGCGAGCTCGTCCCGTAGTTGATCGGCTCCGGGTGCCTCGGGGCCGCGGCGGCTGGTGAGCACCAGGCGGGTGACGCCGTGCCGCTCGGCCAGGTGCCGGGCGACCAGGGCGCCGAGGCCGCCGGTGCCGCCGGTGACGAGGACGGTGCCCCACGGGCGGTCGGGGCCCGAGGAGTCGTCGGCGCGGACCAGCCGGGGGGCGTGCGCCCGGCCGTCGTGCCACTGCACCTCGGGCTCCCCGGAGTCGAGGAGGGCGGCGAGCGCGGCGCGGTCCGGGATCGGCGCGTCGGGCGCTGACCGGCCGACGAGGAGGATGCGGCCGGGGTCCTCGGCCTGCGCGGCCCGCACCAGCCCGTGCACGGCGGCGTCGGCGAGGCCGCCACCGGTGAGGACCACGAGCGCGGAGTCCGCGTACCGCTCGTCGGCCGACCAGGCCTGCAGCGTGCGCAGGGTGCGGGTCAGCGCGTCCCGTACCGCGCCGGGCAGCCGCTCGCCCTCCGCGTGCGGCGCGGTGACGGGCAGGATCACGACGTCCGGTACGGTCGCGCCGGGCGAGTCCAGGCCGGGGTGCACCGGGGCGCCGAGACCGAGGTCGTCGTCGCCGAGGACCGCCCAGGTACGGCGGTCGGGGCGGCCGGCGGCCTCGGGCAGCGGTTCGCCGGTGAGGGTGTACAGGTGGCGGCGCCTGCGCGGGGCGAGCCGGTCGGCGGTGACGGGGCGGGTGACGTAGGACTCGACGGTGGCGAGGGGCCTGCCCTCGGTGTCGGCCAGTTCGATGCGGGTGCCCTCGGCGCCGCGGGTGACGCGGACGCGTGCGGTGAGGGTGCCCGGGGCGTGCACGGCGACCCCGGTCCAGGCGAAGGGCAGGGCGATGCCGTCGGAGTGCTCGGCGGGCTCCGCCCCGCCGTCGCCGAGGGAGGTGACGTGCAGGGCGGCGTCCAGCAGCGCCGGGTGCAGGGCGTGCCGGGCGGCGTCCTGCCGGGCGCTCGCGGGCAGTTCGAGTTCGGCGAGCAGGGTGTCGCCGTCGCGCCAGGCGGCCCGTACGCCGCGGAAGACGGGGCCGTAGTCGTAGCCCTCGGCGTGCAGGCGCGGGTACAGGTCGCCGACGTCGAACGGGGTGGCGCCGGGCGGCGGCCAGGCGCCGGGGGCGGTGCGCGGCTCGGCCGCCGTGGCGGTGAGGGTGCCGGTGGCGTGCCGGGTCCAGCCCTCGTCGGCGGGGGCGTGCTCGGCGCGGGAGTGGATCTCGACGGTGCCGTCGGGGCCGACGGCGACCTGGAGGCGTACGGCGGTGTCGGTGGGCAGCACCAGCGGGGCCTGGAGGGTGAGTTCTGCCACGCCGGGGCGGCCGGTGAGGCGGCCGGCGTGCAGCGCGAGGTCGACCAGGGCGGCGCCGGGCACCAGGACCGTGCCCAGCACGGCGTGCTCGGCGAGTACCGGGTGGGTGGCGGTGGAGATCCGGCCGGTGAGCAGCAGTCCGCCGTCGCCGGGCAGATCCAGCCGGGCGCTGACCAGCGGGTGGTCGACAGCGGCGAGCCCGTGCCCGGCGGCGTCGCCCGCGCCGGCGGCCTGGGTGGGCAGCCAGTACCGGCGGTGGTCGAAGGCGTAGGTGGGCAGCTCGACCCGGCTCCCCCGGTACGCCGCGTACAGCACCGACCAGTCGACATCCGCGCCCCGCGTGTGCACAGCTGCCAACGCGCCGAGCAGGGCAGGCAGTTGGGCGGTGTCCTTGCGGGCGGTGGGGATGAAGGCGGTGTCCTGCGCGTCCGGGACGCAGTCGGGGCCCAGTGCGGTGAGCACGGGCGCGGCGCCGAGTTCGAGGAAGGTGTCGGCGCCCTTCGCGGCCAGGGTGGCGACGGCGTCCGCGAAGCGCACGGTCTGCCGCACGTGCCGTACCCAGTAGTCGGCGGAGCCGAGTTCGGCGGCGGTGGCCGGGGCGCCGGTGAGGGTGGAGACGATCGGAACGGTGGGTTCCGCCGCGACGATGCCGGTCATGACCTCCCGGAACGCGGCCAGCATGGGGTCCATGCGGGGCGAGTGGAAGGCGTGCGACACGCGCAGCCTGCGACGGGTGGCGAAGCGCGCGGCGATCTCGGTGACGGCGTCCTCGTCACCGGACACCACCACCGCGCGCGGGCCGTTGACGGCGGCGATCCCGCACCGCCCGTCCCCGTCCAGCAGCGCCGCCACCTCGTCCTCGGGCGCCTGTACGGCGATCATCGCGCCGCCCTCGGGCAGCGCCTGCATCAGCCGGCCCCGGGCGGCGACCGCGGTGACGGCGTCCGGCAGCGACCACACGCCCGCGACGTGCGCGGCGGCGAACTCTCCGACGGAGTGCCCGGCCAGCCAGTCGGGGCGCAGCCCGAACGACTCCAGCAGCCGGTACAGGGCGACCTGGGTCGTGAACAGCGCCGCCTGGGTGTAGGCGGTCTGCTCCAGGGTGTCCGCGTCCTCCCCGAACACGACCTCGGCCAGAGGGCGTTCGAGGTGCTTGTCGAAGAGGGCGGCGGCGCGGTCGAAGTGCTCGGCGTACACGGGGAAGGCGTCGTACCAGTCGCGGCCCATGCCGGGGCGCTGGGCGCCCTGGCCGGAGAACAGGTAGGCGAGGGTGCCGTCGGTGGCGGACCCGGTCACGAGCAGCCCCGGTGCGTCGGTGCCGTGGGCGAGTGCGTCGAGCGCGGTGGTGGCCTGGTCGTCGCCGGTCGCGAGGAGCACGGCGCGGTGGGGGTGGGTGCCGCGGGTGGTGGCCAGGGCCAGGCCGAGGTCGGCGGGGGCGGTGCCGGTCAGCTCCAGCAGGCGGCGGGCCTGGCCGCGCAGGGCCTCGGGCGAGCGGGCGGAGACCGGGAGGGCGAGCACCGGCGGGGCGGTGGCGGGGTCGGGCCGGGCGGGCTCGGGTTCGGCGAACTCCTCCAGGATCACATGGGCGTTGGTGCCGCTGATCCCGAAGGAGGACACCCCGGCGCGGCGCGGCCGGCCGGGTGCCTGCCAGGGGCGCTGCTCGGTGAGCAGTTCCACGGCGCCGGCGCTCCAGTCGACCTGGTGGGACGGCGCGTCCACGTGCAGGGTCTTCGGCAGCACCCCGTTGCGCATCGCCATCACCATCTTGATGACACCGGCGACTCCGGCGGCGGCCTGGGTGTGCCCCATGTTGGACTTGACGGAGCCCAGCCACAGCGGCCGGCCGTCGGGGCGGTCCTGGCCGTAGGTGGCGAGCAGGGCCTGCGCCTCGATCGGGTCGCCCAGTGTCGTGCCCGTGCCGTGTGCCTCGACGGCGTCCACGTCGGCCGGGGTGAGCCCGGCGGCGGCCAGGGCGGCGCGGATGACGCGCTGCTGGGAGGGGCCGTTGGGGGCGGTCAGGCCGTTGGAGGCGCCGTCGGAGTTGACGGCGGAGCCGCGCACCATGGCCAGCACGCGGTGGCCGTTGCGGCGCGCGTCGGACAGGCGCTCGACGACGATCATGCCGGCGCCCTCGCCCCAGCCGGTGCCGTCGGCCCCGGCGGCGAAGGACTTGCAGCGGCCGTCGGCGGCCAGCCCGCGCTGCCGGGCGAAGTCCACGAAGGTGTCCGGCGTCGACATGACGGTGACACCGCCGACCAGGGCCAGATCGCACTCGCCCTGGCGCAGCGCCTGGGCGGCGAGGTGCAGGGTGACGAGCGAGGAGGAGCAGGCGGTGTCGACCGTGACGGCCGGGCCCTCCAGGCCGAGGGCGTAGGCGACGCGGCCGGAGACGACACTGCCGAGGCTGCCGTTGCCGAGGTAGGCGGCGAGGTCCTCGGGCACCTCGGAGAGCCAGGTGCCGTAGTCGTGGTACATGACGCCCGCGAACACACCGGTGCGGGAGCCGCGCAGCCGGTGCGGGTCGATGGCGGAGCGTTCCAGCGCCTCCCAGGAGACCTCCAGCAGGAGCCGCTGCTGGGGGTCCATGGCCGTGGCCTCGCGGGGGCTGATGCCGAAGAAGCCGGGGTCGAACTCGGCCGCGTCGTACAGGAAGGCGCCCTCGCGGGTGTAGGTGCGGCCGGGGGTGCCCGGCTCCGGGTCGTACAGCGCCTCGGTGTCCCAGCCGCGGTCGGACGGGAAGCCGCCGACCGCGTCGACGCCGTCGGCGACGAGCCGCCACAGGTCCTCCGGCGAGCGGACGCCGCCCGGGTAGCGGCAGCTCATGCCGACGATGACGATCGGGTCGTCGTCCCGGCCGGTGCGGGCGGCGCTCACCCGGTCCTGCTGCGGGCCGGTGCCGAAGAGGGTGTCGCGGACGTGGTCGGCGAGGGCGCGGGAGGTCGGGTGGTCGAAGACGAGGGTGGCGGGCAGCCGCAGCCCCGTGACGGTGTTCAGCCGGTTGCGCAGTTCGACGGCGGCCAGCGAGTCGAAGCCGAGGTCGGTGAAGGCCCGGCCGGGATCGATGGCGGACGGTCCGTCGTGCCGCAGGACACCGGCCACTTCGGTGCGCACCAGGTCCAGCAGCGCGCGGTCGCGGTCGGCGGCGGGCAGCGCGGCCAGCCCCTGGTGCGTGGCCGTGGCGGGGGCGGCGCTCGCGGTGGCCCGGCGGGTCGCCGGCCGGACGAGCGTGGTGAGCAGCGGCGGGACGCCGTCGGGGCGGCGGCGTACGGCGGCGGCGTCGATCTCCACGGGCACCAAGCGGGCGGCGCGGGCGCCGACGGCGGCGTCGAACAGCTCCAGGGAGCGGGGCGCGGACAGACCGGGGATGCCGTAGCCCGCGATGCGCTCCAGGGCCGCCTCGTCGAGGGCGGCGCCCATGCCGCTGTCGGTGGCCCACAGGCCCCAGGCGAGCGCCGTGGCCGGCAGGCCGAGCGCGGCGCGGTGTTCGGCGAGGGCGTCGAGGTAGGCGTTGGCGGCGGCGTAGTTGCCCTGGCCGGGGCCGTCGAGGACGGCGGCGAGGGAGGAGAACAGCACGAAGTGGGCGAGGTCGCGGTCCCGGGTCAGCTCGTGCAGGTGCCAGGCGCCGAGGGCCTTGGCGTGGAAGACCTCGTCCACCATGTCGTCGGTGAGGGTGTCCACGATGCCGTCGCGGACGGTGCCGGCCGCGTGCACGACGGAGTCGACCGGGTGCTCCTCGAGCAGGCGGCGCAGCGCCTCGCGGTCGCCGACGTCGCAGGCGGCCACGGTCACGTCGACGCCGAGCGCGGTGAGTTCGGCCTCCAGTCGGGGGGCCGTGCCGCGGCGGCCGACGAGCACCAGGCGCCGCACGCCGTGGGCGCGGACCAGGTGCCGGGCGAGGAGCGCGCCGAGGCCGCCGGTGGCGCCGGTGACGAGGACGGTGCCCCAGTCGGCGGCGGGGGCGGGTCCCGCGGCGGGCTCGGCGGTGAGCCGCGGGACGGCGAACCGCCCGTCGGTGAGGGAGAGTTCGGGCTCCCCGGTGGCGAGGATCCGGCGCAGGTCCGCCTCGGCGGGCAGCACCTCGTGTTCGACCAGCACGTAGCGGCCGGGGTTCTCGGCCTGCGCGGAGCGGACCAGGCCGCGGACGGCGGCGTGGGCGGGGCTGGCGGGCGGGGTGACGACGACGAGCCGGGTCCCGGCGAGGCGCTGGTCGGTCTGCCAGGCGCGCAGCAGCCGCAGGACGTTGAGGACATGGGTGCGCGCGGCGTCGGCGCCGGCGGCGGCGGGGCCGGGCACGCGGTGCACGACGGCGTCCGGGGCGGGTCCGTCGGGCAGGGCGTCGAGGCCGCCGTCCAGGACGGTGACGGTCAGGGGTGCGGTGGTCGCCGGCCGGGGGTACGGCGACCACCGCACCGCGTACAGGACGTCGGCCGCCGGTACGGGACGGGAGGTCAGGGCCTCGATGTCGGCCACCGGGGCGCCGGTGGCGTCGGCGAGGCGGACGGAGAGGGTGTCGCCGCCGGCGCGGCTGATCTTCACGCGGACGGCGGAGGCGCCGGCGGCGTGCAGGGTGACACCGCTCCAGGCGAAGGGCACCAGCACCTCGGGGCGCGGCGGGGCGTCGAGGTCGGCGGCGTGCAGGGCGGCGTCGAGCAGCGCCGGGTGCAGGCCGAAGCCGGCCGCCTGGACGGCGGCCTCCTCGGGCAGGGCGACGTCGGCGTAGACGTCGTCGCCGCGCCGCCAGGCGGCGCGCAGCCCCTGGAAGGCGGGGCCGTATCCGTAACCCTGGTCGGCGAGGCGGGCGTAGACGTCGGTGGTGTCGAGCGGCCGGGCGTCCCGCGGCGGCCACTCGGTGAGGTCGGCGGTCCCGGCCGGGGCGGTGGTGGTGAGGACGCCGGCGGCGTGCTGGGTCCAGGGGTCGGCCGCGTCGGCGCGGGTGTGGACGGTGACGCCACGGCGCCCGGAGTCGTCGGGTTCGCCGACGGCGACCTGGACGGCGACGTCCTGGTCGGCGCGCAGCACGAGCGGGGCGCCGAGGGTCAGCTCCTCCAGGCCGGTCGCGCCGGCGTGGTCTGCGGCGCGCAGGGCGAGTTCGACGAAGCCGGTGCCGGGGAAGAGCACCTGCCCGGCGATGACGTGGTCGGCGAGCCAGGGCTGGGTCCGGATCGACAGCCGGCCGGTCAGGACGACGCCCTCGGCGCCGACGGCGACGACGGCGCCCAACAGCGGGTGGGATGCGGGGAGTTGGCCCAGGCTCGCGGCGTCGGTGGTGGTGCTCTGCGCCAGCCAGAAGCGGCGCCGCTGGAAGGGGTAGCGGGGCAGGTCGATGCGGCGTCCGCCGAGGGAGGCGAAGTGCCGCTGCCAGTCGACGGGGACGCCCCGGGCGTGGGCGGCGGCGAGCGCGGTGACGGCCTCGCGTGCCTCGGGCCGCTCGCGCCGCAGTACCGGCAGGAAGGCGGCGCCGGGCGCGTCGGTGCAGTCCGGGCCCATGGCGGACAGCACGGCGTCGGGGCCGATCTCCAGGAACGTCCGTACGC
The DNA here is from genome assembly GCF_055584345.1 of Streptomyces sp. NPDC104106. Lineage (NCBI taxonomy): Bacteria > Bacillati > Actinomycetota > Actinomycetes > Kitasatosporales > Streptomycetaceae > Streptomyces > Streptomyces sp. NPDC104106. The sequence goes on from NZ_JBVJMF010000012.1 coordinate 142,555, forward strand.
CGGAGTCGGCGAGTGCGCGGACGGCGTCGTGGAAGCGGACGCGGGCGCGGACGTGCTCCACCCAGTACTCGGGGTCGCACAGTTCGGTGGTGACGGGGGCGCCGGTGACGGTGGAGACCACCGGGAGCTTCGGCTCCCTGTAGTCCAGGACCTGGGCGACGCGGCGGAACTCGGCGAGCATCGGTTCCATCAGCGGCGAGTGGAAGGCGTGGCTGACCCGCAGCCGCTTGGTGTCGTGGCCGCGTGCGGCGAGTTCGGCGGCGATGCCGTCCACATCGGCGGCGTCGCCGGAGACGACGACGGCGTGGGGCCCGTTGGCGGCGGCGATGCCGGTGCGGGGCGTGAGCAGCGGCGTGATCTCGTCCTCGGCGGCGCGTACGGCGATCATGGCGCCGGCCTCGGGGAGTTGCTGCATGAGCCGGCCGCGGGCGGCGGTCAGGATGGTCGCGTCCTGGAGGGTGAGGACTCCGGCCACGTGCGCGGCGGCGATCTCGCCGACGGAGTGCCCGGCGAGCTGGTCGGGGGTGAGGCCCCAGCTCTCCAGGAGCCGGTGGAGGGCGACCTCGACGGCGAACAGGGCGGGCTGGGCGTACGCCGTACGGTGCAGCAGCCCGTCGTCCTCGCTGCCGGGCTCGGCGAACAGCACGTCCCTCAGGGGCCGGTCGAGCTGGAGGTCGAAGTGGGCGCAGATGTCGTCCAGGGCGTCGGCGAACACCGGGTAGACGGCGGCGAGTTCGCGGCCCATGCCGACGCGCTGGCTGCCCTGGCCGGTGAAGAGGTAGCCGAGTTCGCCGTCGGACCTGGCGCTCAGGGGCGTGGCGCCGGAGGCCAACTCCTGAAGGGCGGCGTGCAGTTCGGCGCGGTCGGCGGCGACGAGGACGGCCCGGTCGGGCAGGGCGGCGCGGGTGGTGGCCAGCGAGCGGGCGAGGTCGAGCGGCTCCGCCTCGTCGGCGAGGGGCAGCAGGTCGGCGGCGCGGGCGCGCAGGGCGGCCTCGCCGCGGGCGGAGAGGGTGAAGGGCAGCGGGGTGCCGGCGGGCAGGGCCGGGCCGTCCGCGGTGACGACGTCCTCCGGCTCGGGGCGCTCCAGGATGATGTGCGCGTTGGTGCCGCTGACCCCGAACGACGAGACGCCCGCGCGCCGGGCGCGGCCGGTCTCGGGCCAGGCCCGCTGCTCGGTGACGAGTTCGACGGCTCCGGACGCCCAGTCGACGGCGGGGGTGGGCACGTCGACGTGCAGGGTCGCCGGTATCCGCCCGTGTTCCATGGCGAGGACGGCCTTGATCACCCCGGCGACGCCGGCGGCGGCCTGGGTGTGTCCGAGGTTGGACTTGACCGAGCCGAGTAGCAGCGGGGCGCCCTCGGGGCGGTTGCGGCCGTAGGTGGCGAGGAGCGCGGTGGCCTCGATGGGGTCGCCGAGCCGGGTGCCGGTGCCGTGTGCCTCGACCATGTCGATGTCGGCACCGGCGAGTCCGGCGTCGGCGAGGGCGCGGCGGATCAGCCGCTGCTGGGAGGTGCCGTTGGGCGCGGTCAGGCCGTTGGAGGCGCCGTCCTGGTTGACGGCGGAGCCGCGGACGACGGCCAGCACGCGGTGGCCGTTGTGCCGCGCGTCGCTCAGCCGCTCCAGGACGAGCACGCCGACGCCCTCGGCGAAGCCGGTACCGTCCGCCGCGGCGGCGAAGGCCTTGCAGCGGCCGTCGGCGGCGAGGCCGCGCTGCCGGCTGAAGGCGGTGAACACTCCGGGGCCGCCCATCACGGCCACACCGCCGGCGAGCGCGAGGGCGGACTCGCCCTGACGCAGCGAACGGCACGCGAGGTGGACGGCGACGAGGGAGGCGGAGCAGGCGGTGTCGACGGTGACGGCCGGTCCCTCGGCGCCCAGGACGTAGGCGACGCGGCCGGAGATGACGCTGGCGGCGTTGCCGGCGAGCAGGTAGGCGTCGAGGCCGTCGGGGGCGTCGTGCAGGCGCGGGCCGTACTCCTGGACCTCGGCGCCGAAGAACATGCCGGCCGGGGTGCCGCGCAGCGCCGTGGGGTCCAGCCCCGCGTCCTCCAGGGCCTGCCAGGAGGTCTCCAGGACCAGCCGTTGCTGCGGGTCCATGGCGAGGGCCTCGCGCGGGCTGATGCCGAAGAACTCGGCGTCGAACTCGGTGGCGGTGTCGAGGAATCCGCCGCTGCGGACGTAGGCGCTGCCGGGTGTCTCGGGGTCCTCGTCGTAGAGGGCGTCGAGGTCCCAGCCGCGGTCCCGCGGGAAGCCGGACAGCACCTCGCCGCCCTCGGTGAGCAGCCGCCACAGGTCGGCGGGGGTGGAGATGCCGCCGGGGAAGCGGCAGCCGATGCCGACGATGGCGATCGGTTCGTCGCCGGTGGTGTCACCGGCCGGCTCGGGCCGGTCGTCGTCCGCCGTGCCGTGGACCTCGGCGAGCAGCCGGGCCGCCAGGTCGTGGACGGTCGGGCAGTCGTAGGCGAGGCCGACCGGCAGCTCCAGACCGGTGCGCTCGGTCAGCCGCCGGTGCAGGTCGACCGCGGCGAGCGAGTCGAGCCCCAGGCGCGCGAGCGGGGCGGCCGGGTCGAGGACCTGGGCCGTGCCCGGCCGGGCCGCCTCGATCGCCTCGGTCACGGCCGTGCGCACCAGTTCGGTCACCAGCCTGCGGTGCTGGGACGGGGCGGCCGTGGCGAGCCTTCGTGCCAGGGCTGAGTCGGATCCGGGCCCGTTCATCCACGCATCTCCATTTTCGGCCGACACCGGTTTTCCTCACCTTTTTCCACACCGTAGTGACGGCCTCGGAAGGGCCACACCCGTAAGGACCCCTAGGGCCTCGCCACCCCTAGGGGCGGGCCGGTTCGAAAGCCGCCGCTTCCTCGGGGTCGTGCCGGTCGTAGGAACGGCGCACATAGGACAGGGAGTCGAGAAGGTCCGCCGAGGTGATGGCCCGGGCCGGGCGTACGTCGGCGACGCCGGCCAGGGGCATCTTCCCGATGTCGGCCCAGCACAGCCGGCCGTCCGCGTCGATGTAACTGCGGCTGCGTCCCGCGTTGTCGGGATGCAGACAGTAGGGAACGTCGAGAATTCCCCTGCTGAACGCCGACAACAGCCCTGCGCCGAGGTCGTCGTCCAGCTCCAGCACCGCCTCGACCAGGGCGGATGCCTCGGCGTAGGTCTGGGTGCCGGTGCCCTCCAGCGGGGCCCGCCGGGTGCGGCGCGCGACCGCGCCGGCGTATTCGAGGGCGGCCACGTTCTCGGCCACCGCCGGAATGCGCCGGGATTCCGCGACGGTTTTCACGATGAGCCGTTCGCAACCGCCGGCGACGGCGAGTTCGGCCGCTTTCCCGAGGAGCCGGTAGGCGCCCGCTTCGGTTTCCGGATACAGACCCATGTAGGCGTAGACGACGACATGCCATTCGATGTCCGGCAGGAAACGCGCGCACAGGCTGCGCAACGCGGCCACCGCTTCGGCGTCCTGGCGCGGATCGGTCTGCTGGGCGTAACTCACGGAAATGCTGCGGATGCCGTGGCGGCGGAAGAACATGGCTTCCAGCACGCTGACGGCGACGAGCAGACCGGGCGGGCAGAGCTGGCCGAGGACGCAGCCGCCGAAGGTCTCCAGGTGGGGTTCGGCGCCCGACGCGCCCGCAGTGGCGAGCAGTTCGCAGGCGGCGGCCCAGTGGGCGACCGACTCGCGCAGCGGGACGCGGCCGTAGGGCAGGCAGTAGGAGACCGGGCCGCCCTCGGAGGCGTCGAGTCCGACGGCCATCAGGGCCCGGAAGATGTCCAGGGGCGCGGCCGAGCCGTGCCGGACCTGGACCGGGAAGCCGGGGCCGTGGACGCCGTCGAGCACCTGGCGGGTGGTGGCCGTCTCGTGGCTCACGATCGGGTAGCCGTTGAGGGCGACGCCCTCCAGGACGGCCAGTTGGGCGGACTCCAGGTCGCCGACCCGGGTGTAGCTGTCGAGGGTGATCGTGCCGACGGTGGTCGCCGCGCTGTCGCGGGTCGCGAGCAGCCCGGCCCGCATCCGGTCCGGGCTGCTCATTCCCATGCGCGGCTGGACCACGAGGTGGCCGGCGTCGTGAGCCCGGCGGACGAACGCGCCGAACCCGACGCCGGTCACACCAGGGCCCGCTGCGGCAGCGCGTCGAGCATCCGCAGGAAGGCGGCGACGCCCTCGGCGCTGTCGTCGAACACCGCGTCGTAGCCGGCGGCGCGCAGCGCGGCCACCTCGTCGGCGCCGCAGGGGCCGGTGATGCCGAGCTTGCCGCCGATGACGGCGGGCACGGTGGCAAGCTCGGGGTGTTCGCGCAGCCGGGTCACGGTGCGCATGCCGTCGTGGTAGCCGTGCCCGTTGACGCTGCTGACCACGATGAGCAGCGGGCGGCTCGCCAGCGCCTCGGCGATGAGCAGGTCCTCGGGCACGCAGGGGCCGAGGTTGACCACGCGGTGGCCGTGCTCTTCGAGGAGGAGCTGGAGGTAGACGAGGTTCCAGGTGTGGGAGTCGGAGATGCCGCCGGCCACGAGCACATGCGGGTCGCCGGGGGTGGGGGTCGTCGGGGAGGGGCTCATCACAGGGCCTGTCCGTGTTCGTAGGTTCGGGTGTGCTCGATGCGGGAGACGGAGACGAGGTCACCGCCGCGTACGACGATCTCGGCGGGGGCCGGCCTGCCGAGGAACATCAGCAGGCTGGCCGTCGGGCCGTAGGCGCCGGTGTTGGGCACGCTCAGCAGGTCGCCCGGTGCCGGGTCGGCGAGCGGGACGTTCCGGCCGAGCAGGTCGCCGGGGGTGCACAGCGGCCCGGCGAGGCTCGCCGGGGCGCCGTCGGCGCCGGCGGACTCGTGCGGTTCGACGGTGACGGGCATGATGCGGCCGAGACCGGACATGCCGCCGAAGGTGTTGATGCCGGCGTCGAGGACGACATAGCGCTGGTCGCGGCTGTCCTTGACGTTGACGACGGAGGTGACCAGGGTGCCGCTGTCGGCGACCAGGTAGCGGCCGGACTCGCAGGCGATGCGCGGGGCGCCCTCGCGCCAGCCGGGGAAGTGCTCGTCCAGCGTCTCGGCCAGGGCGGCGCGCAGCTCGCCGTAGACCGGTCGCCCGCCCTGCACACCGTACGGCGCGGCGAACCCGCCGCCGATGTCGAGCAGGCGGAAGGAGGCGCCGAGCGTGTCCTGGAGGGCGGCGGCGGTGGCGATGGTGTGCCGGAACTCGGCGATGAGGCTCGCCTCGTCCTTGGCGTTGCTCAGCGGGAAGAAGTGCAGTCCGGCGATCCGGGTGCCGGGCACCTCGCGCAGGGCGGCGGCGCGGCCGGGCAGGGTCTCGCTGTCGAAGCCGAACTGGGAGGGCACGCCGGTCATGCGGATGCCGGTGGGCGCGGCACCGGTGGCGTTGTTGACGCGGATCAGGCAGTCGGCGGTGAGGCCCAGCTTGCGGGCGGTCTCGCCGACGCGGGTGAGGTCGCCGTGGGACTCGGTGGAGAACAGCCGCACCCCGCGGATCAACGCCTGGCCGATTTCCTCGGCGGTCTTGCCGGGGCCGGTGTAGAGGATCTCCGCGCCGGGGAAGCCGGCCCGCAGGGCGGCGTCGAGTTCGCCGACGGAGCTGATCTCGGCACGGCAGCCGCGGGCGCCGCCGGAGCGCAGCTCGCGCAGCAGCTCGGGGTGCGGGTTGGCCTTGGCTGCGTAGAACACCTCGACCTCGTCGGGCAGCGCGGCGAACAGGTCGTCGCGGGCGGCCGCCACCCGGTCCAGGTCGTAGACGTAGGACGGGGTGCCGAAGCGGTCGGCCAGCTCGGTGGGGCCGGTCACGGGGCGGTTCCTTCCAGGAGGCGGGCGAGCTGCTTGCGGTCGTGCTTGCCGTGCGCGGTCAGCGGCAGCTCGGCGACGACGCGGCTCACCCCCGGCACCTTCGCGGGCTCCAGCCGCAGCGCCAGCTCCTTGAGCAGGTCGTGCGGGTCGATGTCGCCCTCGGCGAACACCGCGAGGGGGCGGCCCTCGGCCGGCGGCAGGACGGCGGCGGCGCGCACGCCGGGGATGTCGGTGGCGGCGCTCTCGATCTCGGTGGTGCTCATGCGCACGCCCTTGTGCTTGAACATGTCGTCGCGGCGGCCCTCGTAGTACAGGAAGCCGTCCTCGTCGACGTGCCCGAAGTCGCCGGTGTGCAGCCGCAGTCCGCCGTCCGGGGCGGGGCGGAAGGCGCGCGCGCTCTGCTCGGGCGCGCGCCAGTAGCCCGGCATGACGTGCGGGCCCTCGACCACGATCTCGCCGGTCTGCCAGGGGCCCAGACGGTTGCCGTCGTCGTCCACGACGAAGGCGCGGGTGCCGGGCAGCGGGCGGCCGACGGAGTCGGGCTTGGCGTCCTGGTGCGCGGGCGGCAGCACGGAGACGCGCTTGCACTCCGTCTGTCCGAACTGGACGACCACCTCCGCGCCGGGGAACGCCGAACGCAGCCCGTCGGCCGTGGCCTTGGGCAGCGCGGCACCGGTGTTGGTGAACATGCGCACCCGGGACTCCCGGCTCGGCTCGCGCTCCGCGAGGGTGACGATCATGGTGGCCAGGGAGGGCACGATGGGGACGACGGTGGCCCCCGTCTCCCGGATGCGGCGCAGCAGCACCAGGTCCGACTCCCCGTCGGCGAGCACGAGTTCGCTGCGGCCGGCCGCGGTGAGCAGCACCTTGTACAGGCCGTAGTCCCAGGAGATGGGGAAGCGGCAGAAGACCACGTCGTCGGGGCGGTAGCCGAGTTCCAGGTTGATGGCCTCGGTGGCGAACACCATGCGGCCGTGCGGGCAGATGACGGCCTTCGGGGCGGCGGTGGAGCCGGAGGTGTAGACGAGGACGGCGATGTCCTCGGGGCCGACCTCGGCCCCTTTGGAGCGGGCGCCGCGCACGCGCAGCGCGGTGATCTCCCGCCACGCCCCGCCGAGCCCGAGAACGGGCGCCCCGGCCGCGAGGGCGGCGACGCGGTCGACGGCCGGGTCGGTGACGACGACCAGCGAGGGCTCGGCGTTCTCGACCACCGCCCGCAGGTGGTAGTCCTTCATGCCGGTGTTGACGGGGACCAGGACGGCGCCGCGCCGCGCGGTGCCGTACATCAGGGCGACCAGTTCGCGGGTGCTGGGCAGCTGGACGAGGACCCGGTCGCCGTGGCCGATGCCGCGCTCTTCGAGCCAGGCGTCGACGGCGTGGCTGTGGGCGGCGAGTTCCCGGTACGTCCAGCGGCCCGTGCCGTCGGCGACCGCGGGGGCGTCGGGGCGCTCGGCGGCGGCCTCGTCGAGCAGGTCGTGCACCAGGGCGTCGGTGCGGGCCTCGCGCACCGGGGCGTCCGTGGGGGCCTGCGCTGTCGGTTGACCGTTCACTGCGACTCGTGCCGCCTTTCGTGTGTGCGTCCCGCCCCGGCCGACTGCCGCATGGCCGTGGCCCGGGTGGCGAGCTTCCTGCGGTCGGTCTTGCGGTTGGAGTTCAGCGGGAGCGCGTCCAGGTGGTGGTAGGCGCGCGGCACGACCGCGGCCGGCAGCAGCTCCCTGAGGTGGCGGGCGAGCCGGGCGGGCGGCACCGGTTCGCCGGTGTGGAAGACGGCCAGTTCGACCGTGCCGTCCACGGGCACCGCGACGGTCACGGCGTCCTCGACGCCGGGGCAGGTGCGGGCGGCGGCGTCCACCTCGGCCAGCTCCACCCGCACCCCGTGCACCTGCACCTGCGCGTCCTGGCGGCCGAGGTACAGCCAGCCGCCGTCGCCGGCGCGCCGGACGCGGTCACCGGTGCGGTAGAAGCGCTGGCCGCCGTGTTCCAGGAACCGTCCGGCGTCGTCGGACGGGTCGAGGTAGCCGGGGGTCGACTGCGGTCCGGCGACGCACAGTTCGCCCTCGTCGCCGGTGGTGGGCGCGCCGTCGGCGCCGAGCAGCAGCGTCGCGTGGCCCGGGTGTACGGCCCCGATGGGCACCATGTCGTTCAGGTACCGGCCCGGCGTCCAGCGCTGCGCGGTGATGGTGATGGTCAGTTCGGTCGGGCCGTACAGGTTCTCCAGCGCCGCGCCCGGCGCGGCGGCCGCCCAGTCCTCGGCGTCCTTGCAGCTGAGCGCCTCCCCCGCGAAGAAGCTCCAGCGCAGTGTCGGCAGCGCGCCCGGCTCCAGTGCGCCGGTGCGGCGCACCAGGGTGATCGCGCTGGGCGTGGAGAACCACACGGTCATGCCCTGCTCCGCCACGAACTCCGGCAGGTGGGCGTACGCGTGCGGCGGGATCGGGACGAGGGTGGCGCCGGCGCCCCAGGCGCAGAACAGGTCGAACATCGCGCAGTCGAAGTTGAGGTCGAAGGTCTGCGAGAAGACGTCGTGCGGGCCGAAGTCGTAGCGCTCGTCGAGGAGGTGGAAGTAGTGCGCGGTGTTGGCGTGGGTGACCGGCACACCCTTGGGCCGGCCGGTGGAGCCGGAGGTGAACAGCACGTAGGCGGTGTCGGAGGGCCGGGCGGGCAGGGGCGCCTTCAGCGCGCTGTCCGGGTCGACGGGGAGCGCGGGCATCGGCTGCCCGCCGGGCGCGTACAGCGTCGGCAGGCCGACGCCCTCCGCGTGCAGCGCGGCCAGGGCGGGCAGGGCGTCGTCGTCGGCGAGCAGCGCACCCGCCCCGGCGGCCTCGATCATCTGCCGGGTGCGGGCGGCGGGGAAGGCCGGCTGGAGCGGTACGACGGTGACGCCGCTGTACAGGCCGGCCAGCAGGGCCGCGTACGCCGTGGGTCCCTTGCCGGCCAGCACGCCGACGGCGGGCGCCCGTTCGGGGAGGCCGGCGCGCAGCGAGCCGGCCAGGACCAGGGCGCGTTCGTGCAGTTCGCGGTACGTGGTCTCGACGCCGCCGGCGCGCAGCGCGGCCCGGTCGGGAGCGAGGGCCAGGCCGCGCAGGAACCGGCCGGCGAGCGTGCCGTCCATGGTGGGATCCACGACTGGCCGTCCCGTCAGCCCGCGGTGGTGTGCAGCATGCTCCGCACGGTGTCCCACAGCACGCCGGCGGTGCGGAAGGTGTCCATGGTCAGCGCGCTGTCGCGGAAGCGGACCTGGTAGGCGTCCTCCAGCGTGCCCAGCAGCTGGACGGTGGCGAGCGAGTCCAGGCCGAGGTCCTTCAGCTCGGCGTCGGGCGTCAGCTCCTCCTGCGGGCCGAGGAACGGCAGGAAGGGGCGCAGTATCTGCTCGAACCGGTCGTCAAACATGGGGCCTCCGGGGAGTCGGGCGGGTCAGGCGGCGCGCGAGCGGCGCCGGGGGGTCATCGCCAGCCGCGGCGGTGCGGCGACGACGTCGAAGTTGCGGGTCGCGCAGGGCACCCGGCCGAAGAGGCTGTCGGGTCCGGCCACGCACAGGCGGCGTACGCCCGCGTCCTTGAGGGCCGTGGTGACGCTCGGCCAGTTCATGGGGTGGTCGAAGCCGTCGAGCAGCATGGTGCGCAGTTCCTCGCCGGTGTGCAGCAGCCGGCCGTCCTGGTCGGCGACGACGGGCAGTTCGGGGTCGGCGAAGGAGTAGCGCGAGACCACCTCGCGCTCGGCTTTCTCCCGCAGGGTGCGGAACGCCGAGGCGTGCATGGGCGGCCGCATGGTGTACAGCGGCAGGCTGCCGATGGCGCGCAGCCGCTCCTCCATCCAGGCCACACGGTGTTCGGACAACGAGACCATGAGGAAGCCGTCGTCGATGTGGCAGGAGATCTCGTGCCACTCCCCCGCCTCGTCCAGCTCGGCGAGGATCGCGTCGAGGCCGTCCTGCGGGGCGCGGACGAAGGACAGGGTGACGATGTCCCGGTGCTCCTCGGCGAAGTACTCCTCCAGGCAGCGGGCGATCTCGGCGGTCAGCCGGACCGCGTCGGGCAGCTCCAGGGCGCCGGTGTAGGCGAGGGCCGCCTTCTCGCCGAAGCTGGGCCCGGCGACGATGTCGGGCTCGACCCCGAGGTGGTCGCGGGCCCAGTGGGCGCAGGCCAGGCAGTTCACGAAGAAGGCGACCTGGGCGGCCTCGGAGTAGTCGCCGGGGGCGGTGCGGAAGGCGTCCACGAGCGAGTAGCCGAGTGCCTCGTCGGCGACGGCGACCAGCTCCCGGGCGTGGGGGCCGGCCACCATGAACCGGCCCACCTCGGCGAACGGGACGGGTCCCATGCCGGGGAAGACCAGTGCGGTGTCGTGTGCCATGGCGGGATCCCCGCCCCCTTTCGCGGGTTCGTGGGCGTGCGAGGGCCCTCGGTCGTCACAGGCTCTTGAGGAAGTCGGTCATGACCTCGAAGAACCGCTCGGGTTCCTCCAGGTGCGGAAGGTGGCTCGACTCCTCGAAGATCTCCCAGCGCGCCTGGGGGATGTGGTCCTGGTACGGCTGGACGACGGCCGGGGTGGCCTCGTCGTGGCGGCCGCTGATCAGCAGGGTCGGGGTGTCGATCCGGTGCAGCTCGTCGATGATCGACCAGGCCTTCAGCGTCCCGATCACATGGAACTCGTTGGGCCCGTTCATCGCGTAGTACACGGTCGGGTCGTTATAGATCTCCATGAAGGAGGACAGGAAGTCGCGGGGCCAGGGTGTCACGCGGCACACGTGGCGGTCGTAGAAGACCCGCATCGCGGCGAGGTAGTCGGCACTGTCGTAGGTGCCGTCCGCCTCGTGCCGGCGCAGGGTGGCCTCGACGTCCGGCGGCAGCTCGGCGCGCAGCCGGGCCATCTCCTGGAGCCAGAGCGGGTAGGAGGCGGGCGCGTTGGCGATGACCAGCCCGCGCAGTCCGGCGGGGTTGGTCATGGCGTGCCGGGCGCACAGGGGGCCGCCCCAGGACTGGCCGAACAGCACGTAGTCGTCGGCGATGCCCAATGTGTCGACCAGGTTGGCCAGTTCGCGCTCGAACAGCTCGACCGTCCAGAACTCGGTTCCCCTGTCGGGCAGATGGGTCGAGCCGCCGTTGCCGAGCTGGTCGTAGTGGACGACGGGCCAGCCGTCGTCGGCGAGCCGGGCCAGCGGCAGCAGGTAGTCATGGGTACTGCCGGGCCCGCCGTGCACGGCGACGACCGCCGGGCGTCCCGCGCCGAGTTCGCCGGTCACTCGGTACCAGGTCCGGTACTCCCCGAAGGGAACGGTGCCCTTCGCGCTGGGATCCGGAGACACAGTGATCACCTCTGCTCGGCTGCGGGACGCGGCGGCGGCCGGGGCCACCGGCCGGGACCAGGAGAGCCGGGGGGTGGTCGAACACTGTCTCCGCCGTGGTCCGCAGCCGACGCTAACCGGCCCCGCGCCGCCACCGGACCCCTAACCGCCCCTAGGCGGCTGCCGGCGCGAACAGGGGTGGTCGCGCGCCCGGCGGGTGCCCGCCCCCGCGATCCGGACACGGGTGCTCCCAGCCCCGGCGGACCGCCCCCCGGCGACCCCGGCGCCGCCGGGGGCTGGGTCCTGTCGTCGGACTCCCGCCGTTCACCCGGAGCGGCCCCGTGGCGTCACGGTGTGTGCCGGGCCTCACGCTCTTCGAGCGGGGGCGCCCGTTCGGCGCGCCGGGCCCGGCCCGAGCACGGGCGTGCACGGCGTCGCGAGGCCGGGGGCACCTCCCGGCCGAAGGGTGGGAGAGGGAGTTCGACCGACGGGGCTAGGGGCGCCTAGGGGTTGGGGGCCTCGGGGCCCGCTGCCTAGCGTGCGGGAGACGGCCGACAGCGCCGCGCCGGTGCCGCGTCCGGGCCCGCTGCGCCGCCGGCGCCTTTCGTTTTCCCCCGTGCGAAGAGGACATGATGACTGCACCTGCCGAACCCGCCGACGGGGCCTCGCTGCCGGAGTTCCCGATGCGGCGGGCCTGTCCCTTCAGCCCGCCGGCCGCCTATGCCGGGCTGCGCGAGACCGAGCCGGTCTCCCGGGCGCGGCTCAAGGTCGACGGCAAGCCCACGTGGCTGATCACCCGGCACGACCTGTACAAGAAGCTGCTGGGCGACGCGCGGGTCAGCGCGAACCTGAAACTGCCCGGATACCCCCTTCAGGTGCCGGTGCCGCAGGAGACGCTGCAGTCGGTGCCGCTGACCTTCCTCTCCATGGACCCGCCGGACCACACCGTCCAACGCCGCATGCTGGCGCCCGAGTTCAGTGTGCGGCGGATGCGTGAGCTGCGCGAGCGGGTGCAGCAGATCGTGGACCAGCAGATCGACCAGATGCTCGCCAAGGGGGCCGACGGGCCCGTCGACCTGGTCACCGCGCTCGCCCTGCCGGTGCCGTCCTTCGTCATCTGCGAACTGCTCGGCGTCCCCTACGAGGACCACGGCCGGTTCGAGGAGTGGGCGTGGGCCATCATGAACCACGACATCAGCGACGAGGACCGCGGCCGCGCCCACTACGAGCTGGACAGGTACGTGGACGGGCTGGTCACCGCCAAGGAGAGCGAGCCGGGCGACGACATGATCAGCCGGCTGATCGAGTTCAACCGGCAGACGCCGTCGGTGGAGCACTCCGACATCGTCAGCATGTCCAAACTGATGCTGGTCACCGGGCACGAGACCACCGCGAACATGATCGCCCTCGGCACCCTCGCGCTGCTGGAGCACCCCGACCAGCTCGCCGCGGTCCGCGAGGAGCCGGAGCTGATGCCGAAGGCGGTGGAGGAGCTGCTGCGATTCTTCTCCATCTCCGACGCGGGCACCGCGCGGGTGGCCATGGAGGACATCGAGCTGGGCGGGGTGACGATCCGGGCCGGCGAGGGCATCCTGCCGCTGAACAACGCCGCCAACCACGACGAGCGGGTCTTCCCCGACCCCGACCGGCTCGACGTGCGCCGCGAGGCCCGCAGCCAGCTGGCGTTCGGCTACGGCGTGCACCAGTGCATCGGCCAGAACCTGGCCCGCATGGAGCTGGACGTCGTCTACTCCACGCTCTTGCGGCGCATCCCGACGCTGCGTCTGGCCACCCCGGTCGATGAGCTGCGGTTCAAGGACGACGCCATGGTCTACGGCCTGTACGAGCTGCCCGTCACCTGGTGACGGACCTCCCCCGCTCCCACCGCTCTTCCGTCACCGCCCCTTCGCGAAAGGCAGCCATGACCCAGTCCGCCGACGCCACGCCCGAGGCGGGGCCGTCGCTTCCGCGGTTCCCGATGCGGCGCACCTGTCCGTTCAGCGAGCCGAGCGAGTACGCCGGGATGCGCGCGGCCAACCCGGTGTCGCGGGCCGCGCTGAAGGTGAACGGCAAACCGGCCTGGCTCGTCACCCGGCACGAGCACGTCCGCCAGGTGCTCGGCGACAGCCGCGTCAGCTCCAACCTCAAGCTGCCGGGCTACCCGCACCAGTTCCACATCCCCGAGGAGATGCTGGCGCAGGTCCGGCTGATGCTGCTCAACATGGACCCCCCGGAGCACACTGCCCAACGGCGCATGCTCATCCCGGAGTTCACCGCCCGCCGGGTCAAGGAGCTGCGCCCGCGCATCCAGGAGATCGTCGACGAGCGCGTGGACGCGATGCTGGGCGCCGGCGGCCCGGTGGACCTGGTCACGGCCCTCGCCCTGCCGGTCCCCTCGCTGGTGATCTGCGAGCTGCTCGGCGTGCCGTACGAGGACCACGCCCGGTTCGAGGAGTGGTCGGCGGCGATGATGAACCACGATCTGAGCCCGGCGGAGTACGGCGCCGCGGTGCAGGCCCTGGACATGTACCTCGACAAGCTCGTCACCCTCAAGGAGAGCGAGCCGGGCGACGACCTCATCAGCCGCTTCCTGGAGAAGAACCGCACCGAGCAGGTCGCCGACCACGTCGACGTGGTGACGATGGCCCGCCTGATGCTGGTGGGCGGCCACGAGACGACGGCCAACATGATCGCCCTCGGTGTGCTGGCCCTGTTGCGGCACCCCGAGCAGCTGGCCGAGCTGCGCGCCGACCCCTCGCTCCTGCCGGGCGCCATCGAGGAGTTGCTGCGGGTCTTCTCCATCTCCGACTCCGGCACGGCGCGCGTCGCGCTGGAGGACATCGAGGTCGGCGGCGTCACCATCCGGGCCGGCGAGGGCATCCTCGCCCTGAACAACGCCGCCGACCACGACGAGTCCGTCTTCCCGGACCCGGACACCCTCGACATCCACCGCGCGGAGGCCCGCAGCCACCTCGCCTTCGGCTACGGCGTCCACCAGTGCATCGGCGCCAACCTCGCCCGGGTGGAGCTGGAGTGCGTCTACGGCACGCTGCTGCGCCGCGTTCCGGATCTGCGTCTGGCTGCCGAACCGGACGAGCTGCGTTTCAAGGACGACGCCATGGTCTACGGCGTCTACGAACTCCCCGTCACCTGGTGACGGCCGACCCGATCGGAGTCCCCCTCATGCGTGTCACCAGCGAACGCGACCGGTGCGTGGGGTCCGGCCAGTGCGCGATGCTCAGCCCGGAGGTGTTCGACCAGGACGACGACGGCCTGGTGCTCGTCCTGCGGGAGGAGCCCGCCCCGGACCAGCGCGCGGGCGTCCTCCAGGCGGCCGACCTGTGCCCCTCGCGCGCCCTGCGCGTCGACGGCTGAACAGCCGTGCCGGACCGGCCGCGCCCTCCCGCGCCACGGCCCCGCGCCGGCACCGGTCAGGGCACGGCGCGGGAGGTCAACGCCCTGTGCCGGCGACTGATCGCCCGCGACGCCGGTGCCCTGTCCTTCGTCTTCGACCTGCCCACCCGGCTGGGTCTCGACTCCGACGCACCGCTCGCGCGCGGTGAGGTCGGCAGGACGGGCGTGCCCGTCGACTCCCTCGACGACATGCGGGTCCTGCTGGCCGGGATCCCGCTGGACATGGTGTCCGTTTCCGGGGTGTCCGGCGTCCCGGCCGCGCCCCTGATGCTCCTGCACCACCTGGTGGCGGAGGAACGCGGCATCCCGGTCCACCGGCTCACCGGGACGATGACGAACGACGTGGCGGACACGGCGGTGCCGGTCGCCGAACCCGGTCCGCCGCAGCGGGAGATCGAGGCCCGGCAGGTCGAGCGCCTCGCCAAGCTCCGCGCCTGGCGCGACCAGGAGCGGGTGGACCGCCACATCGCCGCTCTGCGGAAGGCGGCCGCTGGACCGGACGACGTACTGCCCCCCATGAAAGAGGCTCTCGCCGCCGGCACGACGGTCGGCGAGATCTGTGACGCGCTGCGCGAACCGGGGGAGGCCGAGTCGTGAGACGCGTCGTCATCGTCGGAGCGTCGGCGGGTGGTCCGACCACCGCCGGGGCCCTGCGCCGGACCGGGTTCGAGGGCGGGATCACAGTCGTCGGCGCCGAGCCCGAGCCGCCCTACGACCGCCTTCCGCTGTCCAAGCACCTGCTGCGCCGGGAGTGGGAACCGGACCGGCTCACCCTGCGCTCGGGCCCCGGACTCGACGCACTCCGCGTGGACTTGCGCCTCGGTGTGCCGGCGTCCGGACCGGATCCGCTCGCGCGGACGGTGCTGCTGGACGACGGCACCGAGGCAGGCTAGGACGCCGTGGTCGTCGCGACCGGCGTCCGCCCCCGGCGCCTGCCCGGCACCGACGGCATCGCCGGCGTGCACACGCTGCGGCCGCTCCGGGACGCGCTGGCGCTGCGGGCGCGGCTGCTGCCCCGGCGACGGTTGGTGCTCGTCGGCGCCGGATTCCTCGGTACGGAGGTCGCCGCCGTGGCCCGCGGTCTCGGCGCCGAGGCGACGCTGGTGGAGTCGGTGCCGTTGGCGGCGGCCGTCGGCGAGCGGGCCGGGCGGTTTCTGAGCGGCCTCCACGAGCGGCACGGCGTCACGGTCCGCGCGGGTGCCGCGGTCACCGGCATCCTCGACGCAGGCGGCGGCGTGACCGGCGTCGAGCTGACCGATGGCCGCCGGGTCGAGCGTCGTATCGGCCGGCGACGTGCTCGTGGCCATCGGCTGCGCGCCGAACACCGAGTGGCTCGCGGACAGCGGCCTCACGGTCGAGGACGGTCTGGTGTGCGACGCGTACTGCGCGGCGGCTCCCGGCGCGTACGGGGTCGGTGACGTGGCCCGCTGGTACAACCCCCGGTTCGCCACGGCGATGCGGATCGAGCACCGTACCAACGCCGCCGAGCAGGCCCTGGCCGTCGGGCGCGGTCTCGTACGCCCCGAGGAGCGCCGGCCGTACGCCCCGGTGCCGTGCTTCTGGTCCGACCAGTGCGACGTCGAGGTGCAGGCGCACGGACGTCTGCGCGTGCATGACGAGGCCGTCGTCCTCGACAGCGACCCCGGCCGGCGACTGCTCGTCGTGTATCGCACCGGGGACCGGATCGCCGGGGTGCTCGCCGCCGGAGTGTCCCCCCGGCAGCTGAGCGCCTGGCGTGCCCTCGTGGCGGACGGCGCCCCGTGGAAGGCGGCTCCGGACACCGCCTGACCCGAGGGGAACCACCGTATGCGCTAAGGGAGTCGGTCAGCCGGCGGCGGGACCGGCCGGGGGCCCGCGAGGGACTGGGCCTGCTCCAGGAAGCGGGGCAGCCATTCCTCGTAGGAGACTCCCCCGAGGAACCTCAGGGCGGCTTCCGCGTCCTCGCCGACCGGCGTGTGCAGCGGGGTGCCGGGGTCCTCGGCGGCGGCGACGATCGCCTCGGCCGCCTCGGCGCAGTCGGCGGCGCCCTGTGCCACCCGCGCGAGGAATCCGGCCAGCCAGGCGTGGTCGGCGCGGTACGGGCCGGCCCCGGGCGACTCCCCGGCCGGCTCGGCCGCGGTCCGGCGTCGGATGGCGGAGGCGAAGCTGCCCGGTTCGAGGCACACCACGCGGACACCGAACGGCCCGACCTCCGCGGACAGGGCCTCGCTGAGCGCGCCCAGAGCGGCCTTGCTCGCCGCGTAGAGGCCGCCGTGCGGCACGGCGAACGTGCGGCCCGCGAGCGAGGAGACGTTGACGATGACGCCGCCGCCCCGGGCGCGCATGCCGGGCAGCACGGCGCGGGACATGCGCAGCGGGCCCCAGAAGTTGGTCTCCATGACCAGGCGCGCCTCGTCGAGGGGCATGGTCTCGGCAGGGCCGGTGCGGTCGACGCCGGCGTTGTTGACCAGGACGTCGATCGGCCCGTGCCGCTCCTGCACCTCGGTGACGGCGGCGGCGACCGAGGCGTCGTCGGTGACGTCCAGCACGGGGACGTCGAGGGTGAGCCGCTCGGCGCGGGCGCGGTCGAGCAGTCTCCCGGCGGTGGCGGGGTCGCGTACGGCGGCGTGCACCCGGTCGCCGCGCCGCGCGAACGCCAGTGCCGTCTCCAGGCCGATGCCGCTGCCGCACCCGGTGATGAGGACGGAGGTCATGCCCGCACCGCCTGCTGGGTCAGCAGCTCCAGGACCTCGTGCTGGTGGTCCGTCAGGTAGAAGTGGCCGCCCCGGAACACGTGGAAGTCGAACGACGCGTCCGTGTGGCGCGACCAGGCGCGTGCCTCCTCCACGGTGACCTTGGGGTCGTCGTCTCCGACGAGGCCGACGACGGGGCAGTTCAGGTTCGGGCCGGGTTCGTAGACGTAGGTCTCGGCGGCGCGGTAGTCGGCGCGGATCGCGGGCAGGGCCATGCGGATCAGTTCCTCGTCGTCGAGGATGGCCGCGTCCGTCCCGCTCAGTTCCCGCATCTCCTCGACGAGTCCGTCGTCGTCGCGCAGGTGGACGCTCTCGTCACGCGGGCAGGAGGGCGCCCGGCGGGCGGAGACGACCAGTGCGCGCGGGACGACGCCGTGGTCGCGTTCGAGCCGGCGGGCGACCTCGAAGCCGAGCGTCGCGCCCATGCTGTGGCCGAAGAGGACCAGCGGGCGGTCGGTCCAGGCCAGCAGGACGGAGGTGACCTGGTCGGCCAGTTCCCGGATGCTGGTGGCGCAGGGTTCGCCGCGGCGGTCCTGGCGCCCGGGGTACTGCACGGCGAGCACGTCCACGGACGCCGGCATGCGCGCGGACACCGGGTGGTAGAAGGTCGCCGAGCCACCCGCGTGGGGCAGGCACACCAGCCTGGCCGCCGCGTCCGGGCGGGGCTGGTAGCGGCGGATCCAGAGGCGGTCCTGCTCTTGCTCGGCGAGCGTGGTCATGGGGCGGGCGCGTCCTTCCTGACGGTGGCCGCGGCGCGGGGGCGGCGCGTGCACCGGCAGTCTCACGCCCGCGACCGCGGCGGAACCACCCCTACCGGCCCCAACAGGGGTGCGCGGTTCAGGCGTTGAGGTAGGCGAGCACGGCGAGGACGCGCCGGTTGCTGTCGCTCGACGGGGGCAGCATCAGCTTGGTGAAGATGTTGGAGATGTGTTTCGCGGCCGCGCCCTCGGTGATGGTGAGCCGCTGGGCGATCGCCGTGTTCGAGCAGCCCTCGGCCATCAGCTCCAGCACCTCCCGTTCGCGCCCGGTGAGCGCGGCCAGCGGTTCGTCCCGGGAGTGGCTGGTCATCAGCTGGGCGACGACGGCGGGGTCCATGGCCGTACCGCCGGCGGCGACCCGTCGTACCGCGTCGATGAACTGCTCGTCGTCCAGCACGCTGTCCTTGAGCAGATAGCCGATGCCGCCGGTGCCGTCGGCCAGCAGTTCCCGGGCGTACATCTGCTCGACGTGCTGGGACAGGACGAGGATCGGCAGGCCGGGCTGCTCGCGGCGGGCGCGCAGGGCGGCCTGGAGGCCCTCGGTGGTGAAGGTGGGCGGCAGCCGTACGTCGACGATGGCGATGTCGGGGCGGTGTTCGGCCATGGCGGCGGCGAGGTCGGCGCCGTTATCGACGGCGGCGACCACGTCGAACCCGTACGCCTCCAGTAACTGGATGATCCCCTGCCTCAGGAGGAAGAGGTCTTCGGCGAGGACAACGCGCACGGTAGCTCCAGCTTCATCACGGTCGGACCGCCCGGGGGGCTGTCGATCTTCAGGGTCCCGTCAAAGGATGCCAGCCGCCGCCGGATGCCTTCCAGACCGCTCCCGGCCGAGGAGTCGGCGCCGCCGTGGCCGTCGTCGGTCACGCGGGTGTGCAGGGTGCCGTCCTCGCACCAGGCGAGCACCTCGACGCTGCGGGCGTCGGCGTGTTTGAGGACGTTGGTGAGCAGTTCCGACACGGCGAAGTAGACGGCGGACTCCACCGGGTCGGGCAGCCGGCCGGACAGGTCCGCGACCACGGTGACCCGCAGGGGGCTGGCGAGGCCGAGGGCGCGCAGGGCGTCGGCGAGGCCGCGTTCGGCGAGGACCGGCGGGTGGATGCCGCGGACCAGGTCGCGCAGTTCGCTCAGGGCCTGCACGGAGGAGCTGCGCGCCTCGCGCAGCATCCGCCGGGCCTCCTCGGGATCCTGCGCCATCTTCCGGTCCACCGCGCCGAGTTGGAGGCCGAGGCTGACGAGCCGGGCCTGGGCCCCGTCGTGCAGGTCGCGTTCGATGCGGCGCAGCTCGGCGGCCTGGATGTCGAGGGCGCCGGACCGGGTCTCCGACAACTGCTGTACCCGGGAGGCCAGTTGGGACTGCCGGGTCGGGCCGAGCAGGTAGCGGACGAAGTGGGCGTACCCCTTGAGCACCAGCGGGCCGAGGAACACCCAGCCGGTGAGCACGACGAGCGCGAGCAGGCCCGCGGCGGCCGCGGCGGGCCAGCTGCCCACGGTGACGAAGGCGTACCAGCGGCCCTCGCCGCCCGCGGCGACGGGCTTCCACAGGCCGCAGGCCAGGAACAGTCCCTCACCGGCGTAGTAGAGCAGGCCGGCCGGTACGAAACCGAGGAGCCCGACGACGCAGTTGAGCAGCAGCCACAGCAGGTCCCGCCAGGTGGCGGGGTCGGTCAGGATCCACTTGCAGCGGCGCATCCAGCCGACGATGTCCTTCTCGATCACCTCCGGCTCGGGCCGGTAGGGCCGCTCCACCGGGACACCGCAGCGGGCGGCGGCGCGCCGGTTGAGATCGGCCAGCCGGCGCACGGCCCGGGTGCAGTAGGGCAGGGCGAGGAAGCCGATCCCGATCACGGAGATGACGAGGAAGTAGGCGGTGGTGACGAAGAGGACGACCGACAGCAGGGCCCCGGTGGCGACGGCCACGCCGACCAGGGTGTCCAGGGCGGCGCGGCCGAGTCGGCCCCGCCAGGTGACCGGCACAGTCTTCATGTCCTCAGTTTCCCATCCCCGGCCGGCCGTCGTGGAGGGGCCGCCCCCGCTCGGGGGCAGCGGGGACGGCCCGGTCAGGAGGTGGCTCACGCGGCCTTCACCGTGTCCACGGCGGGGTTGCGCATGCCGCGCCAGGAGGGCAGCAGGGTGGCGCCGAACACCAGCAGCAGCGAGCCGCCGACGATGGCGAGGTAGATGCCGATGGAGCCGGAGGGCAGCCACGAGTCGCTCTTGACGAGGCTGTAGGGGACGATGGTCGTCGCGGAGGCGAGGGTGCCGAGGACGGTGGCGACGACCCCGATCAGCACGCCTTCGACGGTCAGCATGGCGAGCACCTGACGGCGGGTCGCGCCGGTGAGCCGCTGCAGGCCGAACTCCGCGCTCCTTTTGCGGGTGACGGACACCAGGGTGTTGACGACGGTGATCGCGGCATAGCCGACGATCATGGCAACGATGGTGTAGTTGGCGGACACCAGGATCTGCTGGATCTGGTTGTTCCGGCCGGCCAGCGAGGAGCTGACGTCCAGTTCGGCGCCGGGGATCCGCGCGGCCAGCGCGGCGAGCCGCTCGTGGACGTCGGCGCCGCCGGAGCCGGTGCGCACCAGGATCTGGTGCGGGAGGCCGTCGCCGGTGTGCGGGGCGAGGGTCGTGGCGGGCAGGGTCAGGTACTCCTGCTTGGGGTTGTCGGCGTACAGGGCGACGACGGTGGGGCGTACGGCGGTGCCGTCGCCGAGGTGCATCGCCAGCCGGTCGCCGACCTTCACGCCGTACGCGCCGGCTTTCTTGTCGGACAGGGCCACGGTGTCACCGCGCAGATCGGTCAGGGATCCGGCGACGACGGGCAGGTCGAGGCTCTGGCGCACGCCTTCGGCGGAGACGCCGCGCAGGTCGACGTCGGCCGGGCCGCCCGAGCGGTCCACGAAGCCCCGGCTGACGACGAGTTCGGTGGCCGCGCTCACCCCGGGCGTGGCGCGCACCTGCGCCACGACGCCCGGGGCGAAGCCGCCCGTCGAGGAGTCGAGGACGTACTGGGCGAGGATGTTCTTGTCGTAGGAGGCCCGCGAGACGTGGTCCTCGGTGGACTGCATGTACAGGGTGCCGGTGGCGATGCCGATGAGGAGGACGATCGGTGCGACGGCCCCCGCCATGCGGACGCTCGCGGTGGCGGCGTTGCGCAGGGCGAGTTGCCCCGACAGTCCGGACAGGGCGCGCACCGGCAGCCGCAGCAGCGCCACCATGGCCTTGGTGATGCCGGGGGCGAGCAGGGCGAGGCCGATGCAGAACAGCACCGAGGCGGGTCCGGCGGTGCTGGCGAGGGTCGGGCCGTCCTCCATCACCGTGGCGGTGGCGACCGCCAGGCCGATTCCGTTGGCGAGGAAGAACAGCGCGAGCAGCAGGCGCGGCACGCTGAACCAGCGGGTGCCGGCGGTTGCTTCGGCGAGGGCGGCGACGGGTTCGGTGCGGGCGGCCTTGCGTCCGGCGAAGCGGGTGGCGCCGGCCGCGGCGAGGACGGTGACCGTCGCGCCGACGGCCATGGGGATCCAGCCGGCGTGGTAGACGATCTCCGACGACACGACGCCGCTGGAGGTCAGCACCCCGAACAGCAGCCTGCCGATGAGGTAGCCGGGGGCCAGGGCGAACAGGACGGAGCCCACCGACAGCACGGCCGTCTCGGCGAGGATCATGCGGCGCAGTTGCTTCGGCGTGGAGCCGACGGCGCGCAGCAGGGCCATCTCGCGGGCGCGCTGCTGGAGGGAGAGGCCGAGGGTGGAGGCCACGCCGAACATGACGATCAGCACGACCGACGAGCCGAAGACGGCGGAGAGGATGACGACCGTGCGCTTGCTCGCGAGGGTGCCGGGCAGTTCCGCCAGGCCCCGCTGCTCGCCGGTGAGCACCTCGGCGCGGTTCCCGACGGCGGAGCGCACCGCGTCCGCGACGGCGGCGACGCTCGTCCCGGGGGCGGGCACGACACCGATGGAGTCGATCCGCCCGCCGGCGAGGGCGCGGGCCTCGTCGTCGGTGAAGAACACGGCGGCGTGCGGGTTGTGGTCGCCGTGCTGCCCGGCGACGCCGCTGACGCGGAACTGGCGGGTGGTGCCCCGCACGACGATGTCGACCGTGGACCCGGGACCGGCGCCGGCGCGCTGGGCCAGTCCCTGGTCGAGGACGACCTCGCCGCCGGCGGCGGGGGACCCACCGGCGGCGAGGGTATAGGGGGTGAGCCGGGCAGCGGCCCAGCCGTGGCCGTACGAGTCGGACTTGCCGGTCAGCGGCTTGCCGTCCTTGAGGACGGTGGCCGGGACCGACACGTCGCCGACGGCCGTGCCGACGCCGTCGGCCTTGGCCACGGTGGCGACCAGAGCGGGGTCGATGCGGTGGCGTTCGGTCAGGGCGGCGGAGTCGTAGCTCTGGTCACCGGTGACGACCACCGGGGCGCCGGTCAGGCGTTGCGGGTCGGCCGCCATGCGGATGCCCGTCTCCATCAGGCCGCCGCAGCCGATGACGATGGCGGCGCCGAGGAACATGGCGAGGAAGGTCGCGACGAAGCTGGTCCTGCGGAACTTCAGGGTGCGCAGTGCGAGGCGCCACATCAGTAACGCCCCCCGGAGGCCTGCGGCATGCCCGTGCGCTGGGCGTCGTCCTCCCAGGCACCGAGCCTGGTCATGCGGGCGGCGACGGCGTCGGCGGTCGGCCGGAGCAGTTCACCGGCCAGGCGTCCGTCCGCGAGGAAGACCACGCGGTCGGCGTAGGAGGCGGCGACCGGGTCGTGGGTGACCATGACCAGCGTCTGGCGGGCGGTGTCGACGGACTCGCGCAGCAGGGCGAGCACGGACGCGGCGGTGCGCGTGTCGAGTGCGCCGGTCGGCTCGTCGGCGAAGACGACGGCGGGGCGGGTCACCAGGGCGCGGGCGATGGCGACGCGCTGCTGCTGGCCGCCGGAGAGCTGGGACGGGAGATGGCCGAGCCGCTCGCCGAGGCCCACGCGCTGCACCACGGTGCGGATCAGGCCCCGGTCGAGGCGCTTGCCGGCCAGTTGCAGCGGCAGCGTGATGTTCTGCATGACGGTCAGCGCCGGCAGCAGGTTGAAGGACTGGAAGATGAAGCCGATCCGGTCCCGGCGCAGCTTGGTCAGCTGGGTGTCGTCCAGGCCGGCGAGGTCGGTGCCGCCGACGGTGACCGTGCCCGAGCTGGGCTGGACCAGTCCCGCCGCGCAGTGCAGGAACGTGCTCTTGCCGGATCCGGACGGGCCCATCACGGCGGTGAAGGTGCCGTCGCCGAAGCTCATGCTGAGCCCGCGGAGCGCGGCCACCTGGCTGTCTCCTCGGCCATAGGTCTTCGACACGGCGTCCAGCCGTACCGCCTCCGCCCGGCGGAGGTCCTGTGAAGTGTGCACTGCGGGCTCCCCTATGAGATAACGCGCTTCGAACGCGGTGTCTGCGGAACAGATTACGAACGCCGCCGCCGCGGCGCATTGGCATTCTCCGGTCAGTTCGAGGTAGAGGTTTCTCTACCTCGGAACGCCAGGTTCCGGCGTTGGCCGAATACATGACTTTCCGTCAAACGATTCGGTTGGCACCCGTGTCGGCGGGCTCTTGCACGGGTACCGTCGTTGCCGTCCGAAGAATCCGAAAGATAGGAAGTCCCATGGCCCGGAGGCCTGACCACGAATTGGCCGCACAGGTCCGGCCCGACGGATTTCTGGAGTTGTTGTCGCGGCGCACCGGGAAACGGCACAGGTGCGGGCCTCGCGGCACGACGATGTGGCTGGCACTCCAGCGCAGCGATTGGCAGCCGGAATTGGCTGCGGATGAAATCGCCCTGCAATTAGGGGTCGATCCGGACAGTATTCGCTGCGATATCCAGGCCTGGCTGGCGCATTTCCGCGAGGCCGGCGAGTGAAGAGCCCGCGGGGCGCGGCGGTCGTATCGGCCACCGCGCCCCGCGGCCTGTCCACGCGCGCTCCGCCTCAGCCGGCCGCCAGGCCGGCCAGCCATGCCCCGACCGCCGCGGCGGTGGCCTCGGCGCACTCCTCCAGGATCGTGAAGTGCGTGCCGGGTACGTCGAGCGGTTCGTGTTCGGCGGGCCAGGCGGCCCGCCAGTCCGCGCCGCGGGTGCCGGTCGCGAAGGACTCCTCGGGCCGCACGAACAGCACCGGCGCCGTCAGGGCGCCCGGCAGGCAGTGCTGGATCAGGTCGCTGTAGCGGCTCATGGCGGCGAGGCGTGCGGTGCCGAAGCCGCCGAGTGACGACTCGCGCTCCAGCATGCCCTCGAACATCTGCCGCCACAGGTCGTCCTTGCCGTCGTCCCCGGGCAGATAGGTGTCCAGCAGCACCACGCCCGCGGCCGGCTGTCCCGCCTTCTCCATGATCTCGGCCGCCGCGTGGGCGAACTGGCCGCCGGAGGAGTAGCCGAGGAGCACGTACGGCCGCTCGTCCGGGCAGGACCGCCGGACGCCCTCGACGACCGCCTCGACCACCGCCTCGACGGTGCGCGGCAGTGCCTCGCCGGGCCCGAAGCCGGGCATCGCGGGCACCACGACGTCCCGGCGGCCCTGGAAGTGCCGTGCGAACCGGGCGAACTGGTGGGCGCCGCCGAGCGCCATCGGCGAGGGCAGGCAGACCAGCCGGGTAGAGGTGTCGCCGGTGGCCAGCCGCACCGGATCGGCGAGTTCCGCCAGTTCGTCCAGGGACGAGAAGCCGGGGAGGATCTCGGCGACGGTGCGCAGCAGGTCGATGGCCTGGTCCATCCGCCCGGCGGCCGCCGCCCGGCGCACCAGCCCGCTGACCGATTCCAGGTCCGGGCCGCCGGGGCCCGCAGCCGGCCGGCCGCCGTCCGCGAGCTGGTCCCGCAGGGCGGCGGCGAGGGCGGCCGGAGTGCGGTGGTCGAAGACTGCGGCGGCCGGCAGGGGCGTACCGAGGGCGCTGCCGAGGGCGCCGCGCAGCTCGGCCGCGGAGACGGAGTCCATGCCGATCTCCAGGAAGACGGCGTCGGGCTCGACGGCCTCGGGACCCGCGTGGCCGAGGACGGCGGCGGCCTGGGCCCTGATCAGGTCGGTCAGCAGCGACTCCTGTTCGGCCGGCGGGGCACCGGCCAGCCGCTGCCGCAGCGGTTCGGTGTCCACCGCGCGGGCCGCGGCGGGTACGGCGTCGGTGAGCGGTCCGGCGGTCAGGGCCACGTCCGCGTTCAGCCAGTACCGCTCGCGCCGGAAGGCGTAGGTGGGCAGCTCGACTCGGGCCGTGCCGGGGAAGAGCGCCGCCCAGTCGGGGGCGAGGCCGTCGGTGTGCAGGCGGGCCAGGCCGGACATGAGGGCCAGGGGCTCGCTGCCGTGGCGGCGGCCGAGGGCGACGAGGACGGCGCCGTCGGTGTGCGGGCACGCGCGGGCGAGGCCGGTCAGGACGGCGTCGGGGCCGAGTTCGACGAACCGTCCGACCCCCAGGGCGGTGAGGGCGCCGACGGCGTCCGCGAACCGGACCGTCTCCCGCACGTGCCGCACCCAGTAGCCGGGGTCGCGCAGCTGCTCGCCGTCGGCGGGGCGGCCGGTGAGGGTGGACACCAGCGGGATGCGCGGCTCGTGGAAGGCCAGCTTCTCGGCCACGGCACGGAACGCGTCGAGCATGCCGTCCATGAGGGGCGAGTGGAAGGCGTGCGAGACGGCGAGCCGCTTGGTCTTGGCGAAGCCCGCGGCGGCGGCGAGCACCGCCTCCCGCTCTCCGGAGAGGACGACGGAGTCCGGGCCGTTGACCGCGGCGAGCCCGACGCGCTCGTCCAGCACGGGCCGCACCTCGTCCTCGCTCGCCTGTACGGCGACCATCGCGCCGCCTTCCGGCAGGGCCTGCATGAACCGGCCGCGGGCGGCGACCAGGGTGCAGGCGTCGTCCAGGTCGAGGACGCCCGCCACATGGGCGGCGGCGATTTCCCCGACGGAGTGCCCGGCCAGGACGTCGGGCCGCACCCCGAAGGACTCCAGCAGCCGGAACAGCGCGACCTCGAAGGCGAACAGCGCGGTCTGGGCGTACTGGGTGCGGTGGACCGCGTCGGCGTCGTCGCCGGCCAGCAGCCCGGCCAGGTCCAGGCCGAGCCGGGCGTCGATCGCGTCGAAGGCCTCCGCGAACGCCGGGTAGTGCGCCCGCAGTTCGAGGCCCATGCCGAGGCGCTGGGCACCCTGGCCGGTGAAGAGGAACGC
This sequence comes from Streptomyces sp. NPDC104106, assembly GCF_055584345.1. Taxonomy (NCBI): domain Bacteria; kingdom Bacillati; phylum Actinomycetota; class Actinomycetes; order Kitasatosporales; family Streptomycetaceae; genus Streptomyces; species Streptomyces sp. NPDC104106. Next base: position 168,703 of record NZ_JBVJMF010000012.1, read on the forward strand.
GGTTCGGGTGTCCGTCCGGGCCCTGCCGGTGGCGGCCGTGGGAGCCGGCGCGCCGGTGGCGAGGGCGTGCAGTGCGGCCAGGAGCTGGTCCCGGTCGGTACCGGTGACGGCCGCGCGGTGGTCGAACGCGGTGCGCCGGGTGCCGAGGGCGCGGGCGACGGCCGCCGGGTGCGACGCGGGCCGCTCGCTCAGGAAGGCGTGCAGCCGCGCCGCCTGCGCGGGCAGCGCCTGCGCGGAGCGCGCGGACAGGGGCCATACGACGGCCGGGGCGTCCGTTTCGGGGCCCCCGGCCGGGGGCCGGTCCTCGGCGGACGGTTCCTCGATGACGGTGTGGGCGTTGGTGCCGCTGATCCCGAAGGAGGAGACGGCCGCCCGGCGCGGGCGACCGTCCGCCCGCGGCCAGGGCTGGTGGTCCGTCAGCAGCCGGACGCGGCCCGCGTTCCAGTCGACCTTCGTGGAGGGCGTGGCCGCGTGGAGGGTCTTCGGCAGCACGCCGTGGCGCATCGCCATCACCATCTTGATGACGCCCGCGACACCGGCGGCGGCCTGGGTGTGCCCGATGTTGGACTTCACCGAGCCCAGCCAGAGGGGCTGTTCGCGTTCCTGGCCATAGGTGGCGAGCAGCGCCTGCGCCTCGATCGGGTCGCCCAGCGTCGTGCCGGTGCCGTGCGCCTCCACCACGTCCACGTCGGCCGCCGACAGCCGGGCGGCGGCCAGCGCCTGCCGGATGACCCGCTGCTGCGCGGGGCCGTTCGGTGCGGTGAGCCCGTTGGAGGCGCCGTCCTGGTTGACGGCGCAGCCGCGCACGACGGCCAGCACCTCGTGGCCGTTGCGCCGGGCGTCGCTCAGGCGCTCCAGCACCAGGACGCCCAGCCCCTCGGAGAACCCGGTGCCGGCCGCGTCGTCGGCGAAGGAACGGCAGCGCCCGTCCGGGGAGAGGGCGCCCTGTCGGCTGAACTCGACGTAGGTGCCCGGCGACGCCATCACCGTCACTCCCCCGGCCAGTGCCAGGGTGCACTCGCCCTGCCGCAGCGCCTGGGCGGCCAGGTGCAGCGTGACGAGCGACGAGGAGCAGGCGGTGTCGACGCTGAGGGTCGGGCCCTCCAGGCCGAGGGTGTAGGCGACGCGCCCGGAGACGATGCTGCCGGAGCCGAAGCTGCCGAAGTAGTCGTGGTACATGACGCCCGCGAAGACTCCGGTACGGCTGCCGCGCAGCGACACCGGGTCGATGCCGGCGTTCTCCAGCGCCTCCCACGAGCCTTCGAGCAGCAACCGCTGCTGCGGGTCCATGACGAGTGCCTCGTGCGGGCCGATGCCGAAGAACGCGGCGTCGAACTCGCCCGCGTCGTGGAGGAATCCGCCCTCGCGGGTGTACGAGCGGCCCGGTACGCCCGGCGTCGGGTCGTACAGGTCCGGGTCCCAGCCGCGGTCGTCAGGGAAGGCGGTGATGCCGTCGCCGCCGTCGGCGACCAGGCGCCACAGGTCCTCGGGGGACCGCACGCCGCCCGGGTAACGGCAGGCCATGCCGACGATCGCGACCGGTTCCCGGGCCGCCGCGGTCAGCGCGCGGTTGCGTTCCCGCAGCCGCTCGATCTCCTTCAGCGAGGCGCGTAGCGCCTCGACCATCCTGGTGTCCGGCTTCTCGGACTCGGCCATGGTCCTCTTCCTTGTCACAGGGTCGCGGGCGGCGTCACAGGGCGTCGTCGTCGCCGACGAGATCGTCGAGCGCCAGGCTGATCAGGCTCTCGGCGTCCATCGCGTCGATCGACGCGCCGGGTTCGCCGTCCGCCGCGGGCCGCGGCGCGGACCGCACTGCGGCGAGTTCGAGCAGGCTGTCCAGCAGCCCCGCCTCGCGCAGCCGTCCGACCGGGATGGCGGCGAGCGCCGCCCGCACGGTGTCCTCCTCGTCGCGCGGTGCGCCGGCGGTGCGCGGGGCCAGTTCGGCGGCGAGGTGGTCGGTGAGCGCGGCCGGTGTCGGGTGGTCGAAGACGAGCGTGGCGGTCAGCCGGAGGCCGGTGGCCTCATTGAGCCGGTTGCGGAACTCGACGGCGCTCAGCGAGTCGAAGCCGAGGTCCTTGAAGGGCAGTTCGCTCTCCAGCTCCTCGATGCCGAGCACCGCCCGCGCCTCGTCCCCCACCAGCCGCAGCAGCCGTGCGGTGCGCTCCTGCGGTGCGAGCGCCGCCAGTTCGCGGCGCAGGCCCGAGGCGGCCGCCGACGCGCCGGCCCCCGTCCGGCGCGGTGCCCGCACCAGGGAGCGCAGCAGCGGGGCGACGCGGTCGGCCTCGCGCGGTGCGAGGTCCAGGCGGGCGGCGAGCAGCACCGGCTCGGCGCGGCCCACGCCCGTGTCGAACAGGTCGAGGCCCGCCTGCGCGTCGAGGGCGAGCACGCCGCCGGCGGCCATGCGGCGGGCTTCGGTGTCGCCGAGCCGGTCGGCCATGCCGCCGCTGCCCGCCCAGGCGCCCCAGGCGAGCGAGACCGCGGGCAGGCCGAGCGAGCGGCGGTGGGCGGCGAGGGCGTCGAGGAAGGTGTTGCCCGCGGCGTATCCGCACTGGCCGGGGCTGCCGAGCACACCGGCCGCGGAGGAGAACAGCACGAACGCGGTCAGCGGGCGCCGCCGGGTCAGGTCGTGCAGGTTCCAGGCGGCGTCCAGCTTCGGGCGCAGGACCGTGTCCAGCCGCTCGGGGGTGAGCGAGGTCAGCACGGCGTCCGCGAGGACACCGGCGGTGTGGACCACCGCGGAGACGGGGTGTGCGTCCAGCACCCGGGCGAGGGCGGCGCGGTCGGCGGCGTCGCAGGCGACCAGGGTCACCTGGGCGCCGAGCCCGGTCAGCTCCTCGCGCAGCTCCCGCGCGCCGGGCGCCTCGGGGCCGCTGCGGCTGAGCAGCACCAGCCGTTCGGCGCCGTGCGCGGTGACCAGGTGCCGGGCGACCAGCCGGCCGAGGGCGCCGGTGCCGCCGGTGACGAGGACGCCGCCGGAGAGGCCGGCCGGGGCGGGCGCGGCCAGGCGCGGCGCGCGCGCCAGCCGCGGGACGCTCAACGCTCCGTTACGCAATGCCAGTTGGGGTTCGCCGGTGGCGACGGCGGAGGGCAGCAGGCGCCGGGAGGCGGGGGTGTCGTCCAGGTCGGCGAGGACCAGCCGGTCGGGGTGCTCGGACTGGGCGGAGCGGATCAGGCCCCACGCGGCGGCGGCGCCGGGGTCGGTGACGTCACCGGGGCCGGTCGCCCCGCTGGTCGCCACGAGCAGTGTGGTGTCGGCGAACCGGGCGTCGGCCAGCCAGTCCTGCACCTGGGCGAGGAGGTCACGGAGGCCGGCCCGGATCGTGTCCGGTGCGTCGCCGCCGGTGTGGACGACGACCAGGGTGTCCGGGGCCTGTTCGGCGGCCTCGGCCACGGTGCCGGCGACGGCGACCTCGGCCACCTCGCCGGCCAGCGCGTCGACCAGCTCCCGCCGGCGGGAGCCGAGCACGGTCCACCGTCCGGCCTGCGCAGCCGCGGGCACGGGGACGGACACCCAGTCGAGGGCGAACAGATCCTCGTGTCCGCCGGCGCCGGCCGCGGCGATCCGCTCCGGGTCCGTCTCCCGCAGGGACAGCGACGCGACGCGCGCCACCGGCCGGCCGGTGGCGTCGGCCGCCTCGATACGGACCGCGGCGGCGCCGGCGGGGGCGATCCGCACCCTGAGGGCGCTCGCGCCCCGCGCGAACAGCGCGACGCCGTTCCAGGCGAAGGGCAGCGTCATGCGTTCCTCGGCTCCGGCGCGCAGCCCGATGGCGTGCAGGGCGGCGTCGAACAGCGCCGGGTGCAGGCCGAAGGCGGCGGCGTCCGTGCGGACCTCGACCTCGGCGTACGCCTCGTCGCCGTGCCGCCAGGCCGCGCGCAGCCCCTGGAAGCGGGGGCCGTAGCCGGCGCCCAGGGCGGCGAGCCGCTCGTACACGCCGTCCAGGTCGACCGGTTCGGCGCCGGGCGGCGGCCAGGCGGTGAGGTCATCGCCGGGCCCGTCCTCGCCGGGCCGCAGCACACCGGTGGCGTGGGTGGTCCACGGCTCGCCGTCGGCGGTGGCGGCGTACACGCGGAAGGCGCGCGTGCCGCTCGCGTCGGGCTCGCCGACCGTGGCCTGGAGGCGGACGGCACCGTCCTCGGGCAGCACCAGCGGCTCGGTGACGGTCAGCTCCTCCACCGTGCCGCAGCCGACGCGCGCACCGGCGGCCAGCGCCATCTCCACGAACGCGGTGCCCGGCAGCAGCGGCACGCCGCCCACGGTGTGGTCGGCCAGCCACGGGTGCTCGGCGAGGGAGAGACGGCCGGTGTACAGGGTGCCGTCGGCGCCGGCGAGTTCGACGGCGGTGCCGAGCAGCGGGTGGTCGGCGGGCGGGCGCGGCAGGCCGGCGTCGGCGGTCATCCAGTAGCGGCCGCGCTGGAAGGCGTAGGTGGGCAGGTCCGAGCCGTCGCGGCCTGGCAGCAGTGCCGTCCAGTCGACGGCACCGCCGTGCACGTGCAGGGCGGCGAGCCCGGTGAGCAGGGCCTCGGTCTCCTCGCGGTCCTTGCGCAGCAGCGGTACGACGGCCGCGGCCCCCTCGGGCAGGCACTCGCCCGCGGCGGCGGTCAGCGCGCTGCCCGGGCCGACCTCCGCGAAGTGCCGTACGCCCGCCTCGTGCAGGGCGGTGACGGCGTCGGCGAAGCGGACGGCCTCGCGGGCGTGCCGTACCCAGTAATCGGGCGTGGACAGCTCGTCGGGGGCGGCCGGGGCGCCGGTGAGGGTGGACACCAGCGGGATGCGCAGGGTGCCGTAGGAGAGCGCGGCGGCGGTGGCGCGGAACTCCGCCAGCATCGGCTCCATCAGGGCCGAGTGGAAGGCGTGGCTGACGGCCAGCTCCTTGGTGCGCGGGAAGCGGGCGGCCAGCGCGCGGGCCGGTCCGGCCGGGCCGGAGACGACCACGGACGCCGGCCCGTTGACGGCGGCGATGCCGACGCCGTCGCCGAGCAGCGGTGCGACCTCGTCCTCGGAGGCCTGTACGGCGATCATCGCGCCGCCCTCGGGCAGGGCCTGCATCAGCCGGCCCCGGGCGGCGACGAGGGTGCATGCGTCCTTCAGGTCGAGCACGCCCGCGACATGGGCGGCGGCGAACTCGCCGACGGAGTGCCCGGCGAGCAGGTCGGGCCGGACGCCGAGGGACTCCAGCAGCCGGAAGAGGGCCACTTCGACGGCGAACAGCGCGGGCTGGGTGTACTCCGTGCGCTCCAGCAGCTCGGCGGAGTCCAGGACGTCGGCGAGCGGCCGGTCCAGCAGCGGGTCGAGGTGGGCGCGGACCTCGTCGAAGGCCTCGGCGAAGGCGGGGAAGGCGGCCGCGAGGCGGGTGCCCATGCCCGGCAGCTGCGAGCCCTGGCCGGAGAACAGGAGGGCGAGGCGGCCGTCGGTGGCGGTGCCGCGCACGCCGGAGCGCGGGGTGCGGCCCTGCGCCAACGCCCGGAGGCCCTCGGCCAGTTCGTCGCGGGTGCGGCCGAGGACGGCGGCCCGGTGGCCGAGCCGGGTGCGGGCGTGGGCGAGCGCGCCGGCGAGATGGTGCGGGTCGGTGTCGGGCGCCGCGGCCAGGTGCTCCAGCAGGCGGGCCGCCTGGGCGCGCAGGGCGTCCGGGGTGTGGCCGGACAGCAGCCACGCCGCGGTGTCGACCGGCGGGGCCGGGGTCGGGACCGCCGGCTCCTCGGCGGGCGCGGCCTCGACGATCACATGGGCGTTGGTGCCGGAGATGCCGAAGGAGGAGACGCCGGCGCGGCGCGGGCGGCCAGGGTCGGGCCAGGGCCGGTTCTCGGTCAGCAGCCGGACGCCCGCGCCCTCCCACTCCACGTGCCGGGAGGGCCGGTCGACGCCGAGGCTGGCCGGCAGCGTCTCGTGCCGCATGGCCTGGACCATCTTGATGACCCCGGCGACACCGGCGGCGGCCTGGGTGTGTCCCAGGTTGGACTTGACCGAGCCGAGCCACAGCGGGCTGTCGTCGGTGTGCTCGGCGCCGTAGGTGGCGATCAGCGCCTGGGCCTCGATGGGGTCGCCGAGGGTGGTGCCGGTGCCGTGCGCCTCGACCACGTCGACCTCGGCCGGCGCCACGCCGGCCGCCGCCAGGGCGCGGCGGATGACGCGCTGCTGGGCGGGGCCGTTGGGGGCGCTGATGCCGTTGGAGGCGCCGTCCTGGTTGACGGCGGTGCCGCGCAGTACGGCGAGGACCTTCCGGCCGTTGCGGCGGGCGTCGGAGAGCCGCTCCAGCAGCAGCACGCCCGCGCCCTCGCCGAAGCCGGTGCCGTCCGCCGCGTCCGCGAAGGGCTTGCAGCGGCCGTCCCGGGCGAGGCCGCGGTGCCGGCTGAACTCCACGAAGGTGCCCGGGGTGGCCATGACGGTCACTCCCCCGGCCAGCGCCAGCGAGCAGTCCCCCTGTCGCAGCGACTGCGCGGCCAGGTGCAGCGCCACCAGTGACGAGGAGCAGGCCGTGTCGACGGAAAGGGTGGGACCCTCCAGGCCCAGGGTGTAGGCGACGCGCCCGGAGACGACGCTGCCGGAGCCGAAGCTGCCGAAGTAGTCGTGGTACATCACGCCCGCGAACACGCCGGTGTCCGAGCCGCGCAGGCCAGCCGGGTCGATGGAGGCGCGCTCCAGCGCCTCCCAGGAGGTCTCCAGCAGCAGCCGCTGCTGGGGATCGGTGACCAGGGCCTCCTCCTCGTCCATGGCGAAGAACGCCGGGTCGAAGTCGCCCGCGCCGTACAGGAAGGCGCCGTGCCGGGTGTAGCTGGTGCCGGGCCGGTCCAGGGTCGGGTCGTAGAGGGAATCGACGTCCCAGCCGCGGTCGTCCGGGAAGTCGCCGACGGCGTCCCGGCCTTCGGCGACCAGCCGCCACAGGTCCTCCGGTGAGCCGATGCCGCCGGGGAAGCGGCAGGCCATGCCGATGACGGCGATCGGTTCGTCGGCGCCGGCGCTCCGGGGGGTGGTGCGGACGGCCGCCTCGGCGAGGGTGCCGGTGAGTTCGCCGAGCAGATGGCGGGCGAGTTCGGCGGGCGTGGGGTGGTCGAAGACGAGGGTGGCCGGGAGCCGGAGTCCGGTCGCCGCGGTGAGCCGGTTGCGCAGTTCCACGGCCGCGAGGGAGTCGAAACCGAGTTCCCGGAAGGCCAGGGTGCGGCCGACGTCCTGGGCGGAGCGGTAGCCGAGGAGGGTGGCCACGTGGTTCTGGACGAGTTCGGTGAGGAGCGGTTCGCGCTCCCCCTCCAGCAGTCCGGCGAGCCGCTCCCGCAAGGCGTCGGCGCCACCGGTCGTGCTCTGCGCGGTGGCCGCGCCGGCCCGGCGCACGGGCACCAGGGCGCGGAACAGCGGGGACAGGCCCTCGCCCTGTGCGCGCAAGGAGGCCATGTCGAGCTTCACCGGCAGGACGGCGGGATCGGCGGCGCACAGCGCGGCGTCGAAGAGGGCGACGCCCTCCTCGGTCTCCAGCGGGGCGACACCGCCCCGCGCGATGCGGGTGAGGTCCGCCTCGTCGAGGGTGCCGGTCATGCCGCCGGCCTGCGCCCACAGCCCCCAGGCGAGGGAGTGCGCGGGCAGCCCGAGGGCCCGGCGGTGCACGGCGAGCGCGTCGAGGTAGGCGTTGGCGGCGGCGTAGTTGGCCTGACCCGGCGAGCCGAGCGTGGCGGCGGAGGAGGAGAACAGCACGAACGCCGTCAGGTCCAGGTCCGCGGTGAGTTCGTGCAGGTTCCAGGCGGCCTCGACCTTGGGCCGGAACACCGTGTCGATCCGCTCCGGGGTCAGGGAGCCGAGGACGCCGTCGGCGAGGACGCCGGCCGCGTGGATGACGGCCGTCAGCGGACGGTCGGCCGGTACGGCGGCCAGTACGGCGGCGAGCGCGTCCCGGTCGGCGACGTCACCGGCGATGTCCGTCAACTCGGCGCCCAGCGAGGTGAGTTCGGTGACGAGTTCGTCGGTGGCGCCGCTGCGGCTGAGCAGCAGCAGATGCCGTACGCCGTGTTCGGCGACCAGATGGCGGGCGACGACGCGGCCGAGGGCGCCGGTGGCGCCGGTGAGCAGGACGGTGCCGGCGCTCAGGTCCGGCGTCCCGCCGGGTGCCGGCCGGTGGTCGGTGGCGCGGGCCAGCCGCGGTGCCAGCAAGGCGCCGTCGCGGAAGGCCAGGTGCGGCTCGCCCGTGGCCATGGCCTCGGCGAGGCGCTCGGCGTCCGGCCCCTGCTCCGCCTCGGTCTCGATCAGCACGATGCGGCCGGGGTTCTCCGACTGGGCCGAGCGGACCAGGCCGCCGACGGCGGCGCCCGCCGGATCGGTGCCGGTGACGACGGCGAACGCGGCCCCCTCGTCGTCGGCGAGCCGGGTGCGCAGCTCGTCCAGGACGCTGTCGACGGCCGCCCGGGTCTCGGCGGCGCTCACTCCGGCCGGGGCGCGCACCACGTCCGGCGCGTCGGCCGTGGCGGTGGCGGACGTGGCCGGCACCCACTCGACCCGGTACAGCGCGCCCGCGCGGGCCGAGCGGGCCGCGGTGGCCAGCGCCTCGGCCCTCAGGGGGCGCAGGGTGAGGGAGTCGACGGTGGCGACGGGCTCGCCGGCGGGGTCGGCGAGGGTGAGGGAGACGGTGCCCTCGCCGGTGGGCCGGACGCGGACGCGCAGGGCGGTCGCCCCGGTGGTGTGCAGCCGTACCCCGGACCAGGCGAACGGCAGCAGGGCCTCCTCGCCTGCGGCGCCGGTGAGGCCGACGGTGTGCAGGGCGGCGTCGGACAGGGCCGGGTGCAGCCCGAAGCCGTCGGGGGCGGCGTCGGTGGCGACCTCCGCGTACAGGCCGTCCTCGGCGCGCCAGGCGGTGCGCAGGCCCTGGAACAGGGGCCCGTAGCCGAGGCCGAGTGCGGCGAGTTCGTCGTACAGGCCGTCCAGGCCGATGGGCTCGGCGCCCTGCGGGGGCCAGGCGGTGAGCGGCTCGGCGGGGACCGGGAGGCTGCCGGTGGGGGCGAGCAGGCCGTCGGCGTGCCGGGTCCACGGCAGGTCCTCGTCGGGGCTCTCCGGGCGCGACCAGATGGCGACCGGGCGGGTCCGTCCCTCGGGCGCGCCGACGACGACCTGGAGCTGCACGGCTCCGTGCTCGGGCAGGACCAGCGGCGCGTGCAGGGTGAGTTCGGCGATGTCGCCGCAGCCGACCTGGTCACCGGCGCGCAGCGCCAGCTCCAGGTGCCCGGTGCCGGGGAACAGCAGCCGGCCGCCGACCCGGTGGTCCGCCAGCCAGGGCTGGACGCCGGGCGAGAGGCGGCCGGTGAGGACGGCGCCCTCGCTGTCGGCGCGGACCATGGCGGCGCCGAGCAGCGCGTGGTCGGTCGGGGCGAGGCCGGCGGAGGTGACGTCGGCGCCGCTCGCGGTGCTGTCGAGCCAGTACCACTCGCGCTGGAAGGCGTAGCCGGGCAGCGGGACACGGCGCGGGCGGCGGCCCTCGGCGACGGCGGCCCAGTCGACGCCGGCGCCGTGGGTGAACGCGGCGCCCAGCGCGCTCAGCAGCCGGTCCCGGCCGCCCTCGTCGCGGCGCAGGGAGCCCACGGCGGCCACGGCGTCGTCGGTCTCCTGGATGCCGACGGTCAGCACCGGGTGCGGGCTGGACTCGATGAACAGCTGGTGCCCGTCGGCGACGGCGGCACGCACGGCGTCCTCGAACAGCACGGTGCCGCGCAGGTTGGTGAACCAGTACCCGGCGTCCAGCTCCGTGGTGTCGATCGGGCCGCCGGTGACGGTCGAGTAGAAGGGCACCTGGGCGGGGCGGGGCTCGATGCCGTCGAGGACGTCCGCCAGCCGTTCGCGCAGGGTCTCCACGTGGGCGCTGTGGGAGGCGTAGTCCACGGGCAGCCGTTTGGCGCGGACCTTCTCCGCCCGGAGCCGGGCGAGGAGTTCGTCGAGGGCGTCGGGGTCGCCGGACACCACCGTGGATGCGGCCCCGTTGACGGCGGCGACCGAGAGCCGGCCGCCGACGGAGGTGAGCCGGGCGCGGACCGCGTCGGCGCCCTCGCCCACGGACATCATGCCGCCCGAGCCGGACAGCAGCTCGGCGATGGCCTGGGAGCGCAGGGCGACGACGCGGGCGCCGTCCTGGAGCGACAGGGCGCCGACCGCGCAGGCGGCCGCGATCTCGCCCTGGGAGTGCCCGATGACGGCGGCCGGGGCGACGCCGTACGCGCTCCAGGTGTGGGCAAGGGACACCATGACCGCCCACAGCAGCGGCTGGACGACGTCGACCCGGTCGAGGTCGCCGCGCAGCTCGGTGTGGAAGTCCCAGTCGGTGTACGGCGCGAGGGCGGCGGCGCACTCGGCCATGCGGGCGGCGAACACCGGGGACTCGTCGAGGAGCTGGGTGCCCATGCCGGACCACTGGGAGCCCTGGCCGGGGAAGACGAACACGGGCCGGGCGCGACCGGGGGCGGTGGCCTCGACCAGGGTGCGGGCGGTGGTGCCGTCGGCCAGCGCGGCGAGCGCGCCGCGCAGTTCGGCGGTGTCGGCTCCGGTGATCGCGGCCCGGTGCGGGAAGCGGGCGCGGGTGGTGGCGAGGGTCCAGCCGACGGCGGACGGGTCGAGGCCGGGGTGGGTGTCGAGGTGGCCGAGGAGCGTGGCGGCCTGCCCGGCGAGCGCGGCGGGCGTCTTCGCGGAGAGCAGCCACGGGACGGCGAGGCCCTGGGGTCCGCTGGGCTCGGGTTCCGCGGGGGCGGGTGGGGCCTGTTCGAGGATGACGTGGGCGTTGGTGCCGGAGATGCCGAACGAGGACACCCCGGCCCGGCGCGGACGGCCCTGCTCGGGCCACTCGCGCTGCTGCGTCAGCAGCCGTACCTGTCCGGCGTCCCAGTCGACCTTCGTGGACGGCCGGTCCACGTGCAGCGTGCGGGGCAGCACCCCGTGCCGCATGGCCATCACCATCTTGATGACCCCGGCGACGCCGGCCGCGGCCTGGGTGTGTCCGATGTTGGACTTGACGGACCCGAGCCACAGCGGCGTGTCCGCGTCGCGGCCCTGGCCGTACGTGGCCAGCAGGGCCTGCGCCTCGATCGGGTCGCCCAGCGTCGTGCCCGTGCCGTGCGCCTCCACGACGTCCACGTCGGCGGTGGTGAGGCGGGCGTTGTCCAGGGCTTCGAGGATGACGCGTTCCTGGGAGGGCCCGTTGGGGGCGGTGAGGCCGTTGGAGGCGCCGTCCTGGTTGACGGCGGTGCCGCGGACGACGGCCAGGATCTCGTGCCCGTTGCGCCGGGCGTCGGAGAGCCGTTCGACGACCAGGACGCCCACGCCCTCGCCCCACACGGTGCCGCCCGCCGCGTCGGCGAAGGCACGGGTACGGGCGTCGGGGGCGAGCGCGCCCTGGCGGCTGAACTCGATGAAGGTCTCCGGGGTGGCCATGACGGCGACGCCGCCGACGAGCGCGAGGCTGGACTCGCCCTGCCGGAGCGACTGGGCGGCCAGGTGCAGCGCGACCAGGGAGGAGGAGCAGGCGGTGTCGACGGACAGCGACGGGCCCTCCAGGCCCAGGGTGTAGGCGATGCGGCCGGAGATGATGCTGCCGGAGCCGAAGCTGCCGAAGTAGTCGTGGTACTGGACGCCGGCGAACACGCCGGTGCGGCTGCCCTTGAGGGTGTGCGGGTCGATGCCCGCGCTCTCCAGCGCCTGCCAGGACGCCTCCAGCAGCAGCCGCTGCTGCGGGTCCATGACGAGGGCTTCCTTGGGGCTGATGCCGAAGAACGCGGCGTCGAACTCGCCCGCGTCGTGCAGGAAACCGCCCTCGCCGACGTAGGACGTGTCGGGCCGCTGCCGGCCGGGGTCGACGATGCGGTCCACGTCCCAGCCGCGGTTCGCGGGGAACGCGGTGATGGCGTCGGTGCCGTCGGCGACCAGCCGCCACAGGTCCTCGGGGCCGCGCACGTCGCCGGGGTAGCGGCAGGCCAGGCCGACGATCGCCAGCGGCTCGTCCGCCCGCGCCGTGACGGTACGGCGGTCCCGGCGCGCCGTGCCGCGGGCGCCGCCGACCAGGGTGGCCAGGTGCGCGGCGAGCGCTTCGGGGGACGGATGGTCGAAGACGAGGGTGGCGGACAGCCGCCGGCCCAGCTCGGCGGACAGGGAGTTGCGCAGCTCGATCGCGGCGAGCGAGTCGAAACCGAGGTCCTTGAAGGCCCGGTCGGTCTCCACGCTGCCGGGGTCGGCGTGCCCGAGCACGGCGGCGACATGGGCGCGGACCGTGCCGAGCAGTGCCTCGGCACGTTCCTCGTCGCCCAGGGCCGCCATGCGCTCGGCGAAGCCGGTGCCGGCGTCCTCGGCGGCCGCCTCCCGGCGCACCGGCCGGCCGGCGAGCGCGCGGAAGACGGGCGCGAGGGCGCTGCCCTGGGCGCGCAGCGCCGGCAGGCTGAGCCGCACCGGGGCCAGGGCGGGCCGGCCGGTGCGGACGGCCAGGTCGAACAGGGCGGTGCCCTCCTCGGCCGACAGGGCGGTCATGCCACCGCGGGCGATGCGGGCCCGGTCCCCGTCGTCCAGGGAGCTGGTCATACCGCCGGAGGGGGCCCACGGTCCCCACGCCAGCGACAGGGCGGGCGCGCCCTGGGCCCGCCGGTGCGCCGCGAGGGCGTCCAGCAGGGCGTTGGCGGCGGCGTAGTTGCCCTGGCCCGGGGCGCCGACCGTACCGGCGACGGAGGAGAACAGCACGAACGCCCGCAGGCCGCCGGTCAGTTCGTGCAGGTGCAGGGCGCCGAGGGCCTTCGGGGCGAGGACCGTGTCGATCCGCTCGGCGGTGAGCGAGGAGACCACGCCGTCGTCGAGGACGCCGGCCGCGTGCACGACCGCGGTGAGGGGGTGCTCGGCGGGGATGCCGGCCAGGACGGCGGCGAGCGCGTCCCGGTCGGCGACGTCGCAGGCGTGGGCGGTCGCGGTGGCGCCCAGCTCGGCGAGTTCGGCGATCAGCTCGCCGGCGTCGCCCGAGCGGCTGAGCAGCGCGAGGTGGCGTACGCCGTGCGCGGTGACCAGGTGGCGGGCGAGCACCGGGCCGAGGCCGCCGGTGGCGCCGGTCAGCAGGACCGTTCCCGCGGGGTCGAGGGCCGACTCCGGGGAGTCGGCGGGGACTTGCGCACGCACCAGCCGGGCGGCGCGGGCGGTGCCGGCGCGCAGCGCGACCTGCGGTTCACCGGAGGCGAGGACGGCGGGCAGGACGGAGGCGGCGTCCGTGCCCGGTTCGAGGTCGAGCAGCACGAACCGGTCCGGGTTCTCCGACTGCGCGGAGCGCACCAGGCCCCATACGGCGGCGCCGGCCAGGTCGGGCACGTCCTCGTCCCCGACGGCGACGGCGCCGTGGGTGACGACGGCCAGCGGGCGGGGGTCGTCGTCCTTCAGGGCCGCGAGCGCGGTGTGCAGGGCCGCGCGTACGGCGGCGGCGTCGGCGCCCGCAGTGCTGTGCAGGACCCGGTGCTCGGTGTCGGGGGCGTCGGTCTCCAGGGGCAGTGGCTGCCAGTCGAGGGCGAACAGGGCGTCGGCGGTGGTGTCGCGGGCGGCGCGCAGGTGGGTGAGCGGGCGTGCGGCGAGGGAGGTGACCGTGGCGACCGGGGCGCCGGTGGCGTCGGCGAGGTCGACGGCGAAGGCGTCCGGCCCCGTGGGCACGAGGCGGGCGCGCAGCACGCAGGCTCCGACGGCGTGCAGGGTGACCCCCGCGAACATGAAGGGCAGCCGGGCCGTGTCGTCGGCGGATCCGTCGCCGAGCAGGGCCAGGGAGTGCAGGGCGGCGTCGAAGGCGGCCGGGTGGAGGCCGAAGCGGGGCGCGTCGGCGGCGGGCCGCTCCGGCAGCCGTACCTCGGCGAACACCTCGTCGCCGCGCCGCCAGGCGGCCGTCAGCGCCTGGAAGACGGGGCCGTACTCCAGGCCGGCGGCCGCGTGGCGCTCGTACAGGCCGGCCGTGTCGAGGCGTTCGGCGTCCTCGGGGGGCCAGACGTCCAGGCGGGTGCCGGGGGTACCGGTCCGCGTGGCGAGGAGGCCGGAGGCGTGCTGTGTCCACGGCTCGTCGGCGGGCAGGCTCTCGGCGCGGGCGTACACCTGGACCGTGCGCGCGCCGGCGGCGTCGGGCGCCCCGACGGCGACCTGGACGCGCACGCCGTCGTCCGGGGGCAGCACCAGCGGTGTCTCCAGGGCGAGTTCGTCCAGGTGACCGCAGCCGACCTGGTCGCCGGCGCGGACGGCGAGTTCGACCATGGCGGTGCCGGGGACGACGACCGAGCCGCCGACGACGTGGTCGGCGAGCCAGGGATGGGTGCGCACGGAGAGCCGGCCGGTGAGCACGGCGCCGTCGGAGTCGGCGAGGACGGTGGCGGCGCCGAGCAGCGGGTGGTCGGCGGCGTCGAGTCCGGCGGAGCCGACGTCGCCGACGGTGCCGGCCGTCTCGGGCCAGAACCGCTCGCGCTGGAAGGCGGTGGTGGGCAGGTCGACGGTGCGGGCGCCGGTGAACAGCGCGGTCCAGTCGACGGCCGCCCCGCCGGTGAACATCCGGGCCACGGCGGTGAGCAGGGTCTCGGTCTCGTCGCGCTCGCGGCGGGAGGCGGCGGCGAGCACGGCTTGGGTGTCCGTGCCGTCGGCGGCCAGGCATTCGCGGGCCATGGCGGTCAGCACGGCGTCCGGACCGATTTCGAGGAAGCGGCTGACGCCCTCGGCGGCGAGGGCGCGGATGCCGTCGTGGAAGCGGACGGCCTCGCGGACGTGCCGCACCCAGTAGTCGGGGGTGGCGAGGTCCTGGCCGGCGAGGGCGCCGGTGACGTTGGAGACGACGGGCACGGTGGGCCGGTGGTAGGTCAGGGACGCGGCGACCGCCCGGAACTCGGCCAGCATCGGCTCCATGAGCGGCGAGTGGAAGGCGTGCGAGACCTTCAGGCGCCGGCTCTTGTCGAAGTGGGCCGCGACCGCCCCGGCCTCGTCGGCGTCGCCGGAGATCACCACGGAGCCGGGCCCGTTGACGGCGGCGATGCCGATCCGCCCGGTGAGCAGCGGGCGGACCTCGTCCTCGGTGGCGCGTACGGCGATCATGGCGCCGCCCTCGGGCAGCTCCTGCATGAGCCGGCCGCGCGCGGCCACCAGGGTGGTCGCGTCCTTCAGGTCCAGCACGCCCGCCACGTGGGCGGCGGCGATCTCGCCGACGGAGTGCCCGGCGAGGTAGTCGGGGGTGAGCCCCCAGGACTCGACCAGCCGGTACAGCGCGACCTCGAAGGTGAACAGCGCGGTCTGGGTGCGGGCGGTGCGGTGCAGCGGCTCGGGGTCGTCGCCGAACATCAGGTCCCGCAGGTCGTCGCCGAACAGCGCGCAGATCCCGTCGACGGCGCGGGCGAAGACCGGGAAGTGCGCGTACAACTCCCGCCCCATCCCCGCCCGTTGTGAGCCTTGCCCGGTGAACAGGAAGGCGGTCTGCCCCTTGCGGACCCGGCCGGCGGCGGCGCCCCGGCCGCCGTCGGCGACCAGGGTCATGGCCGCGGTGAGCGTGTCGCGGTCGGGGCCCAGCACCACCGCGCGGTACTGGTGCGCGGTGCGGGTGGCGGCCAGGGAGTGCGCCACGTCCACCGGGTCCAGCGCACCGGCGGCGGCGACCAGGCGGGCGGCCTGCTCGCGCAGGGCGCGCTCGGTGCGGCCGGAGACCACCCACGGCACCAGGGGCGGCGCCGTACGCGGTGCGGGCTCGGCCGGCTCCTCGGCGGGCGCCTCCTCCAGGATGGTGTGTGCGTTGGTGCCGCTGGCGCCGAAGGAGGAGACGGCGGCCCGGCGCGGGCGGCCGGGATCGGTCCAGGGCCGGTTCTCGGTCAGCAGCCGGACCTGCCCCTGGCCCCAGTCGACCTTGCCGGACGGCTCGTCGGCGTGCAGCGACCTGGGCAGGACCCGGTGCCGTATCGCCATGACGGCCTTGATGATGCCGGCGACGCCGGCCGCGGCCTGGGTGTGCCCGATGTTGGACTTGACCGAGCCGAGCCACAGCGGGGTCCGCGCGGGCCGGTCCTGGCCGTAGGTGGCGAGCAGGGCCTGGGCCTCGATGGGGTCGCCGAGGGTGGTGCCGGTGCCGTGTGCCTCCAGCAGGTCGACGTCGGCGGGGCCGAGCCGCGCCCCGGCCAGCGCGGCCCGGATGACGCGTTGCTGGGACGGCCCGTTGGGCGCGGTCAGGCCGTTGGAGGCGCCGTCCTGGTTGACGGCGGAACCACGGACGACCGCGAGCACCTCGTGCCCGTTGCGGCGGGCGTCGGAGAGCCGTTCCAGGACGAGCATCCCGGCGCCCTCGCTCCAGCCGGTGCCGTCCGCCGTGTCGGCGAAGGACTTGCAGCGGCCGTCCGGGGCGAGTCCGCGCTGGCGCGAGAAGGCGATGAAGTTGCCCGGCGTGGACATCACGGTGGCGCCGCCCGCGAGCGCGAGGGTGCACTCCTTGTTGCGCAGGGCCTGTACCGCGAGGTGCACCGCGACGAGCGCCGAGGAGCAGGCGGTGTCGATGGTGACGGCCGGGCCTTCCAGGCCGAGGGTGTAGGAGACGCGCCCGGAGATGACGGCGGCCAGTACGCCGGTGCCGAGCGCCGCCTCGCTGTCCTGCGGCGTCTTCGCGAGCAGGTCCTTGTAGTCCTGGCCGTTGGTGCCCGCGAACACCCCGATCCGGGCGCCGTGCGCCGAGCCGGGGGCGATCCGGGCGCGTTCCAGGGCTTCCCACGACACCTCCAGCAGCAGCCGCTGCTGGGGGTCCATCGCGACCGCCTCGCGGGGGCTGATGCCGAAGAAGTCCGGCTCGAACCCGGCCGCGTCGGTGAGGAAGCCGCCGCGCCTGACGTAGGTCTTGCCGGTGGCGTCCGGGTCGGGGTCGTAGAGCGCGTCGACGTCCCAGCCGCGGTCCTCGGGGAAGTCGCCGATGGCGTCGGTGCCGTCGTGGACGAGCCGCCAGAACTCCTCCGGGCTGCTCACGCCGCCGGGAAAGCGGCAGCTCATCCCGACGATGGCGATGGGTTCCCGGTCCTGGGTCTCCACCTCGCGCAGCCGCTGACGGGTCTGGGCCAGGTCGGCGGAGACCCGCTTGAGGTAGGAGAGCAGCTTTTCGTCGTTGGTCATCGGGTGTCGCCACTCCTGTGCGAAGAGGTGGACCGTGGTGGGGCCGGGGTGTCGTGGGGGGACCGCCTCACGGGCGGGTCCGTGAGGCGGGCCGGGCTCGGGTCAGGCCGAGCCGAGTTCGTTGTCGATGAAGGCGAAGACGTCGTCGGCGGAGGCCTCCTCCAGCCGCCCGGCGACGGCGGCCGCGTCCTGGCCGAGCGTCTTGTTCAGCTCGCCGAGCAGGGACTGCAGGCGGGTGGTGATCCGGCCCTGCTCGATGTCCTCGGCGGTGAGGCCGCCGAGCCGGGCCGCGACGCGTTCCAGTTCGGCGACGACGGAGTCGACGGAGGTGTCGGCGCCCGCGAGTTCCGTTCCCAGGTGCTTGGCGAGGGCGGCCGGGGTGGCGTAGTCGAAGATGAGCGTGGCCGGCAGCGGCACCCCGGCGGCGCCGCTGATCCGGTTGCGCAGGTCGACGGAGGTCAGCGAGTCGAAGCCGAGGTCGCGGAAGGCGGTGGTCGGTTCCACCGCGTCGGCACCGGCGTAGCCGAGGACGGCGGCGGCCTGCCCGCACACCAGTTCCTGCAGGGCACGCTCGCGTTCGCCGCCGGTGAGGCCGGCGAGCTTCTCGGCGAAGCCGTCGGCCGCGCCCGCCCCGGCGGCGCCGGCCGCAGCGCGCCGGACCTCGGGCAGCGCGGACAGCAGGGCGCTGGGGCGGCTGGAGGTGAACGCGGGCGCGAACACCGTCCAGTCGACGTCGGCGACGGTGACGGTGGTGTCGCCGCCGTCCAGGGCGCGTCGCAGGGCGATGAGGGCGCGCTCGGGGTCGAGGAGGGACATGCCCATCGCGCGGGCGGCGGAGCGGACCGTGCCGTGGGCGGCCATGCCGTCGCCGCCCCAGGGTCCCCAGGCCACCGAGGTGGCGGGCAGTCCGACGGCGCGCCGGTGCTCGGCGAGGGCGTCGAGGCAGGCGTTGGCGGCGGCGTAGTTGGCCTGTCCGGCGCCGCCGACGGTGGCGGTCAGGGACGAGAACAGCACGAACGCCGACAGGTCCCGGTCCGCGGTCAGTTCGTGCAGGTGGCGGGCGGAGTCGGCCTTGGCGGCCAGCACGCCGGCGAACCGCTCGGGGGTGAGCGCGTCCAGGACGCCGTCGTCGAGGACGCCGGCCAGGTGCATGACGGCGGTGAGCGGGTGCTCCTCGGGGACGGAGTCCAGCAGCGCGGCCAGCGCCTCGCGGTCGGCGACGTCACAGGCGGCGAGGGTCACCTGGGCACCCGTGCGGGTGAGTTCGGCGACGAGGTCGGCGGCCCCGGGCGCGTCCGTGCCGCGCCGGGAGGTCAGCAGCAGGTGGTCGGCGCCCTGCGCGGCGAGCCACCGGGCGACGGCCGTACCGACAGCGCCCGTCGCCCCGGTGACCAGGACCGTGCCGGACGGCTTCCAGGGAGCGCCGGCGCGGGCCGGGGCGTGCTCCAGACGGCGGCCGTAGGAGCCGGAGGCGCGGATGACGACCTGGTCCTCGCCGCCGGCGTCCCCGAGCAGCGCGGCCAGCCGGGCGACGGTCTGCGGGCCGATCTCGGCGGGCAGGTCGACCAGGCCGCCCCACCGGTCGGGGTGCTCCAGTGCGGCGACCCGGCCGAGGCCCCACACCTGGGCCTGGGCGAACCCGGTGACGGTGGCGGCCGCCCCGTGGGCGACGGCGTCGCGGGTGACGCACCACAGCGGGGCCGTGACCGCGGCGTCCCCAAGTGCCTGGACCAGGGCGGCCGTCGAGGCCGGCTCGGTGACCGGAGCCAGGAGGGACAGCACGCCGTCGACGCCGCCTCGGCCGGCGAGCAGCCCGGCCAGTTCGGTGCGGTCGGCCGCCTCCGGGACCCTGAGGGTGTCGAGGGTGAGGCCCCGGTCGGCGAGCCCGGTCAGGACCGCGAGCGTCCACGGGTCGTCGGCGGCGGGGACGACGGCCAGCCAGTTGCCGCCGGGCGCCGGGGTGGCGGCGGGGGCCAGCGGCTCCCAGGCGACCCGGTAACGCCAGCCGTCCGCGGCGGCGTTGGCCCGGCGCTGCTCGTGCCAGGCGGCCAGGGCCGGTACGACGGCGGCGACGGACGTCTCGTCGGCGACGCCGAGCGTGGCCGCGACGGCGGTCACGTCCTGGTCCCGGACCAGCTCCCAGAAGGGGTCGTTCGCGTCCCCGCCCGCGCGGGCCGCCGCCGAGCGCTCGGCCTGCAGGATGGGGGCGTCCTCCCAGTGCCGGTCGCGGCGGAAGGGGTAGGTGGGCAGGTCGACCTTGCGGCCCCCGGGGAACACGGCCCGCCAGTCGGGTCCGGTGCCGGTCAGGTGCAGCCGGCAGACGGCCTCGACGAGCGCGGTGTCCTCGTCCCGGTCGCGGCGCTGGGTGCCGATGACGTCGGGCACCACGTCCTGGGCCATGTTGGTGAGGACCGCGTCGGGGCCGACCTCCAGGAAGCGGGTGACGCCCTCGGCGGCGAGCGTGGTGACGCCGTCGTGGAAGCGGACGGCCTCGCGGACGTGCCGTACCCAGTAGTCGGGCGAGGCGAGTTCGCCGGCCAGGTGCCCGGTGACGTTGGAGACGACCGGCAGGGCGGGCTCGTGGAAGGTGAGCCCGGCCAGCACCTCGCGGAAGGCGTCGAGCATGGGGTCCATGCGGCGGGAGTGGAAGGCGTGCGACACCTTCAGCCGGGTGGTCTTCTCCACCCGTGCGGCGACCGCGAGCACGGCGTCCTCGTCGCCGGAGACCACCACCGAGCGCGGGCCGTTGACGGCCGCGATGTCGACGCCGTCGGTGAGCAGCGGGACGACGTCGGCCTCGGCGGCGAGCAGGGACACCATCGCGCCGCCGGCCGGCAGGTCCTGCATCAGCCGGCCGCGGGCGGCGACCAGGGTGACCGCGTCCTGCAGGTCCAGGACACCGGCCACGTGCGCGGCGACGACCTCGCCGATGGAGTGCCCGGCGAGCAGGTCGGGGCGGACACCCCAGTGCGCCAGCAGCCGGTACAGGGCGGTCTCGAAGGTGAACAGGGCGGCCTGGGTGTAGACGGTCTGGTGGAGCGGCGAGGCGGCCGGGTCGTCGGTCTCCTCGAACATCACCTCGCGCAGCGGCCGCTCCAGGTGGGCGTCGAAGGCGGCGCAGACCTCGTCGAAGGCGGCGGCGAACACCGGGAACGCGGCGTGCAGGGTGCGGCCCATGCCGGGCCGCTGGGAGCCCTGCCCGGAGAACAGCACGGCGAGCCGGCCGGGTTCGGGGGTGACGACGGCCGCCCGGCTGCCGTCGGCGACGGCGCGCAGAGAGGCCAGCAGCTCGCCTCGGTCCCGGCCGGTGACGGCGGCGCCGTGGGTGAACCGGGCGCGGGTGGTGGTGAGCGAGTACCCGACGTCGTACGGGTCGAGGTCGCCGGCGACGGCGAGCAGCCGCTCCGCCTGGCGCTGGACGGCGTCGGCGCCCTTGCCGGACAGCACCCACGGGACGACGGGCAGGGCGGCGCGCTCGGCGGCGGGTTCCGCGGTCCCGGCGCGGGGTGCCTCCTCCAGGATGGTGTGCGCGTTGGTGCCGGAGATGCCGAAGGAGGACACGCCGGCGCGGCGGGGGCGGCCGTCGGGGGTGTCCCAGGGCTGCGGTTCGGTGAGCAGCTGGACGTCGCCCGCGCTCCAGTCGACGGCGGTGCTGGGCTTCGCCACGTGCAGGGTGCGCGGCAGGGTGCCGTGGCGCATCGCCATGACCATCTTGATGACGGCGCCGACGCCGGCCGCGGCCTGCGGGTGGCCCATGTTGGACTTGATGGAGCCGAGCCGGATCGGCCGCCCTTCCGGCCGGTCCTGTCCGTAGGCGGCGATGACGGCCTGGGCCTCGATGGGGTCGCCGAGGGTGGTGCCGGTGCCGTGCGCCTCGACGGCGTCGATGTGGTGCGGGGCGAGCTGGGCGTCGGCGAGGGCCTGCCGGATGACGCGGATCTGTGCCGGGCCACTGGGGGCGGTCAGTCCGTTGGAGGCGCCGTCCTGGTTGACGGCGCTGCCCCGGACCACGGCGAGCACCTCGTGCCCGTTGCGGCGGGCGTCGGAGAGCCGCTCCACGAGCAGCATGCCGGCGCCCTCGGCCCAGGCGGCGCCCGCGGCGTCGTCGGAGAAGGAGTGGCAGCGGCCGTCGGGGGACAGCGCGCGGCGCTCGCTGAACTCGATGAACATCTCGGGGCTGGCCATGACGGCGGCGCCGCCGGCGAGCGCCAGGGAGCACTCGCCCTTGCGCAGCGACTGGATGGCCGAGTGCAGCGCCACGAGGGAGGAGGAGCAGGCGGTGTCCATGGTGACCGCGGGGCCCTCCAGGCCCAGGGTGTAGGCGATGCGGCCGGAGACGATGCTGCCGGAGATGGTGCCGCCGACGTAGTCGTGGTGCATCAGGCCGACGAAGACACCCGTCGAGGAGCCCTTGACCGTGGCCGGGTCGATGCCGGCGCGTTCGAAGGCCTCCCAGGTGACCTCCAGCAGCAGCCGCTGCTGCGGGTCGGTGCCGGGCGCGTCCTTGGGGCTGATGCCGAAGAAGGCGGGGTCGCACTCGGCGGCGTCGTGCAGGAAGCCGCCGTGGCGGACGTAGGACTTGCCGGGGGCGCCGGGCTCGGGGTCGTAGATCGCCTCGACGTCCCAGCCGCGGTCGGTGGGGAACTCGGTGACGACGTCGATGCCCTCGTCGACGACACGCCACAGGTCTTCCGGGGTGCGCACGCCGCCGGGGTAGCGGCAGCCCATGCCGATGATGGCGACGGGCTCGCGGTCCTGCTCCTCCAGCTCCCGTACGCGGCGGCGGCTGCGCTCCAGCTCGGTCGTGGCCCGCTTGAGGTACTCGCGGAGCTTGCCGGCCGTGGCCGAGTCTTCCATCACTGGGCTCCCAGTTCGTTGTCGATCCTGGCGAAGAGTTCTTCGTCGCTGGCTTCCCGGAAGTCCTCCGGTGCCGCGGGCACGCTGTGGCGTCCGTGCGTGTCCTGCCAGCCGCGCAGCAGCGCTTCGAGGCGGGTGGCGACGCGGGCGTGGCTGCCGCCCTCGTCGGGCAGGTCGTGCAGGGCGGCTTCGAGGCGGTCCAGCTCGGCGAGCGCGGACCGGGTCAGGTCGGCCGGTCCGGGCACGAGCGCGCCCTTGAGGTGGGCGGCGAGGGTCGTGGGGGTGGGCTGGTCGAAGACGAGCGTGGCGGGCAGGGTCAGTCCGGTGGCGCTCGCGAGGAGGTTGCGCAGTTCGACGGCGGCGAGCGAGTCGAAGCCCATCTCCTGGAAGGCGCGCCCCGGGTCGACCGACTCGGGCGAGGGGTGGCCGAGTACACCGGCGACGTGGGTGCGGACCAGCTCCAGCAGGGCGCGGTCGCGTTCGGCGTCGGGCAGCGGGGCCAGCCGGTCGCGCCAGGAGCCTGCGGGGGCGCCCGCGGCGGACTCGGCTCCGTGCCGCCGGGCGGGCCGGACCAGGCCGCGCAGCAGTGCCGGTACGCCGTCCGGCCGGGCGCGCAGTGCGGCGGCGTCCAGCCGTACGGGCACCAGCACGGCGTCCTCGGCGGTGAGCCCGGCGTCGAAGGCGCGCAGTCCTTGGGCAGGGGTCAGCGGTGGCAGTCCGAGCCGGCGCAGCCGCTCCAGGTCGGCGGCGTCGATGTCCGCGCTCATGCCGCCGGACCCGGACCACAGGCCGTAGGCGAGGGAGACGGCGGGCAGGCCGAGCGCGTGGCGGTGGGCGGCGAGGCCGTCGAGGAAGGTGTTGGCGGCGGCGTAGTTGGCCTGGCCGGCGCCGACCAGCAGACCGGCGGTGGAGGACAGCAGGACGAAGGCGCTCAGCTCCTTGTCGCGGGTCAGTTCGTGCAGGTTCCAGGCGGCGTCCGCCTTGGGCCGCAGCACCCGGTCGACCCGGTCGGCGTCGAGGGTGGCCAGCACGCCGTTGTCGACGACACCGGCGGCGTGCACCACGGCCCGTACGTCGTGTGCGTCCAGCAGTGCGGCCAGGTCCGCACGGTCGGCGGCGTCGCACCGGGCGAGGATCACCTCGGCGCCCAACCCGCCCAGCTCGTCGCGCAGTTCGACGGCGCCGGGGGCGTCGGCGCCGCGCCGCCCGGCCAGCAGCAGGCGCCGTACGCCGTGTTCGGTGACCAGGTGGCGGGCGAGCTGCGCGCCGAGGCCGCCGGTGCCGCCGGTGATCAGTACGGTGCCGTCCGGGTCCCAGGCGAGCGGGCCGCCGGGCTTGGCGCGGGTCAGCCGGGGCAGCCGTACCTCACCGTCGCGCACCGCGACCTCCGGCTCGTCGGAGGCGAGCGCGGTGGCGAGGGCGGCGTCCGGGGCGGCGCTGCCGTCGCTGTCGATCAGCAGGAACCGGCCGGGGTTCTCGGCCTGGGCCGCGCGGACGAGGCCGTACAGCGGGGCGTGTCCGAGGTCGCCGGTGCGCAGGAGCACGGCGAGGCGCCGGTCGGCGCACCGCGCGTCGTCCAGCCAGGTGCGCAGGGTGTCCAGGGCCGCGTTCACCCGGTCCCGTACGAGCGCGGGCGGGTCCGCCACGGTGTCGGGCGCGCCGGTCACGGTCAGGACCACCAGGTCGGGCACCGGTCCTGCGGCGAGGAGCGTGCTCAGATCGGGGTGCCGGGGAGCGTCGAGACCGGCGTCGCCGCCACCGCAGACGGCCGTCTCGGGTACGGTCACCGTCCCCGGACCGGGCGCGGGGACGAGGTCGATCCGGTACAGCGGGTCGTCGCCGTCCCCGGCGAGTTGCTCGGCGGAGACGGGGCGGGCCACCAGGCTGCGCACGGTGGCGACGGGCGCGCCGCCGGCGTCGGCGAGGGTGAGGGTGACGGCGTCGGGGCCGGACGGTGCCAGGCGCAGGCGCAGGGTGTCGGCGCCCGGCGCGTGCAGCGTGACACCGCCCCAGGCGAACGGCAGTACGGCCTGTCCGCCGGGCAGGTCCAGCAGGTTGACGTGCAAGGCGGCGTCGAGCAGGGCCGGGTGCAGGCCGTACGCCGCGGCCGTGGCGCGGGCGCTCTCCGGCAGGGCGGCCTCGCCGAAGAGTTCGTCACCGCGGCGCCACATGGCGCGCAGGCCCTGGAAGACCCCGCCGTAGCCGTAGCCGGTGCCGGCCAGCGCGGGGTAGAGGCCGTCGAGGTCGACCGGTTCGGCGCCCTCGGGCGGCCAGGCCGCCGGCTCGGCCGGGCGTGCCGCGTCGGCGGGCGTGGCGCCGAGTACACCGGCGGCGTTGCGCGTCCACGGGGCGTCCGGGCTGTCGGCGCGCCGGGACCAGATGGTCAGCTCCCGCCGCCCGTCCCGTTCGCCGCCGACGGCCACCTGGACGGCGACGGCGCCCTGCTCGGGCAGGGTCAGCGGGGCGTGCAGGGTGAGTTCGTCGACGGTGGCGCAGCCGGTGCGCTCTGCGGCCTGCAGCGCCATCTCGACGAAGCCGGTGCCGGGCAGCAGCACGGTGCCGTGCACCGCGTGGTCGGCGAGCCACGGCTGCGCGGCGCGGGAGAGCCGGCCGGTGAGCACCGCTCCCCCGGTGTCGGGCAGGTCGGTCGCGGCGCCGAGCAGCGGGTGCCCGGTGGTGCTCTGCCCCAGCCCGGTGGCGTCGCCGCCGGCCGTGCCCGCCTCCAGCCAGAGGCGCTCGCGCTGGAAGGCGTAGGTGGGCAGCGGGGCCGGCCGGGCTCCGTGCGGGGCGAAGAACGCGGCCCAGTCCACGGCGGTTCCGGCCGCGTGCAGCCGGGCGACGGCGGTGACCAGGTCGCGCTCCTCGTCGCCGTCGCGGCGCAGCCCGGCGACGGTCACGCTGTCCTCGGGCACGCAGTCCGCGGCGAGGGCGGTGAGGGCGGCGTCGGGGCCGACTTCGAGGAACACGCGGACGCCCAGCTCGTGCAGGGCGGTCATGGCGGGGGCGAAGCGGACGGGACGGCGGACGTGGTCGGCCCAGTAGCCGGGAGTGGTCAGCAGGCCGGGGCCGGCGAGGGCGCCGGTGAGCGTGGAGACGATGGGGATGCGGGGCTCCTCGAAGGCGCAGTCGGCGGCGACCTCGGCGAAGCCGGCCAGCATCGGCTCCATCAGCGGCGAGTGGAAGGCGTGCGACACCGTGAGCCGCTTGCTCTTCCCGAAGCGCGCGGCAAGGGCCTCGACGGCGTCCTCGGCGCCCGAGATCACCACGGACCGGGGCCCGTTGACGGCGGCGAGGCCGACCCGGTCGTCCAGGTGGGGGGCGACCTCGTCCTCGGTGGCGCGCAGCGCGGCCATGGCGCCGCCCGCGGGCAGCGCCGCCATCAGGGCGCCGCGCGCGACGACGAGGCGGACGGCGTCCGGCAGGGAGAGGACGCCGGCGACGTGGGCGGCGGCGATCTCACCGACGGAGTGCCCGGCCAGGTAGTCGGGGGTCACGCCCCAGGACTCCAGGAGGCGGTAGAGGGCCACTTCGGTGGCGAAGAGGGCGATCTGCGCGTAGTCGGTGCGGGTGAGCAGGCCGGCGTCGGTGTCGATGACGTCGGCGAGCGGCCGCTCGAGGCTCCGGTCGGCGAGGGCGCACACCGCGTCGAAGGCCTCCGCGTACACCGGGAAGGTCCGGCGCAGGGACCGGCCCATGCCGACCCGCTGCGCCCCCTGACCGGTGAAGAGGAAGGCGGTCCTGCCGCCGGCCGGCGTGAGCGGGGTGGCGGCGGCGAGCCGGTCGAGCAGTTCGCCGGTGGTACGGCCGACGGCGACGGAGCGGTGCGCGAAGTGGCCGCGGGTGGTGGCCAGTGCCAGGCCGGTGTCCGCGGGGCGTGTGCCGGGGTGCGCGCCGAGGTGCTCGCGCAGCCGCGCGATCTGGGCGGCGAGGGCGCGCGGGGTGCGCCCGGTCACCGTCCAGGGAACCCACCTCCCTTCTCGTGCCTGCGGGTCGTCCCTGTCCGCGTTCTCGTCGTCGGCCGGGGGCGCGTCGGCGGGCGCCTGTTCCAGCACGACGTGCGCGTTGGTGCCACTGATACCGAAGGAGGAGACGGCGGCGCGACGGGGCCGTCCGGCGTCAGGCCAGGGGCGGCGCTCCAGGGCCAGTTGGACGGCGCCCGCGCTCCAGTCGACCTGGTCGGTGGGGGCGTCGACGTGGAGGGTGGGCGGCACCTCGCCGTGCCGCATGGCCAGCACCATCTTGATGACACCGGCGACGCCCGCGGCGGCCTGGGTGTGCCCGAGGTTGGACTTGACCGAGCCCAGCAGCAGCGGCCGGTCGGCGGGGCGTTCCCTGCCGTACGTGGCGAGCAGGGCCTGTGCCTCGATGGGGTCGCCGAGGGAGGTGCCGGTGCCGTGCGCCTCGACCACGTCGACGTCGGCGGTGGTGAGTCCGGCGCCGGCCAGCGCCTGGCGGATGACCCGCTGCTGGGAGGGGCCGTTGGGGGCGGTCAACCGGCTGCTGGCGCCGTCGGAGTTGACCGCGCTGCCCCGGATGACGGCGAGCACCGGGTGGCCGTGGCGCTGGGCGTCGGCGAGCCGTTCCAGCAGCAGCATGCCGGCGCCCTCGCCCCAGCCGGTGCCGTCGGCCGCCGCCGCGAACGCCTTGCAGCGGCCGTCCGGGGCGAGGCCGCGCTGCCGGCTGAAGTCGACGAACGTCTCCGGTGTGGACATCACGGTGACGCCGCCGGCCAGGGCGAGCGAGCACTCGTCCGCCTGCAGGGCCCGCACCGCCCAGTGCAGGGCGACCAGCGAGGAGGAGCAGGCGGTGTCGACCGTGACCACCGGGCCTTCGAGCCCGAAGGTGTAGGCGACGCGTCCGGAGGCGATGCTGGCGGCGCTTCCGTTGGCGAGGTAGCCGTCGAGATCGTCGGGGACGGAGGTGAGCCGGGTCGCGTAGTCGTTGTACATCACCCCGGCGAACACACCGGTACGGCTGCCGCGCAGCGAGGCCGGGACGATGCCCGCCCGTTCGAAGGCCTCGTGGGAGGTCTCCAGCAGCAGCCGCTGCTGGGGGTCCATGGCGAGGGCCTCGCGGGGACTGATGCCGAAGAAGTCGTGGTCGAAGTCGGCGGCGTCGTGGAGGAATCCGCCGGTGCGGGCGTAGGTCTTGCCGGTGGCGTCCGGGTCGGGGTCGTACAGGGCGTCCACGTCCCAGCCGCGGTCGGCCGGGAACTCCGACACCGCGTCGGTCCCGGAGGCGACCAGGTCCCACAGCTCCTCGGGTGTGGTGACGCCGCCCGGGTAGCGGCACCCGATGCCGACGACGGCGACCGGGCCGTGTGCGCGTTGCTCGTTCTCGCGCAGCCGCCGCCGCGCCTCCCGCAGGTCCGCGGTCGTCCGCCTGAGATAGTCGAGCAGTTGCTCTTCGTTAGTCACCAGCGCGCCATCCGATCGAGATCGACGTGAGGGCTCGGCCGTGCGGACAGCCTCCGGACGGTCTGGGGTCCGCTTCCCCCTCCGCTGTCGGAGGCTAGGCAGGGGGCCCTGACGCAGGACACCCCTACGGGCCCCAGGGGCCCCTGCCGGGGGTAAGGGGGTCCGCACGGCAAGGCAGGCGCGCGGCCCCGGCCCACGGCGCGGCGACGCCGGTGCGCGGCCAGGGAACCGCGGCTCGGCGGGGAGCGTCCTGGGGGCGTGAGGACTACTCAGGTGTTCCTGCGCACCGCGCGGCCCGACGACGTCGGCGCCCTCACCGACCTGCACACGCGGGCCCGCGCGGCGTACTACAGGGCGGGTGGGGTGCCGGAGGCCGACCTCACGTCCGCCGAGGCGCGCGCGAGCCGCCGGCAGGCATGGGCACGGGCGGTCGGCTCCCCGGACCGGACCGTGCTGTGCGCGTGGCGCGGGGGCGAGCCCGCCGGAGTCCTGGCGATGGGCACCTGCTACGCACCCGACGTCGACGCGTCCGTCGGCCAGTTGCACCAGATCCATGTCCGGCCGGACCTGTGGGGACAGGGCATCGGCGGCCGGCTGCACGCGGCCTTCGTCCAGTTCCTCCACGGCGCCTCCCTGCGGGAAGGCGTCCTGGAGGCGTGGCAACGCAACGGCCGGGCCCTGGCCTTCTACACCCGGTACGGCTGGACCCCGGACGGGCACCGGCGGCCCGGACCGGGCGGCGCCGACTACGTCCGCATGCGCCTCGCTGTCGCGGACACCGGCGTGAGGGCTCCAGGGTGCGGTGTGCGCACCGAGCGCCCGTGACCGGAGCACCGCCGGGCGGTCTGCGCCACCGGCCGGCTGAGCCGGACCGGTGGCCAGGCCCTGCGCCGCCCGCCCCTTCCGGTACCCCGGCACGCGCCCGGCGCCCGGCCCCGCTGCGCGTCCGGCTCGCGGGCGGCGGCTGTCAGCCCTGGCGCGTGCGGCGGCCGCGGGCCGGCGTACTCGGCGTCGGTGACGTGCTCCAGCCAGGTGACGTCGTCGGTCTCCACAGGGCGATGCGGGTCAACGGACCGCCGTGGGCCCCGCGGGCGCCGTCTTGCGCGGGCACGGGCCGTTCACTCGGTGCGCAGCACCCGGGCGATGGTCTGCCGTGCCGCCGCGCGTGCCGGTATCACCGCGCCCACCGCGGCGATCGCCACGCCGGCCTGCCTCGGTGCCGGCCTCGGCTGATGGGCGAGGGGATCATCCCGGCCGACCGGAGACGGCCTTCGCCCAGCCCCGGGCGACCGTTCCCTTCGCGCTCTCCAGTTGCGCGTCTGTCGGGAACCGCGGCGTTCCCTCGACCGTCGGCAGCCGTGCAGCGGCCGCCCTGTCGAGGGTGCCGTCCTGCCCCATGGCGTCCATGAGTACCGGGCGGGCGTAGGCGCGCAGCCGGAGGTTCTGTCCCTCCGGGCTGAAGAGATACTCCTGCCACAGGCGCGCAGCGGCCGGGTGGGGGGCGTTCTTGTTGACCGCCAGCGCGTAGTACTGGGCGAAGCTGCCGTCGAAGGGGATCGCGACCTGCCAGTTCACTCCCTTGTCGCGTAGCTGGTCGGCGTAGTCGAGATTGATGTAGTCCCAGTTGATGCTGATCGGGGTCCGGCCGCTCGCGACCGTCGCCGAGTCGGACTCGAGAGGGTTGAGGTTGCCGCGCTTGTCGAGTTCGGCGAAGAAGTCGAGACCGGGCTGGATGTCGTCGAACGACCCGTTGTTCGCCAGCGCGGCCGCATAGACACTTGCGAAGGCGGTGGCCGACCGACGCGGGTCGCCTTCGAGCGCGACCTTGTAACCGGGCTTCAGGAGATCCGCGAAGGTCCCCGGGCAGGGCCTGACCCGCTTTGCGTCGCAGCCGATGGAGATGTAGCCCCCGTAGTTGTTGGACCAGCGGGCCTGCGAATCCTTCTGATTGTCGGGGATCGAGTCGTAAGCGGCGACCTTGTACGGTGCCAGGAGATTCTGCGCCGCCGCTTTCCGTGCGAACGTGTCCCCCACATCGATCACGTCGGGCGCTGTCGGCCGATGCCCCCTCTTCCTGAGGGCGTCGACCTCGTCCTCGCTGTGGCCCAGCGGATTCTCGACGGTGACCTTGATCCCGTACTTCTTCTGGAAGCCGTTGATCAGGCCGCCGTAGTTGGCCCAGTCACGCGGCAGCGCGATCGCTCTGAGGGTGCCCTCGCGTTTCGCCGCGGCGATCAGTGCGCGCATGCCGCCCATGCTCTCGGCGGACATGGCCGCCGACGGCTTCGCGGTGCCGGCGGGCGGTGCGTTCTCGCAAGCGCTCAGGCCTACTGCCGCGAGAGCGAAGCAGCCGAGGACCACCGTTGCTCGGGCACACGATGTGGTCACGGCTGCTCCCGTACGCGCCTCCGGGCTTCCTCGGCTCCGTGGCGCCGACGAAGAGGTCATCTAGGCCAGGGTACCCGGCGGCGTCGATCGTGGAATGTCGCCCGGAAGGCCCGCGATCACCGTCTGTCCCCGGTACCCGGCTTCCGCGTACGCCTCACAGAGCGGTGTCGTCCCACTGGTCGAGCAGGAGCTCGTCGAGCCCTTCAGTCTCCGGTGCGGTGTCGTGGTGCAGCAACTGTTCGGCCCAGATGACCTTGCCGGTGGTCGTGTAGCGGGTCCCCCAGCGTTCGGCGAAGCGTGCGACCAGGAAGAGTCCGCGGCCGCCTTCGTCGGTGTTCTTCGCCCGGCGCAGCCGCGGTGAGGTGCTGCTGCCGTCGGCGACCTCGAAGATCAGGCTGCCCGCATCGGGGCTGTCGGTCGGCTGAGTGCGCAGCAGCCGGACGGCGATGGGCTCGGCGCCGTAGCGGATGGCGTTGGTGATCAGCTCGCTGAGGATGAGTTCGGCGGTGAAAGCGGCCTGCTCCAGCCCCCACTCCGCCAGCCGACGGGCGCAGGCGGTGCGCACGGGGGCCACCGCCGCCGGGTCACGGGGCACGTCCCACTCCGCGACCTGATCCGGTCCCAGCCGGCACGTGCGGGCCACCAGCAGCGCGATGTCATCCCGGGGGCGGTCGGACAGCATGGCCTCCATCACCGCCGCGCAGGTGGCCTCCGGTGTGCGACCCGGGCCTGTCAGAGCGTCGCGCAGGGCATCCAGGCCGGCGCCCAGGTCCCGGGCACGGCCCTCGAGCAGCCCGTCGGTGTAGAGCACCAGCCGGGAGTCCTCGGGCACGGTGAACTCGGCGGTCTCGACAGGCAGACCGGCTCCGAGTCCCAGGGGCGGGGAGACGGGCAGCTGAGGGAAGTCGACGGTCCCGTCGGGCCGGACCAACGCCGGTCCCGGGTGGCCGGCGGTGGCGATGACCAGTCGCCCGGAGGTGGGGTCGTAGACGGCGTACTGGCAGGTCGCTCCTGTGATCATCTCCTGCCAGTGCTCCGCTGCGGTGACCTCCTCGGCGTCGATCTGCGCCACCAGCTCGTCCAGTCGGGCCAGCAGCTCCTCCACGGGCATGTCCAGGCCGGCGAAGTTGTGCACGGCGGTGCGCAGCCGGCCCATCGTCGCCGCGGCGTGCAGACCGTGGCCGACGACATCGCCCACGACCAGCGCCACCCGGGTACCGGACAGCGGGATGACGTCGAACCAGTCCCCGCCCACCCCGGCCTGGGCCGGCAGATAGCGGTAGGCGATCTCGAGGGCGGACTGCGCGGGCAGCGCGCGGGGCAGCAGGCGGTGCTGCAGGGCGACGGCCATCGAGTGTTCGCGGGTGTAGCGGCGGGCGTTGTCGATGCACACCGCTGCACGGGCGGCCAGCTCCTCGGCGAAGGACATGTCCTCGTCGTCGAACGGCGGGGTGTCCCTCGTGCGCCAGAAGCCCACCACGCCCAGCACCGCGCCGCGGGCGCGAAGGGGGGCCACGAGCATGGATTGGATGCCGTGAGCGAGGATCCGCAGGGCGGCTTCGCGCTGCTGGGCCCGCCAGGCCTCCGAGCGGCTCAGGTCCCCGACCAGAACCGGACGGCCCTCGGCCATCGCCGCAGAGACGGGATGGGCCGGGACGAGCCGGACCAGCTCGCGGACGGGGTGGAGGGGATGGCCCGCGTCGAGGCCGGCCACGGCGGTGCGGCGCAGCTCGGTGATCCCGGCGGGCGCGCCGGAGGTCTCCTCGCCGCGCAGGACCGGCTCCAGCAGATCGACGGTGACGACGTCGGCGAACCGGGTGACCGCCACCTCGGCCAGCTCCTCGGCCGTGCGCTTCACATCGAGCGTGGTGCCGATCCGCAGTCCGGCGTCGTAGAGCGACTGCAACCGTTCGCGTGCCACCTCCGCCCGGCCGGACAGTGCCCGCAGCTCGGTGGTGTCCCGCAGGGTGACCACGCTGCCGACCGGTCCGTGAGGTGCGGTGAGCCGCTTGCTGACGGCGAGCAGCCGGTCGGCCGCCAGGTACACCTCGTCGGTGGCGGGGCGGTCGGAGACCAGCAGCCCGGCGAGGTCCTCGTCCAGTCCCAGATCGGTGACGGGCCGCCGCTCCGCGTCCGCCGGTAGGCCCAGCAACCGTCGCGCCTCGTCGTTGGCCAGCAGCAGCCGGCCGTCATCGCCGACGATCAGCACTCCTTCCCGCACCGCGTGCAGCACCGCGTCGTGGTGCTCGTACATCCGGGTCATCTCGGTCGGTCCCAGGCCGTGGGTCTGCCGCCGCAACCGCCGGCTCACCAGACCCGACCCGCCGGCGGCGACGAGCAGGGCCGTGGCGGCGCCGCCGAGGAGGACGGGCAGCTGCCGGTTCACCCGGTGCTGCACCCTCTCGACCGTGACGGGCACGGAGACGATGGCCCTGACCGAACCGTCGGGACGCCTGACGGGCACCGCCGAGACCACGGAGAGCCCCAGTGAGCCCTTGAACGTACTTGTGAACGGCTTGCCGGTCGCCGCTGCCGCGTAGGGCCCGATGACACGTTTCCCCACCTGACCCGGGTCGCTGTGGGCGAGGGTGATGCCGTCCAGCCCGTAGACGATGACGGCGTCGACGCCTGCGGCCTTCCGGGCCGCCTCGGCGTCCGGCTGCAGCGCCGCGGTCGGGTTCGTGCTGTCCAGCGCCGCCACCACCCCCGGGGAGTTCGCGAAGGTCTGCGCCACGGCGAGCGTACGGTGGCGGGCGTCCGCCGTCACGTCACGTTGAGCCTGCACGACGAGCGCCACCAGGGCGGCGGCGACGAGCAGCATCACGACCGCCAGTTGGAGCAGGAAGACCTGGCCTGCGAGGCTGTGCACGCTCAGCAGCGAACGCGAGCGCCATGCCCCTCCCGCGTGACGTGGCCGACCGGGTCGATGAGTCCTCATGGACGCATCAGGCACGTCATGCCCAGATTGACCAGAAACTCCGCCCATATACCCTTTCTATCGTTTCTTGGTGTCCGACCACGAAGTGACCGGGCGGACTGCTCCACTCAGGTGCGGCGACCGGCTCGCGGGTCATGCCCGGTGCCCGCGGCGGGAAGCTCCGCGATCCGGTTCCGGGGCCGGAGCAGACCCCGGGGTGCGACGTCGGCCGGGCTGCGCCCGCTCGTCTCCTCGGCCCCGGCCGCCGCCGTCAGCGGGCCGAGGAGAGCGAGGGCGGCCCACGTCACGAAGACCGTGCCGAGCACACCGCCCGCGTAGCCCGTCCCCACCAGATCGGGCCGCGGATCACGCCCAGGCGGTTCATGGCGCCGTCCACGCCGGCGCAACACGGCGGTCCTGGCGTCGCTCTCCCGCACGAGCAGGCCGTCCTTCCACGAGCCGGTCCAGGCGCATGGGCACCCCGCCGAGGAGATCAGCCCCGAGGCGGCGGGCCACCCGGCGGTGAGCCGGTACCGGTGCACCGGTCCGGCGCAGCAACTGAGCACGTCGATGGACCGAGCCTCATTGATCACACAGATCGTGGTCCGGGCGAGGAGTTCGGACCGGCGGGGCGGTCCCGGTCGATGCCCTGGCCCCGGGGACCGCCCTCGCCCCGCGAGGCGGTCAGGCGCCGCGTGCTCAGACGGCGCTCAGCCCTCCGTCGACCACCAGGCTCTGTCCGGTGATGCAGGAGGCGCGGTCGGAGAGCAGGAAGGCGACGGCTTCGGCCGCCTCCCAGGCGGTGCCCTGGCGCCCGAGCGGTATGCGCGTGAACGAGGTGGTACGCGACGCCCGCCGGGCCGATGCCTCGCGGCCCACCGGTGTCCTCCATGTTCTCCATGGGTACTTTGACCCAGGCGCCCGGCCACCCCGGGCGGCGCGGGGTGCTCCGTGCCGGTCACGCCCGGGAGGCGAGGCGCCGCCATTCGTTCCATGTGTGGAGCCGCTCCCGGTAGGCCGCCTCGACCACCGGATAGGGGTAGGTGCCGAGGAAGAGCCGCAGGGGTGGTGCGTCGGTGTCGACGAGTTCGAGGACAACGGCGGCGGTGCCTCGCGCGTCCTGGGGGGTGCGGGCGGAGGCACCGGCCCGGCGCGCGGCGCGGACGCGTTCGTAGGCGGGCAGCGGCTCGGTGTGCACTGCGGAGGCCCCGGACCAGTCGGTGCCGTAGGGGCCGGGTTCAACGAGGGTCACGTGGATTCCGAAGGGGGCGATCTCCTGGGCCAGGGCCTCGCTCATCCCCTCCATGGCCCACTTGGAGGCGTTGTACAGCCCGAGCGTGGGGAAGGCGGCGAGACCACCGAGGCTGGAGACCTGCAGGATGTGACCACTGCCCTGGGCCCGCAGGTACGGCAGGGCCGCCTGCGTCACCCACAGCGCGCCGAACAGGTTGGTGTCGAGCTGGGCGCGGGCCTGTTCCTCGGTGGTTTCCTCGACCATGCCGAACAGGCCGTAGCCCGCGTTGTTGACGACCACGTCCAGGCGACCGAAGGTCTCGGCGGCCCGCCGCACCGCAGCGGTAACGGCGGTGCGGTCGGTCACGTCGAGTCTCATGGGGAGGACATCGTCCCCGTGGGCGTCCAGGAGAGGCCGCAGCGTCTCGGGATCGCGTGCCGTGGCGGCGACGCGGTCGCCGCGGTCGAGAGCGGCTTCGGCCCAGATACGGCCGAAGCCGCGGGAGGCGCCGGTGATGAACCAGGTCTTCATGGCATCGAGCCTGCGTCGTTTGCACCTCGGCAGCCAGCACCCTTGCAGGGTTACCCTCGCGGCATGGTGGCCGACAATCTTCTGGGAGATTTCCTCAAGGCCCGGCGCGGACGGGTCGCTCCGGCGGACGTGGCGGTGCCCGCCGGCGGGCGTCGCCGGGTGGCAGGACTGCGCCGGGAGGAACTGGCCCGGCTCGCCGGAATCAGCGAGCCGTACCTGGTCCGACTCGAACAGGGCGTCGACCGGCACCCTTCGCCCCAGGTGCTGCGCTCCCTCGCGCGGGCACTGAAGCTGGACGCCGACGCCTCCGCCCACCTGCACGCCCTCGCCGGTCCCGCCCCCGGGCCGCCGTCCCGGACCGAGGTCTCCGCGGACGTGCACCGGCTGCTCGACGCGTGGACGGACCGCCCTGCGTACGTGCGAAACCGATACTTCGACGTGCTCGCGGCGAACAAGCAGGCCCGTGCGCTCGCCCCGATGTACGAGCCCGGGAGCAACCTGGTCCGAGCGGTGTTCCTCGACCCGGCGTCCCGCCGGCTCTTCCCCGACTGGGCGGAGATAGCCGCGCAGACCGCAGCAGCCCTGCGTGCCGAAGCAGACCCACGCGACCCCAAAGCCGTCCGCCTCGTAGCCGAGTTGGAGGCGGATGAGGAGTTCCGTCGTCTGTGGATGCGGCACGAGACGCGGCCCGCCCGTGACGAACTCAAGCGCTTCGCGCACCCGGTCGTCGGCAGCCTCGCCCTGCGAAGGCAGGCGCTCACCGTCGGCGGCGCCGAGCAACAGGTGATCATCGTGTATCAGGCGACGGCCGGCAGCCCGTCCGAAGCAGCCCTGGCGCGTCTTCCAACGGTCGCTGACCCGGCCGCCGCGAGGAACGCGTCGTGAGCAGTGTGAGAGACGTGCGGTACGGCGGGCGTTCGCGCAGGCGGTGGGTGGCCGCGGGCGGCCTCGTCGTTCCGCCGGGACTGTACGGCGATGCCGCCGAGGACGAATTGCCAGGCGGCATCCGCGACAACGTCGGCGAAGCCGCCTCGGCCGTCATGCCGGCACCCGCCTGGCGCCGCGCCGCACCCCGGCGCGTCAGGGCCGCGTTGCCCACCGCCCGCCGACTCATGTCCGGCAGCCGCGACGAGCGCCACGCATCCGGCCCCGGACCTCTTCGACCCGCGCCGCGCCCAGGGTGGCCATCCGGCCTTCTCCCAGGGCAATCCACCTGTGGCGGAGGCACCACTGGCCAGGCGTTCGGCGTACCACAGCAGGCCGTCCAGCAGGCCGTCGGCCGGTTCAACGTAGCGCCGACCGTGCTGCGCGCCAGGGGACGCCACCGCAGCCCCGGCTTCGGGTACGCCCGTCGTCGTTGGCAAGTTCGCTCCACAGCCACAGACCGGGTCGTCCGGTGTGCGCACTTCTGCCGGACGGAGCATGACGACCGGGCAAGCAAAAGCGAAGTTTGTGGACTTCGGCGGAAAAAGGGGTGTGCAGCAACCGGGCAGCCCGGAAACCTTGTGGAACGCCGGCCGGCGCCAGAGAGAGAGCTTCGCCGTTCCGGTCGGCCACCCACTACACGCACAGGCACGAAGGGAACCCACATGTCCAAGCCCACCGCCCGGACGTCTCTACGGCAGCTTCTCGTGGCCGCTGGGGTGCTCATCGCCGTGGCGCTGTCCACAGCCCCTTCCCACGCAGCGCAGCCGTCCTTACGGTCCGCGCCGGCCGACTGCCCCAAGGGCTACTTCTGCGGCTACAAGAAGTCCAACTTCCAGTCGCTCGGGTTCCGGTACAAGGACTGTTACCAGCAGGAGATTCCCGACGGCATGGGCAGTGGAGGCTCCTGGTACAACAACCAGACCGCGGGCACGCAGACAGGGATGTACGGGAAGGACGGGGGATGGCTCTACACGACTCCCGGCGCCCCCTCCTCGGACCCCTACGCCAGCTGGGGCCCTGTCTGGTCTGTCTGGAACTACTGCTGAGGCACGTAACCGCTCGCCAGCCGAAGCGGCTGCGCACCACCATCGCCCAGCGAGGTGACTGAGACGCAAGGCCAGCGGCGCACCACACCTCGGCCCGGGCCACCGCACGGCGCCCGGGCCGTCTCTCTTCGCTCAGCGGTCGCGCAGACAGGGCGGCCGCTCATGGTCGGCGTTGGGGGCGTACATCCCAGCGGTGGGTGGCCCACGCCCGGCGGACCAGGCGACGCACGGTGATAATGGTATCGGCGAGGTCGAAGAAGGCTTCGATGACCGTGCTCCGGCGTTCGCAACAGCGGGCGAGCCGGTGGAAGGCGTTCTGCCAGGCGTGGGCGCGCCCGAATTGGTCCGAGAGCGGTTCGATCAGCCATGGAGGCAGGGCAGTCACAGAGTTCTGCAGTGCTCGCAGAGCATCTCAATTCCCTGATCACGGCAGCTGGGTCTGTCCCGTTCACGCCCAGTCTCCCCGCCACTTCAAAGCGTCGACCACACCGTTCAGCCGATCCGCGTGCGCAGGTGCTCCAGCGCCGCTTTCAGCGCGTCCCCGGCCGCGACTGCCAGGTCGGGCTCACCACCGACGCCTTCCCAGTTGGTGCCGGTGATCGGGTTGATCGAGCGGGCGGCGGGAACGGTCACGGTGACGTGCGGGGTGACCGGAATACGGTCCGTGGGGTGGGCGCCACCGCTGGTGGTCTGGCCGACCAAGGTGGCGCTCCCCCGCACCTTCAGGTTGTGCACCGGTTCCTCTCCGCCGGAGAAGGTGAGGTCACTGGTCAGTACGGTGACCGGGCGGTCCAGGTAGCGCGGTACGGCGAGGTGCCCGAGGGTCCAGTACTGAAGTGGTCGCGCGGACCGCGTGGCGCGTTGCAGTCCACCTGGCTCCGTCCTTCGCAGGCGACGCCGGCGCGGTCGGCCCGCCGGGGCGAGCCGCGCGGAGGGCGCGTGCGGAGACCGGCCAAATATCTGCGGGTACCCGGTTCAACATCCGCTATTCCTGTCCAATATGGATGAACCCCACGATCGTCGGAGGGGTGTCCGATTGCTTTGTGTGAGCCCGGCAGGCTGGGTTAGCCTGCGGCGTATTTTCTCATCGGGCGGATCCGTGAACTGCGGTGACGCCTACGCCGATCGCCGGGTCAGGCCGCGTGCCCGGCGCGGGTTCCGAGTCCTCCGCGTGAGGGCTCAAGGGGAGCGGAACGAGGGTGCGCATGACTGGCAAAGCGACCGCGACGACTCGCGCGGTCCACGGTGACGAGGAACTGAGAAGGCTGCTCGCGGGGCTGACAGCGGTGCGGGACGGGGACTTCGGCACCCGGCTGCCGGAAGAATCCCCGGGGCTCCTGGGCGACATCGCCACCGTCTTCAACGGTATGGTCGACCAGTTGTCCGTTTTCACCTCCGAGGTGACCCGCGTGGCGCGCGAGGTCGGCACCGAGGGCACCCTGGGCGGCCAGGCTCAAGTACCCGGCGTCTCCGGCACCTGGGCCGATCTCACCGACTCCGTCAACGCGATGGCGGGCAACCTCACCACCCAGGTCCGGGACATCGCCCAGGTGGCCACCGCGGTGGCCAAGGGAGATCTGTCGCAGAAGATCGACGTGCCGGCGCACGGTGAGATCCTTCAGTTGAAGGAGACCGTCAACACGATGGTCGACCAGCTCTCCGCCTTCGCCGACGAGGTCACGCGGGTGGCACGCGAGGTCGGCACCGAGGGCAGGCTCGGTGGCCAGGCCCAGGTACCGGGCGTTGCGGGTGTCTGGCGGGACTTGACGGATTCGGTCAATTTCATGGCCGGGAATCTGACCGCTCAGGTGCGCAATGTCGCCCAGGTGACGACGGCGGTGGCGCAGGGTGATCTCTCGCAGAAGATCACGGTGGACGCCAGGGGTGAGATCCTCGAACTGAAGAACACCATCAACACGATGGTGGACCAGTTGTCGGCGTTCGCCGACGAGGTCACGCGGGTGGCACGCGAGGTCGGCACCGACGGCCGGCTCGGCGGCCAGGCGGACGTCAAGGGCGTCAAGGGCACCTGGCGGGACTTGACGGATTCGGTCAATTTCATGGCCGGGAATCTGACCGCTCAGGTGCGCAATGTCGCCCAGGTGGCCACGGCGGTGGCGCAGGGTGATCTCTCGCAGAAGATCACGGTGGACGCCAGGGGTGAGATCCTCGAACTGAAGAACACCATCAACACGATGGTGGACCAGTTGTCGGCGTTCGCCGACGAGGTCACGCGGGTGGCACGCGAGGTCGGCACCGAGGGCCGGCTCGGCGGCCAGGCCCAGGTGCGCGGGGTCGCCGGCACCTGGAAGGACCTCACGGACAACGTCAACGTGATGGCCTCCAACCTCACCGGCCAGGTGCGCTCCATCGCCGAGGTCGCCGAGGCCGTCGCCAGGGGTGATCTCTCGCAGAAGATCACTGTGGAGGCCAAGGGCGAGGTCGCCGCGCTCGCCGACGTCATCAACACCATGGTCGACACCCTGTCGGCGTTCGCGGGCGAGGTCACGCGCGTGGCCCGCGAAGTGGGCACCGAGGGGCGGCTCGGCGGCCAGGCGCATGTGCCCAACGTGGCCGGCACCTGGAAGGACCTCACCGACAACGTCAACTCCATGGCCAACAACCTCACCGGCCAGGTGCGCAACATCGCCCTGGTCACGACAGCCGTGGCCAAGGGCGACCTGTCGAAGAAGATCGACGTCGACGCGCGCGGCGAGATCCTCGAACTGAAGACGACCATCAACACGATGGTGGATCAGCTGTCGGCGTTCGCGGACGAGGTCACGCGGGTGGCCCGCGAGGTCGGCACCGAGGGCCGGCTCGGCGGGCAGGCCGAGGTCGAAGGGGTCTCCGGCACCTGGAAACGGCTCACCGAGAACGTCAACGAACTCGCCGGGAACCTGACCCGGCAGGTCCGTGCGATCGCCGACGTGGCCAGCGCCGTCGCCAAGGGCGATCTGACCCGTTCCATCACCGTGGAGGCCTCCGGCGAGGTCGCAGACCTCAAGGACAACATCAATTCCATGGTGGAGTCGCTGCGCGAGAGCACTCTGGCCAACCAGGAACAAGACTGGCTCAAGACCAACCTCGCCCTGATCTCCGGCCTGATGCAGGGCC
Organism: Streptomyces sp. NPDC104106; assembly: GCF_055584345.1. Classification (NCBI taxonomy): domain Bacteria; kingdom Bacillati; phylum Actinomycetota; class Actinomycetes; order Kitasatosporales; family Streptomycetaceae; genus Streptomyces; species Streptomyces sp. NPDC104106. Next base: position 208,220 of record NZ_JBVJMF010000012.1, read on the forward strand.
ACCGTGACCTGTCCGTCGTAGCCGAGCTGATCATGGACGAGCTGGTGCCCCAGGTTTCCGCGCAGTACGGTGCCTTCTACCTCGCCGAGGACGGCGAGGCGGGACCCGAGCTGCGGCTCGTCGGCTCCTACGGCCGCCCCGAGGGGGACGACCGGCCGGACCGGATCCCCTTCGGCCGCTCCCTGGTCGGCCAGGCCGCGCGCAGCCGCCGTACGATCGCCGTGGACGAGCTGCCGGCCGGATACATCACCATCTCGTCCGGACTGGGGCAGACCCAACCCACCGCGCTGTTGCTGCTGCCCATCCTCTTCGAAGAGCAGGTGCTCGGCGTCATCGAACTGGCCTCCGTCACCCGGTTCACGGCGATCCAGCGGGACTTCCTCCAGCAGCTCGTCGACACCATCGGCGTCAACGTCAACACGATCGTCGCCAACGCCCGCACCGACGAACTCCTCGAAGAGTCCCAGCGGCTCACCAGCGAACTTCAGGCCCGCTCGGCCGAGTTGCAGATCCGGCAGGAGGAGCTGCAGCAGTCCAACGCGGAACTGGAGGAGAAGGCCTCGCTGCTCGCCGAGCAGAACCGCGACATCGAAGCGAAGAACCTGCAGATCGAGCAAGCCCGGCAGGAACTGGAGGCGCGCGCCCAGCAGTTGTCTCTGGCCTCGAAGTACAAATCCGAGTTCCTGGCCAACATGAGCCACGAGCTGCGCACTCCGCTCAACAGCCTGCTCATCCTCGCCCAGTTGCTCGCTCAGAACCCCTCCCGCAACCTCACCCCGAAGCAGGTCGAGTACGCGGGCATCATCCACTCGGCGGGCTCCGACCTGCTCCAGCTGATCAACGACATCCTGGACTTGTCCAAGGTCGAGGCCGGCAAGATGGACGTGACGCCCGAGCGCGTCTCGCTGCGTCGGCTCATCGAGTACGTCGAGGCCACGTTCCGGCCGATGACCTCGCAGAAGAGCCTCGAGTTCACCGTCACCACATCAGCGGGCGCACCCGCCGACCTCCTCACCGACGACTCCCGGCTCCGCCAGATCCTGCGCAATCTGCTGTCCAACGCGGTGAAGTTCACCGAACAGGGCGCGGTCGAACTGCGTGTCGAACCCGTCGGCGACGACGAGGTGCCCGCGGGCGTGGTGCGCGGCGGCGCGGTGGTCGCGTTCCGGGTGAAGGACACCGGCATCGGCATCCCGGAGCAGCAGCTGGAGACGATCTTCGGTGCGTTCCAGCAGGCGGACGGCACCACCAGCCGCAAATACGGCGGCACCGGACTCGGCCTCTCCATCACCCGGGAGATCGCCCACCTGCTCGGCGGCGCCGTCACCGTCGACAGCACCCCGGGCAAGGGCAGCACCTTCACGCTGTTCCTGCCCGTGGCCCGCCCCGACTTCGACGAACACCTCCGCGGCGCGCGTGACACCGCCACGTCGGCCGAACAGGACCGGGAGGACGGCACGACCTCGTCCACACCGCCCGGAGCCGCAACCCCCGTGCTGTCGAGAGGACAGCGAGCGCGCAGGCTGCTCGTCGTGGAGGAACGCCCGCGCGGTCTGTTGACCCTCGTCGCGGAGAGTGTCGTCGGCGACCTGGAACACGGCCACGGCGACGGCACGCCCGTCGACATCATCACCGCGATCGGCGCCCAGGAAGCGGCCGGCGCCCTCGCCGCCGAGCCCTGCCACTGCGTCGTCGTGGAACTCGGCCGGCCCGACGGGGAGTCGGCACGGTTCCTGGACGCGCTGCGCGGCGACTCCGCTCTCGCCGGCGTCCCCGTGCTGGTGCACAGCTCGCGCGGGGGGCACCACGAGACCGAACCGGGCGGCTCGCTGGAGTACCTGTCCAGCCTGGACGAGCTGCGGGAGCGAATCGCCCTGCACCTGTCCGCCGAGGAGCCCGGCGAGGTGCTCGCCCTGGTCCGCGGCGACGAAGTCCCGCACACGTCACAAGCCCCGGCAGGACGGTACGGCCGCGGCCGTACCGTCCTGGTCGTGGATGACGACGCGCGGAACCTGTTCGCGCTCAGCGGCATCCTCGAACTGCACGGCTTCCGCGTCCTGCACGCGGAGAACGGCCGCAAGGGCATCGAGACGCTGATGAGCAACCCGGATGTCGAACTGGTCCTGATGGACGTGATGATGCCCGAGATGGACGGGTACGCGGCCACCGCCGAGATCCGCAGCCTGCCGCAGTACGCCGACCTGCCGGTGATCGCCGTGACGGCCAAGGCGATGCAGGGCGACCGGGAGAAGAGCCTCACCTCCGGGGCCAGCGACTACGTCACGAAGCCGGTGGACACCGATGACCTCATCGCCTGCGTCCGACGCTGGTTGCCCGCATGACGACGGCCACGGCATCGCGCATCCGACCGACCGCAGGCCGAGGAGCAGCCATCCGATGACCACCCACGAACCGCCCGCCGAACCGGCCACGCCGAACGCCGTGCCCGGCCCGCGCCCGGCGGTGGACGCCACGTCGGCCGAGATGCCCGAGATCCCTCCGGTGGGCAGGCTCGCCGCCACCGTGGACCGGTTGCGCCGAGAGGTACGGGCCGCACAGGCGGAGGCCGAGGGCCGGGCCCTGATCGAACTGGCCAAGGGCATCCTGGTCGAGCGGCTGGGCTGCGGCCCCGCCCAGGCCGCCCGGCAGCTCGCCGAACTGACCGAGCAGGCGCAGGTGACACCACTGGAACTCGCCGTGGACATCATCAACCAGGCGGCCAAGGACCGGGTCGCGGAGGTGACCGAGGCGTTCCTGGCCGCGACCGCCGACCACTCCGGCCCCGTCGAGGCCTCCGCCGCCGTACGGTTGCGCGCGGCCGAGAGCGGCGTCCTGGCCGCCCCCGACACCCAGGCGATGGCCGACTCGCTACTCGAGCACGCCCTGCGCCCGCTCGGTGCCGTCGCCGTGGCCATCTGGGCGGCCGGCTCGGAGGGCTCGCTCGTCCTCGCCGGCAACGCCGGTTTCCCCCCGGCCGAGGCGACCCGCTGGCGCTACGTCCCGCCTGACGTGGTCACGGTGGCCCGGCGCGGACTGACCGAGCCCGGCGGGCAGTGGCTGCCCTCGCTCGCCGCCTCCGGACTTCCGACGATCGGCCGGCGCGACTACGCCGACGGCGCCCGGATCGCCGTGCCCGCCGGAGCGGGGGGACGGATCCACGGCGTCCTGGAGATCGCCTGGCCCAAGCCCCAGAGCCCGCTGCCGCGCCCGGTGATACGGCAGGTGGAGACTCTCGCCGAACTGTGTGCGCACACCCTGGAGGCCTTCGTGTCCTCCGTCGGGGCCGCGCACGAATCCCGGGCGGTGCCGGAGCTGATCGACCTGGCGGACGGCCTGCACGATCCGGCCCTGGTCCTCGTGCCGCACCTCGACGAGGCCGGGCGACTCGTCGACTTCCGGATCCAGCACGTCAACAGCCGCTTCCGTGACCCGGCGGGCCGACCGCGGGCCGTTGTCAGCGGCGCACTGCTGCTGGAGGCCTACCCGATGGCCGCCGACGTCAGCGACCTGTTCCAGCGCGTCGAGCGGGTCTACGCCACCGGAGAGCCGTTCCGCGCCCAGCGCATGCGGCTCACCGCCCTCGTCGACCAGGTTCCGCTCTGCGCGGTCGCCGACATCAGCATCAGCCGCCACGGCTCCTGCGTGCTGCTCATCTGGCGCATCGAGGACGAGACAGCCCGCCTGGCCAGTCTCCTCCAGCACGCCCAGCGGCTCGGCCGGATCGGCGGTTTCGAGGAGAACCTGCTGACCGGCGAGATCACCTGGAACAGCCAGCTGTTCAGCCTCTACGGTCGTCCGCCCACGAGCCTCCCTGTCGCCCTGGAAGACCTGCCCGCGTACTCCCACCCGGACGACACCGTATCGATCGGACGGTTCCTGCGCACGCTGCTGCACCACCGCAGGCCGGCGTCGGCCGCCTTTCGGCTGCAGCGCCCGGACGGGGTGACCCGGCACATGCGCGTGGTTGCCGAACCGCTCCTCGACACAGAGGGTCAGCTGTGCGGCGTCCGCGGCGCCTACCAGGACATCTCCGCTCAGCATTGGACCGAGGTGGCGCTCGCCGCGACCCGCGACCAGCTCGCTCACACCGAACAGCAGGCCGTCGAGCGCAACCGGCTCGCCCTCCAGCTCCAGCACGCGATCATGCCTCCCGCCCAGGCTCCGCTGCGCGTGCCCGGCCTGCAGGTGGCAGTGCGCTACCGGCCGGCCGAGACGGAGCATCTGGTCGGCGGTGACTGGTACGACGCCGTCGTGCTGCCCTCAGGACTGGTACTGCTGTGCGTCGGAGACGTCGCCGGACACGGGATCGACGCGGCCACCAACATGGTCGTACTGCGCAACGCGCTCCGTGGTCTCGCCGTCACGGGAGCCGGCCCGGGGCAGCTGCTGTCCTGGCTGAACATCGTCGCCCACCATCTGACGGGCGCCGTCACCGCGACCGCCGTGTGCGGGCTGTACGACGGTGAACGGCGAATCCTGCGCTGGGCGCGAGCCGGGCATCCGCCGCCGGTGCTGGTGCGCCAGGCCGAGGCCACCGTGCTGCCCACCCTCAGGGGTCTGCTGCTGGGTGCCCTGCCGGAGGCGGTGTACGAGGAGACGGAGATGCAACTGGCCGAGGGAGACACCCTCCTTATGTACACCGACGGGCTGATCGAGCGCCGGGACCGCTCGGTGGAGGAATCCCTGGCCCATCTGCTGGACACGGCGCGTCCGGGGTCCGGGACCCTGGACCAGCAACTCGACCGGCTGCTCACCTACAGCAGGTCGGACACCGACGACGACACCTGCATCGTGGGCATCAGGGTCGACTGACCTTCGCTTCGTGGCGAAGACCTCTCGATCGCAGAAGAGTTTCCGGCGCCGGCCCATCGCACGGTCCGGACCGCCGTCGCAGGGCCGCGTGCGGGCGCGGGCGTCCGCTCTGCATGCCGCGCCGCAACCATCCCGTCTTCCGCCGGTGACGGTTCTTCGAGGACGTCCGGCTCACGGCAGCCCCAGCGAGGCGAAGGACATCGCCTGGTTCACCCCCGCCGGACGGGAGATGACCGACACCGACTGGGACACGGGCTTCGCCAGGTCCCTGATGGTCCACCTCAACGGCAAGGCCATCACGGAACCGGACCTGAGGGGCCTGCCCGCGGTGGACGGCTCGTTCCTTCTCCTCTTCAACGCCCACAGCCAGCCGCTTGCCTTCACCGTCCCCGAGGAGCTCGGCCCATGGTGGGCGGTGGAGGTGGACACGGCCATCCCCTGCGCCGAGTACCGGCCGCTGATCAACAGCGGCAGCGAGGTGGAGGTGGAGGCGCGCTCCATGCTCGTGCTCCGCGCTCACCGGGACGGCTGACTTCAGCCGGCGCTGAACCGCTGCTGGTAGGGCAGCGGTTCATGGTGCCCGGCCGGCATTCTCCCCCCGGTTGGGCTCAGTTCGGCTCTCCATGGCTGCGTACGACCTCTTTGACCTTGGCCAGTGCGAATCCCCAGCCCTGCTCGACGGTCGGCTTGGCCGGGACGGCGATCTCGTCGGGGTTGGTGAGGACGTCGAGCAGGACCGGGCCCGGGGCCTGGAGAGCGCGGCGCACGGCGCCCTCCACCTCGGCCGGGTCCGTCACGCGGATGCCGGTGATGCCCATGGCCTCGGCGACGGCGGCGAAGTCGGGATTGTCGAGCACGGTGCCGAACTCGGGCAGTCCTGCCTGCTCCTGTTCGAGTTTCACCATGCCCAGCCGGCGGTTGTCGAAGACGACGAGCTTGACGGGCAGGCAGTACGTCTTCAGGGTCATGAGGTCGCCGAGGAGCATGCTCAGTCCGCCGTCGCCGCAGAAGGCCACCACCTGGCGTTCACGGTCCAGGCACTGGGCGCCCAGTGCCTGCGGCATCGCGTTGGCCATCGAGCCGAGGTTGTAGGAGCCGATCAGAAGCCGGTCGCCGCGCATGTCGACGAAGCGCGAGAGCCACACGGTGGCCATGCCCGTGTCGGAGGTGAAGACGGCGTCGTCGGCCGCGATCCGGTCGACGGCCGCGGCCAGCGCCTCGGGCCGGATGGCGTGGTGGCGGTTGTCCAGCGCAGAGCGGACGCGGCCCACGAGGCCCTTGTCGTGGGCGGGGTCGGCGAGCCGGGCCTGCCCGGCCCGCCACTGGTCGAAGTGCTCACGCGCCTTCTCCAGGTGGGAGCGGTCGCGTGCGCCCTCGGCACCCGCGGGTGGGGCGGTGAGATGGTCCAGCAGGTCGCGTACGGTGGCGCCGGTGTCCCCCACGAGGCCGACGTCGACCGGTACGCGGCGTCCGATGTGGGTGGCCTCGGTGTCCACCTGAATCACGGTCCGGCCCTCGGGATACCAGTCCCGGTAGGGGAAGTCGGTGCCGAGCAGGAGAAGGGTGTCCGCGTCCTGGAGGGCCACCGCGGCGGCGGGGTTGCCGATCAGGCCCGTCTGGCCGACCTGGAAGGGGTTGGCCTCGCCCTCGAAGCCCGCCTTGGCCTTCAGGGTGAGCACCATCGGTGCGGCCAGGCGGTGGGCGAGGGCGAGGACGTCGTCGCGGGCGGCGCGGGCGCCCGCCCCGACCAGCAGGGTGGTCCGTTCGGAGCGGTCGAGGAGTTCCGCGGCGCGGCGTACGGCCGGCTCATCCGGCCGGCTCACCGGAGGGTTCAGGGAGAACCGGGCGGGCCGGTCAGCGGTCAGCTCCCGATCGCCCAGGTCGCCCGGCACGGTGAGGACGGCGACGCCCCTGCGGCCCCGTGCGTGGCGCACCGCCGTCTCCAGCATCTGCGGCAGCTGGTCGGGCGAGGTGACGGTAGCGCGGAAGACGGCCACGTCGCTGAAGAGTGCGTCGTTGTCGACTTCCTGGAAGTAGTCGCTGCCGAGTTCGGCGAGCGGTACCTGGCCGGCGATGGCCAGGACCGGAGCGTGGCTCTTGGCCGCGTCGTACAGGCCGTTGAGGAGGTGGACGGAACCGGGTCCGACGGTGCCCATGCACACGCCGAGGATCCCGGTGAGCTGCGACTGGGCGCTCGCGGCGAAGGCCGCCGCCTCCTCGTGCCGGCACCCCACCCATTCCAGGCCCTCGGTGGTGCGGATGGCGTCGGTCAGGGGGTTGAGCGCGTCTCCCACGACGCCGAACACCTGGCGTACGCCGAGCTCGCTCAGCGCGTCCACGATGACGCGGGCAACAGTACGGGCCACGTGATTCCTCCAGGTCACACGGTGAATCGGTCGGGGTCGGCGGCCTTCCAGTCGGCCGCCCAGGAGTCCGGCGGCTCGGCGAGCAGCTGCCCGGGCTCAAGCCACTCGTACAGCTCCTCGTAGGAGCGTTCGGTGAAGGGGTCCACGCGCCGGCGGAGCATGTGCGGACGCAGCTGCGCGGGGTCGGTGACGCCCATCGACGCCATGAGCTGCAAGGCGCTGGCCACCGTCGCCTGTTGGAAGCGCTGGACGCGCGCGGTCTTGCCGGGGACGTCGAGGGCGCGGGCGCGGCGGGGGTCCTGGGTGGTGACGCCGGTGGGGCAGGTGTTGGTGTGGCACCGCTGGGCCTGGATGCAGCCGACGGCGAACATCATGGCCCGTGCGGCGTTGCCGTAGTCGGCGCCCTGCACCATGCGCTTTACGAGGTCGGTGCCGGTGGCGATCTTGCCGCTGGCGCCGATCCTGATCCGGTCGCGCAGGCCAGTTCCCACGAGGGAGTTGTGCACGGTGAGCAGGCCTTCGGTGAGTGGGGTCCCCACGTGGTCGGCGAACTCCAGCGGCGCCGCGCCGGTTCCGCCCTCGGCGCCGTCCACCACGATGAAGTCGGGTGCCGTGCCCTCCTCCAGCATGGCCTTGCACACGGCCAGGAACTGCCGTCGCGAGCCCACGCACAGCTTGAACCCGGCGGGCTTGCCACCGGACAGCTCGCGCATGCGGGCGATGAAGCGGACCAGTTCGCGCGGGGTGGAGAAGACGCGGTGGTACGGCGGGGAGACGACGGTCCGTCCTTCGGGCACGTCGCGGACCCGGGCGATCTCGGCGTTCACCTTGGCTCCCGGCAGGACACCGCCGATGCCGGGCTTGGCGCCTTGCGACAGTTTCAGGGACACGCACTTGACGTGGTCGTGCGCGGCCTTGTCGGCGAACTCGGCCGCGTCGAAGTCCCCGTCGCGGGTGCGGCAGCCGAAGTACCCGGTGCCGATCTCCCACACGAGGTCGCCCCCGGGCCGCAGGTGGTACTCGGACAGTCCGCCCTCACCGGTGTCCTGGGCGAAACCCCCAGCCGCGGCACCCCCGTTGAGCGCGAGGACGGCGTTGGCGGACAGCGAGCCGAAGCTCATCGCCGACACGTTCAGCAGAGCCATGTCGTAGGGGCGGGTGCAGTCCGGGCCGCCGATCCGTACGCGCGGCGCGGTCTCGGGCACGGGGCACGGCGCCATCGAGGGGACCAGATACTCGTAACCGGGCTGGTACACGTCCCGTTCCGTGCCGTACGGCTCCTCCGCGTCCGTGCCCTTGGCGCGCTCGTAGACGATGCTGCGTACGTCCCGGTCGAAGGGGCGCCCGTCGTAGTTCCGCTCGATGAAGTACTGCTGCAGCTCCGGGCGGATCCTCTCCATGAGGAAGCGGAGATGGCCGAGGACGGGGTAGTTGCGGAGCACCGAGTGCCGGCGCTGCAGCAGGTCCCGGGCGCCGAGCGCGCCCAGGAACGTCAGCGGCAGGGCCACGAACCACCAGGCGGGTGAGCCGGCGACCGCCACGGCGAGGGAGCCGAGAGCGGCCAGCAGAGTCAGGACGATGATGACGATGCGTGTCACAGTGTCGCGCATTACCCGGTTGCCGCCTGACATGCACGCCGGGACGGCACCAGCCTCCCTCACCGATGTCTGGGCCCGGCCGGGGGCCGGGCAGGAAGCCCGCCGCCCGGGGCGCCGAACCGGGCCGACAGTGCGGCAGGCGTGCAACGCCCTTGCCAGGGGCAACCGGATAGCCAGGGACATGCACACCGCGCGACGGCCCGGGTCACGAGGAATGCGAGGAGGTCGGCGATGGAATGTAATGGACCAGGACCAGCAGGGCGGGCCTGGGTGCCAGGTGGTCGGGCACGTAGAGGTACGTGTTGAGGTGGGTGGGGTTGTTCCCGAAACCGGTGATCTGGGTCAGGCTCGCCGCGGCCGCGGGTTGGGGCAGCAGGAACGTGAAGGCTGCGGCCAGTGGCAGCAGCACCATCGCCAACCGCGCGCAGAGTGCGTCTCACGAATGAAGCTCGTTTCCGGTGATCGGTATGGGCTTGTGGTACGCCGCCGGCCCTGGCCCCCGGGGACGCCGGGCGGGCGCCGCAGGGTCCGGCGCCCGTCCGGGACGGGTGGTCAGCCGATGGCTGTGGCGAAGATGTGCATGGCCACTTGGCCCGACACGGCGTCGGAGCCTGCGTTCGGCAGGGTCAGGTAGGCAACGGTCTTGCCTGCCTGGAGCGGCACGGTGGCGGCGTACACGCTGACTTTCTGCTGGACCTTGCCGCTGCTGCCGTTGATGTAGTCGGTGGTGGCGAGGATGTCGCTGCCGTCGGCCGCACTGTTGCTCCACCAGTCGGCGAAGGCCAGGGTGTAGCTCTGGGTGGTGCCGTCGGTGTAGGTGATCAGGCCGGTGCCGGAGGCGTTGCCGTAGTCGGCGGTGCCGAGGAAGCCGAGCTTGGTGCCGATTGCGGTGAAGGGGACGGTCTGGCCGCCGGCCACGATGTTGTCCGGCTTGCCGGTGCCGGTGGTCGGCCAGGTGAAGGTCAGTCCGTCGTGGGTGATGGTGCCGCCGGACGTGATCCCCTGGGCGGCGAGGGCTTGCTGGGACAGGCTCTGACCACCGCCGTCGAGATCGCCGCCGCCGGGCGTGGCATCGTCGCTGATGCCGATGTTCTTGGTGATGTCGCTGATGGAGGAGTAGGGGACGAAGAGTTGGCCCGCCGCGTCGTCGCTGGCCCGGGCGCCGCGGTAGTCGGCCGACGCGGCGAGGGTGTAGGTGCCGGGCTTGACGCCGGCCGGCGGCGTGACCATCCAGGTGGTCTTGACCGAGACGCCGGCCGGGATGCTCCGGAAGGTGGCCGGTGAGGTCGGGGCGGCCCTCCAGCGGTCGGGCACGTGCAGAGTGACCGAGGCGTTCGGCAGGGCGGTCGGGCCGGTGTTGGTGTAGGTGGTGGTCGCCGCGAGGGAGGCGCCGGACTTGACGATCGGTGCGGCGGAGAGGGCCAGGGTGTGGTGGACGCGGATCACCGCGGAACCGGTGACGCCGTGCACGGTCGCACGAATGGTGGCCACGCCGTTGCCCACTGCGGTGACCAGCCCCTTACTGCTGACGGTGGCGACGGAGGGGTCGCTGCTGCTGTAGCGGACCTTGGTCCTGGACAGGTCCAGGAAGGAGCCGTCGTCGTTGACCGCCTCCACGACGTGCTCGGCGGTGACCTTCAGGTTGCGCCCGGGCTGGGCCGTGCGGTCGGTGTCGTCCTTGATCCACCGGTTGCGGGCGGTGAGGTCCATGGTGTCGCCCGCACGGTAGACCACGGCCTCGGGCTGTACGGTCACGTACTTCACATGCGGGGTGAGACTGCCGTGCACGGTGACCCGGGCGGATCCGGCGGTGGCGGCGGAGTCGGCGCCCACCTCGAAGCGGTAGGTGCCGTCGTGGACGACCTGCCTGGCCTTCCGGCCGTCGTGGAAGGCGAGGTCGGGGACCCGGACGCGCAGGGTGACGTGCTGGGTGGCGCCGGGCCGGAGGACCTGGGTCTTCTTGAAGCCGACGAGGCGCTTCCTCGGCAGTTCGCGGTCCCTGACCGTGAAGTCGGTGGCCGCGTAGAGCTGGGCGACGGTGGTCCCGGGCACGGTGCCGGTGTTGGTGACGTCGAAGCGGACGTTGACCGTCCCGTCGGCGTTCACGGAGGAGCGGTCGGCGCGGATGTGGGAGTAGGCGAAGGTGGTGTAGCTCAGGCCGTAGCCGAAGGGGTAGGTCGGCTTGCCCGTGAAGTACTGGTAGGTGCGGCCCAGACCGCCGGTCGCGCTGGGCTCGAGGTCGTAGTCGGAGATGGCGGGCAGCTGGGAGTCGTCCTTGTACCAGGTGAAGTTCAGGTGCCCGCCCGGGTTCTGCTTGCCGAACAGGACGTCGGCGAGGGCGTCGCCCTGGCTCTCGCCGTTGTAGCCGGCGAAGACGATCGAGGACACCTTGGCGCGGTAGGGCTCGATGGCGACCGGCCCGTCGGACTGGATGTCCAGCACCGTCTTCGGGTTGCCCAGGGCGGTGACCTGGTCGATGAGGCTGCCGTAGTTGCCGGGCAGGACCAGCCCCCCGCGGTCCTTCCCCTCGCCTGCCGTGGCGTCGTCGGTGCCGACCGCGACGACCACCAGGTCGGCACTCTTGATGTCGGCCTGGGTCCGGGCGCTCAGCGTCGCCGCACCGGTCGCGGTGCTGGAGGTGCCGGCGGCGTCGTGGACGACCTGCGCGTCGGGGTTGGCCGCCTTGACCTGGGCCGTGATGCCCTGGACGGCGTCCACCTTCCTGGTGGGATCGCCCGAGTAGCCGCCGAGAGTAACCTTCCCGGCCTGGTCGCCGACGATGACCACCTTGTTCAGCTTGGCCGGGTCGGCGGGCAACAGCGGCCTGCCGGTGGCCGCGACCTTCTTGTTCTGCAGCAGGACGAGGGCGTTGTCGGCGACGGTCCGTGCCAGGGCCTGGTGGGCCGGTGACTCGATGACGTCTTTGGTGATCTTCGTGTACGGCTGCCGGTCCACCGGGTCGAACTCACCGGTTCGCATCCGGACGGTGAACAGGTGCACCAGCGCGCTGTCGATGACGCCTTCGCTGAGGACACCGGCCTTGATCGCCTGCTCGAGGTTGGGTGAGGTGGCCTCCGCACCCGTGCAGTTGACGTTGGTTCCCGCGCGCAGGGCGTAGGCCTGGCCGCCGGCCGCCCCGGACACCTTCTGACCGGTCGCGGTATTGGTCCAGGTCGAGTTGGCGCCGTTGTGGTCGGTGCTCCAGCCGGGCGGCGCCCAGTCGTGGCCGGCGGGGAAGGACTGGTACGTGGTGCCGACCGCGCCGCAGTCGGAGGTGATGTACCCGCCGAAGCCGTACGTGCGCTGCGCGATCTGGTTGGTGGTGTACGTGTTGGCCGCCGACGGTGTGCCGTTGATCGCGTTGTACGACGTCATCAGGCCCGCGACATGCGACTTCTCGATCAGGCTCTTGAACTGTGCGGTGTAGTAGTCGTACAGGTCGTCGTCCGGGACGTTCGAACTGATGCCGGTGCGGTCCTGCTCGACGTTGTTGAGCGCGTAGTGCTTCGCGGTCGAGGCGACCTTCAGGTACGTGCTCTGCGGGCTGCCGTCGGGATTCTGGCCCTGGTAGCCGTTCACGAACGCGTCCGCCATCTGCCCCGTGAGGTACGGGTCCTCGCCGAACGCCTCGTCGGTGCGGCCCCACCGCGGGTCACGGTCGAGGTTGACCGTCGGCGCCCAGTAGGTGAGCATTCCGTAGTCGTCCTTCGAGGGCCCGAGGTTGTTCTGCCCGGTTCCCCACAGCGACTTGTCCAGCAGTCCTCGGGCCTCGTCCGAGATCGCCGTCGTCTCCCTGTACATCAGGTCCTCGTCCCAGGACATGGATGCGGCGAAGTTGGTGGGGAAGCTGGTGGCGTGCACGCCGCCGGTCACCGAGCCGTGGTGGGTGTTGGCGAACAGGGCGTTGATGCCGTGCTGTCCCTCGCTCCAGTACGTGTACTGCTGCACGCCGAGCCGTGGGACGGCCGGCGCGCTGTTGGTGTGCAGCTGCTGGATCTTCTCGTCCAGCGACATCCGCGAGACCAGGTCCGCGGCCCGCTCCGGGAACGAGTAGGAGGTGTCGAGATAGATGGGCGGGGATGCCCGGACCGCGGACCGCGGACCGGCATGGGCCGTGTCGCCGACCGCGCCGAGCAGGCCGAGGGAGCACACGGCCGCCATCGCCGCGCGTAGTAAGGGTGTGTGGGTTCTGGGCATCGCACTCTCCTTGCGCCTCGTCGGGGAGCAGCCGCTCGGAGCCGCGCCCCGAGGGGGCGGCTCCGAGCGGCTGCGGTTGGCACTTCGGTTCGTCTGCGGGGCCAGGCCCGCACGGTGCCGTGCGTGGCCCCGGTGTGTCAGTTCTGCAGGTGCCAGTGCTGGTTGGCTCCGCCCGTGCAGGTCCACAGCTGGACCTTCGTCCCGTTGCCGGTCCCCTGGCCGTCGGCGTCCAGACAGAGCCCCGACTGCACCGCTGTGATCGTGCCGTCGGGATTGACGTTCCATTGCTGGTCCGCCTGCCCGCTGCAGTCCCAGATCGCCGCCGGGGTGCCGCTGCCGGCGGACTGGCCGACGCCCAGGCACTTGTTGCCGTAGACCACCAGTTGCTTGCCGGCGGAGTAGGTCCACCGCTGGTTGGAGCCGCCGTTGCAGTCCCACAGTTGTGCCTGTGTGCCGTTGGCGGTCGTGGAGTTGTTGATGTCGAGGCAGCGCCCCGACTGCTGGCCGACGATCTCCTGGTTGCCGGAGGGCGGTGGCGGTGGCGGCGGCTGGTTCGAGTCGAACTGGGTGAAGAACTGCCACACCGCTGCCGACGTCCAGGTGCGCCAGCCGTCACCGGTGGAGCCGTCGATGGGACCGGGGTCGTGGCCCGCTCCGTCGAACGCGGCCCAGACGACCGGGTAGCCGGACCTGCATCCGGAGTAGGTGGTGATGATGTGCGTCAGGCTTCCGTAGGCCGGCTCGGGCGGGTTCTGGGGGGTGCAGCCGTTGTTCCGGACGAAGGTGTCGCGCAGTTGCCGTCCCGACGAGATGGGCAGCACGTTGTCCCTGATGCCGTGCAGACCCATGTAGGCGATGGGCTGAGAGCCGCCGCTGCACCCGCTGAGGTTCGCGCCGGAGTAGACCGCGACGGCGCGGAAGACCGTCGCCCGGGAGCAGGCGAGGGCGTACGACATCGCGCCCCCGTAACTGAAACCGGCCGAGAACAACTGGGTCGTGTCGACGCACAGACCTGCCTCGATCTGGCTGACCATGGCGTCCACGAAGGCCACGTCCTGGCCGCCGGGGTTGGCCCAGCCGTTGCCATTGCCCTGGGGAGCGACGAAGATCGTGCCGTTGTTCGCGTCCGCCAGGCGCCGCAGCCCGTAGTAGGACCAGTTGTACCCGTCCGTTCCGCCCGAGTCGACGTCGCCCGCCGTGCCACCCCGCCAGTGGAAACCGAAGACCAGCCGGTAGGGGTGGTTGTTGTCGTAGCCGGCAGGGACCCGGAGGATGTAACTGCGGGTCTGGCCGCCGCTCTGAATCGTGTGGGTGCCGCTCGTCAGTGCCGGCGCCTTGCCGCATCCGGCGGTCGCCGCCGCGGCGGTCTTCGTGGCGGCGGTCTTCGTGGCGGCGGTCTTCGTGGCCGGCGCGGGCGTGGCACGACCACTGCTGAACGAGGTGCCCGCAGCTGACAGGACGAGAAGCAGCGCAGCCGCGATCGACATTAAGAGTGGTTTGTGTTTCATACACTCCTTCTTCCGTGAGGGGGGTGGACACGAAGTACCGGTCGCCGCCCGGTTCAGACGCCGGTGATGGTCCATTCGTTGTTGGTGCTGGAGTTCGGCGTCCACATCACGGTGGTGGAGCCGACCGTGGTGCTGCCGCTGCCGTCGAGGGCGGTGCCGGTGCCCCGGTTGATGATCTGGTAGCGGTTGTCACCGAGGCTGCTCAGCGACCACTGCTGGTTGTTGCCGCCGTTCCACGCTTCTTGCCGGGCGGGCGCGCCGTTGGCGGAGTTGCCCCAGCTGTCGACGGCCATGCCGTTGGTGCGGTTCACGATGCGGTAGTAGCCGTTGCCGAGGTCGATGAGCTGCCACTGGAGGTTGGTGCTCCCGTCGTAGTTCCACTGCTTGAGGTTGGAGCCGGAGGCGACGTTGCCCCCGCTGTCGAGCACCAGCCCGCTCGTCACGTTGGCGATCTTGACCCAGGTGGTGGAGCCGCCCGGTGCGCCCAGGACGGGGATCGCACCGGAGAAGGTGAGCTTGACTGTGTACGCCAGCGCGCTGAACGGCGCGTTGGACGAGGGCATGGCTATGTGCAGGCCGGAAGCGTCCTGGACCGGTGCGGGCAGGTCGATGTAGGTGCCGGCGGTGTTGTCCAGCAGTTTGGCGTTCGTCAGGCTGCTGAGGTTGATCTGGTTCGAGTTGAGCGTCGTGATGGTCATGGTTCCGCCCTGCCAGCCCAGCGCGGTGGCATAGAGGACCTTGTTGTCCTGGCTGCGGGTGAAGCGGATGTCCTTGGGTGTGCCGGCGACCGGTCCGCTGAACGCGCCTCCGCCCATCTTGGTGGGGCCCTCGCCGTAGCTGCTCCAGGAGCGGGTGGCGTAGATCGCCTCTCCGAAGCGGCCGAGCCAGTCGCCCATGCCGAGCAGGATCGACTGCTGCCCGGAGGGGATGGTGCCGTCGGCCATCGGGGCGATGTTCAGCAGCATGCTGCCGCCCTTGCTCACCCGGTCGATCAGCGAGTGCAGCAGTGCCTGCGTCGAGTAGTAGCCGATGCCCACCGTGTAGCACCAGCTGGAGGAGGAGATGCTGTCGTCGGTCAGCCAGTAGGGGGTGAGCAGCCCTGCCGGGCCGCCGCGCTCGAAGTCGAAGACCTCGCCCTTGTTGTCGAGGCCGTCCTTGTAGGTCGCGACCACGTCCTTGTTCCAGGAGACCGCCTGGTTGTAGTAGTGCGCGAGGAACTGGAGGCGGTAGGACTCCTGCACCAGGCCCAGGTCGAAGTCCTGCCACACCAGGTCCGGCTGGTAGCCGTCGATGACCTCGATGAGCTTGTCGTACCAGAGCTGGTTCTCGGCGGCCGAGCCCTGCTGGCCGAAGAGGATGCGCAGCGTCGGGTCCGACTGGTAGGGCACGTGGTCGTAGTAGCCGTTGAAGTGGTAGGCGTGGTGCAGCGAGGCCATGAACTTCAGCCCCTGCCCGCGGATGGCCTGCGCGTGCAGTCCCACGAGGTCGAGTCTGGGACCGCGTTGGACCGAGTTCCACGGGTTGGAGCGGCTGTTCCACATGGAGAAGCCGTCGTGGTGTTCGGCGACCGGGCCGGCGAACCTCGCGCCGGCGGCCTTGAACAGCCGTGCCCAGGCGTTCGGGTCCCAGTTGCCGCCCTGGGAGGCGAGTTTCGGGGCGAACTGCACGTGGTTGCCGGCCTTGTCGCGGGCGCCGTCGATGAAGTTGTCGTACGGCCATACCGAGGGATCGCCGTAGGTGGCGATGTGGTGCTGGTTCTCGGCCGAGCCGCCGATGTACATGTTGCGCGGATACCACTCGTTGCCGAACGCGGGGACGCTGAAGACGCCCCAGTGGTAGTAGATGCCGAACTTGGCATCCTGGAACCAGGCCGGAGCCGGGGGGTGCTGATCCACGGACGGCCAGCTCGCGGTGTAGCTGCCGGGCCCGTCGGTCGCGGCGGCTTCCGGGGCGAACCGCAGCAGGCCGACGGCCGTGGCCGCGCCGGCCGCCGCGAGCAGGCGGCGCCGGCTGATCGGGAGGGAGGAGGAAGTCATGTGCGGGGCCTCTCAGAGGAATTGACGGGGTGGCTCGGGAGGACGGTCAGCCGGTCACCTGATCAACTGCGGGTCCACTGCTGGTTGGTGTTGCCGTTGCAGGCCCACAGCTCCAGCAGGGTGCCGTTGGCCGTTCCCGCGCCGGTGGCGTCCAGGCACAGGCCGGACTGGACACCGGTGATCGTGCCGTCGGCGTTGGTCTTCCACTGCTGGTTGCTGCCGCCGTCGCAGGTCCGGATGTCCACCTTGGTACCGGGGCTGGTGCCGCTGCCCGCGGCGTCCAGGCAGTCGCCGCCGTAGACCCGCAGCTCACCGGCCGAGGTACTGGTCCACTGCTGGTTGGTGCCGCCGTTGCAGTCCCACAGCTCCACCTGGGTGCCGGCTGTCTGCGACTGGTTCGGCACGTCCACGCACCGGCCGGAGCCGATCCCGACGATCGCACCGATCGTGCCGCCGCCGCTTCCGCCGCTGCCAGGCGTGATGGACAGGTTGTCGAACTGCGCCGTCTCACCCTGGCTGGTCGCGTAGCCGACCTGGCCACCGGCCCAGGTGCGGTCGTTCACGGAACCGACCGTGGAACCGTCGATGACGGCGCTGACGGTCGTGCCGGAGAAGGTGAGGGCCAGGGAGTGCCACCGGTTGGTGCCCAGCGCCGCGGTCGTGCCGTGGGCGAGCGCGGAGACGTTTCCGTTGGTGCCGGAGCTCAGGATCGACCAGGCTCCGGTGTCGCTCACCCGCAGGTGGTAGGCGTTCAGGCCGCCGGTGCTGCCGTAGTCCTGGGCGTTGGCGCGGCCGAGCAGCTCGGCGTATCCCGGCTGTTCGAGCATGACGTCGGACGAGACGGTGTAGTTGCTCCAGCTCACATCGCCGAGCAGGGCGTGCGGATCGGACAGCGCGTCCCAGGTGATCGGTTTCTGCGGGCTCATCTGGCGCACGCACGTGCCGCTGCGGCCGCCGCCGCAGCGCACCGCCTCGAAGGCGCCCTGCCAGTCCATGAGGTACTTCGCCTCGGTGCCGGTGGCGTAGCCGTCGAAGGAGTCGCGGTACGGCAGGCTCATCGTGCCCTGGGCGGGACCGGTGGCGGTGCCCTTGCCCTGTCCGGTCGTGGTGGTCAGGGTGTAGACGCGGTGGGGCTGCACGGTGAGGCTGAAGCCGCCGCCGGACGGGGTGATGTCCGTGGTGTGCACGAGGTAGTCGGCCGGGTTGCCGGAGTTGACGTCGGTCGACCAGACGTGGACGGTTCCGCCGGACAGCCCTCCGGTGACGTCGAAGTTCAGCGTCTGGGCACTGCCGGCGTCCATCGTCTCGATGACCGTGGAGTAGTCGGAGTTGTTCGTGGACTTCAGCGAGACGTAGCTGCCGTTGTTCCGGTTGCCGCCGATGTAGCCGCTGGAGGCGTCGAGGTAATGCCAACCCGGGGCGGTGAACTGGCTGGTCTGTGCCATCACCCAGGCGTTCTTGCCGATCGCGTAGTGCCCGGACCACGGCTGCGAGGCCAGGGCGAGCCCCATGGTGGGGTACGGCAGGTTCGGTGTGATCGCGGCGACCACCGGCCAGTTGAGGTACGCCGTCATCCGGCCGTCGATGTATCCGCGGTTGATACCGCGGGCCACGGCCGGCGCTCCCGCGTTGTAGTCGTCCGAGCCGTTCTCACTTGCCCACAGCTGCTTGCCGGACGACGTGGCGGCCGACGGCACCGAGCAGGTGGACTGGGACGAACGGTAGCCGCAGGGGTAGTGGGTGCCGATGACGTTCACCGCTGCGGCGAACGCCGGGTTGGAGTCGACGTCGTTCGCCACGGACCAGTCGGAGTCGGCCGCGACGATCTTGACGTTGCCGTAGCCGTTGCTGTTGAGCGCGCTGCGCAACTGCTCGTACCAGGAGACGTTGTAGCCCCGCTCGTTCCACCCGCCGAGGTAGTCGATGCTCAGCCCGTGCTGTTTGGCGCAACCGAGCCACGAGAGCAGGTAGTTGACCATGTCGGTGGACCAGAAGCTCCCGCCGCCGATCCAGCCGGGTGCGCCCCACGCGAGCCCGTACAGCTTGATGTCCGGGTTGCGCGCTTTGGCCTGCTCCATCAGCCACCATTCATAGCCCCGATTGCAGTTCAGGTCGGACCGGGTGTGCTGGTGACTGGGCTCGGCCCCCGAGGTGGAGTTGGTGTCACCGCCGATCTCGGCCTTGAGGATCTGCAGGGAGGCGCCGTAGCCGGGCGTGAACAGGTAGTCCAGGATCTGGCCGCGTTGCGGCTCGGGGTAGTCGATCAGGAGTCTGCTGTTGCCGCCGCCGCCGCTGATCGCTCCGACACCGTCGAAGGTGCGGCCGCCGGACGCGCCGTTGATCGTGATGGAGGTGGCGGCATGGGCCGGAACGGCGCCCGCGCCGACAAGCCCGCCCGCGGCCAGGACGAGGCCCGTGAGCACGGCCGTCGAGGCACGCAGGCGCCGGAATAACCGGCTGAATGCTGACACGGTGGGGTTCCTTTCGCAGGTCGGAGGGGCCCGTGGCCGGTGTGACGGATCCGGCCACAGGACCTGGTGGCGGTGCGGTCAGCGCAGGACGAAGTCCTGGTTGGTACCGGGAGCGTTCTTGCACGGCCACTGGTCCAGTTGCTGGCCTGTGTTGCTGCCGGCGCCGTGCACGTCCAGGCACAGACCGCTGTTCCGGTTCTGGAACGAGTAGGAGCCGTCGGACTGGCGCACGGGCAGCCACAGGGCGTTGGTGGCTGTGCCGGGGGCCTGCTGGACGATGTCCGGCGTGCCAGCCGTCGTGGAGCTGCCGGCGACCGCCACGTCCTGCCCGGAGTTCTGGGCCCGCAGTTCGCCGTAGCCGCCCGAGGCCGGGACGAACTGGAACCGCTGGTTGCCCTGCCCGTTGCAGGTCCACTGGTCGATCGCGGCGCCGGCGCTGCCGGAGTTGCCGTACACGTCCAGGCACAGGTTGTCGCCGGCCACCACGAGCTGGTGGTAGCCGTCCGGGAAGCCCCCGCCACCCCCACCGTCGGACGAGGCCGGTGTCAGATGGACGGAGAACGCGTCGTGCGCGCCCTGGAACGTGAACGGCACGGTGATCGAGCCGCCCGAAGCACTCACGTTCTGGTCGTACACGGTCTGCGGGGCGGCGAGCGGCGCCTGGTCCGGGATGCGGTGCACGGTGACGTGAACGCTGCCGGCGTTCGCCAGCCAGGGCACGGACGACAGTCCGTCGAAGGTGACGGACGCGGCGCCGGTGTACCCGTCGGAGTCACCGATGACGGCCACCGCGCGCTTGGCGGAGGAGTCCTCGGAGGCCGACACCGCCGTCGAGCCGACCTGGCCGGAGGTGTCCACGAGGGTGCCGGTCATGTCGGCGTAGTCCCGAAGCGCCCACCAGTTGCCGGTCGGCTGCCAACTGCCCCCGCTCTGGGTCAGGACCCCCGTCAGGTTCGGGGTGACGCAGCAGACCCAGTTGCCGCGCATCGCGTTGGCGTACCCGGACTGCGCGAACCGGGCCAGGTACCAGGCCGTCACCCCGGCGGTCTGCCGGTCGGCCGGCTGGTACTCGTTCGCGGACAGCGGCAGCGGACCGATGCCCGCCGCGGTCAGGGCGCTGTTCAGGCTCTGCGCGACGGTGACCGGGTCGTCGACGTCGCCCTCGTCGTGGTTGGTGATCATGTCCGGCACCGTCCCGGCCGCCTTCACGTGCGCGAGCCAGGTCCGCCATTCACCCGGGTTGCCCTGCGGGGTGAAAGCGAGTGAAGGCCCCACGATCTGCGCCCCGGGGGCGATGCGCCGGATCTCCCGGTAGGCGGTGTCCCACATCTGGAAGTACTGGGCGCTGTTCACACCCCGGGTCCAGAAGACGGAGATGTCCGGCTCGTTCCAGATGTCGTAGGCGAACGTCAGCCCCGAAGCCTGCAGCGCTCCCACCGTGGAGTCGATGAAGCTGATCCAGTTCGAGCAGTCGCCGTGGTCGCACGGGTACGTCGTGTTCGACGGCTGGCCGCCGTTCGCGCCGTAGATGTCGCTGACCAGCACCTGGTACTGCGCGTGGTAGGGCGGCCGGGTGAGCCGTTTCGCCTGCGCGGTGATCGAGTCGACGTCGGCCCGGGTGGCGGAGCCGTACCGGTAGCCGTCCCTGATCCAGCCGCCGGAGAACCATCCGCCGCCGCGGAACGCGTTGATCCCCAGCGGCTGGAGGAACTGGTCCGCCGGCTGGCTGCCGTCCTCGGTGATCCCGTAGAGGAACCCCTCCCCCACGCCGGTCGACGGCCCCCGCGTCGACGCGAGGTGCACGCTCAGTGACTTGACCGGGGCGGCGTGGCCGACGGCCGCCGACAGCAGCGGCAGCACGAGTGCCAGCACGATGCCGGCCACCAGTGCCGGACGGCCGGGTCTCGCTCTCGTCCTCATCCGATCCTCCTGCGGTTGGGCGCCGCTGTGCTGCGGCGCGCGTGCTGGACGGGGGCCGGCTCCCGTAGTGGGCGGTAGGGGTACAGGGCACGGCGACGTGCCGGGGCGGCGACGGAATGCCGCCCCGGAGTCGAGCGCGGGTGCCTCACCTGGTCAGCTCAGCGACCATTGCTGGTTGGACTGGCCGTTGCAGGTCCACAGTTCAACGGGGGTGCCGTTGGCGGTGGCGGCGCCCGTGACGTCCAGGCACAGGCCGGACTGGGCGCTGGTGACGGTGCCGTCGGCGTTGAGGTTCCACTGCTGGTTGCTCTGGCCGTTGCAGGTCCAGACGATGGCCTTGGTGCCGGGGCTGGTGCCCTGGTTCGAGGCGTCCAGGCACAGGCGGCTGCCGCCGGAGTACACGGTGAGCTCCTGGGACGCGGTCCGGGACCAGGTCTGGTTCGCCGCGCCGGAGCAGTCCCGGATCTGCGTCTGCGTCCCCGGCGTCGTGGCGGCACCCGGCACCTCCAGACACCTGCCCGCACCCACCGCCCGCAGCGCGCCCGTCGTGCTCGGGCCGCCACCGCTTCCCACCCCGTAGCCGGCGGCGGTGATGCTGGCCTGCACGGCGTTCTCGGTGGCGTCGGAGGGATAGCCCGCTGTCATCGCGCCTTCGAAGAACTCGCCTTGTCCCGAGTTGCTGTTGTCGCCCCCGGTGCCGAGCAGGACCGAGCTGTCGACCTTCATCGGTGAGTAGCCGTTCGGCAGGGGGCCGGAGAAGGTGGTGGTCAGGCCGCCGCTGGTGCCGTTGCCGTATTTGAGGGTGAAGTTGCTGGTGCCGTTGTTCTTCTCCCAGGCGCTGACGAAGGGGTAGTGGACACCGGGGTTGCCCGGATCGTGGTTGGAGCCCGTGTTGGTGTGGTACATGCCGTTCTCCAGGTCGGCCTCGACCCACGGACCGCTGCCGGTACATCCGTTGAACCAGCAGGCGTTGCCCCAGTAGACGGCGTTCATGGTGGCGTTGCCGGTGTCGGTGTGGGAGTTCTCCCCGCTGCCGTAGTCGAAGCAGCACCACTGGTTGGTGTAGTTCGACGATGTCACCATGTAGATGCCCTCGGGCTGGGATCCGGTGGCCACGCCGCTCGCGTGGTCGAGCCGGTAGCCGACGCCGGGAGTGACCTTGACGCCGAAGACCTGGTGGCCGGCCGCGGTCACCGGCAGGGCCATGGCGTTCGCCCCGACGTCGGATCCGTTGGGTCCTGGGCCCTTCCAGAAGCCGCCCCAGGAGACCGGCAGGTCGTTGTGCCTGGCGGTCTGGTCGTAGATCTTCGTGATGGTGCACGACGTGCCCGAGCAGAAGGAGATCTGGGACGCGGCGTCGGCGTACCCGCCGGCGCTGAGCAGTCCTATGTCGCGGTAGCTGTGGTCGGAGGCCCGCTGGATCTGGTACAGCGGCCCGTTGTACGACGCGAAGAGCGCCCTGGTCGTGGAGTGCGCCGTCACGCACGGCGTACCGCCCGCGGCGTAGATGTCGCACGGGAGCGACGCGTCGGCCGCGGCAGCCGCTGAGGCGCTCGCCGGCCGGGCCGCCGGATGGGCGGCAGCGGTCGTGGCGGGCGGCGGGGATGCGGCGAACGCCGGTACGCCGAACGCGGCCACGACCATCGACAGGACGAGCAGGAGCATGGCTGGGAATCGCCCGCGCGGGCGCGCGGTTGCTGATCTGAGCATGGAGATCTCCTCTGGGGCGGCGCCGCGCGGCGGCGCCGAAGCTGCCGGTGACCGATGGGAGGGGCTCAGCCCAGCGTCCACCGCTGGCCGCTGCCGCCGTTGCAGGTCCACAGCTCGGCGAGGGTTCCGTCAGCCGTGGCTCCTCCGGTGACGTCCAGGCACAGGCCCGACTGGACGCCGGTGATCGTGCCGTCGGCGTTCAGCGTCCACTGCTGGTTGGTCTGGCCGTTGCACGGCCAGATCTCCACCTTCGTCCCGGGGGTCGTCTGGTTGTCGTAGGCGTCCAGGCACATCTGGCCGCTGCCGGAGTAGACCGTGAGCTGGTCGGAGGCGGAGTGCGTCCAGGTCTGGTTGACCCCGCCGTTGCAGCTCCAGATCTCCACCTGGGCACCCGCGGTCGTGGTCGAGTTCGGTACGTCCAGGCACTTGCCCGCACCCACCGCGTGCAGCTCCCCGGTCGCGCCGGTGCCGCCGCCGCTGCTTGTGCCGCCCGCGACCCGGTACATCACCGTGCCGTGCGCCGGTACCGAGGCGCTGATGGTGCCGGAGGTGGTCGAGGACGCCCCCGACCACAGCTCGGTCAGGGTGTAGGCGGACGCCCCGGTCTTCCCGATCGCGGCCGCGGTGGTGGTAATGGTCGCCGTCGAGCCCGTCTCGTTGAACAGTGCCACCGACACGTCCCCGTTCGCGAGCGGCTTGGCCAGCACGTCCAGGCCGCCCGAGGACGACACCATGGTGCCCTGCCTGCCCAGGGGGTCCTGGTCGACCGCGATCACCCGGGAGTTGGTCAGGATGGACAACGTGCCCGCACTGGCCGAGGGTATGTTGGTGCCCGCGATCAGCGGCGCGGCCATCTCCGCCCACAGACTGAACTCGCTGCGGCTCTCGGTGGCGGTCAGCGAGCCGTTGCCGACCTCCAGCATGTCGGGGTCGTTCCAGTGGCCGGGGCCGGCGTAGGAGGCCAGTGCCACGTTGCTGTGGAAGATCGACAGCATGCTTGAGAAGCTCGCGTTGATGTCCCCGGTGGTCCGCCAGCTGTTGCCCACGCCCGCGCCCCAGGTCCACACGTCCTCCTGGCCCCAGTTGCACAGGCTGAACAGGATCGGCCGGCCGGTGGCCGCCAGGGCGTCCCGCATCGCGGTGTACCGGGTCCGCGCCGGAACCCCGGTGTTGTTGCAGTTGTCGTACTTCAGGTAGTCGACGCCCCACGACGCGAACGACTGCGCGTCCGTGGTCTCGTGCCCCAGGCTGCCCGGGTATCCCGCACAGGTCGCGGTGCCCGCGTCCTCGTAGATACCCAGCTTCAGCCCCAGCGAGTGCACGTAGTCCGCGGTGCCCTTGATCCCGTCGGGGAACTTGGCCGGATCCGGCACCAGGTGGCCGCCGGAGTCGCGGCTGTGCGTCATCCAGCAGTCGTCGATGTTGACGTACGAGTAGCCCGCCGCCTGCATGCCGTTGGTGTGCATCGCCTGCGCGGTGGACTTGATCAGCGACTCGGAGACGTCGCAGCCGTACGCGTTCCAGTCGTTGAAGCCCATCTGCGGGGTCGGTGCGAGGCCGTTGCCGAGCGCGGCGGCGGACTGCGCCGTGGCGAGGGAGAGGAGGGGGACGGTCACGGCGAGCAGCACGGCCGAGAACATGAGCGCCAGGGTCCTGCGCAGGGACGGCAACGGGGGCAGCGGCCGAAGGCGCTTGGCTCTCGCGGTGGTCGTGGGCATAGGTCATCTACTCCTGGGCCGAGTCGGGAGGAGCTGGGACGTTTCAGCGATAGCCGGCGGCAGTGATGTCGGCCTGCACCGCGTTGTCGGTCGCGTCGGAGGGGTAGCCGGCGACGACGGCTCCTTCATAGAAGGTGCCGGCGCTCAGATTGGCGCCGCCGCCGGGCTTGCAGCAGTCGCCGCCGCTCCCCAGGACGATGGCTCCCTGCTTCTTCATAGGGCTGTATCCGCCGGGAAGCCCGCCGTCCCAGAGGGTGGTCAGGCCGCCGGACTGCGCGTTGCCGCCCTTCAGGGCGAACCTCGACGTGCCGTTGTTCTTCAGCATCGCGGTGACGAACGTGCCGGGGAAAGCCCGCTGGCTGGTGTTCCAGGCCTGGCTGCCGCCGGAGTACAGGCCCCATTCGAGGTCGGCCTGCACCCAGGGACCGCTCCCGGAGCAGCCGCCGAACCAGCACTCGGTACCGAAGTTGATCGCGTCCATCGCCCCGGCGGCGTCGGCCTTCCGGTCCGTCTCGCTGTTGCCGTAGTCGAAGCAGCAGCCGCCGTTGACGTGGGTGCCGCTGGTCACCATGTACGCCCCTTCGGGTGCGGCACCCGTCGGCACGCCGGTCAGGTGGCCGTCCCGCCAATAGCTGTTCCCTGGGTTGATGTACAGCGCGTAGGCCTTGGTGCCCCCGGCGGTCAGCGACTCCGAGGTCGCCTTCGCGGGGCTGCTCTGACCGGATCCGGGGACCTGGGCCGATCCCTGGTACCAGAGGTCGTTGCCGTGCCCGGACTGGTCACGGACGACCGTGATCACGCAGGAGGTACCCGCGCAGAACGCGTCTTGCGTCGCCGCGTCGGCGAAGCCGCCCGGTGCCAGCACGCCGATGTCCCTGGTCGCGTTGTCCGAGGAGCGCCTGACCTGGTACAGGGAGCCGTTGTACGAACGGTAGAGCGCCCGCACCGTGCTGTGCGCGGCCACGCACGGCGTACCGCCCGCGGCGTAGATGTCGCACGGGCCCGATCCGCCCGGCGGAGGCGGAGCCGCCGGTGTGCTCCACTTCTGGTTGCTCTGGCCGTTGCAGGTCCACAGGATGACCGCGGTGCCGTTGGCCGTTCCCGCTCCGTTGACGTCCAGGCAGAATCCGGACGCGACGCCGGTGACGGACCCGTCGGAGTTGCGTCGCCACACCTGGCTCGGCCGCCCGTCGCACGACCGGATGACCGCCGGGGCTCCCGGAGCCGTCCGGTTGTCGTAGGCGTCCACGCACCGGGTGCCGTTCATGGTCCTCAGCTCACCCTCCGAGGTGAACGCGAACGCCTGGTTGACCTGGCCGTTGCAGTCCCAGATCTCCAGGGTCGTTCCCGGCGTGTCGACGTTGCCCCTGACGTCCAGGCACCGCCCCGACACCGAGCTGACCAGAGGTCCCGCCGACACCGATGCCGACCAGGTCGGCGCGGTCGCCAGCAACATGGTCAGCAGTGCCATCACGCATATGGCGGCGGCCGCCGGTAACCGGGATCCTTGGGCCGAGGTGCTCCGGAGCGAAACAGATGGAGGCTGCATCCTGTTCCTTGCATGTGTGGAGGAAGGGGACAGAGAGTGCCGTGCCTGTTCGAAGGGGCTCACACGGGGCGTCGACCGCTCCCGTCAGAGTGCCCGAGGGCACCCACAGAGAACACTCAGACATCCCATGTCGCATAGTGATCCCATAGGCCTGATGCTCTGTCAATAGATCCGCTGCCCCGACTCTGCGGCCTATCCATCCCATGTCTCGCCCGACTCAGTCCGCTGCGACGGCATGCCGAAACCCGCGTCCGGCGACGGCCGCCGTGCCGGGCGCGGGTGTTCGTTCGGGTACTCGGAAGCGATCCGAGGGCAGCGGCGTGCGCTGGGCGCCGATCACCTCACCTGAGGCTCCAGTGCTGGTTGGCGCCGCCGCCTGCGTCCCAGACCTGGACCGGGGCCCCGTTGCCACTCTGCCCGTCGGGGATCTCCAGCGCCCGGCCGGAAGCGACGTTGGTCAAGGTGTACGAACCATCACCGTTACGGCTCGCCCGCCAGTGCTGGTTCGCACCGCCATTGGCGTCCCAGATCTCCATCCGCGTGCCATTGCCCGTCTGACCACCCGGCTCGTCCAGAACCCGCCCACTGCCGACATTGGTCAGCGTGTACGACCCGTCACTGTTCTGACTCGCCCGCCACTGCTGGTTCGCGGCACCACCGTTGGCGTCCCAGACCTGCAAAGGCGTGCCGTTCCCCGTCTGACCGCCGGGCACGTCCAGCACCCGCCCCGCAGCGACGTCGCTCAGCGAGTACACCGCGCCCGAGACGATGCCTCCGGGGCCCCCCGGGTTCCCCGCGCTGCCGCCCAGCGCAGACAGGGCCGCGTCGTAGGCCGGCTTCTTGTTGCCGTTGCGGTCGAACAGCAGCGGATTGTCCCCGCTGCGCCAGGAGTCGCTGTCCCTGATCCCCCACACCGTCATGCCGGTGCAGCGGGCCACGTTCATGCACGCCTGGACTGTGTTGGCGTACGCCGTCGGCGGCGCCTGGGCGATGTCGAGTTCGGTGATCTGGACGTCCACGCCGAGGGCGGCGAAGTTCGACAGCGTCGTCTGGAAGCCGGCCGGCGGGCCGGCGGTGCCGAAGTGGCTCTGGAAGCCGACGCAGTCGATGGGCACACCGCGCGACTTGAAGTCGCGCACCATGTTGTAGACGCCCTGGGTCTTCGCGTCGGTCCAGTTCTCGATGTTGTAGTCGTTGTAGCAGAGTTTGGCCGAGGGGTCGGCGGCCCGTGCTGTGCGGAAGGCCTCCTCGATGAAGCCGTTGCCCAGCACGTCCTGAAACACCGAGCTGCGGTGCTGGGAGGAGCCGTCGGCGAAGGCTTCGTTGACCACGTCCCACGCGTAGATCTTGCCCTTGTAGTGGTTCATCTCGGTGGTGATGTGGTTGTCCATCACGCTGCGCAGCGTGTTGGCGTCCCTGATTCCGCCCACCCAGCCGGGCAGTTGGGAGTGCCACACCAGCGTGTGGCCGCGCATCCGCTGCCCGTGCGCGGTGGCGTGGCTGACGATCTGGTCGGCGGGGCCGAAGTTGAAACTGCCGCGGGACGGTTCGGTGGTGTCCCACTTCATCTCGTTCTCCGGGGTGATCATGTTGAACTCCCGGTCGAGAATCGTGGAGTACGTCGGGTCGCCGAGCTTCCCGGCAGCCACGGCCGTGCCGAAATAGCGGCCGCTGCCGGCCGCGGCCGAGCCCAACGTGCCGGAAGCCGCATGGGCGGCGGGGGACGCCGTCCCGGTCAGGACCAGTACCGTGCCGGCTGTCAGTCCGGTGGCCAGGGCCAGGGCCTTGCGGAGGCGGGGCTGCTCGTTGTGCGAGGACATCAAGGATCGGTCTCCTTGTGGTGGGGGGTGGGGCACCGATTGCGAGTCGATGCTGCGGTGGGGTCGGATCACGGAGCCGAGGTGACCGGCAGAGCGGTCCACTGCTGGTTGGCGCCGCTGTTGCAGTCCCACAGGACCAGTTGCGTACCGTCGGTGGTGGACGCGCCGGGGTCGTCCAGGCAGCGGCCGGAGACCGGGTTGCGGTAACCGCCGTTGTACGCCTGCCACTGCTGGTTGGCGCCGCCGTTGCAGTCCCAGATCTCGATCTTCGTGCCGTTGGCGGTACCACGGCCGGTGGCGTCGAGGCACTTGCCGAGGGCCCGCAGGGTGCCATCGGAATGTGCGGACCACTGCTGCGCTTCGGAGCCGTTGCAGGACCAGACGTCCGCGGCGGACCCGTCGGCGCTGCTGCCGCCCTTCACGTCCAGGCACTTGCCCGCGACCTCGGAGCGCACCTGCCCGCCCGGGGAAACCGGCGGCTTGATCCAGCCCGCCGCGTCCGCGGCCTGGACCCCGGCGTTGAAGGCGTCCGCCATCTTGCGGAAGCCGTTGTCGTTGGGGTGCAGGGAGTCGGACAGATCCGCGGTGGTCAGAGCGCTCAGGTCCACCAGGCGTACGTGTTTGCCGGCAGCCTGCTCGGCCTGGACGATCCCGGGGAGCTTGGCGTTGAACGCGGGCCGGTTCGCCTCCTCGGTGCCGCTGGTGGAGATGATCAGGGTGCCGACGAGGACGGTAGCGTCGGGGGCGTCTCGGGTGATCTGGTCGATGAGCGCATGGAGCCGGTCGGTGGCGGTGGGGACCTCGTAGTTGCCGTTCAGGTCGTTGGTGCCGATCTCCAGGGTGACCACGTTCGGGCGGTAACGGGCCAGCACGTCGTCCGCGATGCCGGCGATCTGGTCGATCCGCCAGCCGGAGTGGCCCTCGTTGTCCGGGTCGGACATGGTGCCGTTCCGGCCCGAGCCGACGAAGTCCGGGGCGTGCCCCTCGGCCGACAGCTGGTTCCACAGAAAGCCCCGGTAGCCGTTCCCGGACGGGCTGCCGACGCCCCAGGTGATCGAGTCGCCCAACGGCATCAGGCGCAAGGCGGCGGGCACGGCGGCGGCCCGCACGGCGGACGGTGGCGCCTCGGTACCGGTGGCGGCAGCCGCGGGCGACGCGAAGCCCACGCCCAGCGCGGCCGTCAGCGCCGCGGTCAAGGGGGCCGAGTACTTCTTCATCAGCGTTCCTCACTGGTGCGGGACAGTGGGTGGGGTGAACGAGCCCGCGAGCGGTCAGCGGGGGGTGAAGTCCTGGTTGCTGCCGGCCGTGTTCTTGCAGGGCCACTGGTCGAGCTGCTGGCCGAGGTTGCTGCCGCCGCCGTGGACATCCAGGCACAGGCCGCTGTTCTTGTTCTGGAAGGCGTAGGAGCCGTCGGACTGCTGCACCGGAAGCCACAGACCGCCGGCCGCTCCGTCCGGGGCCTGCTGCACGATGTCGGGGGTACCGGCGGCTGTGGAGCCGCCCGACACCGCGACGACCAGCCCGGAGTTCTGCGCCTGCAACTGCCCGTAACCGTTCGAGACCGGCACGAACCGGAACTGCTGGTTGCTCTGCCCGTTGCAGGTCCACTGCTCGACCGCGGCACCCGCGCTGCCGGAGTTGCCGTACACGTCCAGGCACAGGTTGTCGCTTCCGATCACCATCTGGCGGTAGCCGGTGGGGAAGCCGTCGCCACCGCCGCCCGACGACCTGACGCCTGCCTGCTGGATGACCTGCCTGGCGCCCAGCGGCCAGTCGGTGCCGCTCACCTGGACGTTGCCGGTGAGGACGTTGTTGTGCGGAGGACCGGTGGCCACGTAGGTGTTGCCGCCGTTGTACCAGTTGCCGGAGAAGGTGCTGTCGTCGGTGTGGTTGTTCCCGTTGGCGTTGGTCAGGGCCCAGTTACCGGCGTCCTGCACCACGTTGTTCGACACCGTCAGATACCGGGAGCCCTCATCGAGGTACAGGGCGGTGGTGTGCCTGTTGTCGTACATGTAGTTGTCGGAGATCACCGAGCCGGGGTTCGCGGACAGGCTGTAGATGCTCCCGCCGTCGAACATCGCGTTCTTGGTGTCGAAGACCAGGTTGTGGGAGACGGTGTTGTTCTTCAGCGTCGTGGGAGTGCTGTAGACGGGCTGGTAGGTGTACGTGCCCCGGTTGACGTAGTCCTGGCTTCCGCCCGGGTCGTTGACGCCCCAGCCCCAGCCGATGTCGATCCCGTCGTAGGGCAGGTGGTCGCACTGGTTGTGGGTGATCGTCGCGTTCGTGACGTAGGTGGACAGGATGGCCGCGGTCTCCTTGTAGTCCGTGCCCACTCCGCTGACCCGGTTGTCGCTGATGACGATGTTCTGGTTGGTCATCTGCGGATTGCCAGGGTGGTGCGCGTCGGGCTGGATGCCCCCGACCTGGATGCCGCTCCCGGCGTCGTCGGTGAAGGTGTTGCCGTTGATGGTGATGCCGCTCGCGCCGAGGCCGGTGCCCGAGGCCGTGGCGACGCCGTCGTTCCCCACGCCCAGCCCCGCCTGCCCGAGTTCGGAGAACGTGTCGCCGGAGAACGTGATGCCGGTGGCGGCGGACACCTGTACGGCCGCGGGCATCTGCGCCCAGTGGTTACGGGTGGCCTCGAACTGCGTGCACCCCGACTTGCAGGTGCTCAGCCAGTTGGCGGGCATCGTGTAGGCGCCGGTGATGTGGGCGCCGCTCTGCTGGTCCGCGTAGCCGTCGGGTCCGCTCGGACCGAGCCAGGAGGTGCCCGTGAACCGGATGCCGGTGAAGCTCAGGCCGGCCGCCGGTGAGCCGTAGCTGCCGCTGATGTCGAGGAGGCTCTGCAACCGGGGCAGTTCGATGTCGAGGCTGCCGGGCTTCTGCCCCGGCTGGGCCCGGTAGTACAGGTCACCGGTGGACGAGTCCAGATACCACTGTCCGGCCTGCTGCAGGAACGCGTAGTTGTTCTCCAGGTACATCGTCCCGCCGGCGAACGGCGCGTTGACGGTGTCGTAGCCCCAGGAGTTGTTGTTCCACGCGGGCTGCTGCATGGTGATGGTCCTGCCGCTGATCGACTGGACCGGCGCGTAGCGGTCGGTGAAGGAGTTGACGCTCTCGACTTCCATGTGGTTCTGGTCCGAGAGGCCGGCCAGGTAGTCGAGGGAGGAGTCGGTGACGGTCAGGCCGGTCTGGGTGAAGGTGAAGCCGGAGCGGGGCACCTGGATCGCCGCCCGCGGCGCCTCCTTGCCGTTCACGTACAACTGGCGCGTGGTCACGCCCGTGCCGACGTGGACCGACCAGATGTTCTCGCTTTGATCATGCACCTGCCAGCCCGTTACCTGCTGCGCGCCGGTCACGACCGGCTGCTGCCCGGGCACGGCCTGGTAGGTGATGGTGTGGCCGTTCTGGCCGCCGTCGCCGGAACCGAAGGTCAGCGGCTTGGACAACCGGTAGGTGCCACCGGCGAGGTAGACCACGACGTCGGAATCGGCCGAGAGCCGGTGCGCGGGCTGCTGCACCTGGTCGAGGGTGGCGAACGGCTGATCGGCGGTGCCGTTCCCGCCGGGAGCCGCATCCGGCGCCACGTACAGGGCGGCGGCCGCTTGGCTTCGGGTAGGTACGGCACCTGCGGGCCCGGCCGTGGTCACGCTTGCGGCCAGTAAGGCGAGCAGGGCCACCGGGGCGGCCCAGAGGCCGCGGAGCACTCTGGCTCTGGACATCGTCATCCTCCAGTGGGTGGCGCGTGTGGCCCGGTGGTGCCGGGGCGGTGTGGCGGGCTTCGCCGTCGATGTCTCCCGCACGAGGCGCCCGCCCGGGGCGAGCCCCCAGGGAGGCCGGGTGGTGCGGCCGGACGGTCGGACGATCCCGGGGCTGTCCGACGGGCGCCGGATACGCGGCGGCCTGCGTCCGGCGGCGAGCGGCCCGTGGCCGACGTCGAGTCGACCACGGGCAGTACCGTTCAGGTCAGTTGAGGCTCCATCGCTGGTTGGTTCCACCGTTGCACGGCCACAGTTCGGCCAAGGCCCCGTTGGCCGTGGAGGCCCCGGTGACGTCGAGGCAGAGTCCGGACTGAGTGCCGGTGACGGTGCCGTCGGAGTTCAGCTGCCACTGCTGGTTGGCGCCGCCGTTGCACGGCCAGGTCTCCACCTTGGTGCCGGCGGAGGTCTGGTTGTCGTACGCGTCCAGACACATCCGGCTGCTGCCGCTGTACACGGTCAGCTCGCCCGAGGACGTGTGGGTCCAGGTCTGGTTGGCCCCGCCACTGCAGTCCCAGATCTGCAGTTGGGTGCCGGCCGTCGTGGACGCGTTCGGCACGTCCAGGCACTTGCCCGCGCCCACCGCGTGCAGCGCACCGGTGCTCGTCCCGCCGGAGGAGTCGCTGTAGCCGGCCGCGGTGATGTTGGCCTGGACCGCGTTCTCGGTGGCGTCCGACGGGTAGCCCGAGGTCATCACGCCTTCGTAGAAGGTGCCTTGGGCGCCCTTGCTGTTGTCACCACCGGTGCCGAGGATGATGGCGCCCTGCTTGCGCATCGGGTTGTAGCCCTGCACGTTGGGACGCGGCCCCTCGAAGAAGGTGGACAGGTTGCCGGACTGCGCGTTGCCGCCGCGGATCGCCCAGTGGTTGGGTCCG
This sequence comes from Streptomyces sp. NPDC104106, assembly GCF_055584345.1. Lineage (NCBI taxonomy): Bacteria > Bacillati > Actinomycetota > Actinomycetes > Kitasatosporales > Streptomycetaceae > Streptomyces > Streptomyces sp. NPDC104106. The sequence continues at coordinate 240,558 of NZ_JBVJMF010000012.1, forward strand.
CCCTTGACGATGGCGGTCGTGTACCGGTAGTTGATGGTCGGATCGCCCGCGTTGTAGTGCTGGTTGACCCCGGAGAACAGGCCGTTCTCCAGGTCGGCCATGATCCACGGACCGTTGCCCGAACCATAGCCCCACACCCTGATGTTGCCGAAGTAGATGGCCTCCATGGTGCCGTTGCCGTCGTCGTTGCTGTTCGTCTCGGCGTTGCCGTAGTCGAAGCAGCATCCACCGTTGTAGTGCGTGCCGTCGAAGATCGCGTACATGCCCTCGGGGCTGTCTCCGGTCGCGATGCCGCTGGTGCGGTTGTCGCGGTACCCCGTGCCGGGCGCCACGAAGACGCCGTAGGCCTTGTGACCGCCCACCATGGTGGGCGCGGCGGTCGCGTTCGCGAGGTTGTCGGGCCCGCCCGCAGCACCCCCCGGGGGCGCCTGGGTGAGGTTGTTCCCTCGGCCGGACTGGTCGTAGATGATCGTGATCAGACAGCTCGTCCCCGAACAGAACGAGTCCTGCGCGGCGGCGTCGGCATAACCGCCCGCGCCCAGGACGCCGATGTCCCGGGTGGTGTTGTCCGAGGCACGCCGTACCTGGTAAAGCGGCCCGTCGTACGAGCCGTACAGCGCTCGCGTCGTGCTGTGGGCCGCCACACACGGCGTACCGCCCGCCGCATAGATGTCACACGGCCCGGAGGCCGCGGCCCCGGCTGTGCCGGCCGTGGCCGTGGCACCGATCAGAGTCCCGGCGACGAGCGCGGCCGCGGCCCCCGCCCGGGCGAGCACGGTCCGCCCGGAGCGGGGCGAGCGCGCCGGCGGAGGAACGTGTGCCTGCTCCGGCACGGTGTCCCGCCGGTCGCGGCGTCGCACCGCCGCGAGGAACAGCCGCACGCCACCGCGGCCGGACAGCAGGTGGCGTCTTGCACGTATGGTGCCCATCTGGTCTCCCCACCGTGCCGGCGCAACCCGGTCGGGTTGGTGGCGCCGGCGATCCGGAAGCGCTTGAACGAGCTGTCTTTGCAGCGAGATTGCAGAGAGGTTTCGGGGGGAGACGGTGCTCCCGATTCCGCGGGCCGTCAAGAGTAAGGAGCCCCCTGTTGCGCATGTTGTCGCGGAATCGATTCGAAGGCTGAATCCTGCGGTTCCAAGCGCCCGGGGCGGCCGAGACGCTGCGGTGCGACGGCAGGCGGACGGCGGCGTGGCCCGCCGTCGCGCGGGCTCGGCGGCCCGTACGAGTGTGCGCCGACCAGGCGCGGGTGATCCGCCACCATGCCGATGAGCAGGGAGGAAGGGCGCCGATCCGGGACGACGGAAGGCCGGTGAGGAAGACACTGGCCCACCCGGCGGTGCCTCGAGCCGCGCGTGGGTGCCGCATCCGCCTCGCGGCACGCCATTGACCCCGCACACCGCCGGTCGTAGCATCCCGTCGAAGCGCTTGCGCCGAATCGATTCGCACGACGCATTCCGGCAGTCATGAGACGCGGAACGCGTGACGGTTTCGGCGTCCGGACACCGTTCCCCGCGGACTCATGGCCCTCGGACATCCTGCGTCCTTCGTCCGCCCGGGCCTGCCACGGCGCGCAGCCGTCTGCGCGGCGCCGCGGGGCACCCGGCGCTCGTCCGGCTCCAGCCACGACGAGCCCTTCGGGCGGCTGCAACGTGGTACATGCGGCTCTCCGCCGGGGACTCATCACCCATGCGCCACACGGTCGCAGCGAGGTGGCGCCGAAGCCGAGGAAGGCTCGATGAGACGAAACCCGGCCGCCCGGCCACGGCTGTCACAACTCCGTCAGCGAGCGCGGTCGTGCTGACCCGTCTGCGCGGGGCGAGGCGGTCACGCGCCGGAGGCCGGATCGACGACCGGCACCGTGGCGCCTCCGGCGCCCGGACGGATGTGGAAGGGGTCCCGTGTTCCGTCCGGCCCGGTCCCGGCCCGGCCGCTCCGCCAGGCGTACCAGGCGATCGCGGCCGTGCAAGGGCGCACGGCGCTCCCGTGCCCTCGGCCCTCACGGCCACGGCAACCGCTCCCCCTGCCTTGTCCACTCGGCCGCGGACACGCCCCCGGCCTCCGGGCTCGCGCTCGGAGCCGACTGCCGCAGGAGGACGGACTCATCGAGTCCGTCACCGGCACCCCGGCCCGCATCCCGCCCAAACGATCCGCCGGCACCGACGTCACAACCCTGGAGACCGGCAAGGAGGTCACGGATGACGAGAAGCTCCCTACCTTGTTCGCGGTGGGTCGGTCCCGGTCATTCGTAGGATCGCGGAGACCCCAGGGGTCTGGGTGTGGGCCCAAAAGCTCATGCCGAAGATCGTGGCTTTCAGTGATTGGCCGCCCTGACGCCGCGACGACACGGCCACTGATTGGGATGCGCGAGCAGTCGCTTCGTAGGGACACGTCGGCGTGGTCGTCTGCGGGAACACAACGACGCGAGCTACTAGAGGCCCAGGTTGGCTGAGCTGTGGGCGGGGACGGACGCGGGGAAGGCCGAGCACCACTGCGCGGTCATCGACATGAGCGGGACGAAGCTGCTGTCGCGGCGGGTGCCCGACAACGAGGGGCGCATCATGCGCAGCGCTCTGCCTGGGAAGGCATGTGGCACCTCTACTGCTGGGCGGCGGCACCGCGCCCTTGGCCATGCGCGCGCGCAGCGCTGGGCGTCCTGCGCTTCCTGGCGAAAGGACGAAGGGGGCTTGGAGCGGAACCGACGGGAGGTGCAGCGGCAACAGGACTCCGCTGGGCCTGGGTTCGTCCGGCCTCGGCGAATCCACGTCCGGCCTCGCCTGAGCACTTAAGCACCTTGAGCGCAGGAGAGCACTCGGCTGCTGGCCAATTCGTCGCCAGTCCCGAGGAAGTCGACGGCCTGGAGAGATGGACGCTCCACCGGCTTCGCCAGACCCATGCGCTGGAGCTGGCCTCCCGTCCCGGTCGCGTTCTCGCGGCCAAGAAGCTCACGGGGTTCCGTATCCGGGCGCTGGCCGGTTCCCCAGCCCGCGGAGCCGAAAGGGCGCGTTATATCGTGAGCGCGCCGCTCATGCGCGCTTTGCTCTGGCGTTCGGTCAGCCGGGAGCCGGACTCGCGGCGGGCGGCGCGGCGCAGCAGCGGGACGGCGAGCAGGAAGCCGACGACGGCCCAGCCAGCCAGCACCAGCGCAACCGTCGGCAGTTGCCAGGAGCCGGACGGCTCTGCGGCCTGCGCGGCGTCCGGCAGCAGGGCCGAGCGCACGCCCTGCGCCATCCACCGGAGCGGGAAGACGGACGCCACGTCCTGAACCACCACCGGCAGCCGGCCGATCGGGAACATCGCCCCCGAGGTGACCAGCAGCGCCATTGCGGGCAGCATGATGACCGCCAGCGCTTCGCGGGCGTTGGGCAGCACGGCGCCGATGGCCGCGCCCAGCGGTACGACGGCGAGCAGACCGAGGCCGATGACCCATATAAGCGTCAGCCAGCCGCCGGGGCTATGCGGCAGCGGCCCGTTCACGAGCAACGCGGCGGCGCCCAACAGGACGGTGATGATGCCCATCGCCATGGTGACGATCAGCACGGACTTGGCGATGAGATAGGCCGGTATGCCGCCAGGCGTGGCCCGCAGCCGCAGCAAGGTGCCGTCGTCGCGCTCGGTCACCAGGATCTGCGGGAGGTTGATCAGCCCGACCTGGAACAGCAGATACGCGGTGAACCCGGCAATCGTCAGATGCGCGGCGGGGATATGGGTGCCAGGCAGGTCGTCATGGATGAAGGAGGCGACCATGAGGGCGATCACTACATTGCTGAGGCAGCCGACGAACTCCTTGCGGTCGCGCAGGAGGTGTCGCACCTCGATACCGCCGCGCCGCAGCCCGGCCTGCCATGGGAGCAGCCGCCGACGGCGGGCGCGGGCCGGTCCCGAGGCGCCGCTGGTCCTGTCGTCACCCCCGTCCGGCGCGCTGGTCCCGCCCCGCGCGGTCCTGTGCCGCACCGCTGTCATGTTCGTCTCCCTCATGTGAAACGTTCCTCCCCTGTCCCGGCGCCTACCAGGGCTGTGTTGTCAGCGGGCCCGGCGTCAGCGTCGCTCCCGCCCGTGGCGCCGCCAGCGTGCTCGTGCACCATGTGCAGATAGGTGTCTTCCAGCGTCGGGCGGCGGACTTCCAGGTCTGCGATCGGCCCATCGGCCACGCGGTGCAGTTCCCAGACCAGCAGTGAGGGGTCCGCGGTGCGCTCGCGGCGTGGCGCGCCGTCCGGTGCTGTCCAGCGGACCTCCGCCTGGGCCGCGGCCCGCCGGGCGAGCTCGGCGGGTGTGCCGCAGACCCGGATACGGCCGTTGACCAGCATCGCTATCCGGTCGGCGAGACGCTCGGCCTCGGCTAGGTCATGGGTGGTCAGCAGGATGGTGACGCCCTCGTCGCGGGCCAGTCGCTCGACCAGGTCGTGGAACTCGCGCCGCGCCTCGGGGTCGAAGCCAGTGGTGGGTTCGTCCAGGAAGAGGAGCTCGGGGCGGCCGATGATGCCGAGCGCGACGTCGACCCGCCTGCGCTGGCCGCCGGACAGTTGGTCGACTCGGTGCCGGGCTCGGTGGGTGAGGCCGACCAGCTCCAGCAGCTCTTCCGGCTCGCGCGGATCGGAGTAGTAGGTCGCGAAGTGCCGCAGCAGTTCGGCAACCTGCCAGCGGCGGTGGTCGCGCCACGATTGGAGCACCAGGCCGATCCGGCCGCGCCAGGCGTCGTCGGCGTGCGCAGGGTCCTTGCCGAGGACCCGGACCTCGCCGGCGGAGCGCTGCCGGAAGCCCTCCAGGATTTCGACGGTGGTGGTCTTCCCCGCGCCGTTGGGGCCGAGTAGAGCGAAGATCTCTCCGCGGTGGATGTCCAGTTCGACGCCTTGAAGCACCTCGGTGCTGCCGTACGACATCCGCAGCTCGCGTGCGAAGACGACCGGTTGGCGGGAACCGGCGGCTGTGGTGGGGGTGCTGGTCATCGGCTCGCCTCCGCGTGCTGCTGTTCGGGTGCCGTCTGCTGCGCCACCGCGGGACCCGCGCCCTCGACGATGGCGCGGAGAGCGGCGACATGGCCTTCGAAGGCGGTGCGCCCGCGGGCTGTCAGCCGTACCTTGGTGCGGCGTTTGCGCCCGCCGCCTTCCTTGCGGATCTCCAGATACTCGGCCTCTTCCAGGGTGTGCAGTTGCTTGGAGAGCGCGGAGTCGCTGAGCGAGAGGCTGTCGCGGATGAACGGGAAGTCGGCCCATTCTGTGGCGAACAGCAGGGCTACCACCGACAACCGCGTGGAGGGATGGATCAGTTCGTCGAAGCCCGTGGGGGTGCTCATGGGCCCGCCTCCTCGTGAGTGGCTTGTGTGGCGTGGCCGCGCAGCGCCCGTTCGCGGAGGGGGCTGACCGCCCAGCGGTTCGCCGGTCCCGTGAAGAGGACGAACACGGCCGCTGCGGCAGTGGCCGTGATCAGGCTGGGGCATGGCAGGGCGAGTGAGTCCGCCAGGTGGTCGGCAAGCAGGATCGTGCCGCCGGTGAGGCACCCGCCCGCGATGAACGTGGCGAGGCTGCGCCAGCTGTACCGGGAGCGGTGCAGCCGAATCCGGGTGCGGCGGCTGTGGACGACGGCCAAGGTACCCAGGACGCCGACATAGGCTGCGAGCGTCAGCCACAGGCCCCACGCCGGGAGCTTGAGCCCCATGCTGGCGAGGAAGACCCACATGACCGCGGCCGTGATGTAGGTCGCCTTGGGATCACCGTGCGCGCATCGCTCGATCTCGTCGTACACCCGCTCCTGCGGCACCCGGATCCGCTGGAGATCCTGCCAGGCCTGCTCGGCATCCACCGGTGTGGTCATGCCATCGCCTCCCCGAAGACGTTGCTGGACCGCCGGGGCGCGCTGGACCGGGTCAGGCCGGACCGCCCCCGCGTTTACTTGCCTACTGGGAAAGTTATCTCGAACTTTCCTGCTAGGCAAGTCGAATGGCCCCGTCGCGCCCCTGCTGGTCAGAAGCTCTTGGGCAAGGACAGCGACCTGACCGGCCTAACTGGGATTCCGGGCCGCGTTCCCGGCCTGCCCTGTTGCCGCAGTCGCAGGAGGCACCGGTGACGGGTTGGATGAGGACGTCGTGGTCGCGGACGTAGGCGGCGACCACGAGGGTGACCCGGTACTCGCCGGTCGCGGCGGAGGACTGGAGCCTTTCGAAGCAGGGAACGGCGTCGCCGGCCAGCTCACCCCGGGCGACCTGGTGGCGGACGCGGGCGCACACACCGCCTACTTCACAGCGCCGGCCTCCCGCCTCGTCGGGCCTGGCGGCCGGGCCGTCGCCATCGAGCCGTCCCCCGTCTTCCACCGGGCCCTGACGGGGAACATCCGCGGCCAACGGGCGCTGCGGCAACGTTCGCACCGTCAACGCCGCAGTCTCCCGACTCCCCGGGGTGGATGGCCTTCTACCCGGAGCACTCCACCGAACTCGGCGGCACCACCGCCGTCCGCCCGCGCGCCGTGGAAGCCTCCTTCGAGGCCGACGTGGCACCGCTGTCGCACCTGCTCACCGAGGAGAACCTCGCCGCCGTCCGCCTGATCAAGCTCGACGCCGAGGGCGGCGAGGCCGCGGCCGTGCGCGGGCTCGCCCGGCCCTGCCCCGGCTACGCGACGACGCCGAGTCGGTCATCGAAGTCCCCCCGCAGGCCGCTGACCAAGCAGGGCCGGGCCGTTGCACCGTGTACATCGTCTACGGACCCGCACCCCCGCGGTCCCTGGCGCGGGCCCCCGGCTGTGACCGCGCTGCCCGGCGGCCGGGCCGCGGCAGCCGCTCTCGCCGCTGCTGGAGGTGTCCGGGTCGGAGTGTGAACCGGAGGTCATTCACGCAGCCGCATGTATCGCCCGGCCGTGTGGTCTGCGGGGTCAGGATGGCTTGAGGTCGGTGCGCGGGTCGATGGCCCAGTGGTTGCTTCGTAGGACTCGGTCCGCGAACGTGACGTCTTGCTCGGTGATGAAGCGGAAGCCGAGGGATCGGCAGATGCCGTTCGAGGCCCCGTTGCTCGTTGCCGGGAACGCGTGCACGACGCCCCAACGGTCTTCGTCCCGGGCCCGTTGGAGAAGGGTTCGGGTCGCACGCTTGCCCAGGCCACGGCCCTGGAATTGCGGCAGGATCATCCATCCGATCTCCGAGATGGGCCCTTCGCCGGTGTCATGAGACCAGATGGTCACCGCCCCGGCCACCACGTCGGGAGTGTCCGGATCGGGAATGATCATCTTGATCCAGGAGACGTCAGCGGCCGCCTCAATGGCGTCTCGACGCACCTTGTCGGGCATGCGTTCACATGGCAGTGGGCCGCCGAGATCGGCCATCATGACCGGGTCACACCGCAGCCGGACGTAGGCGTCGACGTCGTCCGGTGTGACGTTGCGCAACTGCACGGAGTCCTCCTTGCCGCTGTACTCGGAACGGTCACATGATGCGAGGCGGCGGTCATCAGCGGTCTGGATCCCGCTTACTTGGCCTGAACCGGACCTTCCTCAATCGAGGATCTCAGCGACGGCGGACTGGGCGGTTTTCTCGTCGACGAGGGACTTGCCGCCGGCGAACGTGGCGACGAGGGACGGCGGGCAGAGGTTGTCGACCGCGCGGGGGAAGCCGCGCGAGGTGGTGTGGATCAGGGTGATGGCGTCCTCGGTGAACGGTTGGTCGCTGCGGCCGGCCAGGGCCGAGATGGTGCCTGATGTAGCTGGCCGTCTCGGTGTCAGCTCATGCCGGGCATCGTGTAGCGCAGGGCGGTTCCCTGCGCAGTGTCCTGGTCGCGACCGGCACCTCCCGTCCCGCGACGAGCACCTCGTCGCTCTGGAGAAGTGGATCGCTGCGACGGTCCACGCCCGCAGCGACCTCGCCGAACGCCGCATCCTGCACTGCTTCGCGGTCTGGCACCACCCGCGCCGATTCCGGCGCCGCCTCGGCGAAGAGCCCGCCACCCGGCTCCAGGACCTTGAACGTGCGCTGCCACGTCACCGCGGCGAACAACTTCCTCGACTGGCTCACCGGTGAAGGGCTCACGCTGGGGACTTGCACCCAGACGGACCTGGAAAGCTGGGTGGCCGACTCCAAGGTCGGCTACCGCGACGAGACCGGCCACTTCGTACGCTGGTCGGTACAGCACCGGCCTGCCCACGGTCTGAACCTACGGCACCGTCCGCTGGACCGGTCCGCTCGGCACCATCGACAGCGAGACACGCTGGGCCGACGCCCGCCGTCTCCTTCAGGGGTCTGCTCATCACATGGACTGTCGCACCCAGGGCGGTTCTGCCCCCTCCGCGGGCTGAGGGGGCGACTGGTGGCCGTGGTTCAGTGGGAGGACGGGGCCGATGAACTCACGACCGGGGCGGCGACGGGTTGGTCAGTGGATCCGTCGATGAGCCGGCGTCCGTCCAGCGGCCGCGTCAGTGTTGCATGGGCCGGCACGAGTGCGGCGTTGGCGGGACATCCCTGTCCGGACTTCTCACGGGTCACGACCTCGATCGTCAGGGTCACGGTTCGAGGCGCCTCTCGGGCCGAAAGACTGTCGGTCTGGCAGCCGCCCCCCACCGCCTCGACGGAAAGAACGCGTCCGTCATGGCTGACGGAGATGGGACGCCCGGACGAGAAAGGCTGTGTGCCGCTCTGAACAAACGGAGCAGTCGGAGGGCCGCCCTGCTTGACGGCCTGGTCCGCCTTGCCGCACGCGCTCAGCACTGTGGAGGCGGCAATCACGAGGAACACCGCGACGGTTCGTCTCATCATGCTCCTTGGACGGACCGAAGCTCTGCCAGGTTCAGTGGCAGGGCAGGAATATCGCGTGAGCGCACGAAGGGGGCCGGTCCCGCCGTGCCCGTCCTGTGATCCGCTCCCGTCAGCGATGCTTTTCCGGTGCGGCCGAGGAGCGTCGACGGTGCCCTTCACGACGGCGAGGCCGGCAGGGATCGCGGCGACGGCCGCCGACTGGAGTGTGGACAGGGCGACGATGCCGGTCGTGCCGGCGGCGAGGAGGAGGCCGAGGAACGCCTCTGTGTACGTGAGGACCTGCGCTCGACGATGTCGGCGAGGAGCCTCGAAGTGCCGTCGGTGGCCGGACTCCCTCACATGGTTGACCTCACATGGTTGACCTCACATGATTGACCTCACATGGTTGACCTCGCATGCCCGTTCAGCGGCGACACGCCACTGCCGCGTCCGGAGACGGGAGAACCCGAGGCGCAAGGCTCCCTCCCCCGTAGCAACGACCGCGCCTCACGCGTCCCCAGGCGCTGGGCGGACGCGAGCACCTGATGCTCGTCGCCCACCCTTCCCGGGGCCCGGGCGAGGGATCGCGTCGCCGTTGTCGGCGGTCGGCTCCGATGACGGTGCGCTTCACCTCCCGGTTCGGGTCCCGGTCACCGCCGGTTCACGAGCCCCCTGAACCATTGCAGGATCTTCGGGTAGGAGACCAGCGCCGAGCCCGTGTGGTCTACGTTTCCGGCGTTGACGATCGGCGCGTCGACTCCGTTGGCCGCCAGAGCGTGCCGGCAGGACAGCGTGTTGGCGAGAGCGACGTCGGTGTCCAGGTTGCCGTCGTAGAGGCGGACGGGGGCGTGCGGCGTCCAGTCGGTGCACACGGCGTCATCGGTGCGCAGGATCCGTGCGAGCACGCCCTTGGGGTGCTTCAGACGCTCGATGAAGTGAGGGGTGAGCAGTTCCTCCGGGGTGCCCGGGAGCCTGCCCGCGATCTCCTGGTCAGGGTGGCTGCCGTCGAAGAGGGCGGTCACGGTGCTGGCGTAAGGAGGGCGGAAGGCCTCGGCGGGCGAGCTGTAGAGGGGGTGGAGCCGGTTCCAGGCGGTGATCACGTACGCGAGGTAGAAGGTCGCGGTCCGTGGTGCCAGCCGGCCGTCGAACGCGGCGGGGATCTCGGCGCCGCTGAGGTCGTACGGTCCGCTCACGGGCGCAAGCGCCGTCAGCCGCAGGCCCGGGACGGCGTTGCGCTGCAGGGCCCGGCCCAGGCCCATGGCGGTGGTGGCTCCCTGGGAGAAGCCGGTGACCATGACCTTTCCGTCCGCGATCACCCCCTTCTCGGCCTCGAAGGCCCGCGCGGCCTTCAGCATGTCGACCGAGGCCGTGGTCTCCGAACCGATGTCCATGTAGGGGTGCGGTCCGGTGCCGAGTCCCAGGCCCAGGTAGTCCGGGGCGACGGCGGCGAAGCCCGCGCCGGCGAACATCACCGTCACCGCGCGGTCCGCGCCGTCGGTGACCGACCCGGCGCCGCCCCGGTAGGCGAGGGTGCCATGGGTGTACGAGACGGTAGTGAGCTGTCGCGGGCCGTGGCCGGATGCGGCACGCGGCAGCGTGACCAGGCCGCTGGCGACGGTCGGTCGACCGGTCGCGGTGATCGTCCGGTAGGTGATGCGGTAGACATCGGCACCGTTCTTCGCGGCGGCTGGGGCCACGAAGCCGCTCTCCTTGACGTATGCGGTGGCCTGGGCGGCGTTCATTCCCTCCAGTTCGACGGCGGAGACCAGCGTTCCGCGCTGCGGTCCCGCGACGCGCGCAGGCCCGGCGGCCAGGGCCGGGGCCGCGGTGCCGGCCGCGACGGACAGGCAGATCGCGGCGCCCAGAGCCGCACGGCCGCGGCTGCGGCGTGGGCGCCGGAAGGGGCGGGTGGGCTGGGTCGAGACGTCTCGCCGGCTGGGTGCCATCGCTTGGTCCGTTCTCTGGAGAAGGGCTGTTGACAGAGCAGCACTCTTCCGTTCCCGGCTTCCTGAGCCCATGAGGTTGCTCCCCCGACCGGGGTGGGGGGAGCAGGGTGGGGTACTCCCCAGGGGCGCCGTTGGTCAGGATCGACCGGCAATGGATCACTGGAGGCGTCGGGCGGCGGCACGGAGGTGGGGTGGCGCCGGTTCCAGGCGGTGATCACGTACGCGAGGTAGGAGGTCGCGGTCCGTGGTGCCAGCCGGCCTTCGAAGGCGGCGGGGATCTCGGCGCCGCTGAGGTCGTACGGTCCGCTCACGGGGCCAAGCGCCGTCAGCCGCAGGCCCGGGACGGCGTCCGGCAGCAGGGCTTGCAGCTCCTGAAGGTGCTTCGGCGGCGGTTGTGCCGCGTTCGGCCAGGCTGCGCGGCTCTGAAGCAGTGGCAGGTACAGGTTCGGCGCAGGCGCTCAACGCGGTGTACCCGGGCAGGAGCGGGCGGCCCGCTTTCACGTCTTCTGCTCAGGCTCCTTGTCCGCGCTGTTCTGGATCTGGGCGAGCACGGTGGCGAGGTCGTGCACCTTCCGCTCGGGCTCGGCTCGAGTCGCGTGCGGAGCTCAGCGAACGGGGCGACCGGGACGAGTCGCGGCTCCGGCATCTCCCGCCGCGGCACCCTGGTCGAAAGGGGCTCCGTTCGACCGCGGCGGCCTCCTGAGGCCGTGGCGCGGACAGGACCTCGCCGACATGCTGCCGCGCAATCAGCCACTCCTGCGCATCCGTCTTCGTGTCTGCGAGCGCGGCCGGCAGTCGATCGGCTTCCTCCGGCTGCCCGGCCAACCTCCGTTCTGCTTCCAGCAAGACCACGACCGTCGCCTGGGCAGCGGCGGGACCGGGACGGGTCCCAGGCACCCGAAATCGCCGGGCTGTGCACCCCGTGGCGCCGAGCAAGCGCGCGGGCGCCTTGTCGTCTGTGGCTGGAAGCGCCGCGTCAGCCGAGCTGTCCTGTCGGCCGCATGGTGATGTGGTTGATGTCCACGCCCGCGGGCTGGTTGACGGCGAAGACGATCGTGTCAGCGATCTGCTCGGCGGTCAGCGCCGGCGACGCCTCGGGGATGCCGCCGCGCTTGTCCCAGAACGGGCTGTCCACCACCCCGGGGGCGATGACGGTCACGCCGATCCCGTCCTGGCCGACCAGCAGCCGGGTGTTCTCGGCCAGGGCGTGCGCGGCCCACTTGGTGACCGAGTACAGGTTGCCAGGCGTGTTGCGCACCCCGGCGACCGAACCGATGATCACGATCCGGCCCTTGGACTCCCGTAGATGCGGCAGGCTCTCCCGCACCAGTAGGGCCGGCCCCAGGACGTTGGTGAGGACCATGGCGCGCATGTCCTCGGGGGCGTGACTCTCCAGGTTGCCGGGAAGCGAGAAACCGGCGTTGGCGATGACGTTGTCCAGCCTGCCCCACGCGTCCACCACGCGGCGCACAGCTGAGGCGACATCCTCCGCGTCGCCGGCGTCGCCCGTGAGCGTCAGCAGCCGCTTGCCCGCTCCGGCCGAAGTGGCGAAGGCGGCCAGCTTGTCAGCGTCCCGCCCGGTGACGGCCACGCGGTGGCCCTGCTTGAGCAGGGTGCGGGCCGTGGTGGCTCCTATTCCGGTCGATCCGCCGGTGATCAGCGTGACGGGTTCCATGTGACGGCCTCCTCAGGGATGTGGTCATCGGTGCTACAGCAGAGGACCGGATGTCGGATGACCGCGAAGTGGCGCGTGAGGTCGACCGACCCGGGTCTCAGGCTCCGAGACGCACGCACTCTACCCAGAGATCATTACGCCGCGCTGTGCACCATCGCCGACCGACCACGCTGCCGTTCCAACCGACCGAACCAGCACTGAGAGTTCCGTGCCGGGCCCAGCACGGCAGGCAGACTCTGCCTGCGCAACGCACCGCAATCCCCTCCCCCGGCGGGCATGGTGCCGGGGGCCGCCCGGAAGCCCGGGGCCATAACGGCGGAGGGGGCGACGCTGGCCAAGAGTGCGGTCGCCTACGACGCGGGCACTCTCAACCGGGCACGGGAGGCCGGCGCCCTCTCACGGGCTGGTACCAGGCGTACATCACCTTCGCCGACTATCCGACCGCGGCTCGGGCCTTCCGTGCCGGGGTGCAGGCTTGCAAGACACCATCGAGCACACGACGCAGGCACTTGACTCGGCCGTGTCCTGGGGAGTCGTGAAGGAAGGGCAGCCGACCCTGTATGAGCCCGAGGCCAGCGCCTTTGGCGGCCTGGAAGGTACGGCGATCAGCCACCGAATCCTGCATACCGACAGTCTCGGAGTGCGCTGGATTACGACCGTTTGCCGACGATCACGTGGAAGCGCTTCTCGACGCCGAGGCCACGTCCCTGCTCGTGCTCTCGATCTTCCTACGCGCCGCCGGGCGTGGAGGGGGGTGACAGGGTGATGTGTGGGGACAGATCGAGGAGCGGCGACTACTGCCCGCTGACGTAGCTCTGGACAAACTGAGCGCCATGGTGGAGCCGATGGGCAAGCTCCTCGCGCTGGACGCTGGCTCCGCTCTCTGGCGATGGACCGCTCCGGCACTTGCGCGGCTGGACGGCCTGCATGGAGCGCAGTGGTCAGGCTCTCGAGGAGGCAGCGACTGCGGGCCGTCTCGGGCTCGGCTTACGCGGCATTGTGGCCAGGCATGTCGTGTTTCACCGGAACCACATGGGGTTCAGCATCCGCCAGCAGGCCATCTGGCCCCGCGGAGCGCGTGAAGCACTGCTCGGTCAGTGACCGAACGCCGCTGTCCGCGCGGGCGCCTACGCTCGAACGCATGAGCAGCCCCATCTCGCTGGCCGCCCTCGAACCGGTGTTGCCGCTCCCGCGCCACCTCGCTGGCCGGTATACCTTGTCACTTACGCTGGCGCGGCCTGTCGGGCAGCACCACCTATGTCCCGGCGACGAACAGTCGCCACGCATGCCGACGACGTCTCCCGCCTGCTCACCGCCTTCACCTCAAAGTCCGCACTCGGCTACGGCACCAGTCTCGGGGCCCTGATGTCGTCGGAGGTGACCGTCAGGCACCACGGGCAGGGATACGGGGAAAAAGTCCAGGGCAGCGGACGGCCGCGCGCTGCTACGGTCGGGCACCATGAGCTGGCTTCCCGATGACTTCGTCCACCCTGTCCTGGTACCGCTGCCGGGCGGTGGGCATCACCTGCGGCCGATCCGGGAGGCGGACACCCCGCTCGACTATCCGGCTGTGATGGGTTCGCGCGAGCGGCTGTGGACCATCTTCGGCCCGGCCTGGGGCTGGCCGGCGGCTACCATGACCTACGAGGCAGACCAGGCCGACCTGTTGCGGCACGAGAAGGAGATCGCCGCACATCTGTCCTTCAACTACGCGCTGTTCGACGCGGCGGAGACAGCTCTGCTCGGCTGCGTATACATCGACCCGCCGGAGAAGGCCGGCGCGGACGGCGAGATCTCCTGGTGGGTGGTGGACGAGCTGGTGGGCAGCAAGGTCGAGCAGGCCCTCGACGCGCTGGTGCCGCAGTGGATCGCCGCCGACTGGCCGTTCGAGCAGCCGCGCTTCCTCGGCCGCGAGATCTCCTGGTCGGACTGGCTCGCCCTGCCGAAGCATCCCGACGCGTAAGTGGTTGTTGGCCCTACCGGCCTTGCGGGCTGCCGATCGAACGGGATCCTGACGGAGGGCAGCTGATGAACCCCCACATGCACCTGCCGTAGACGGCTACGCCGACACCACCCCAGCCTCCGGCAGCGGCTGGGGCACCGCCACGTCCGACTTGATCCACTCCCCCGCCGGCGCCGACCAGGTCGCCATCGACGCCCCGACCACTGTGTACGCCTGCATCACCCTCGCATCGTCTGTGGCCGCTCGGCGCTTTGCACGTTCTCGAAGCTGACGGCCCTGCCTCGCTGCTGGAGGTGGAAAGCCGCATGGCCTTGGTCCCCCGGACGCCTGGGACGACCCGAGAGACATCCAGCTGACCCAGCTCGGTGACGACGCCGTCCTGGCCGAACCGGTTGAGCCGGGACGATCTCGACGCCCGCTTCCCCGGGCTCCTGGACCTCGCGATCCCGCAGGGCCGCGAGGCGATCGCCGGCTGGTGACCCCGGCCCGGCGGCGGACCTCGGCGCCCGGCGCTCCGCGGCCGGCCTGTGCGGTCGCCCGCGCGGCCGGTGACGACACGTCAGCCCGTCGGCATGCCGACGCCCTCGCGCTCCAACGCGGCGCGCAGCAGCGCGAGCGCCTGCGCGGTGGCCGACGTCAGGCAGGGGTCGAGGGTGCCCTCGACCAGCTCCGCGAGCCGCTCGGTGAAGGTCCGCTCGGCGGCGTCGGCCAGGCGCGTGCCGTCGTCGGTCAGCACCAGCAGGGACGAGCGGCGGTCGGCCGGATTCGGCTGCCGGGCCACCCACCCGTGCCGTTCCAGGCGGTCGACGCTCTTGCTCGTCGCCCCGATCCCGACCGCGAACTCGGCGGCGAGGTCGGCCACGCGTGACCGGGGGTGGTCCCGCACGTGGCGCAGGAACTCGAACTGCGAGGTGACGATCCCGTGCCGTTCACGCAGCCGGTCGTTGAGCGCGTTGTACAGCCGCGTCTCACAGCGGACCAGGCCGGCGAAGAACGCCTGGAGATCGGGAGCGGAGCCACTTGATTTATATGCCACGGCATATACTGTAACGGCATCCACTTGCAGAGGTCCAACGGCGGAGGGACACCCATGAGCAGGGAACAGCGCGCGCGGCTCGACGCGATGGTGCGCACACCACGGCCCGAGGGCCCCCGGTCGGTCGAGGAGATCCGATCGGGCTTCGCGGCGCTGATGGCGACGATGATCGTGCCGGACGGGATCCGGACCACGGAAGTGACGCTCGCCTCCCGGCGGACCCTGCTGGTCGAGCCGGCGGCCCGCCCACGCCCCGGGACGATCCTGTACTTCCACGGCGGCGGCTTCGTGTTCGGCTCCCCCGAGACCGCGCTGTCGCTGACGGGGAACCTGGTGGCCAGGACCGGCTTCAGGGCCTTCTCGCTCGACTACCGGCTCGCCCCCGAGCACCCGTTCCCCGCGGCCATCGAGGACGCGCTCGGTGCCTACCGCGCACTGCTCGACACCGGCGAGGACCCGTCGAGCGTCGTCTTCGCCGGGGACTCCGCGGGCGGCGGCCTCACGGTGACGACCTGCCTGGCGGCCCGCTCCGCGGGAGTGCCGCTGCCGGCGGCGATCGTCGCCTTCTCCCCCGGGCTCGACGGCACCCGGACCGGCGAGAGCATGGACGGCAAGGCCGGCGCCGACCCCTTCTTCACCCGCGAGGGCCTGCAGCACACGGGGGCGATGTACCTCGCGGGTCAGGACCCGCACCAGGAACTGATCAGCCCCGCGCTCCTCGCCGACCTGACCGGTTTCCCGCCGATGCTGCTCCAGGTGGGCACCAACGAGGTGCTGCTGGACGACTCCACGCGGATGGCCGCGCGCGCGAGGGACGCCGGGGTGGACGTGATCCTCGACGTCACCGCCGATGTGCCGCACGTCTTCCAGTCGTTCACCGGCCGGCTCGACGAGGCGGACCAGGCGCTCGACCGGGCGGCCCTCTTCCTCACCCAGCACCTGCGCGCGCCCGGAAAGCCGGCCGTGCCGGCGTCGTAGCGCGGGCCGTGCTTCTCGTCCGGCCGTACATCCATTGTGCGCCGAACGGCCCCCGGCCTGCCTCCTCCTGGCGGATGATCATGGGCACGCCGACAGGCTCTACGGTGAGGGCGGCGAAGGACGTACCCGACCGAGACGGAGCGCCGCATCATGCCCACCCCACCCCCGCACGAGCGATACGTCAGCCGGGGCGGACTGGACCTGGCCGTGCACGACCACGGCGGGGACGGTCCGCCGCTGCTCCTGCTGCACGGCGCCGGACGCACCCTGGCCGACTGGGCCGCCGTGGCACCGCGGTTGACGCGGCGGCACCGGGTCGTCGCCCTGGACCTGCGGGCGCACGGCCGCTCGGGGTCGGGTCCGTGGACGTTCTCCGCCGTCCTGGACGACGTGGCCGCGGTCCTGGACGCCCTCGCCCTCCCGCACGCCGTCCCCGTCGGTCATTCGCTCGGTGGAATGGTCGCCGTCCTGTACGCGGTGGCCCACCCCGAGACGCCCGCCGCGATCACCCTCGACGGCCACGGATACGGCCGGCCCGAGCAGTACGTCGGGCTGGACCCCGCGTACGTCGGCCGCAGACTCGACGAGGTCCGGGGATTCGCCGCCCAGGCGGCGGGCCGGGCACTTCCGGCGCGGGACATGGAGGCCGTGCTCGGCGCGCAGACGGCGATGGCCGAGAGCCTCGGCATTCAGCGCGCGCTGTTCGACGCGGGACTGCGCAGGGCGCTGGCCGAAGGCGAGGACGGGACGCGGTGGTTGCGGCCCGAGCGCGAGCCGGCGCTGCAGATGCTCGCGGCCATGGACGACCTCGACCTGTTCGCCCTCTACCGCCGCACGCGCCGCCCCCTGCTGATCTGCCGGGCGGCACGGCCCAACCCGCCCACACCCGGCCTGCCGTGGTTCGACGAACTCATGGCCGCCTACGGCGAGGGGCTGACGCGGGACCTGCGCGAACTGGCGGGGAGCCGGCTTCATGTCACGGTCGAGGACATCGACGCCACGCACGCCATGCTCCTGGAACGGCCCGATGAGGTGGCGGCACGGATCCTCGCGTTCACCGAGCTTCACCACCGGGCCCGGGACTAGGGTCCCGGCAGCAACGTTTGCCCGTCGAGGAACGGCGTCCGGTGCGTGCTGTCGGCGTGCCGGCCGGAAGTCCTCGTACTGGGCGTACTTGGGGCTTTCGGCCGGTGCGGCGAGTGGGGGCACCTCCCGCGCAGCGGGGGAGCGTGCCGGGCGTCGCGACGGGGCGAACGTCGCCTGCCCGGGCACCAGGGCCGGTCGGCGAGCTGCGGAAGCCGTGCGGCCGGCGCTGCGGGAGCGCGGCGTAGGACTCCGGCGCGGTGTCGGTGACCGGGTCCGTCCGCAGGGCCCCGCGGCGCGGCGTCTCGCGGACCGGTGCGCGGCCGATGCCTTGGCGACGGCGGTCGCGGGCCCTGGCGGTGCGCGTGCCGGTGCGACGACCGCCTGTGAGGAGGGCGCGGTGCTCAGTCGTGCCGGGCCGTCGCTCTGGTCAGTACCTTCAGCGCGACCACGGGATGGAACAGCGCCGCCGGCGGGGCGAGCATGTTCACCACGCGGACGAAACTCGCCCACACGGCGGGATCCCGCACCGCCACCTGGAAGAGGCGGGGTTGTACCAGTGGGCGAAGCGGACTGCGGGGGTCCGGCCGTCCGGGTGCCACATGAGGTCCGCGGTGGCGGACAACGTCCAGGGGCCGCGCAGCAGGCGGCCCAGCTTCTTCTGGAACGTCCCGGCCAGTCCGTCCGGCCGGCCGGAGGCCGCGCGCCGGGCCAGCATGCGCTGGAGGAGTTCCGCCTCCAGCGCCGCGACCGTCTGTCCTTGCGCGTAGAGGGGGTTGAAGGCACAGACGGCGTCGCCGAGCGCGACGAGCCGGTCCGGCCAGTCGCCCACCGCGTGGTACAGCCGCCACTGGTTGCCGGTGGTGCTGTGGCGGCGGGTGGGCTCCTGGGCGGTGCGGCGGCCGATGTGATCGGCGGGCGAGCCGCCGACCGCGACCGCGACCGGGCCCTGCGCCTCGCCCTGCTCGGACTCACCGTCACCCTGGCCGTGTTCGGGCTGCTGGCCCGCAGCGCCACCGCCTCGGTGATCCTCGTGTTCCTGATGGGGGTGGCCGGATTCGCCGGCGTCCCCGGCATGATCACGCGCGTCACCGACTTCGCCGGCGGCGCGGCACTGGCCGCCAGCGCCAACGTCTCCGCCTCCAACATCGGCAACGCGCTCGGCGCCTGGCTCGGCGGACTGACCATCACCGCGGGCCTCGGCAACACCGCCCCGCTGTACGTCGGCGCCGGCATCACCCTGGCCTCCGTCGTCATCACGGCCCTCGCCGCGCACGGAGCCAGGTCGTCGGCCCGCCGGACCCGCCCGGCCACGCCGCTCTGACCGCCGACACCCCGGCGGCCCGCCCGCGCGACCGGCGTCCTCGCCCCGCGCCGGCGGGCGTCGGCGCCTACGCGGAGCCGCTACGAGGGGCGGGGCCATCAGGGTGTTTCCATGGGGTGTCGGGGAGGCGGTGGGAGCGCGCTTGGACATGCTGGGCCGACAGTGGCGCTCATCTTCACCGCGACAAGGAGCACGGTATGGCCTCGGACTCGGTCGAACGCTTTCTGACGGCCCTGGACCCGGAACACCGGGACGCGGTCCGCGACAGGCCTCGGCAGGAGCAGGAAGACCTGGCGGCGGCCTGGGAGCGGGAGCTGGCGTCGGACGACGAACTGGACACGCTGGACGAGCTGTCCCCGTCGGCGGCGGAGGCCGAGGCGGCCCGCCGCGTACTGGAGCGTGAGACCGACTAGTTCCCCGGCAGACAGCGTCTGCCTGCCGGGGAGCGGCCTCCGGTGCGGGCCGTCGGCGTGCCGTCGGAAGTCATCGCACCGGGCGCACATGGGCTTTCGGCCGGTGCGGCGAGGGAGCGTGCCGGGCGTCGCGACGGGGCGAACGTTGCCTGCCCGGGCGCTAGCCCCCGGCGGGTACCGCCCGCAGCACCTGCTCCAGCGTGGTGGCCGGATGGCCGGTCAGGTCCTCGATCGCGCTGGTCACTCGGGCGAGGGAGCCGTCGGCGATCGCGGTGTAGGTGGAGACCCAGGCGTCGAGCTGCCAGTCGGGAGCGCCGTGTCCGGCGCGGGAGGCGTAGGCCTCCTCGACGGTCTCCGGTACGTAGGAGACCGGGCGCCCGGTGACCGCCGTGAGCGTCGACGCCACCTCCGCGAGGCTGAGCGCCGCGGGGCCGGTCAGCTCGTAGGCGCGGCCGGCGTGCGGGGCCGGATCGCGCAGGACCGCGACCACCGCGTCCGCGATGTCGTCCTGTGCGACGACGGCGGCCCGACCGTCACCGGCGGGGCCTCGGATCACCCCGTCGTCGCCCACGAGGCCGGGCATGAAGTCGGCGTAGAGGTTGTCCCGGAGGAAGGTGAACGGCACGCCGCTGGCCCGGATGTGCTGCTCGGTGTGCCAGTGGTCCCGGGCGAGGGTGAAGGTCGCGTCGGCGGCGGCGCCGTAGAAGGAGATGTAGACCAGGTGCGCGACGCCCGCCTCGGCCGCGGCGTCGACGAAGGTGCGGTGCTGGAGGAGCCGGTCCGGGGACTCCGAGGCGGAGACCATCAGGACGCGGTCGGTGCCGCGCAGGCCGCGCAGGAGGGCTTCGCGGTCGCCGTACGCTCCGGCCGCGACGGCCGCGCCGGGCAGCCGCGGTGCGCGGGCCGGGGTGCGGCACAGGAGGGTCTGTGGGGTGCCGGCGGCTGCCAGGCGGCGGGCGACCCGTCCGCCGAGGCGGCCCGTCGAGCCGGTGACGGCGTAGGTGGCGTCGGTGCTGGCCATCGTCGTTCTCCTCGGTGCGGTTCCGGACGCGTTGTCGCCTGTTGCGGCAGAGTAGTCGCCGGATGCGGCCGGACCCGGCACCGCACCGCGGCCACGGGGATCAGGGCGGATGACGTGAGGACCGAGGAGGCCCTGCGCCGGGCACTCGTCTTCCACCGCCTGATCGACGAAGCCGGGGCCTTCGCGGCCGGACTCCTTCCCCACGGCCGGTACCCGCCACGCCGATGCGGGTCGCGGTCACGACGACGGCGGTTCGAGGCGGGCGGCGTCGGCGGCCAGCTCCTCCGCGGCGGCATGCTCGCCGACGGCGTGCAGTGCCGCGACCATGATCCGGCGTGCGCCGACGAGCTGGACGGTGCACACGGCCCTGCGCGCCCGCCGGCATCGGCTGGCTCCGCCCGTCGACCTGGTGACCAAGGTCTCCGACTTCCACGACCGGGCCCGGGGAGCCGCCGTACTCGCCATCCAGGTACTCGTCCTGGGAGCGGCGGAGGGATGAACGCGGGGGCGACGGGGGTCGCGGGGGACGAGGTCGTCGACACGGCCGTCCGTGGCAGCCACGCCGGCAGGTGTCCCGCGCACGCAGGGCCGCCCCCGGTCGGCGGGGGCGGTCCTGCGTCATGCCTGCGTCACTGTCCGCCGTACTTCCGGCTCATGCTCTCGTACACCGCCTTCGCCTCCTGCCCCAGCGGCGGGCCCGCCAGCCAGGAGTGGTCCGCCGGGCCGATCGAGGTGTTCGACACCAGTACGGTCCTGCCGTTCACCACCCGGAACCAGCCGCCGCCCGACGAACCGCCGGTCATGGTGCAGCCGATGCGGTACATGTCCGGCAGTCCCGGGCCCATGGCGAGCCGGCCGGGCCGATCGAGGCACTTGAACATCTGCAGTCCGTCGTACGGCGGCGCCGCCGGGTAACCCCAGGCACCCAGCTCGGCGATCTGGTTCGCCGAGGGCGCGGAGAAGTCCACGTCGAGCGCCGCGCCGACGGTTTCCTCCAGCGACTTGCCGCCGCCGTTCTCCGGCTTCACGTGCAGGATCGAATAGTCGTACGGGGACCCGTCGTTGCCCACCTCGGCGCCCCGCTGGATCCATTCGTTCGAGGTGGAGACCCAGTCCGCCCACCATGTGCCGTAGGGGGCGACCTCGGTGGCGCCGGCGGTGCGCATCTGCGCCGCGGAGTCGCCGTCGTCGTTGTACGACGGCACGAAGGCGATGTTGCGGTACCAGCCGCCGTCGCGCCCGGCGTGCACACAGTGGCCGGCGGTCCACACGAGGTTGGACCGGCCCGGGTGGTTGACGTCCTTGATGACCGTGCCGGAACAGACCATCGGGCCTCGGGGCGAGTCGAAGAAGACCTTGCCGACCGGGGCGGAGTACTTGTGGTAGGGGGTCTTCTCGGCCACGGCCCGCACGGGCCGCGGGGCCGGATCGCTCAGGCCCTGGCCGGCGTAGGCGTCCTTGGTGGAGACCGTCTTGTCGGCCTCCCGCGCCGACTGCATCCGCTCCGGCTTCCACAAACCCTTGATCACCGGGTTGACGAAGTCCTTGGCGTCCCTGAGCCACGTGGACCTGTCCCAGTTCTTCCAGCCGCCGTTCTCCCACTGGGAGACGTCGATGCCGTGCTCCTTGAGCTTGTTCGCGAGGCCGGCCGGCACCTGGGCCCTGCCCCCGGAACTGTCGCCGGACTGGGAGGCGGTGGCACCGGAGGCGCTGTTCGCCGTGTGCGAGCCGGTGCCGCCGCAAGCGGTCGCGGTGAGTGCCAGGGCCGCCACGAGCCCGGTGGCGGCGAGAACGGTGCGGTGCCGTTCAGGCCGGCGCGCGCCGGGCACGGATATGGAACGCATGGTGCGATAACCCCCGTTGAAACGTGTACTTGGTCGGCCGCGTCGGCACGGGCCGTTGCTGAGCGCGGTCACGCGCGGTGCGCGCACGTCCGGAAGGAGCACCTCTTCACGGGTCCTCTTTCGCGCGCCACCCCACTATGCCCGTGGAGTCGAGGGCGAACGGAGGTGAGATGGTGAAGGTTCCCGGCAGGCGTGGGCGACACGGCGTCGGGCGATCGGCGGACTGACGCCCGAGGACCGGCTGATGCACCGGGCCGGGGGCGGCGGCCGATGTGTGAGGGGCGGGGCAGGAGCCGGGGCACGGGCGCAGCGGGCGTGGGACCGGCGGATCACGCCCACGGGTCGGGGGAGCCACCCCGGTGACGGCGTTCCTGACGTTCTCGCTGAAGCCGCCGACGGACGAGGCCATGAGCACGGTGGTGCGGCTCGGGTCGCGGGCGTAGTGTGCGCGCAGCCGTGCTTCCCACGGGCCGCCTAGGCCCAGCAGGACGGCCAGGGGCAGTGCCCGCTCGTAGAACTCCAGCGCTTCCTGGTCCGGCGGCAGTGGATCCTCCGCCGCGAGCAGCGTGTCCATGGCGGAGCCGAATTCCCTGGCGCGCTCGGCCAGTTCCCGTCCGAGCGCGGTCGGCTCCGGCCTTTTCCCGCCGACGAGAGACCGGACGAATCCGAGGACCATCCCGGCCGGAAGGACCACCAGCCCCGCGGCCAGCACGGCGGCAGACGGCTTCACCAGGGCACCGAGGAGAAGGAGTCCGGTCAGGACGAGCGCGCAGAGGGTGACGAGTGTCCAGCGCCGCAGCCGCCGGTTCGGTGCGCGCCACGCGGCGGTCCTGCCCGTCTCACCCAGCCGCCGCCGTACGGCATCCGATACCGGAGACCGCGGACGCTTCCGGCCGGCCCGTTGCATGGTGCCCCGCATGCGGGGGCAGAAGTCCGCGATCAGACGTTCCTCGCCGTCCGCGGGATCCCCCCGCATGAGGCTCCACAGGCAGGCCTCGTCCGGCGGCAGCGAGGGCACGCCGGTGCCCTGTGTCTGCCGCACCCATGGTCCTGGGCTGATCCGCACCCAGCCCCGCGTGGCCCATGTCATCACCTGGGCGCCGACGGTGCAGGCCACCGGCCGGCCCAGCAGAACGCCGTGCTCGAGAACACCGGCCTCAGCCAGAAGTCCGTCCAGCGCCTCCCGCAGAGGGCGGACAGGATGGCCGGTGGTCATGGAAGTCCCTTCTCGAACGATGCGGGGGAACTGTCGGGGTGGGCTCGCCTGCCGCGCCGTTCGTCCGCGGCGCGACGGGAGGCCGGTGGGGGGGGTCATGTCGTGCCCGGGCATGCGGTGGTGAGCAGGGCGGTGACGGCGTCGGCGCAGCCCCAGCCGAGGGTCACGCCGGCGCCGCCGTGGCCGTAGTTGTGGACGAGCCGGGTGCCGGGCAGGGAACGGGCGTCGGTCTCCAGGCGGACACCACCGCGGCGCGCCGGGCGCAGACCGGCTACGTGACCGACGACCTCCGCGTCACGCAGCTCGGGTACGAGTTCCGTGCAGCGGTGGAGGATGGCGCGGGCGGTGTCCGGGTCGGCGCGGGTGTCCCAGCTGTCCGCGTCGAAGGTGCCGCCGAGGACGACATCGGTGCCGCGCGGGTGGACGTAGGTGTACCCGGCGGGGTGGTCCTGGACGCGCAGGCAGCGGCGCAGGCCCGGGTTCCGGACCAGGACCAGCTGCCCGCGCACCGGGTACAGCGCCGCGTCGTCGCACAGCCGACGGGCGCCCAGCCCGGTGGCGTTGACCACGGCCGGCGCCCGGTCGCGTGCTTCGTCCAGGGAATGCAGCCGCTGACGGATCACGGTCCCTCCGCCGCGCCGGAACCGGTCGAGCAGCCAGGGCAGGTACACCGGCATCTCGACCAGAGGGGCGGTGAACTCCCAGCCGTCGGCGTACCCCGGCGCCAGTTCGGCCGCATCCAGGTGCCGCAGTCCGGGGACAGCCCCTGCCCACGACGGCACGGCCGCACTCGCCCGGCGGTACGACACCATCGACGTGGGGCGCATGGACACGCCGGGAACCCCGTCCGCGGCCTGGCGGGCCAGCTCGGTGAAGGTACTCGCGGCCCAGGCCACCGCCCGGCGGTCCGCGTCCATTCCGACCGGGTACCACACGGCCGCTGCCACGGCCGACACCGTCGACAGCACAGGGTCGGCGGACACCACGGCCACCCGCAGGCCCTCACGCTGCAGGCGCAGCGCACAGGTCAGTCCGATGATCCCGCCCCCGACAACCACCACGTCCATGTCCATGTCCATGTCCACCGCGAACTCCCCCTTCCACAGACCGTCCACCGTCATCACGGCTGAGTCCAGGCAAGCCGCCATGTGCGGCAGGTGTCCAAGACGAGTTCTCCCAGCTGCGATAAGTGCCACTTATCATCGGCGGATGGACCTGCGTCGAATGCGCTACTTCGCCGTACTCGCCGAGGAGTTGAACTTCACCCGGGCCGCACGGCGGCTGCACATCGCGCAGCCTGCGCTCAGTCAGCAGGTCAAGGCCCTGGAACGGCAGCTCGGCGCCCGGCTGATCGAGCGCGGCAACGCAGGCTGCACGCTGACCCCGGTCGGCCTCGTGGTGGCCGAGGAGGCGAACCGGGTGCTGGAGCAAGTGGCGGCGGCCGACGCACGGATCGCGGCGGTGGCCCAGGGACGTCGGGGGCGGCTCAGCCTGGCCTACACCCGTTCCGCGCGCGGTGGCGTGGCCGACGCGCTGATCGGTGCCTTCCGACGGCGCTGTCCCGACGTGGACGTCACCTTGCAGACGGGCTTCACCGCGTACAACGTCGCCGAACTCCTCGCCGGGCGGCTGGACGCGGCCTTCGTCCGCCCGCCGCTCGACATTCCGGAGCTGGCCTGCCGCGTCCTCGCCGAGGAAGAACTGCTCCTCGCCGTCCCCGCGGACCACCCCCTCGCCCGCACCTCGGCCAGGGTCAGCCGACGCCGGATCAGGGACGAACCAGTCGTCCTGTGGCCCCGGGAGAACGGCCCCGGCATGCACGGCCGGATCACCGGACAACTGTGGCCCGGTCACCAGCCCCGTATCGTGCGCGAGGAGCCCGATGACGAGCAGCTCCTGCTCGCCGTGGCGGCCGGTCACGGCATAGCGCCCATCCCCGAGGGCCGGGCCCGCACGTTCCGCATACCCGGCGTCCGCCTGCGCCACGTGACCGCCCCCACCCCCACCGTCACCCTCGGCCTGGCGCACAACCCGAGAACCGCCTCCCCGGCCGTTCAACTCCTGCTCGCCACGGCGCATCCGGCGGCATTCAGCGGTCCCCCGACCGAGACGACAGCCAGTCACACCAGTACGACGTGACGCCGGTCGCCGACCGCCCGGACCGGCGCCTCCGGTGCCGTGTGCGGATGCGGTGGACGCCCGGTGGCCATGTGCTCCTCAACGGCGATGACCCTCATGCCCGTCGCCCGCCGTCGACCGACATCGCGATCCCGGTGACATAGGACGCGGAGTCCGAACAGAGCCAGACCGCTGCCGCGGCGGCCTCCTCCGGGGTGGCCAGCCGGCCGAGGGGCGTGACCGCCTCCTGTCGCGCGATCATGTCGGTGCCGGCTGCCACCAGTTCGAACCCGGGAGTACGGGTCGGGCCGGGGCACACGGCGTTGACCCGGATGCCGTCCGGTGCGTAGTCGACCGCGGCGACCTTGGTGAGCCCGACGATGCCGTGCTTGGCGGCCACGTAGGCGGGGGCGGTCGGGATCGCGTACAGACCGCCGTTGGAGGCGACGTTGACGATCGCGCCGCCTCCGCGACGCCGCAGCGCGGGCAGTTCGTACTTCATGCACAGGAAGGTCCCCGTCAGGTTGACGCGGACCACGCGCTCGAACTCCGCCGGGTCCATCTGGTCGAGCCGACGGTGGTGCGAGGCCAGGCCGGCGTTGTTCACGGCGAAGTCGAGGCCGCCGTACACCGCGGCCGTGCGCTCCACGGCCGCCCGAACGGAGCGTTCGTCGGCGATGTCCACGGTCACGTCCAGGGCCTCCCCGCCGTCCTTCCTGATCATCTCGGTGGTCTCGGCCGCCTTGTCCGCGTCGATGTCGAGCACGGCCACCGCGGCGCCGCTCCGGGCGAACTCCAGCGCCGCCGCGCGGCCGATCCCGCTGCCGGCACCGGTGACCAGGCCCGCCTTTCGGCAGACGCCGCTCATGCCGGCGGCTCGTGGTTGGCCCAGCCGACCTTGTACGGGTGCCGCGCCTGCCAGTGGTCGATGACCTCGTGTATGCCGGGCGCGGTGAACGCCTTCGCCAGTGCCTCGGTGTCGGCCACGGTGACCTGCACGATCGCCGTCGCGATCAGTGCCTCGATAGCCTCCTCGCCGGGGACGGGAATGTGGCGCCGGGTCACGACCGACTGCACGAAACCGCTGTCGAGCATGACCCGTTCGATGTCCGCGAGATATTGATCGAGTTCGACGTCGGGCAGGTGCTGGTCGAAGGAAACTATCATCGTGTGGTTGATCATGCGTCGATTCTCGACGGCCCACACCGCCCGTGTCCAAGACCTGTTTGGCAACCAGCGATAACCTTCAGGCATGATCGACTTGGAGACCCGCGAGCTCGAGTACTTCATCGCGCTCGCCGACGAGCTGCACTTCGGGCGGGCCGCCGTCCGGCTCTCCATCGCCCAGCCGGCGCTGTCGAAGGCCATCCGGCGGATCGAGACCCGGCTCGGCGTCCCGCTCTTCGATCGCTCCAGCCGGCATGTCCGGCTCACCCCGGCCGGGAGGGCGTTGCAGGAACACGGCCGGCACGCGCTGAACGCGGTCAGCGCCGCCGTGAGGTACGCCCGGCGCGCCGGCGGCGCCCAGGCCCACCTGCGGCTCGTGCTCAAGCCCGGTGGCGACGCCGGCCTGCTGTCCGGGATCCTGGCCGCGTACGCGCACCAGCCCGCGGCCTGCCAGGTGGACATCCTCTTCAGCGGCCCCACCGACCGCGCCGACTTCCTGCGCGACGGACGGGCCGACGTCGGCCTGCTCTACGCGCCCTTCGACGACCTCGACGGCCTGGCCCACGAGACGCTCCACACCGAGGGCCGCGTGGTCATCGTCCCGTCGGGGCACCGGCTGTCGGAGCGCCCGTGCGTGCGCATGGCCGATCTGGAGGGTGAGACGCTGCCGCCCTGGAAGGGAGTACCGGGCGGCGACGGCACCGGTCCCGAGGTCGCCGACGTGGTCCAGACGCTGCAGATGATCAGGTTGGGCCGGATGATCGGGGTGCTGCCCCGCTCGCTGGTCGATCCGGTCCCGGCCGGCCTGGTCTGCGTCCCGGTGACCGACGCGCCGCCCAGTCGCCTGGTGCTCGCCTGGAACGAGCGGGACCGCCGGCCTCTGGTCGCCTCGTTCGTGGCCGCCGCCACGCAGGCCGCGCCGGCCCACGACCCGATCGCGCCTGGACGCACCTGACGCGCCGCCCCGTCCGGGCGACGGGCGCGCGTACCGCGGGGCGTCCGAAGACCGGGGCGGGCGTGCCGGCTTCGACAGTGGTGCCCACGACGGCCGGCAGCGTCACCGACCGCCCAGGCCCGGTGGCTCGCCCGGCACCTCGCGAGGCGGCCTCGGCGCCGTCATCGCCGGCTTCGGATCGTCGCGCGAGCGGGTTCGCTGCGCTCGACGAAAGAAGCAGGCCCAGCCGGAGAGGATCGTGCACCGGGTACGTCCCGGCGGGCCGGTGGCGCGCCGTCGCCGAGCCGCCGCTGACGCGCACGCGCTCGCTCACCGACTGCCCCGCCCCGGTCACCTCGCCTCATGGGTGAATCGCGCCAGCTGGTCCTTGACCCAAGGGTCGTACGCCGCAAGCCGCCGGGCGGCTGCCGGGTCGAACAGGGCCAGCTGGCCGGCGACCCAGGGATCGATGTGCCGGTGGGCGGCGGGCTGCCGGTCGGCCGTTACGGGGGTCTGCACGGAAAGGGACGCTGTCGGCTGCGGGGTGGCCGCTGCTGCCGGGCCACCGGTGCCGAGCAGTGCGCCTGCGACGATCATGAGGGGGACGCCCGTGATCGCAAGGCGCCGCATCGGCTTGCTCATGTCTGGCCTCCAGTTTCATGGGGCGGCGTATCCGAAATCGGAGTACGTCATTCCGGTCGGTGCGCTTACCCCGCCCGACGCGCGGCACACCCCGGCTGCCGCAGTGGGTGACTCAGCTCGGGCTCGCGGGCGCCGGGAAACCGTGAGGTCAGGCCGTGGCCTCGACCAGCCGCTTCATCCCCGGCTGGTCGGTCACGCAGCCCACCAGGCCGAGCGTCCGGGCCAGCGCCAGATCGCGTTCGTCGTTGACGGTCCAGGCCATCACGTCGATACCGGCGGCACCGCACTTGTCCACGATGGCCCGGTTCAGCTGGCGCAGCTCCACGCTGACCAGCGTGGAACCGACCTTCTGAGCGCGGCCGACGAAGGTGTCGCGGTGCGCGCTGGGGCCTGCCACCAGCACGGTGCGGGCCCGCGGCAGCAGGTGGTGGATCTCGATCAGCGCCACGTCGTGGAACGACAGCACCGAGACCCGGTCCAGGAGGTCACGGTCGGTGAGCACCTTGGCCAGCGACCGGGCGGCGGCCACGTCCTTGATCTCCGCCTGGATCGGCAGCGTCGGCCCGACGGCGTCCAGCACCTCCTCGAACGTGGGGATGCGCTCGCCGAGGCCGGCGTCGAGCTTCTTGAGCTTGCGCAGATTCTGGTCGGCGATCGGACCGGAACCATCCGTCGTACGGTCCAGGGTGTCGTCGTGCATGACGACCAGCTCACCGTCCTTGCTCAGGTGCAGGTCCAGTTCGATGCCGTCCAGACCCTCGCGTTCGGCCCGCAGGAAGGAGCGCAGGGTGTTCTCCGGCTCGGCGGCCATGACACCGCGGTGGCCGATGGTGAAGAAAGACACTCGGTTGCCGTCCTTGGGTGTGGTGATCCGGGGCAGCCGCACGAGGCCGTACCCCTCGCCGGGCGGCGGGCGACCGCCCGCCGCAGCGCCCAAGCCTAGTGGGCCGGTCCGGCCGCGGCTCGGCCCGCCCCGGCCCAGGCACGGTCGCCGAAGCGCCGCAGGCCCTCACCCCGCCCTGCGACACGACACCGGCCTCGGGCGCGCGGCTGGGACGAGGACGACCGGCGAAGGCGGCGGCGCGCCCGTCGACGGACAACCACGCGGATCGACAGCGCGTACACGCGTTGCAGCGGGGGTCGGCTCACAGCGTCCCCTCGTCAGGCCGCAGGAGCGCCCGGACCGTCCTGAAACGGGCATCCTCGGACAAGAAGCAGCTGACCTCCGCGCCCAGGAGGCGTGCGTACACCAGACCGCTTCCCTCCTCACCTGCGAGGGCCGCGTTGCCGAACCGCACGCCGCAGTGCGGGTCTTGCACGTCGATCACCAGTTCCTCGTCCTCGGTCACGGACAGCCGTAGCGTCATCCGCGACGGCGCCTCGTCAGCGGGCTGGGCGAGTCTGACGGAGTCGTGCGCGAGCCGGGACAGCACCTCGATCGCCGTGGCGATGTCACCGGGCCACCTCAGCAGGGTCAGGCGCATGCGGGCCTCGCACCGAAGCCGCCGCAGGCTCGCCGGGGTCATGGCATAGGACCGGGCCCACTCCCGGTCGACAGGCGCGCCGCGGCCCGGCTCCGGATCGGCTGCGAGCACGCCCGGGGCCGCCAGGGCCGGCTGCCGGGGCGCGCGGGGGCAGGCGGCGAATGCGGGGAGGCTCAGCAGCCACTCGCGCAGCGCCGTCTGCTCCGCACGGGTGGCCGCCACCTCGCGCTCGGTCGGCACGACCAGCCCGGCGGCCCGGCCCGTGGCGAGGAGCCGTTCAGCGGTGCACCAGCCCGTGCGCCGGCGGGCCGGGACACGCAGGGGTGCCAGGTCGTACACCTCGTACGCGACGGTCCAGCCCTGCCGTGCGGCGAAATCGCGGAGGGACGCGAGTGTTTGGTTGGCGATACGGGAGTTGGCGCCCGTCGTGTAGAGCACGACGTCGGTACGGGCCGCGGTGCCCTCCCAGCGGGTGTGGGAGCGCGCGGCGAGCGGGGTCCGGCGGGTCATGCCGTCAGCTCCAGAGCCTTCAGGTGATCGTTCGACGCGGTGCAGCCGAGGCGGTCCGGTCGCGGGTGGTGGCGGGACCGGCCCGGGCGACGGGGTGCCGGACGCGGCGCGTGCTCAGCGTCGGTGCCGCCCGAGGTGGCGGCTCCATGGCGGTGTCCTCTCCCGCCATGGAACCACGGCGCTCGTCCGTGGCCGTCGTACGCCGGTCCCGCACGAGCGGACTACCGCTTGATGGCCACGCCCGTCCACAGGCTGACCTGGGCGTCGGTGGGCGTGCCGTCACTGCCGGTTGCCGCGGGCCGCCAGCGGTGGCCGACGCTGACTCCCGGCTCGATCAGGTCCAGCCCGTCGAAGAAGCGGGCGACGTCCTTCTGCGCGCGGAACTGCACCGGAGTACCGGCGTTGGTGTAGATGGCGGTGACCTTCTCCCAGGTGGCGGGGTCGAAGTCGGGCGTGCAGTGGCTCAGGGCGAGGGCGCTGCCCGCCGGGAGGGCGTCGAGGAGCCGGCCGACGATGCCGTACGGGTCCTGCGCATCGGTGACGAAGTGCATCAGCGCGTTCAGGGACAGGGCGACCGGCCGGTCGAAATCGAGGACCTCCGACGCCTCCACTGCGGCCAGCAGCGAGTCGGGATCGTTGACGTCGGCCTCGATGTACGTCGTACGCCCCTGCGGTGTGCTGCGCATGAGGCGCTCGGCGTACTTGAGGACGAGCGGGTCGTTGTCGGCGTACACGACCCGGGCCTCGGGCACCACGGACTGGGCCACCTGGTGCAGGTTCGGCTCGGTCGGGATGCCGGTGCCGATGTCGAGCCACTGCCGGATCCCGTACTCCTGCGCCAGGACACGGGTGGCCCGGTGCATGAACGCGCGGTTCTCGCGGGCGCACACGAAGATGCCGGGATAGGCGTCGGCGACGGCCAGGGCGGCCTGCTCGTCGACTTCGAAGTGGTCCTTGCCGCCGAGGTAGTAGTCGTACATCCGGGCTGAGTGCGGCCTGCTCGTGTCGAGGTCCCGGCCAGCCTGCCTGGTGGTCATTCTCTCCCCTTCAAAGGTGTGCGTCCGTCTGCCCGTGGGCCGGGAACGGGACCGTTGCGGCCCCTCCCGCTCGTCGTCGGTTCATCCGGCCGTCAGATGATCGGCCAAGCCCTGTTTGACCCCGCGGACGAAAGCGGTGATCTCCTCGGGCGTGTAGATCAACGCCGGTCCGGCCGGGTCGGTCGACTGCCGTACGGCCACGCGGCCGTCGGCGAGCTGCTTCGTCTCCACGCACTGACCGCCGTTGGGTCCGCTCCACGGACGTTCCCAGCCGTGCTCCCCCAGCTCGCAGGCCGGCATCCCGTTGTAGACGCGCTCGTCGTTGGTGGTCATGAGTACTCCTTGCGCATGCGGTTCAAGAGCGCCTTGCTGTCCTCGGACGACGTCAGCAGCGACATGCGGGAGTGCGCCTCGAGATGGGCAGCGACGTCCGCCCGCTCGTCCAGGTAGACGGAGGCGGACAGGAGTTCGCTGTAGACGACGTCGGGCAGCTCCGGCTCCTCGAACCGGAAATAGGTGAAGGGGGCACACGCCCCGACATGGGCACCCGCGGAGAAGGGCACGACGTCGAGGCTGACGTGGTCCAGCTCGGACACTTCAAGGAGACGGTCGATCTGCTCCCGCATCACCTGGGGGCCGCCGACCGCCCGGTGCAGGACGGCTTCCTCCATGACCACCCACAAGGTGGGGGCGTCCGCCCTGTCCAGCAGGCTCTGGCGACGCAGCCGCAGTTCCACGCGCCGCTCCAGCTCCTCCTCGTTGCCGTTCGGGAACCCGCCGCGCAGGACTCCGCGCGCGTAGTCGCGGGTCTGCAGCAGGCCGGTGACGTAGTGGGGCTCGTAGGTGCGCAAGGTCTTGGCGCTGGTTTCCAGGCTGACGTACGCGGTGAACCAGCTGGGAACGACGTCGCGGTAGGCGTGCCACCAGCCGGGCTCGTTGGCCCGTTCGGCCAGGGCGACGAACTCGTCGATCTCCTGCCGGTCCGCGCCGTACGTCTCCAGGAGCTTCTCGACGTAGAGAGGCTTCAGCGCGACCTCGGCCTTCTCCAGCCGGCGGATCGTCAGGGGCTTCACGCGCAGCGCCCTGGCCGCGTCCTCCAGCGAGGCGCCCGCGTTCTGCCGCATGTCCTGCAACCGGCGGCCGAGGATCATGCGCAGAACCGTGGGTGCGCTGACGCCGGAACGGGCTTCACTCACGCCCAACCTCCTGATGTTCTGTCACCGGAGCGATTGTGACAGCGACTTGATGAACAAGCCAGGCCGATACGGTCCCGGTGAAATTATCAGGGAGCCGGTTGCAGCATGACCGCGAGCACGAGCATAGTTGACCCCGTGAGCGGCAACGTCGCGGTCGTGATGTGGCACCAACCTCGCCTCGCCCGA
Source organism: Streptomyces sp. NPDC104106 (assembly GCF_055584345.1). Lineage (NCBI taxonomy): Bacteria > Bacillati > Actinomycetota > Actinomycetes > Kitasatosporales > Streptomycetaceae > Streptomyces > Streptomyces sp. NPDC104106. Next base: position 273,038 of record NZ_JBVJMF010000012.1, read on the forward strand.
GCGAAGTTGGCGCCGCCCGTCGGTTTCCCCGCCACGGACTTCCGGGTGACCCCCCGCTCCCCCCACCGCGCCCGTCCCCCTTGGAAGGCGACATCCGTGACCCTCCGCACGACCGCAGCCCAGGCCGTGGCCGCCACCGCGCAGCGCCGGGAGTACTGGTTCGGCCTGCCCGCCCTGCGCACCAGCGTCAAAGCCGCCCGCGACACCGTGCGCGACCGACTCTGCGCCTGGCACGTTCCCGGCGACCTCTGCTGCGACGCCGTGCTGCTCGTCTCCGAGCTGATCACGAACGTCGTGATCCACACACACAGCGGCCACGTCCTGTGCGGCCTCACCCTGAGCGAGGGCGAACGCCTGCGCATCGAACTCCACGACGACGGCCGCACCCCGGTCCGGCCGTCGAACCGCCGGGCCGGCCCTGACGAGGAGAGCGGGCGAGGCCTGCTCCTCGTCCAGCAGATCGCGGACCACTGGGGTTGCGCCCGCTCGACTCGCGCCCAAGGCAACGTCGTCTGGGCCGAGTTGGCGGCTCCCGCCTGACGTCACCGACGCCGGGCAGGGCCTGGCCTACCGGAGTGCCCAGCGGGAAGGGTGACGGGCGCGGTGCGCGAGCAGCGTCCGCTCGGCGTCCGCCTCTCGCAGGGGACCCGCATGACGCACCCGATCCCGCCCCGGCGCCCACCTGCCACCCGGAGGCGGCCCGTGTCCCGTCATCCGGCGCCTGGTCCCGGTTGCCCGATGTTGATGTCACCGTAGATGTCGCGGGTCTGGATGACGGTCTGCTGCCGACCGCCCGAGACCTCGTTGTCCACGTTGCCGGAGCCGGTCCGCACCGCGCCATGGGCGTCCTGCCGCCAGGCCCGCAGCGCGTCGGCGAACGCGGCGTCCTGCCGGGCCCGTTCGGCCAGCACCTGCGCCAACCGCTCGGCGCGTGCGGCACGGTCCGCCCTGCCGACGGCCGTGGCGAGGGCACTCAGTTCGCCCTCGCCGTACGGTTCCCCGTCCGTCGTCCCGCGCCGGACCAGGTCGCGCAGGGACCCCCATATCTGCTGCCCGGCGGCACCGGCCGTGCCGCTCGCGAGTGCCATCAGCAGTTCCGGCGCTATCGGTTCCATGAACACCTCTCGCGCTCGCCCGGACCCGCCTCCGGAGCAAGCGTAGGGCAACGGCCGCAGGGTGAGCGACACTTGATGAGGAGGCGACTACTCGAACGGGTGGGCCGGTGCCGCGTCCAGGGCGGCGTCCACTCGCCGCCAGAACTCCTGGAAGTCCTCGGGCCCGTCGCTCCCGCGTGAGTAGCCCACGGAGAGTTTCTTCAGCAGGGCCATGCACTCGGGCGTGGTGAGGACCATGAACTCCCAGCGCTCCCCGCCTCCCGATGCCGCCGGAACCGCGCGGTCGCGCCCTTCCGCCAGGGCGCGACCGAGCATGTTGAGGTCGAGCAGGTTCTCCAGATGCCTCTCGTCGGGCCGCTTCTCGCTCCGCATGCTCTCGATGGCCTGGTCGATGCACCACTGGAGCGAGTCGTAGTCCTGTATATCCAATTCGATCGCGTACGTGAATTCCTGGGTACTGACCCGGTTGTCCCGTACTTTCCGGAGCCAGACGGGCGCGTACTTCCCCGCCGGCGCCACCGAGCGGGGGTCGGTGCGCAGCTTCGTCGCGAGTGCCCGCAGATTTCCGTCGCCCACGCTCTCCTGGTACTCGAAGGCGACCGCCGGAAGTGTGACCTGGGTGGGGTGCAGCGTGCTGAAGTGCTGGAGGACGGCCGCCTGCGCACCCTCATCGAGGGTGCCCCACTCCCCGTAACTGCCGCCGAACGCCTCCGCCAGTGCCCACAGGCACGCGGCCATGGCGCTGGCCTCGCTGCCGCGCCACGCGTCGTTCAGCCATTGTCCGTAAGCGTCTCGTGACGTCATCGCATCCCCTACGGTCGCCTGTACCCGCCCGGTCGGCTGTGCGTGCTTCTCCCCGAACTCCCGGCCTCCTGCCAGCGGACCAAGCCCGAGGAGCAATCTCTTGCGCAGCCCCTCGTACCGTGCCCGCCCCGCGTCATGACCGCCGTGGGCTGCCTTCTCGTACCACCTCAGGGCCTCCGCCGGATCGCCGAGCCGCTCCTCGTAGAGGCGCCCCAGATACAGGGCGCCGAAGGCGCTTCCGCGCGTCGCGGACCTGGTGTACCAGCCTTTGGCCGTCCCGATGTCCTCGGCGGACGGCTCCCTGGGCTCTGTGCCCCGCATCAGGCTCGGCAGCCGGCCCTCTGCGATGAGGCCCACACGCGCCATCGCGTCGGCGTTGCCCGCCTCGGCGGCCGCGCGGTGCAGGAGTTCGATTCTGTCCCGGTCATCGTCGGTGCGCTCGTCCCAGCCGAACTCGAGCTCGCACGCGGCTCGATAAGCCTCGTCGGCCTGCTCGCGGCTGAGCAGCGGCGCTGCGGCATCGAACAGGGCGGGCGGGGGCGGCCCCGGCGGGCGGTCCGCCAGATCGTCCGGGAAGTGGAAGTGGATCCCGCCGAGGATGACACCGGCCTGGATGATCGAGGTCGCCTCGGAATGCGACACGTCGTTGTGCACGGAACGCGGGTCCGGTAACCCCGCCCCTCGTGCCGCATCGCCCATGTGCCACCTCACGACAGCGGATCTCTCTCACGGTATGTCGTGGGAGTGCTCCCCACTGCGACGGCAGGGAAACCGCTCGTGTCATCCGGATCCTCGGGCGCACACGTTCCGCGTCCCGCCTCGACGGCCCGCCGGCCAAGTAGCCTCGCGCAACGGCCGGTTGCGGCCGTCTGGGACCGGCCGGGGCGCGGACGTGCGGAGGCTACCGGCTGTTCGCGCTTCGTGCGGCCGGGCGCCGGCCCCACGGTTTGAAGACGGACAGGACGACGTTGGCGAGGTACAGCAGGAGCGCGACGGAGGGGACGATCACCATGTTGTAGCGGATGAATCCGAGGTTCATGGCGGAGACGGGACCCACCGGGTGCCGGGCCACGGCGGCCACCGCGTCGTGCAGCCGGGCGGTGAGGGCGAAGATCGAGGCCGCCGTGGCCGCCAGGGTCAGCCAGAACTTCGTGGCGACCCAGGGGTACCGGAACAGGCCCCACGGCGTGCCGAGCGCCAGCACCACACCGCTGACCAGCGTGAGCAGGCTCAGGGGGATGATCAGGGCGTCCCCCAGCATGCTCATCGCCCGGTAGGCGGTCCGCACGGTGTCGGCGTCGTGCGTGGCCAGCGCCGTGGTACCGAGGGTCAGCAGGCAGAGCATCAGGGCCAGCCAGCTGACGGAGACGACCACGTGGACGACGACGACGCTCTTGCGCGCCCTGGGCGGCAGCAGGCGGCGCGGATGTCGCTGCGTGCCGTGCCGGGCCGGTGTCACCACAGCCGGTGGCGGAGGCGGCGGCGACGTTTCGGCGGAGGGGGGCATGCCTACCTCGATCAGGTCAGGGAGTGCGGGTGCACGTCCCAGGTTGGGGTGTCCCGGCCGTGCGGGGCGTCCGCCGGCGGAAGTAACCCCGGCTGCTCCGCGGCGAGTACGGTGCCGGCCGCCCCCGTGCTGCCGGCGTTCGTCCCGTGCCCGATCGCGTCCGTGCGCAGGCACGGCAGCCAGGTCCGGGCCGGCGTGACGTCGGGCAGCAGCCGCCATGCGGAGCGGATCCGCTCGGCCGGCAGCCGGGGCTCGACGCCGGGCAGCGCCTCCCGTCCGGGCACGGGGACGCCGGCGGCCACGACCAGGAAGGGCCCCTCGGCCGGCAGGCCGAGCGCGTCGGCGGCTTCCCACAGGGTGGTGCGGACGGTGAGCACGCCCGTGAACAGCGCCTCGACCAGCACGGAGCGTTCGCGGTCGCGTTGGAGGAGCAGTTCGGACGCCGTCTCCCAACGCCACGTACGGGGACACGCTCACCGACGCTGGGCCACGACAGCTGTTCCGCCGCGCCCTGGATCGAGGGGCTGCTGCCGGCCTCGCCCACGCTGTCGCTCCACCCGAACGCCACGGGTGAGCGCGTCATGGCGGACGCCGTGCTGGGCGTTCTCGGCCGCTGACGCCGCCGGTCCGGGCCGTGCCGCACGGGCCGGGCCCGCAGCCGCCCGACGGCATGTCGCGGTACTTCCAGTGGCTCGCTCAGCGCCGCCGGTGCGCGAAGAGGAACGCCCGGGGAGAACTCTTGTCGAGGTCGACGTCCATCCGGACGTCGACGCCGAACCCCGCGTCGCGCAGCCGGGCCGCCACCCGCTCGGGCCGGCGGCGATGGACGTGGACCCGCATCGGGTGACCGCCGTAGCCCTCCGTCTTCAGCGTCGATCCGTCGCCGGCGTGGAAGCCGAGCAGCAGGGGGGGGCGCCGGGGCGCAGCACGCGCCGGAAGTGGCCGAAGACCGTGGGCACGGCGTCGTCGGGAACGTGGATGAGCGACCAGAAGGCGAGCAGGCCGGTGACCGGGTCGTCGGCGAGTGCGAGGTCGGTCATCGAGCCCACCTCGAAGCGCAGGCCGGGGTGGTCCTGCCGGGCCAGGTCGATCATCGCGGGGGAAAGGTCGATGCCGAAGGCGTCCACTCCCAGCTCCCTCAGGTGGGCGGTCACGTGGCCGGGGCCGCAGCCCACGTCCGCCACCGGTCCGCCGCCGGCGGCGCGCACCGCGCCGGCGAACAGCGTCAGGGCGGTCCGGAGGTAGGGCGCCTTGGCCAGCGCCTCGCGCACCAGGTCGGCGTAACCGGCCGCGACCGTGTCGTAGGAGGTCCGGGTGTCCGCCAGCCAGTTGTCCGTGTCCGCGCCGGGTCACGGTAGTGGAGCGATCGGAGGCGGGCGCGGGGCACGGGCCTTCGTCTCAGGTGTCCCGGTGCTGGCTGCGAATCCTGGCGGCCACGTCGTTCTGCTCCGTCTCCCACCACGGGCGTACCCGCTCGGCGGACGCGGCGGGAGCCGGGGCCTGCTGGGGGTGGTCGAAGGCCGGTGCCGGCAGGACGGCCGGGGCGAGTTCGGCGTCCAGACGGCGGTCCAGCGCGGCGTTCTGGGCCCGCTCCGCGCGTGCCCACTGGTAGAGCAGGGCCAGCAGGAAGGGCAGGGCGACCAGTTCGGCGATGCTGAGCATCGCGCCACCGCCGATCTGCTGGTCGTGCCGGACGTCCCGGGACCAGGTCGGCGCGTGGTGCAGGTACCAGGCGCCGGCGATCAGCGTGCCGTGCGTCATCACCACCACGCCCGGGACCGCGTCCACGATGCCGTCCAGGAAGACCAGGGCCGCGCGGACCGGGTGGGTGCACCAGCGCGGCAGTGTCTGCTCGTGGGTCAGCATCGGTACGACGAAGAGGCAGCCCGCCACGAGCAGGTGCAGATACATCACCTCGTGCAGCCAGCCCACGCGCAGCGCGGTGGCGAAGTACGGCGTGAAGTACACCGTCAGCTCCGTGACGAGCACCAGGGCCGTGCTGACGAACGGGAACGTCAGCGCCCGCACCAGCCTGCCCGTCATGGCCCGGCGCATCCGCCCGGCGGCGCTCTCCGGCAGGGCCTCGACGGCGAGCCGCAGCGGGTCGCCGAGGGCGAGGCCCAGGGGGGCGACGAGGTCCAGGAGGATGTTCTGCACGGCGGCCGGCCAGAACAGCACGTGGTCGTAGACGGCGAGCGCGGACATCGTGGCCACCACCAGCGCGCCCAGGCCGAGCAGCGTGAAGGCGGCCACGCGGACCGCCGGCCACGGCTCGCCCCGTGCGCGCAGCCGCGCCAGGCCCCAGCCGTAGAGCGCGCCCAGGGCGATGACCAGCAGCAGCGCGGGGACGTCGAGCTGCCACGTGGACAGCAGACGTCCTGTGGTCAGCTCCGGAAGCTGACCGGCCGACAGTGCGGTCAGCGCGTGGCCATCCATGCGGTTCGTCCTCCTTCGACTCGGTACGCGGGGCTCGGCGCGGAAGAGTCCGGCTCGGGTCCACCACGGGACGGTAGTCCCCGGCGGCCCGCGGTCCGGCAGCGGGGTGCGGCGCGCCGGGGTGAACGGCGCGGATCAGCCGAGACCGAACCAGCCCAGGACCGTCTGGACGAGGAGGATCGTCGACATGGCCGCGACGCCGACGACCACGGCGGTGGCGGCCACGCGGTAGCGCGGGCCGTTGGCGGCGTCGCCGAGAACCGAGCGGCGGTTGGTCAGGACCAGGAGGTAGACCAGGACGATCGGGCTGATCAGGCCCTGGAGGACCTGGGTGCCGATGAGCAGCTGGATGACGTCGACCGGGGTCATCGCCACCGCGGCGCCGAGGGCGATCTGGGCGGTGAACAGGCCGAGGAAGAGCGGGGCGTCGCGGAAGCTGCGGGAGACCGAGCGCTCCACGCCGGCGGCCTCTCCGATGGCGTAGCTGGCCGAGAGCGGGACGACGGCGCCGGCGAGGGCGGAGGCACCGAGCAGGCCCAGGGCGAACAGCAGCTCGGCGCCCTGGCCCGCGACCGGCTTCAGCGCCTCGGCGGCCTGGGCGGCCGAGTCCAGCGGGCCGGTGCCGCCGATGGCCGCGGCCGTGGCGACGATGATCGTCAGGCTGATGACGCAGGCGAAGACGGCGCCGAGGATGGCGTCGGCGCGGATGAGCGGGTAGTCGGCGGGCTTGGCGCCCCGGTCCACGACGCCCGCGGCGGCGTAGAACTGCATGTACGGGCTGACCGTCGTGCCGATCAGGGCGACCGCGAGCAGGATGAAGGCCTTGTTCGGCTCCATGTGCGGGATGACGAGGTTGTGGCCGACCTTTCCCCAGTCGGGGTGGCCGAGGATCATCGCGACCGGGTAGGCGAAGAAGGCCAGCGACATGATCAGGAAGATGCGCTCGGCCCAGTGGTAGGAGCCGAACAGCACCAGCGCCCACAGCAGGACCGCCGCCGGCGGGATCACCGCCCACTTGGGGACACCCAGCAGGTCGAAGGCGGCACCGATGCCCGCGAACTCGGAGACGACCAGACCGGTGTTGGCGAGCAGGAGACAGCCGACGGCGAGCGCGGTCAGGCGCAGGCTGAACTGTTCGCGGATCAGGGCGCCGAGGCCCTTGCCGGTGTGGGCGCCGAGCCGGACGGCCATCTCCTGCACCATCACCAGGGCGATGGTGACGAGCACCATGAAGAACAGGGTGCCGTAGGTGAACTGGGAGCCGGCCGAGGCGTAGGTGGCGATGCCGGCGGCGTCGTTACCCGCGTTCGCGGCGACCAGTCCGGGCCCGGCGACCGCCGCGATCATGGTGAGGCGCCGCCAGCCGGTCCAGCGCGCGGGCGCGGGGGCCTGCGCGGGGGCGGTGGCGGTGTCGAGGTCGCGGGTCACTGGAGGAACCTCCGGAAGTGCAGTCGGCCGCGTTCGGGCAGCAGGGCGTCGAGCAGGTCGTCGGCCAGGATCCGGCCGATCGGGCGGGCGGAGTCGTCGACCACGAGGAGCGAGGAGGCGCGGGCCGCGACCAGCTGGTCGGCGGCGTCCGCGAGGGAGGTGTCGGCGTGGACGGTGTCCGGGGGTCCGAACTGGGCCCGCCAGGTCACCAGGTCGGAGATGGGGGTGGTGTCCTCGGCCACCGCCAGGTCGAACAACGGTATGTCGGACAGCAGCCGGTCCGTACCGTCCACGACGGCGACCGCGTCGATCTCGGTCCGGTGCTCGTGCTGCTCGGCCAGCCGGCCGCGCACCTCGGCAACCGTCTCGTCCGGCCGGGCGGTGATCAGCAGGGTGGTCATGGCACCGCCCGCGGTGCCCTCCCGGTGGGTCAGCAGGCGGCGCAGTTCCGCCGCCTCGTCCTTGGGCATCCGGGTCAGCAGGGCCTCGCGCTCGTCGCGGGTGAGGTCGCGCAGGGCGTCGGTGGCCTCGTCGGGCTCCATCTCGTCCACCAGGCGGGCGGCGTGCTCCGGCTGGGCCTCGCGCAGCAGGTTCTGCAGCTCGGCCGGTTCCATCTCCTCCAGCGCGTCGGCGGCCTGCTCCGGCTCCAGCCAGCCGAGCAGCTGCTGGCGCTCGGCGCGGCCGAGGTCTTCGAGGATGTCGGCGAGGTCGGCCGGGCGCAGCCGGTGCAGCGCGGCCCGGGAGGCGCGCAGGCGCACCTCGGCCGGGCCCTCGGTGGCCTGCTCGGCGAAGGGGGCGACGGCCTGCCAGTCCAGCACGCGCTCCGGGGTGGGCCGGGCCTGCCAGCGGCGCGGGCCGAGCCGGCGCAGCAGGGTGGGCAGCGAGACGTCCACGCCGACGAGGACGATCTGGTCGACCAGGGGTGCCAGGTACAGGTCGGCGGCCCGGGTGACCTGGACGCCGTCGACGTCGACCAGCTGGTGGTCGAGCACGTCCTTGGCCAGCAGCACCTCGCCGGGGCGGCGGACGAAGTCGCGCAGGTCCACGCGGGCGGTACGCAGCCGTACGTGCCCGGCGTGCACCTTGCCGACGGCGTGGGCGGGCAGGAAGGTGCGGCGGCGCCCGATGCGCAGGATGAGTCCGGTGACCGGCGGGTAGGAGTCGGTGCCGTAGAGCCGGGCGACGACGTCGACGATGCGGCCGACCTCGTCGCCGGACTGGTTGGTGGCCGGCCCGCCGATCAGCCCGGCGAGGGAGACCAGCGAGGTGCGGACCGCCTTGGACGCGGTGGCACGGCGCTCCAGGTTGACCCGGCGGTCTCGCAGACGGGCTGAGGTGGACATGAACAGAGTGTGGGCAGCCAAGGTGAACACCCCCTTGCCCCGGCATGACGGGGCTACGGGCGGCCCGTGGCAACGCGCCTCCTGCCCGGCCACGGGCACCGGGCGCACCGGGCACACGCCATCGCGCGGCCGGTCAGGCCGGTGAACCGGAGGTCCGGTCGGGGTTCAGGGAAGGAAAGGCTGCTGCGGGCCGCGGAAGGACGGCGCGGACAACACGGGGAGGGGCCGACTATGGCCCGGACTACTGTCCATGTCGCCTCCTCCCGGTCACGGCCGCGCTGAGAGTGTCGCGGTCCTGTGGCGGAGGGCAGCCAGAGCCGGCCCGGCCCGGCACACCCCTTCTCGTCAGAGCTTTGGCACTCCACGGCGTGATCCCCGGCGCGGGGAAGCCACCTGGGGTCACCCCTTGTGCCGGGGAGACCTGTCCTGATCCGGAGCGTCTCTCGACGGGTGGGATCAGTGGCCTGTGTCCGTGAAGACGCCTCACCGAACGAGGTGCCTTTGTTCGTCGGCACCAACGATACGCGTACCGCAACCCGCCTTCCGCACCCATGACCTGCCCTTGACCTGTGCGCTACGGAACGGAGACCGACCGTTGAGACGTCCGCGCACCCCGGAGCGGACACCCGGACCGGCGCCGTGGGCCGCCAGCTCACGCCAACTTCCCAGTGAATGAAGGGAGTTGGGATGTAGAGCGAGGGGGCGTCCACTCGACAACGACCCGATGGTCCTGGCCCCCGCCCGGGCGCCGCTCCACTCGGCTCCGACATGCCCTGGGCCCACGCCGCCGACCGCGACCGGGCGTGCTCCGTCATCAGGCTGCTGATGGACGCCCTGCCGGCCGGCCCGGTGTCACCGCCCCGGAGATCGTCGCCGAGCAGGGCGGTCTCCCGCGCACACCGCGACCGCCGGCGGGCGGCCGTCTCGGAGCGGCCCGGCTCAGTAGACGTCCCGCACATACCGCTTGTCGGCGGCGAGCTGCTTGACGTAGGCGGCGGCCTCCGCCTCGTCCAGCCCGCCGTGCACGACGGCGATCTCGCGCAGGGCCCGGTCGACGTCCTTGGCCATGCGTGAGGCGTCGCCGCAGACGTAGAAGTGGGCTCCGTCCTGGAGCCAGGACCACAGCAGCGGTCCGTGTTCGCGCATGCGGTCCTGGACGTAGACCTTGGCGCGCTGGTCGCGGGAGAAGGCGGTGTCCAGCCGGGTGAGCGTGCCGTCGGCGAGGAACCCGGTCAGTTCCGCCTCGTAGTAGAAGTCGGTCGCCCGGTGCTGTTCGCCGAAGAACAGCCAGTTCGGGGCGTGGTGACCGCGCGCCCGGCGCTCCTGGAGGAAGCCCATGAACGGCGCGACGCCGGTGCCGGGGCCCACCATGACCGCCGGGGTGGCGGGGTCGGCGGGCGGCCGGAAGTGCGGGGCCCGCTGGACGCGGACCGGCACCGGGGTGCCGGGCTCCGCGTCGGCGAGGAAGGGCGAGCACACGCCCTGGCGGGGACGGCCGCCCAGGTTCTCGTACCGGACGACGGAGACCGTCAGGGACACGAGGTGGGGGTCGGTCAGGGGGCTGGACGATATGGAGTACAGCCGGGGCTGCAGGCGGCCCAGTACGCCGGCCCACTCCTGCGCGCCGGCCCGGATGCCGAACTCGGCCACCACGTCGACGGCTTGGCGGCCCCAGGTCCACCGGGCCAGCTCGCCCCTGTTGTCCGGCCGGAGCAGCTTGCGCAGCTCACGCGGGTCGCGGGTGCGGTCGGCGACGAAGCGCAGCAGCTCGGGGGTGACACGCGTGATGTCCAGGTGCCGGAGCAGGGCCTCGGCGAACGGCACCTCCCCGGCGCTCCTGACCTGTACGGCCGCATCCGCGTCGACGCCGGTGACGGCGAGCCATTCGGTCACCAGCTCCGGCCGGTTGACCGGCTGCACGGACAGGGCGTCCCCGGCCTCGTAGCCGAGCGGGGCGGCGTTGTCCCGGGTGTCGAAGGTGAAGCGGCGGACCTCCTTGCCGGCGCCGGGCAGGCTGAGCAGGCGATTGCCGGTGAGGCGGGCGGTGACGGGTGCCGGGCGGCTCGGCCGGGGGGCGGCGGCCTGCGGGGCGGCGGGGGCCGGCGCGGATGCCGGCTGCTCGGTGCCGGTCAGCGCGGTGCGTATCCGGTCCAGCCAGGCTCCGGCCGCGCTCTCGTAGTCCGGTTCGCAGTCGGTGCGCGGGGCCAGCGGTATCGCGTCCAGTTCCGCCATGCGCCGGTCGAGCCGGCGGCCGTGGCCGCAGAAGTCGTCGTAGGAGGAGTCGCCGAAGGCCAGGACGGCGTACCGCCTGCCGTTCAGGCGCGGTGCGTCGGGCGAGGCGAGGGCGTCCCAGAAGCCGGTGCCGTTGTCCGGGGCGTCGCCGTCGCCGAAGGTGCTCGTGATCAGCAGCAGATCGGCGTCGGACGGCAGCGCGGCGGGGTCCGCCTCCGCCATGGGCATCAGGGCGGCGCGGTGGCCGTCCGCGGTGAGCCGCTGCGCCGCCGCGGCCGCGAACTCCTCCGCGTTCCCGGTCTGCGACGCCCAGAGCACCACCACCTGGCGGCGGGTGTCCCCGGAGCCGCCGTTCCCGGACGCGGGCACCGCCTCGGTCCCGGAGGTACGGGAGTACATCCCGGCCAGGAAGCCGTTGACCCACAGGGCGTGCTCCGCGCGGAACGGGGCGTCGGGCGGCAGGACCGGTACGCCCGGGGCGCCGGACGGGATCCCGGCCAGGAAGCCGGTCAGATACCGGCGTTCGTGTTCGGCCAGGACCGGTGGCGGCGCGGGTTCCAGGCCGAGGGCGGCGCTCACGGACACGGCGGACGGCGCGGGCGGCGGCGCGGGGACGGGGGCCATGGCGCCCGCGGCCACCGGCACGGAGGCCCGCACCGTCACGGGCGTGGCCACCTTGGTCAGCGACACGGCGCACACCTTGAACTCGGGCTGGAACGACAGCGGGTCGACGGCGTCGCTGGTCACCGCGTTGACACTGAGGTACTCGCCGAACAGGTCGTTCCAGTGGAACGGCGCGAAGCAACAGCCCGGCCGCACGCGGTCGGTGACGAGCGCCGGCAGCACGGCCCGCCCGCGCCGCGAGGCGACCTCCACGGAATCCCCGTCGGCGAGGCCGAGCCGGTCGGCGTCCTCGGGGTGCACCTCCGCGAAGGGGCCGGGGTTGAGCTTGTTCAGCTTGGCCACCTTCGCCGTCTTGGTCAGGGTGTGCCACTGGTGCGGGAGCCGGCCGGTGTTGAGCACGAACGGGTAGTCGTCGTCGGGCATCTCCGCGGCCGGGATGTGCGGCCGGGCGTGGAAGACCGCGCGGCCGCTCGCGGTCGGGAACAGGGGTGAACCGTGCTCGCCGACGTAGCGGACCGGATTGCGGTCGGGCCCCTCGGGGGCCGCGGGCCACTGCACGGGCGTGGTCCGCAGCCGCTCGTAGCTCACCCCGCGCAGGTCCCAGCCGGTCACCGGGTTCCAGGCCCGCTTGATCTCCTCGAAGACCTCCTCGGCGCTGTCGTGGGCGAACCCCTTGTCGTATCCCATCTCGCGGGCCACGGCGGCGATGATCCGCCAGTCCGCCGTCGCCTCTCCGGGCGGGTCGGCGGCCGGGCGGGCGAGGGTGAGGTTGCGCTCGCTGTTGACCAGGACGCCCTCGGTCTCGGTCCACAGCGCGCCGGGCAGGACGATGTCGGCGTACGCGTTCGTCTCCGTCTCGGCGAACACGTCCTGGGTGACGACGAGTTCGGCGGCTTCCAGCCCCTCGATGACGGTCTTGCGGTGGGCGACGGAGGCGACCGGGTTGGTGCAGATGATCCAGCACGCCTTGATGTCCCCGTCGGCCATCTTCCGGAACATCTCCACGGTGCCCCTGCCCACCCCGTCGGCCCGCAGGGTGCCCGGCTCCAGCTCCCACAGTTCCTCGACGAAGGCCCGGTCGGCGGCGGCGAGCACGGACCGCTGGCCGGGCAGTCCCGGCCCCATGTAGCCCATCTCCCGGCCGCCCATGGCGTTGGGCTGGCCGGTCAGCGAGAAGGGACCGGAGCCCGGCCGGCAGATCGCGCCGGTGGCGAGATGGAGGTTGACCAGGGCGTTGGTGTTCCAGGTGCCGTGCGTGGACTGGTTCAGGCCCATCGTCCAGCAGCTCGTCCACTCCCCCGCCTCGCCGATCAGCCGTGCGGCCTGCCGGATGTCCTCCTCCGGGATGCCGGTGATCGCGGCGACGGTGGCGGGCGGGTAGTCGGCGAGTAAGGCGGGCATCTCCTCCCAGCCCTCGGTGTGCGCGGCGATGAACCCGGGGTCGGTGTGCCCGTTCTCGTGCAGCAGGTGCAGCAGCCCGTTGAGCAGCGCGAGGTCGGTGCCGGGCTTGATCTGGAGGAACAGGTCGGCCTTGGCCGCGGTGGCGGTGCGCCGGGGGTCGACGACGATCAGTTCGGCGCCCGCCGACTTCACCCGGTCCATCATCCGCAGGAAGAGGATGGGGTGGCAGTCGGCCATGTTGGAGCCGATGACGAGGAAGACGTCGGCCTTGTCGAAGTCCTGGTAGGAGCCGGGCGGCCCGTCCGCGCCCAGGGACAGCTTGTAGCCGGTGCCGGCGCTGGCCATGCACAGCCGGGAGTTGGACTCGATCTGGTTGGTGCCGATGAATCCCTTGGCCAGCTTGTTCGCCAGGTACTGCGCCTCCAGGCTCATCTGCCCGGAGACGTAGAGAGCGACCGCGTCGGGCCCGTGCTCGTCGATGATCGCGCGCAGCCGGCGGGCGGTCTCGGTGACGGCGGCCGCGAGGGGGGCGGGGCGGGGTTCCGCTCCGCGTTCGGGCCGCACGAGGGCGGTGGCCAGCCGGCCGGGTGCGGCGAGCATGTCGGCCGTGGTCGCACCCTTGGTGCACAGCCGTCCGGCGTTCGCCGGGTGCTCCTTGTCCCCGCTCGCCCTCAGGACCGTACGCCGTCCGTCCGGTCCCGTGCCCACGTCGAGGACGATGCCGCAGCCCACTCCGCAGTACGAGCACACCGTCCGCACCTTCGTCGTGCCCTCGCTCCGCGAGCCCGGCGCGGCCACGGGCGCCTCCCTGTCCAGTGCTCGACCTGATCTCACCCTTCGTGACCGTACGAACCGCTCATTACGCCGGTGTCTCGGCGCCCGATCATGAGGGGTTACGCCTGCCGCACAGGGGCCGGGAGCCGGCTGTGAGCCGGGTCCGGGCCCGGCCGTGGACGGATGGACGGGCCTCGCTGTGCGGCTCGGTCCACCGGGGCGCCTGCCACGGTGGCACGGGCCGCCGCAGGCGCACCGGAGGCGGACTCTCCCCCCTCCCGGGCCCCGGCGGGGGGGGGGCCCCGCCGGGGGCGGGGGGGGGGGGGGGGGGGGGGGGGGGGGGGGGGGGGGGGGGGGGGGGGGGGGGGGGGGGGGGGGGGGGGGCGCGCCCCCCC